>CATEPI010000009.1:0-92685 GCA_949525845.1 uncultured Eubacteriales bacterium
ATCAAGGGCCGGGACGAGGAGATCGACTACGCCGAGGCCCACAACGTCCCCCTGAAGATCAGCCGGGAGACCAACTACTCCAAGGACAAGAACCTGTGGCACCTGTCCCACGAGGGCCTGGACCTGGAGGACCCGGCCAACGAACCCCAGTATGACAAGCCCGGCTTTTTGGAGATGGGTGTCTCCCCCGCTATGGCCCCCGACGTCCCCACCTATGTTACCCTGGACTTTGAAAAGGGCTGGCCTGTGGCCATCGACGGGGAGAAGATGAAGGCCAGCGATATCATCCGTAAGCTCAACGACCTGGGCGGCAAGAACGGCATCGGTCTCCTTGATATCGTGGAGAACCGGCTGGTGGGCATGAAGGACCGGGGCGTGTATGAGACCCCCGGCGGCACCATCCTCTACCGGGCTCACGAGGTTCTGGAGATGATTACCCTGGACAAGGACACCAAGCACATGAAGACCAAGCTGGCGGTGGACTTCGCCGACCTGGTTTACAACGGTAAGTGGTTCACCCCCCTGCGGGAAGCCCTCCAGGCTTTTGCCGTGGACACCCAGAAGCATGTCACCGGCGCCGTGAAGCTGAAGCTCTACAAGGGCAATGTGATAACCTCCTCCGTCACCTCTCCCTGCACCCTGTACTCCGAGAATCTGGTGACCTTCGAGGAGAGCGACTACGACCAGATGGACTCCCAGGGCTTCATCAACCTGTGGGGCCTGCCCGACAAGGTTCAGGCGCTGCGGGAGCAGGGAAAGCTATAAAACCTTCGTTCCCCGCAGGGCCGCAAGGCTCCTTTTGAAAGGAGCTGTCAGCCGCCGGCTGACTGAGGATTGTATTTTGCGCAGCAAAATGTATGAAATAAACCCAGGGCTGCAAACCCGTGTTTGCTTCGCACATTTCGCCTGCGGCGAAATACAATCCTCCGCCCCAGTTTGCGAACTGGGGCACCTCCTTTCAAAAGGAGGCTTGTCCCTGCGGGGGGACGAGGGAATTTCAATAAGGAGCGATTACTATGAAACTCTGGGCCGGACGGTTTCAAAAGGAAACCGACACCCTTGTCAACGACTTTAATTCCTCCATCGGCTTCGATGCCCGGCTGTACAAGCAGGACATCACCGGCTCCATCGCCCACGCCGAGATGCTGGGCAAAACCGGCATCATTGAGGCCCACGAGGCCGAGACCATTGTAGACGGCCTGAAGGCCATTCTGGCCGACATTGAGGCCGGCGGCGTGGAGTTCACCCTGGAGAACGAGGACATCCACATGAACATTGAGGCCGAGCTCACCCGGCGGGTGGGGGAGGCCGGCAAGCGGCTGCACACCGCCCGGAGCCGCAACGACCAGGTGGCGGTGGACACCCGGCTGTATGTGAAGGAGGAGATTCCCGTCCTCATCGGCCAGGTGCTGGCGCTGGAGGAGGTGCTGGTGAAGAAGGCCAGGGCCAACCTGGACACCGTCATGCCCGGCTACACCCACCTCCAGCGGGCCCAGCCCACCACCTTCGCCCACTACATGATGGCCTACGCCAACATGTTCAAGCGGGACGTCACCCGGCTGGAGGACTGCCTGGAACGGCTGGACGAGTGCCCCTTGGGGGCTGGCGCTCTGGCCACCTCCACCTACCCGGTGGACCGGTTTGCCACCGCCGCCTCCCTGGGCTTCGCCAAGCCCACCGACAACTCCATGGACTCGGTGTCCGACCGGGACTACGCCATCGAGCTGCTGTCCGCCCTGTCCATTTTGATGATGCACCTGTCCCGGTTCTCCGAGGAGATCATCCTGTGGTGCTCCTGGGAGTTCAAATACGTGGACCTGGACGACGCCTACTCCACCGGCTCGTCCATCATGCCCCAGAAGAAAAACCCCGACGTGGCCGAGCTGGTCCGGGGCAAGACGGGCCGGGTGTACGGCAATCTGATAACCCTGCTCACCGTGATGAAGGCCCTCCCCCTGGCCTACAACAAGGACATGCAAGAGGACAAGGAGGCCCTGTTCGACGCCATCGACACGGTGGAGCTGTGCCTGCCCGTCTTCGCCGCCATGGTGGACACCCTCACCGTCCGGCCCAAGGACATGGCAAAGGCGGCGGCCGGAGGCTTTATCAACGCCACCGACTGCGCCGACTACCTGGTGAAGAAGGGCCTGCCCTTCCGGGAGGCCTACATGATCGTGGGCCGGCTGGTCAACCTGTGCATCAAAACCGGCGACACCCTGGACACCCTCACCCTCCGGGACTTCCGGGCCATCTCCGGCCTGTTCGACGCCGATGTCTACCAGGCCCTGGCCCTGAAAACCTGCGTCAACGGCCGCAAGGTCTACGGCGGCCCGGCCAGGGAGAGCGTAGAGAAGCAGATTTCCCTCATTGAGGAGTTTGTGGCGGCAAGAAGGTAAAAGCCTCCCTCTCCGAGGGAGGTGGCACGGCGAAGCCGTGACGGAGGGAGTCCGCCGTCGGAAAACTCCCTCAGTCAGCCCTGCGGGCTGACAGCTCCCTCAGAGAGGGAGCCTTTAGGAAGGAGAAACAAAAATGTTCAATGAGATTACCGGCGGCGTGTGCGCCGCCCAGGGCTTTAAGGCCGGAGGCATCCACTGCGGCGTGAAGGCCAGCAGCAGCCCGGACAAGAACGACCTGGCCATGATCCTCTCTGACCGGGAGTGTACCGCCGCCGGGGTGTATACACTGAACCGGGTAAAGGCCGCCCCCATCTACGTGACCATGGACCACCTGGAGGACGGCACCGCCTGGGGCATCGTGGCCAACAGCGGCAACGCCAACGCCTGCTGTCCCGGCAGCCACGAAAACGCCGAGGCCATGTGCGCCGCCGCGGCCGCCGCTACAGGCCGGGAAGCGGGGGACTTTGCCGTCTGCTCCACCGGCGTCATCGGCCAGACCATCAATATCGGCGCCATCAAGCTCAGCATGCCAAAGCTGGCCGCCGACCTGCGAGAGGACGGCTCCGACCGCGCCGCCGCCGCCATTATGACCACCGATACAGTGAAAAAGGAGATCGCCCTCTCCTTCGACGTGGGCGGGAAAACGGTCAAGCTGGGGGCCATCGCCAAGGGCTCCGGCATGATTCACCCCAACATGGGCACCATGCTGTGCTTCATCACCACCGACTGCGCCATCACCCAGGAGCTGCTGGAGGACGCCCTGCGGGAGGTGTCCGCCAAGACCTTCAACCGGGTCACCGTGGACGGCGACACCTCCACCAACGACACCTGTGTCGTGCTGGCCAACGGCGCGGCGGGCAACCCTCTCGTCGAGTGGAAGGACAGCGGCTATGAGACCTTCAAGTCCGCTCTGGAGCACGCCTGCCGCTATCTGGCCCGGGCCATCGCCGGCGACGGCGAGGGGGCCGGCCGGCTGGTCACATGCAAAATGACCGGGGCCCGCAGCGAGGAGAACGCCGAGCGGCTGGCCAAGGCGGTGGTGGGCTCCTCCCTGGTGAAGGCCGCCATGTGCGGGGCGGATGCCAACTGGGGCCGGGTGCTGGCCGCCATGGGCTACTCCAAGGCCCCCTTCCGCCCGGAGCACGTGGATATCTCCTTCTCCTCCGCCGCCGGCGAGATTATGGTGTGCGGCCAGGGGGACGGCCTGCCCTTTGACGAGGCCAGGGCCAAGGAGATCCTGTCCCAGAAGGAGGTCGTCATTGCGGTGGACCTCCACGAGGGGGAGGACGAGGCCGAGTGCTGGGGCTGCGACCTCACCGCTGAGTACGTCCACATCAACGGGGATTACCGGTCGTAATGAGAATGGCAGGGCGCGACGACCCCGGCGCGCCGCATTTCTCAGTGCGTATCAATCCAGAGGCGGGCCGAGGTCGTCCCGCCCTACAAACAGATTCAATAGGAGGGAACGAAATGTCCTTCAACGAGCTGGACCGGGCCCAAATTCTGGCGGAGGCCCTGCCCTACATTCAAAAATTCACCGGCAAGACCATTGTGGTCCGCTACGACAGCGGCGCGGTCCACGGCGAGACGGTGGAGACCGTTATCTCCGATATCATCCTGCTGTCCCTGGTGGGCATCCGGGTTGTGGTGGTCCACGGCGGCACGCCGGAGATCAATGACATGCTCACCCTGCTGGGCAGGGAGTCCAAATTTATCGACGGCCTGCGGTACACCGACGGCCCCACCATGGCGGTGGTCCAGCAGGTGCTGTGCGGCCAGGTGAACAAGGACCTGGTGGCCACCCTGAACCGCCTGGGCGGCAAGGCCGTGGGCCTGTGCGGCCTGGACGGCGGCCTGTTCCAGGCCAGGGTGCTGGACAAGAAGTACGGCCTGGTGGGGGATATCACCAAGGTGGACGCCGCCATGGCTTCCTCCGCCCTGAGCAGCGGCTACATCCCCGTGGTGGCCCCTGTGGCCCAGGGGACGGACCGGCCCACCTCCTACAACGTGGACGCCGACACCGCCGCCGCCAAACTGGCCGTGGCCCTGAAGGCGGAGAAGCTGGTCCTCCTCACTGACGTGCGGGGCCTGCTCCGCGACCCGGCGGACGAGGCCACCCTGATCCCCGAGCTTCAGCTGTCCTCCGTCCCCGCCCTGGTGCGGGAGGGGGTTATCGCCGGGGAGATGGTCCACAAGGTGGACTGCTGTGTCAACGCCGTCCGCTCCGGCGTGGGCTCCGCCGTCATTCTGGACGGCCGGGTGTCCCACTCCCTGCTCACCGAGCTGCTCACCGACGCCGGCGTGGGCACCATGCTCACCAACTAAATTCCGAGAAACCTTCACTGTGTAGGGGCGGATATCATCCGCCCGCAGGATATGAACCAATTTATAAAAAAGCGGGCGGGTAATACCCGCCCCTACAGGAGGCCTTATGAAAAACGACCTGTTAAAGCTGCTGGACCTGTCCGGGGAGGATATCATCACCATCCTGAACACGGCGGACCAACTGAAATATGAGACCAAGCACAACATCCACAAGGACTACCTCAAGGGCAAGACCCTGGCCATGATCTTTGAGAAGAACTCCACCCGCACCCGCGTCTCCTTCGAGACGGGCATGTACCAACTGGGGGGACACGCCCTGTTCCTCTCCGGCAAGGAGAGTCAGATCGGCCGAGGGGAGCCCATTGAGGACACCGCCCGGGTGCTGGACCGGTACTGCGACGGCATTATGATCCGCACCTTCGCCCAGGAGGAGGTGGAGCGGCTGGCCCAGTACACCCAGATTCCCGTGATTAACGGCCTGACCGACTTCTGCCACCCCTGCCAGGTGCTGGCCGACCTGCTCACCATCCGGGAGCACAAGGCGGTGCTGAAGGGGCTGAAGATGTGCTACATCGGCGACGGCAACAACATGGCCAACTCCCTCGTTGTGGGCGGCCTGAAGGTGGGGATGGAGGTGTCGGTGGCCTGTCCCGAGGGCTACGACCCCGACCCCCAGGTGCTGGACTTCACCCGCAGCGACCCCGCCCATAAGTTCTCCCTGTTCCGCACCCCCAAGGAGGCCGCCGTGGGGGCCGACGTGATGATTACCGACGTGTGGGCCTCCATGGGCCAGGAGGAGGAGAAGGCCGTCCGTGTGAAGGCCTTCCAGGGCTACCAGATCAACGATGAACTGATGGCCCTGACCAATGAGGGCTGCATGGTGCAGCACTGCCTCCCCGCCCACCGGGGGGAGGAGATCACCGCCGAGGTCTTCGAGGCCCACGCGGACGAAATCTTTGACGAGGCGGAAAACCGCCTCCACGCCCAGAAGGCGATTATGTACCTGCTGATGAAGGAAAAGGACCAGTAAAAAGACCGGCCCCCTGACACGAAACCCGTGTCAGGGGGCTTATTGCATCTATCAGCCAAGGCGCAGGTCCAGATCCAGGTCCACATCCCCCTCGATGCCGGCCACCTGGCCGGTGTGGGTGTACTGCCACAGGTCGAAGCAGTAGTAGAAATCCGGTTTGGTGTCGTACTCCGCCAGCCAGAGGACAGAGTCGGTCAGCTCCCGCAGGTCGTAGCGGAGATAGCCCAGGCTCTGGTTGAAGTAGACCGCCGGGGTATACCCCGCCGCCTCGATCTTCGCGCAGAAGGCGGCGGCGCACTGGGTCAGAACATCGTTGTCCAGTCCGTCAGTACGGGCATCGTTTCCTGGAGAGATGGGCTCCCAGTCGAAAGCAATGGGGTAGGTGATATTGTACCCCTCGATGGCGCTGAGGATGTAGTCGGCCTCCTCCTCCGCCTCCTGGGGGGTGATGGCCTGGGAGAAGAAGTAAACCCCCACGTCCAGGCCGGCGTCCAGCGCCCCCCGGAGGTTGGTCTGGAAGGTCTGGTCAGGGAACAGTCCCCCCTCGGTGTAGCCCCGGTAGCCCAGGCGGAGGATGGCGAAGTCGATGCCATCGTCGGCCACCGCCTCCCAGTCGATCTCCTGCTGGTAGGTGGACACATCCACCCCCGTTTTCGCCTGAATACCGTCCCGCTCGTAGGTAACACGGCCCTTCTCGTCCAGCGAGAAGCCGGCCCGGTCATAGGGGTTCAGGGGCATCCCCTCCAGCGGGGTCATGATCCGGTCGCCAAAACGGAAGGTGACGGGCTCCTCCTCCGACACATCGGGGGGTTCTTCCGGCTCAGGCTCCGGTTTCAGGGTGAGGAAAAGGGCTGCCCCGGCCAGAATCAGGGCCAGCACTGAGACAGCCAGGGTCAGCCTGCTCAGCCCGTTCCCGCCTGAGCGGCCGGAGGGCTGCTGCCGTCTCTGGGGCGGCGGGGCTTGGCGGACGGGCCGGGGCGGCTCCTGAGACGGCTGATACTCCGTCTCAATCACCGGCTGCTCCTCCTCCAGGGTGTCCCATTCTGGCGGGTATTGGCTCATAACAATTCCCCCGTTTCGACATTTTCTCTATTTTACCATATCGGCCGGAGAATGGCAACACATAAGTAGGGGTCGGCATTCCTGCCGGCCCCTCATATCATTTCCCCGCAGGCCTCCAGGGCCTGCCATTATCCAATCACCTGCCGGGCCACGTCCACGCTCTCCTTGGCGTCCTTGGCGTAGAAGTCGGCGCCGATTTTTTTGGCGTAATCCGCCGTGAGCACCGCGCCTCCCACCACCACCTTACAGGCAACCTGCTCCGCGCGCAGCAGGCGGATGGTCTCCTCCATGCTGCCCAGGGTGGTGGTCATCAGGGCGGACAGCCCCACCAGCGGGGCTGCGTGCCTTTTGGCGGCCTCCACCACGGCGGCGGGCTCCACATCCTTGCCCAGGTCGATTACCGGGTAGCCGTAGTTCTCCAGCAGCACCTTGACAATGTTCTTGCCGATATCGTGGATATCCCCCTTCACGGTGGCCAGCACGATGGGGGCCTTGGGGGCACTCTCCCCACCGGGCCGGGCGGACAGCTGCTCCCGGATGACCTCAAAGGCGGCCTGAGCCGCCCCGGCTGCCTGAATAAGCTGGGGCAGAAAGACCTTTCCCGCCTCGAAATCCGCCCCCACCCAGTCCAAAGCGGGAATGAGGATGCCGTCCACCACCGCCATGGGGTCCTCCGTCTCCAGCAGGCGGCGGGCGGCAGGGCCCGCCTCACCCTTCAGGCCGGCAATGACAATCTGCTCCAGAGTCCGCTCCCCGGCGGGGGCGGCGGACGGGGCCTGCCCTGCTCCGGCGGTAATGGAGGTGGACACCGCCGCGTTGGCGTAGGCGGCGATGTAGTCCCGGGCGTCGGTGTCAATGTTCATCAGCAGGTGGTAGCAACGGACGGCGGCCATCATGGCCTCCAGATTGGGGTTGATAATGGGCAGGTCCAGCCCCTTTGTCATGGCCATGGTGAGGAAGTTCTGGTTGACCAGAGGCCGGGCGGGCAGGCCGAAGGAGATGTTGGACACCCCCAGCACCGTCTTCAGCCCCAGCTCCTTCTTCACCCGGGCCAGGGCCTCCAGGGTCTGGGAGGCTGCCGCCTGCTCCGCCGAGACGGTGAGGGTGAGACAGTCGATGTACACATCCTCCCGGCGGATGCCGTAGTTCAGGGCCCGGTTCAGGATGCGCCGGGCGATGTCCAGCCGGTCCAGAGTAGTTTTAGGGATGCCGTTTTTGTCCAGGGTAAGGCCCACCACCGCCGCGCCGTACTTCTTCACCAGGGGCAGGATGGCGTCCAGAACTTCCTCGTCCCCGTTTACCGAGTTGACAATGGCCTTGCCGCAGTAGACCCGCAGGGCCTTCTCCAGCACCTCCGGGCGGGTGGAGTCCAGCTGGAGGGGCGCGTCGGTCACCCCCTGGAGGGCCTTGACCACCTTCACCATCATGGCCGCCTCGTCGATCTCGGGCAGGCCCACGTTCACGTCCAGAATGTCCGCCCCGGCCTGGGTCTGCTCCAGGGCCTGACCCAGCATGTAGTCTACGTCGTCCCGGAGAAGGGCCTCCTTCATCCGCTTTTTACCGGTAGGGTTGATGCGCTCGCCGATGACCCGCACCCGGTCGATGGGCACCACCTGTGCCGGGCTGCACACTGCGGCAGGGACGGAGCGCGAAACCTCCCGGATGGTTTTTCCCTCCAGAGCCCTGCACAGCTTGGCGATGTACTCCGGGGTGGTGCCGCAGCAGCCACCGTAGAGCTTGACCCCCAGGTCTGTCAGCTCGGCCATGGCGGCGGCGAACTCGTCCGCCGTGATATCATACCCCGCCCCGCCCGGGTCGGGCAGGCCGGCGTTTGGCTTCACCGAGATGGGCAGGGTGGTCCACCTTGTCAGCTCACGCACTAGCTTGGGCATCTCCCGGGGGCCCAGGGAGCAGTTGATACCGATGGCGTCCGCCCCCATGCCCTCCAGGGTGAGGGCGGCGCTGGCCGGGGAGTGGCCCAGGAAGGTGCGCCCCCGCTCCTCGTAGGTCATGGACACCAGCACGGGCAAATCGCTGTTCTCCTTCACCGCCAGCAAAGCGGCCCGGCACTCCTGCAAGTCGGTCATGGTCTCCACCATCACCAGGTCCGCCCCGGCGGACACCGCTGCCCGCACCTGCTGGGCGAAGATGTCCACCGCCGTCTCAAAGTCCAGCATCCCAGTGGGCTCCAGCAGCTGGCCGATGGGCCCCAGGTCCAGGGCCACCAGAGCCCTCCCCGCCGCCGCCTCTTTGGCAATGGCGATGGAGGGGGGGATGACCTCCTCCACCGTCCTCCCGGTGCGTTTCAGCTTCTCCCGGTTGGCTCCAAAGGTGTTGGCGCACAGAATTTGCGTCCCCGCCTCCACGTAAGCACGGTGGATGTCCAAGAGCCAGTCCGGGTGCTCCAGCGCGGCCAGCTCAGGGTGCTCCCCCATGCGCAGGCCCTTGGCCTGGAGCATGGTGCCCATGCCGCCGTCCAGGATTACGGGGCCGGGGCCTTTCAATAATTCACGAAATTCCACAGTGTCCGCCCGCCTTTCGATATTGACAGCTCCCCTGGGCGGGACAGCCCAGGCAGCTGCGGTTCTTTTTTTCAATCTCCCCGCTGGAAACGCCCAAAATGGCGGTCACCGACTTCCGGGGGGTGAGTAGATGGTTTGCTGTGGCGCACAGCCCCGCCCGGCGGGGGGCGTCCAGCAGGTCCAACAGGGGCCCCTGAACCTCCAGGGGCAGGTCCCCGTAGCCGGGACTGTACCGGAAGGGGAAGGAGCAGCCGGGGAATTTTTCCTGGAGCTCCCCCTCAATCCGGTCGCAGACCGCCTCCACTGCCGCCGAGGCGCAACAGTCCAGAGTGAGGGCCCGGCCCATGTCCAGCCGCTCCGCCCGGCGGATGAGGGCATCCGCCTCCGCCCCCAGGGTGGCGCAGAAGAGGGCCGCCCGGCCGCAGCCGGACAGGTGGGCTTTCAGGTCCTCTCCGGGCAGCAGAAGGCCGTTTTCCAGCCGCACGCCGCACGCCTCAAAAGAAATTTCCACCGGCCGCCAGCTCCACCGGGGCCGGACGGCCCCCAGCAGCTCCCGGGCGCAGTCCTCCACCTGCGCCGTCAGGGCCCCGTCCGCCTTTTCGGGCGGACAGCCCATGTAGCGCAGAACCTCAGCGGTGTTCAGTTGGGTGAGGGTGATGGGCATAGTTTCTCCTTTCGTCCCGCCCGCAGGCGATAAGGCTCCTTTGGAAAGGAGCTGTCAGCCGCAGGCTGACTGAGGATTGCGTTCGGCGAAGCCGAACATACGAAGTAAACAAAGTTTGCGGAAACCTTGTATACTTCGTATATTTTGCTTCGCAAAATGCAATCCTCCGCCCCAGTTTGCGAACTGGGGCACCTCCTTTCAAAAGGAGGCTGACCGCTGCGGCGGGACGGGGGCCTGTTACAGCAGCGTAATCCCCGCCTTCTCGGCGGCGGTAGTGTTGACCTCGTCCCACAGGGAGGACTGGACCTCGCCGATGTGGGCCTTGCCCAGCAGCAGCATGGACACCCGGCTCTGGCCGATGCCGCCACCCATGGTGAGGGGCAGCTCGCCATTGAGAAGCATCCTGTGGAAGGGCAGCTCCCGGCGGCTCTCGCAGCCAGCCAGCTCCAGCTGGCGCGCCAGGCTCTCCTCATCCACCCGGATGCCCATGGAGGACAGCTCAAAGGACCGCCGTCCCACGCTGTCCCACACCAGCAGATCGCCGTTCAGGGCCCAGTCGTCGTAGTCGGGGGCCCGGCCGTCGTGGGGCCTGCCGGATTTCAGCCTGCCGCCGATGCCCATAAGAAAGGTGGTGGGGTGGTCCTGGACAAAGGCGTCCTCCCGCTCCTTGGGGGTCTTGTCGGGGAACAGGTCCTCCAGCTCCTGGGTGGTGATAAAGGCAATGTCGGTGGACACCGGGGGCAGCACATTCAGTTGAGGGAAGACGGTGCACAGGAAGGACTGGGTCTCTGACAGGGCATTGACAATGGAACACACCGTCTGCTTCAAAAAGTCCGCATTCCGCTGCTCCCGGGTGATAATCTTCTCCCAGTCCCACTGGTCCACATAGGCGGAGTGGAGGGAATCCAGCTCCTCGTCCCGGCGGATGGCGTTCATGTTGGTGTACAGCCCCTCGCCCGCGTGGAACTGGTAGCGCTTCAGGGCCAGCCGCTTCCACTTGGCCAGGGAGTGGACCACGGCGGCGTCCCCCTCCACGCCGTTGATGTCGAAGGCCACCGCCCGCTCCACGCCGTTCAGGTCGTCGTTCAGGCCGGAGGACACCGCCACAAACAGCGGAGCGGACACCCGGTGCAGCCGCAGGGCCCCTGCCAGCTTGTCGGCAAAGAGCCGGTTGCCCAGGTCGATGGCCCGCTGGGTCTCATAAATGGACAACAGAGGCTTATACCCCTGAGGTAATTTAATCTCTTTCATACAAAAGCTCCTTTTCTCCTTGGATTTTCCCATTATACTCGCCGCAGGCTGGAATTGCAATAAAAAAAGCCATTGAAACGGCGGGTTGCAAAACATATTTTTCTGTGTTATAATGCCTGTCGTTGTGGCCGGCACAATAAATAAGAATTAAAGAGGAACCTTTATGAAATATCATTTTGATTCGGAGCTTGTGGGTTAAGCCGGGAGGTTTCGCCCAACTGTTCCGCGACGCCTCCCAAAAGAAAAACCAGTCTTTTAGGAGGAAATCACCCCATGAATCGGGAAAACAAACGAAAATCATTTGAAAAAGGCTATTTTAAAACCCACCCCTGTCACGACAGCTTCACCTGCAAGGTGTGCGGCCGTCCGGTGGTTCCGGAGACGGCGGGCAGCGCCCACCGCAACCACTGCCCCAACTGCCTGTGCAGCCTCCATGTGGACGAGGAGCCGGGCGACCGGGCTTCCGACTGCGGCGGTATTATGGAGCCCATCGGCGTCTGGGTGCGCAGGGGCGGCGAGTGGGCCGTCATCCACCGGTGCCGCCGGTGCGGCAGGCTGAGCTCCAACCGCACCGCCGCCGACGACAACCCCATGAAGCTGATGTCAGTGGCGCTGAAGCCCCTAGCACAGCCCCCCTTCCCCCTGGAGCACATTGAGCGGCTTACCGCCCTCATGGGCGGATCGGGAAGTATCGAATAGCGCAGAAACGCCCGCCCGGGTGCTCCCGGGCGGGCGTGTTTTGTCTGGATTATGCCACGGAGTAGCTCCCTCGCACCAGCAGCTTCACATCACCGGAGGCGGTGAGGGTCCGGTCGGCGATGGTGGCCATGTACAGGTGATTCTTGGTGAGGGCCGCGCCGGAGTTCACCGTCCCGCCGGTGGACAGGTCGATAAGGGCAGGGGTGGTGTTGGCCTTGACGGTGATCGTTCCGATGCGGGGCAAAATCTCGCACCCGACGCCCAGGGACATGACCTGTCCGTTGGTCATGGACACCAGCTCGTAGGAGGCGGAGCCGCCGGAGGGGGTTGTCTGTCCGCCCTGCTGCTTGTACTGGTTGATCTGGTTGGTAAAGGTCTGCTCCAGCTCCTTCTGCCGGGCGGCGGTCTTCTCCTCCACCTGCTTGACGATCTGAGGGATGGCAGTCTGGTTCAGATAGCTCAGGGTAATCAGGGGGTCGCCCTGATCGCCCCCCGTGGCCAAGGCGCCCACGGTGCCCAGCAGCACGGCGGACAGGGCCATAGCGCCCAAGCGGATGGTCCAACGCTTGTTTGGCTTTTTCATATGCACGCTCCTTTTTATGTAGGGGCCGCCGCCCTCGGCGGCCTGTGGGACCCGGCCCCCTGGCCGGGTCATTTGATTTTTGAATGACCCGCCGAGGGCGGCGGGTCCCACAGATTTTATACCATCGTCTCCGGGTGGAGGCCGAAGCTCACCGCGATGGCGGTATCCACCTGTTTCATCACGCCGTCGTCCAGCCGGCCCATTTTCTCCCGCAGCCGGCGCTTATCCAGGGTGCGCACCTGCTCCAGCAGGATTACCGACTCCTTGGGCAGGCCGCAGCTCAGCGGGGCCACCGAGATATGGGTGGGCAGCCGGGCCTTCCCCGTCTGGGAGGTGATGGCCGCCGCAATAACGGTGGGGCTGTGCCGGTTGCCGGTATCGTTCTGCACAATCAGGACAGGGCGCACGCCCCCCTGCTCGCTGCCCACCACGGGGCTTAAATCGGCGTAAAAAATGTCGCCTCGTTTCACGCTGTTATCCAAGTACACTCACACTCCGCTGGAAGATAGCACAGCGTTACAGCCGAAGTAGTCGTATGTAACGCTGTACTATGATTCTCCCACGGGGCGGCGGGCCTTATACCTGTCTTGGAAAAAGAATTTGAGCCGTTACACGGCCTGAGCGGCCCCGGCCCACTCCAAACGCCCGCCGCGCCCCGCAGACCCCGGGGCTCCATCACCCCGCGCTCCAACTCATCCTATGTGCGGACGGGCCGGGCGGTCACGGGGGCGGACAGGCCCTTTCGCGGCCTGTCCACGGGCTTTTGGAGAAATTTTCAGGAAATTGCGCTCCCCTGCTCCAAATAGAGACGGGGAACCCGGGGTGTGAGCTGGCACAATAATTCATAGGGGATGGTACCGGCCAGCTGGGCCGCCCAGTCCGTCAGACCGGGGCCGTAGACAGTGGCCACGTCCCCCGCCTTCACGCCGGGGGCGTCGGTCACGTCCACCATGCACATATCCATGCAGATGCGGCCCAGAACGGGACAGAGCTTGTCCCCGATAAGCACCTCCAGCTTGTTGGACAGGACACGGGGCAGGCCGTCGCCGTAGCCCATGGGCAGGACAGCGACTTTGGAGTCCCGCTCCAGTGTGGCGGTGCAGCCGTAGCTGATTTTCGCCCCGGCGGGCAGGTCCCGGACAACGGCGATCCGGCTCTTTACCGTCATCACCGGCTTTAAGCCTGGGTCCTTCACCGAGGGGTCGGGGACATAGCCGTACAGGGCGATGCCGGGGCGGATCATGTTCATGTACACTTTCGTCCAGCTATAGTTTAACACAGCGGCGCTTGCCGCGCAATGGTAAATCTTAAATTGATGGAGCCCCCGCTCCCAAAGCTCACCGAACACATCATAAATGCGGGCACACTGGTTCTTGGTATATGCCTCACTTCCGTCGGCGTTGGCGAAGTGGGTAAAAATGCCCTCCGGCTCCAGGCCGGGCAGGGCGCACAGGGATTCGATTTCCTTGCCGGCGCGTTCCAGCGCCGCTTCGTCATCGTCTTCATAATACACAAAGCCCAGCCGGCCCATGCCGGTATCCACCTTCACATGGACTTTCAGCGTCTTGCCGGCGGCCTCGGCGGCGGCAGACAGGGCTTCCCCCGTCTCCAGGTCACCCACCGTCTGGGTGATGTTGTACGCCAGCAGGTCGGAAGCGTACTCCACAGGCGTCTGGCCCAGGCAGAGGATGGGGACGGCAATCCCCGCCCGGCGCAGCTCGACCGCCTCGTCCAGGCAGGCTACCGCCAGCATATCCGCCCCCAGGCTCTCCAGCTTTTTGGCAACAGGGACAGCCCCGTGGCCGTAGGCGTTGGCCTTCACCACCCCCAGAAATCTGCTGTCCGGGGCCAGCCCCCGCAAAAGGCGGTAGTTGTGGGCCAGGGCGTCCAGGTCCACCTCCGCCCAGGTGCGGACTGTTCTTCTGTCTGTCATATCCATCGTCCTCTACATGGTAAAATCAGAAAATTCGCACAGAATTACACGGAAGCCATCCACCGAGATTTCCCCGCGGGTGAGGGCGTGGGTGGCAGTATCGAACCACAGGACCGTCTCCGTCCCCGCGCCCGGCGTGCCGGAGGGGTCGCCGCAGTCCACCCGGACAACAGCCCCCTCCTCCTCCAGGGCGCAGGCGGTGATGTAACCCGACCGGGCCGCCTCCAGCAGGGCGGGGACGGCGGAGACGGGGGTCAGGCCGTCCCCGTCCAGGGGGCCAGTCTCCACCGACAGGCCGTCAAACTCCAGCTGGCTCTCCGTCCCGGACAGCCGGGCGGTGAGACCCGCCACCGTCTCCGGTGCGGAGAGGGCAAGGACAGTCTCCGGCCCGTTCACCGACACAGCCATCTCATATTGATACACCCGCTGTCCGTAGTCGGCGGTAACGGCCGCCCGGGCGGCACAGCTCTCCATGGCCAGATACTCCCCCCGGATGGTCAGGGCCAGCTCCTCCGCCTCGCTCACCCCCGCCGGACCGCAGCCCGCCAGGAGGAGGGTTGTCATTAGTACGCAAATCAGATATTTGCGCACGGTGATACCTCCAAAATTGAAATTGGTTTTGTATGTAGGGGCGGCCTGTGGCCGCCCGTATAGGCGTGGCGAGAACCAGCGGGCGGCCACAGGCCGCCCCTACAGTTCCGAATCACACACCGCATGACGCGGCGCGCCGGGGTCGTCGCGCCCTACGATTCCTCCGTCCACTTCCGCAAAATTTCGGGCAGGGTATCAATGAGGTCGGAGGGCAGCATGGCATATTCCCCAAATTTCCGGGCGCACAGGTCGCCGGTCAGGCCGTGAAAACAGACGGCGGCGGTCACCAGCTCCGGGGTGTTGTCCCGCTCCTGACGCAGGTGCTTCTGCCCCAGCAGGGCGGCAATCATCCCCGCCAGCACGTCACCGGAACCGCCCTTGGCCATGCCGGGGTTGCCAGAGGCGTTGATCCAGGCAGAGCCGTCGGGGGCGGCGGTAACAGTGCCCTGGCCCTTGAGGACCAATACGCAGCCGTGGTCCCTGGAAAAATCCCGGGCGGCGGACAGCCGGTCCTTCACCGGCAGGGCGCACCCCGTCAGCCTGGAAAATTCCCCCTCGTGAGGGGTGAGGACGGTGGGGGCCTGCCGCCTGTCCAGTAGTACATCTATATGCCCCGCCAGGGCGTTTATGCCATCGGCGTCCAGCACCACCGGCACGTCCAGATCAGTCAGCAGGGACAGCACCAGCCGCTCCACTCTGGGACCGCGCCCCAAACCGGGGCCGATCAGGGCGGCGTCGCAGCCCCTCGCCCTTTCCAGAACAGCGGAGTAGTCCTCCGGCAGAGGGAAGGGCATGGCCTCGTCGCACTTGACGGCCACGATGGGGTAGATATCCCGGGGCACCCCTAAATGCACCAGCCCCGCCCCGGCGCGCAGAGCGGCCCGGGCCGCCAGAACGGGGGCGCCGGTGCAGCCCTCCGACCCGGCCAGGATGAACAGCTTGCCAAAGTCCCCCTTGTGGGCGTTCCGGGGGCGGAGCGGGAGCTGGCTGTCCGGCTGGTGCATGACCTCCAGCCGGGGCAGCGCCCGGAACATCTGGTATTCCAGATCATGGGGGATGCCGATGTCCACAATGCGGACCTCCCCGGCCCGCCCGGCTCCCGGACCGGAGTACAGCCCCGGCTTGCCTCGGGTAAAGGTGACCGTCACCTTGGCCTGAACCGCCTCCCCCAGCACCTCGCCGGTGTCGGCGTTCACCCCAGAGGGGATGTCGCAGGCCACCACCGGACAGCTCAGCCGGCTCCGCATCTGCAGCACGGCGGTGCGGAACGCCCCCTCCACCGGGCGCTTCAGCCCGATACCAAAGAGGGCGTCCACCATCACGTCGCAGGTGGAAAGCCAGGCGAGGATTTTCTGCTGTTCATAGTCCATGGTGGATTCCAGGGTGGAGCGGTCGGTCATGTCTACGGAAAAATCCTCCAGACGGCCCCCGGCGGCAGTGAGCTTGTCCTCCATGGTCTTTTCGTCAGGGGTCATTTTGGCCCGGTCCCCCACAAAGAAGGCCCGGACCTGGCACCCGCCCCGCTCCATCAGCAGACGGGCGCAGGCAACCCCGTCCCCGCCGTTGTTGCCCGGGCCGCAGAAGACGGCCACCCGGGGGGTGGGGTCGGTGTTTTTCCCCTCAATGATCTCCCGCAGCTCCTCTACCTGACGCTCCTCCTCGTCAGTGGGGGGCGGGCCGTCCTTTTTGCGCATGACGATCATGGAGGAAACGCTGCTGAGGACAGGGCTGAAGCCGTCCTCCTCCGGGTGGAGCAGCTTCCACACCGTGTCTGTCACGGCCCGGGCGGCGTGCTCCATCAGCTCCAGGGAGGACACCCCCCGCTCCTCAATGGCCCGGCGGTCCAGCTCCTTCATTTGGGCGGCGGTGGCGAGTGGCAGCATGGAATACCTCCTCAAATATGCGGGCGGCCACAGGCCGCCCCTACAAAGGCATATGGCGGTAACGCCCCAGGCCCAGGGCGTCGAACTCGTCCTCGCCGGGCCTGTGCCACACGCCGATGGCGTTCAGCAGGCGGTTGACAGTTCCTTCTCCCTCGACGGGTTCCAAAACCACCTTCCCCCGCTCCAGCAGCACCCCGGCCTGGGTGCCAACTCCACCAGCGTAGTCGGTCTCAATATAGGCCAGGGGGCCAGGGCGGGCGGCCCCCTCCAGGGCCCAGCGGATGGCGGAGGTAAACAGGGCCAAGGGGGAAGGCAACTCCCGATCCAGCTCGTCAAACAGCTCGGTGATATCGTCAAAAAGAGCGTCCGTGAGATAGACCAAAGCGCAGCCCTGGGGCAGGTCCACCACTCGGGCCTGTACCCAGCAGTCCGCGAAAACTTGGATGGCCTCCCGCTTGCCGATAACGGCTTGAATCTGATGGCCCATTACTTCAAAAACCCGTTGACAATCTGCTCCTCGGCTTCCTTCTCAGTGAGGCCCAGGGTCATGAGCTTGGTGAGCTGCTCCCCGGCGATTTTGCCGATGGCGGCCTCGTGGACCAGCTGGGCGTCCAGGCAGTTGGCGGTGACCTCGGGAATGGCGGACACCACCCCCTCGTCCATGATGATGGCGTCGCACTCCGAGTGGCCGTAGCAGGCGGCGTTGCCGTTGATGCGGGCCAGGAAAATCTGCTTGGACTGGTCCCGGGCCACGGAGCGGGAAATGACGTTGGTGTGGCAGCCCTCGCCGTCCAGGTCCACAGTGAAGTCGGACTTGGCCAGCTGCTTGCCGTGAGTCATGACCTTCTCCTTGATGATGAGAGTGGAATGGGGGCCCAGTTTGGCGGTGGTGCTGCGGACGGTGGAGTCCACCCCCTTGATCTGGGTAGTCTCCATCTCCATGTAGCCCCCCTCGTCCAGCTCGACGACGGTGGTGGGGTTCATGATGTTCTCACCGGAGCCGTCCCCCTCGCCGTAGTGCTTTTCCACATAGCGCACCCGGGCGTTTTTGCCCACGTGGAAGGTATGGATACCCGAGTGCTCCGAGCTCTGTACCCCGCAGTTGTGAATGCCGCAGCCGGCGACGATGGTCACGTCGCTGTCCTCACCGATGAAGAAGTCGTTGTACACCATGTCCTTCAGGCCGCTCATGCTCAGCACCACCGGGATGTGGACCGACTCGTTTTTCGTCCCTGGCTTGATGATGATGTCGATGCCGTCCTTGTCCGTCTTGGTGACGATGTCGATGTTGGCGGTGGTGTTCCGCCCCGCCTTCTGGCCGTTGGCTCGGATGTTGTAGGCCCCCTCGGGCACCTCGTGGAGCCCGGCCACCTGCTCCAATAAACTCTTCTGGATTGCGTCCATATTGTTTTCCTCCTTGGATAAATGGCTCCCTCTCTGAGGGAGCTGTCAGCCCGTAGGGCTGACTGAGGGAGTTTTCCGTCGATGGACTCCCTCCGTCACGGCTTCGCCGTGCCACCTCCCTCTGAGAGGGAGGCAATGGTTACCGCACCTTGTCGGCCAGGGCGCCGCACACGCCGGGCGCGCCCCCCAGCAGGGTGGGCAGCACGTCCTTCCGGGGACCGTCGTTGACCACCCGGCCGTCGGCCAGAACGATGATCCGGTCGGCAATATTGAGAATCCGCTCCTGGTGGGAGATAATCAGGATGGAGCCGTTGATCTTCTTGTGCAGCTGCTCAAAGACCTGGATCAGGTTGGTGAAGGACCACAGGTCGATGCCCGCCTCCGGCTCGTCAAAGACGGACAGGGCCGTCCCCCGGGCCATGATGGTGGCGATCTCGATGCGCTTCAGCTCCCCGCCCGACAGGGAGGCGTCCACCTCCCGGTCGATATAGTCCTTGGCGCACAGGCCCACCTCAGACAGGTAGTTGCAGGCCTCGGGCACCCCGATGTCCTTGCCGCTGGCCAGGGTAATCAGGTCCTTTACCGTCAGCCCCTTGAAGCGCACCGGCTGCTGGAAGGCGAAGCTGATCCCCTTCCGGGCCCGCTCGGTGATGGACAGCCCGGTGATGTCCTCCCCGTTAAAGAGGATGCGGCCCTGGGTGGGGGTGAGGATGCCGGCAATCACCTTGGCCAGGGTGGATTTGCCGCCGCCGTTGGGGCCGGTGATGGCCACAAAGCGCTCGTTGATTTTTAAGTCGATGTCATGCAGGATGCCCTTGTTGTCGCCGTCCTGCTCTACGTCATAGCTGATATGCTGCAATTCCAGCATGGGAAAACCCTCCCTGTTTCTGTTTGTTCGGCCTATTGTAACATAGAGTACTAATTTTGTCTATATTATTTTCCTATTTTTTCAGTGGGAAAATAAAAATTTGACTTTGCTGGAATTATACCCCTTTTCCTCTTGCATTACAAGATAATTTGTGGTATAAATACGAGTGTTCAAATGCTTGGAACGGGAAAATAGCGGAAAACACTCGTCAGAGAGGGGCGGCCATCGGCTGAAAGCCGCCCTGGAGCAGGGTCCGCTTGGTTCGCCCGGGAGCGGCCCCTGAGAGGGGGACGGCGTCTCCGCCGTTACCGGAGGCTTGAGCGCGCGCCGCAGGCGCGAATATGGGTGGTACCGCGGAAGGGTTGCCTTTCGTCCCAATGTGGGGCGGAGGGTTTTTCTTTTTGCCCGGAACCCAGGAGGTGGATGTATTGAAACGATGGTGTATCCCGGCGCTGGCCGCGCTGCTGTGTCTGACCGCTCTGGCGGCCTGCCGGAAGGGCGCTCCCCCTCCCGACGCCTCTCCTGCGCCCCCCGGGGATTCCGCCGTCCCGGCCCAGCCTGTGTCCCCCCAGCCGCCCCCCCTTTCTGAGCCCCAGCCGGTCCCCACTCCGGTCCCGGAGCCGGAACTGGAACCCGTGTCCACCCCAGAACCCAAACCGGAACCCAAACCAGAACCTGAGCCGCCCCCTCAGCCGGCCAACACCAGGCTGTATGTGCTGATGTACCACCACTTCATCCGGGAGGGGGAGGAATACAACGACTGGATGCTCACCGACACCCGGTTCCGGGAGGACCTGGAGTGGCTGACCAATCACGGCTATGTCACTATCCTGCCCAGCCAGCTGGCGGCCGGAGAACCCCTGCCCCGGCGGGCAGTGATGCTCACCTTTGACGACGGCTACCGCAGCAATTACGAGCTGGTCTACCCCCTCCTCCAGGAGTATCAGGCCCGGGCGGTTATCTCGGTCATCGGCGGGTACATCCAGGCGGAGGACCCCCTCTTTCTCACCTGGGACATGTGCCATGAGATGGCCCGGTCCGGCCTGGTGGAGATCGGCTCCCACACCTACGCCTGCCACGACGACGGCGAGCACGGTATCAGGCGCCGCAAGGGGGAGAGCCGGGAGGACTACGAGGCCCGGGTCCTGCCCGACCTTCAGACCAGCATCGACCTGATTCAGGAGAAGGTGGGGACCGCCCCCATCTTCTTCGCCTACCCCAACGGGAAGACGGAGGAGTGGGCCAGGGACTTTATTCAGGCGCACTTCGCCGTCACCGTCACCACTCGCCACGGCCCCTCCGACATCGCCAAAGGCCTGTACGACCTGAAACGGTGCAATGTATCCATGGGGGTACCCGTCGGCGACATACTGCCGGAATAACGCAGCGCAGCTGCCAATCCAAAATAAGGAGTTTTACCAATGAAAGAACAGTTAGCGAAAATCGAACGCGAGGCGCTGGAGACGATTACCAAAGCCGCAGACCCCGCCGCTCTGGACGAGCTGCGGGTGAAGTACCTGGGCAAAAAGGGGGAGCTCACCGCCGTCCTCAAGCAGATGGGCAAGCTGTCCGCCGAGGAGCGGCCCGCCATGGGGGCCCTGGCCAACGAGGTCCGGTCCGTCCTGGAGGAGACCATTGAGCTCACCGCCCAAAAGCTGGCCGCCGCCGCCCTGGAGGAGCGGCTGAAGGCCGAGGCCATCGACGTCACCGTCCCCGGCAAAGCGGCCAGGCAGGGCCACAAGCACCCCATGTACCGCGCCCTGGACGAGATCAAGGACATCTTTGTGGGCATGGGCTTCACCGTGCTGGACGGCCCCGAAATCGAGCTGGCCGAGCTGAACTTCGACCGCCTCAACGCCGAGGAGGGCCACCCCTCCCGGGACTGGTCGGACTCCTTCTACTTCGACCGGGACGCCCGGGTGATGCTCCGGTCCCAGACCTCCCCCATGCAGGTGCGGGCCATGGACTCCATGCCCCTGCCCATCCGCATCATCGCCCCCGGCCGGGTCTACCGCAAAGACGAGATCGACGCCACCCATTCCCCCATGTTCCACCAGGTGGAGGGCATGGTCATCGACAAGCACATCACCATGGCCGACCTGAAGGGCACCCTGAACCTGCTGGCCGAGGAGCTGTTCGGCAAGGGCACCGTCACCCGGTTCCGCCCCCATCACTTCCCCTTCACCGAGCCCTCCTGCGAGATGGACGTGCAGTGCCACAAGTGCGGCGGCGCGGGCTGCCCCACCTGTAAGGGTGAGGGCTGGATCGAGCTGCTGGGCGCGGGGATGATCCACCCCAACGTGCTGCGCATGGCCAACATCGACCCGGAGGAGTGGTCCGGCTGGGCCTTCGGCATGGGCCTGGAGCGTACCGCCATGCGCCGGTTTAAGATCGCTGACCTGCGGCTCATCTTTGAGAATGATGTGAGATTTTTGGAGCAGTTTTGACGGAGGAACGGCACATGGCAGACTATGTTCAGGTTTTCCCCCTTGGGGAAAAGATAGAGGTTCTTTTAAGCGCCGAGCATGAGAAGATCCTTGCCATCGGTGAAAAGATGAATGCCGCTTGTGAGGACGCCTATATGAACGGCTACAACTGGGAGGCCCTTTTTCGGTATTATCTGGAGCAGAACGATCCAGACATCCTGACGGACATGAAGACGGACCCGGAGGCGGGGATGTATGTGGCCTATTGGCCTCTGACAGAAGAAAACGAAGCCAGGGCGAAACGCTTCGAGGACATCATCCGCGCCCTGGCGGAAGACGAAGAAGCCCTCTGCCGCATGGTCCGGGAACACGGCGGCGAGATCGAGTGGGACTAATAGCCGCCCCTACAATCAAAACCTGATACCAAGAGGAGTTTTAGATATGAATTTAAGCAGAAAATGGCTCAACGAGTTTGTTGAGATTGACGCCGGCGACCGGGAGTTCGCCGAGGCCATGACCCTCTCCGGCTCCAAGGTGGAGCTGACCCACGACATGGGGGAGGAAATTTCCAACGTGGTGGTGGGCCGCATCCTGTCCATGGAACGCCACGAAAATTCTGACCACATGTGGGTGTGCCAGCTGGACGTGGGCAAAGAGGAGCCGGTCCAGATCGTCACCGGGGCGTGGAACATCCACGCGGGGGACCTGGTCCCCGTGGCCCTGCACAATTCCACTCTGCCCGGCGGCAAGAAAATCACCAAGGGCAAGCTGCGGGGGGTGCTGTCCAACGGTATGCTGTGCTCCCTGAAGGAGCTGGGCCTGGACGAACGGGATTTCCCCTACGGCGTGATTACCGCCGCCGCCCTCCTCAACGACTACCACCCCATCGACCCGGACAAGCCCTCCATCCCGGCGGAGATCGAGCTGGGTCACAAGATTTTTGGCTCCGTGGTGGCCGCCGGAGCGGGCGAGGTGAAATCCCTGGGGGACGGCCGCTGGTCGGTGGCCCTGGTCTGGGCGGAGGACGGCTCCCCTGTGGGCACCACGGTGGAGACGGACTGCCAGAACATCCACGCCATGGACCTGGTGGCCTTCAACACCAAGACCCGCACCATCTGCACCCTGGCCGACCTCCACGCCGAGCAGAAGGAGTTCCCCCACTGCATCCCCGACGGCATCTTTGTCCTGCTGGAGGACTGCAAGCCGGGGGACGACATCAAGAAAGTCACCGGCCTGGACGACCACGTGGTGGAGTTTGAGATTACCCCCAACCGGCCCGACTGCCTCAGCGTGATTGGCCTGGCCCGGGAGGCCGCCGCCACCTTCGACAAGCCCTGCCGCTTCCACACTCCGGAGGTCAAGGGGGGCGGCGAGGGCGTCCTCCCCGAGCTGCTGGACGTGGAGACTCCCGACCCCGAGCTGTGCCCCCGGTACACCGCCCGGATGGTGCGCAACGTGAAGATCGGCCCCTCCCCCAAATGGATGCGGGAGCGTCTGCGGGCCATGGGGGTCCGGCCCATCAACAACATTGTGGACATTACCAACTATGTCATGCTGGAGTACGGCCAGCCCATGCATGCCTTCGACTACCGCTATGTGAAGGGCGGAAAGATCGTGGTCCGCCGGGCCCAGGACGGGGAGGAGCTCACCACCCTGGACGGAAACGTCCGCAAGCTCAATTCCAACATGCTGGTCATCGCCGACGACACCCGGGCGGTGGGTCTGGCCGGCATTATGGGCGGGCTGAACTCCGAGATTGTGGAGGACACAGTGGACGTGGTCTTCGAGTCCGCCAACTTCGATGGCACCACCATCCGCAAAACCGCCCTGGCCCTGGGCATGCGCACCGAGGCCTCCGCCAAGTTTGAGAAGGGGCTGGATATCCTCAACACCCTCCCCGCCGTCAACCGGGCCTGCGAGCTGGTGGAGCTGCTGGGGGCCGGCCAGGTGCTGGACGGGGTCATCGACATTCTAAACTACGTCCCCCAGCCCACCCGGCTGAAGGTGGAGCCGGACAAGATTAACGCCCTGCTGGGCACCGATGTGGCGGAAAATGTGATGTACACCATCCTCCAGAAGCTGGGCTTTACCACCACAAAGGAGCGGGGGATGGTGGAGGTCCCCTCCTGGCGGGGCGACGTGAAGGAGATGGCCGACCTGGCCGAGGAGGTGGCCCGGTTCTTCGGCTACAACAACATTCCCACCACCCTGATGAAGGGCCAGACCACCCTGGGGGGCTACTCCCCCGAGCAGAAGCTGGAGCGGACCCTGGGCTCCGTCTGCCGCGCCTGCGGCTATGACGAGATCATCACCTACTCCTTCATCTCCCCCACCTGGTACGACAAAATCGGCTGGCCGGAGAACGACTTCCACAGGAAGTCCTTCAAAATCCTGAACCCCCTGGGGGAGGACACCTCTATCATGCGCACCACCACCCTGCCCTCCATGCTGGACATTCTCGCCCGGAACTACAACTACCGGAACAAGGACGCGCGCCTGTATGAGCTGGGCCGGGTCTATATGCCCGGCGGGGAGGACGGTCTGGCCAGCGAGGCCAAGATACTCACCCTGGGGGCTTACGGCGAGGGCCTCGACTTCTACGATTTGAAGGGAACTGTAGAGGCCATTCTGAACGGTATCCGGGCCGAGGACATCCACTTCGAGGGCTCCCTGGGGGCCCCCTCCGACGTCTCTTACCATCCCGGCCGCTTTGCCACAATTTGGAGCGGCACCAATCAGGTGGGCGTAATGGGCCAGATTCACCCCAACGTGGCGAAAAATTTCGGCGTGGACGGGGAGCTGTACTGCGCCGAGTTGAGTTTCGATTCCCTGTACTATCACGCCATGGGCGCCGACCCAGAGTACGTCCCCCTGCCCAGGTTCCCCTCCGTCACCCGGGACATCGCCGTGGTGTGTGATGAGGCCGTCACGGTGGGGGCGCTGGAGAAGGCCATCCGCAAGGGGGCCAAGGGCCTTCTCAAGGAGGTCTCCCTCTTCGACATCTACCGGGGCAAGGGGATTGACGAGGGCAAAAAGTCCGTCGCCTTCAACCTGGTCCTCCGGGCGGACGACCGCTCCCTCACCTCCGAGGAGGCGGACGAGGATGTGAAGTCCATCCTGGAGGCGCTGGAGAAGGACTGCGGGGCTCGTTTGCGCTGAAAAAGGCTCCCTCTCTGAGGGAGCTGTCGAGCGAAGCGAGATTGAGGGAGTGTTCCGTCCACGGACTCCCTCCGTCATTCGCTTCGCGAATGCCACCTCCCTCAGAGAAGGAGGCTGATATCTGACCAAAGGAGTGTCCATCATGATCCGGTTTGAATGTGATTACACCACCGGGGCTCACCCAAAGATTCTGGAGGCGCTGGTGAACACCAACGCAGAGGGCTGTCCCGGCTACGGGGTGGACCTCCACTGCGAACGAGCCCGGGCCATGCTCCGGGAGCTGTGCCAGGCCCCCGAGGCGGGGGTCCACTTCCTGGTGGGAGGCACCCAGGCCAACACCACGGTGATCGCCGCCGCCCTGCGGCCTCACCAGGGGGCGCTGTGCGCCGAGACAGGCCACATCAACACCCACGAGACCGGGGCCGTGGAGGCCACCGGCCACAAGGTGCTGGCCCTGCCCGCCGAAAACGGCAAGATTACCGCCCGGCAGATTGACCGGTACTGCCAGGACCACTACGACAACGAGGCCTGGGAGCATATGGTCCAGCCGGGACTGGTCTATCTCTCCCAGCCCACCGAGCTGGGCACGGTGTACACCCTGGCCGAGCTGGAGGAGATTTCTCAAACCGCCCGGCGGTGGAAGCTGCCCCTCTTTGTGGACGGGGCCCGGCTGGCCTGCGGGCTGGCGGCGTCGGATGTGACCCTGCCCGACCTGGCCCGGCTGTGCGACGCCTTCTACCTGGGGGGCACCAAGGCGGGGCTGCTCTTTGGCGAGGCGGTGGTCATCCCCAACCCCAATCTAAACCACGATTTCCGCTATCTTATCAAGCAGCACGGCGGGATGCTGGCCAAGGGCCGGCTGCTGGGGGTTCAGTTTGAGGCCTTTCTGAAGGACGGGCTGTTCCTGGAGATCGGCAGGCAGGAGGTGGCCCAGGCCATGCGCCTGCGGGAGGCCTTCCTGGCCAAGGGCTGGCCTCTGTTTGTGGACTCCTCCTCCAACCAGCAGTTCCCCGTCCTCACCAACGGGGACGTGGCCGTTCTGAGACACAAGTACTCCTTTGAGGTATGGGAGAAGGTGGACCAGGCCCACACCGCCGTCCGCTTCTGCACCAGCTGGTCCACCACCGACGGGGATGTGGACGCGCTCATTGCCGATATCCAGAAGCTGTAAATCGAAAGGGCGGCCTGCGGCCGCCCTTTCCTTTAGAAAACTTTAAGGATTTTGCCCGGTTTTTTATAAGAATTTACTGCTATACTGTCCTCAACACTTGGGAGGCGATGCCGATGAAACGATATTTTCCCCTTCTGCTGGCCCTGCTCCTGCTGTTGCCGGGGTGTGGAAGCAAATCCTCTGAGGAGGACGGCACTGCCGGTCAGACCGCCGAAACCATTGCCCGGGCCATGCTGTCCTCTCTGGAGGAAAACAGAGAGGCGGACGCCCTCACCTGGTATCTGGAGCCCGGCGATGTAGACAGCTATGTAACGGACTATTACAAGCTGGAGGAGCTGAACTGGCTGGACGGGGCCGTTGTCCGCGGGGAGGGAGACCGGGCCTTTGAGCTGGCGGTACTCTTTCTTGACGAGTGGGATGTGGAGGGCGCTGTAGAGGCGCTCCAGGCGTACCTGCTGGACCGGAAGGCCGCTTTTACCGGCTGCCTCCCCGATCAGGCGGAGCTGATTGACCGCGCCCTTATTCTCACCAGAACTCAGTGCGTGGCCCTTATTGTATGTGAAAACCCGGACGTCGCCCAGGAGGCCTTTGAATCCTGCTTTGAAGAAGGATAAACATCAAGCGGGCCCCGCGCATCTGCGCGGGGCCCGCTGCTGTACTCACAGGTTGGCAAACACGTCCATCTGCTTTTGCAGCTCCTCCACGATCTCCTGGTTGATATCCATGCGTGCGGTGATGCTGGCCATGTCGTCCACCAGAACGCGGGTATTTCCGGCGGCCCCGGTGATGCCGGAGGCGGCGCCGTCGATGGCGCCGGAGATGCTGGAGATGGAGCCGGCGATCTCGTCCATGGCGGCCTTGAGCCGGACGGTCTTCTGGTTAAAGGCCTCCATCGCGCGGCCGATGTAGTCGGAATCCTGGCGGTACTGCTGGCCGGCCTGGACCGACTGCTCCAGCTGGGTCAGAATGGCCTGACTGAGGTAGCCGGCCAGCTCCCGGGCGCTTTCCGCAAGGTAGGATACCGCCCCAGTGACCTCCCCGCTGACCTTCTGGATGTGGCTGGCGGTCTCGGCGCAGGAGTCGGCCAGCTTGTGGACCTCCTGGGCCACAACGGAGAAGCCGGCCCCCGCCGCTCCGGCCCGGGCGGCTTCGATGGAGGCGTTGATGGCAATGAGGTTGGTGGAGGAGGAGATATCCAGGATATCCTTGGTAAGCAC
This sequence comes from uncultured Eubacteriales bacterium, assembly GCA_949525845.1. Taxonomy (GTDB): domain Bacteria; phylum Bacillota; class Clostridia; order Oscillospirales; family Oscillospiraceae; genus Lawsonibacter. The sequence goes on from CATEPI010000009.1 coordinate 27,185, forward strand.
ACTGATCTGGTCCACGCTCCGGCTCTTTTCGATGGCCTGGTCCAGCATGGTCATGATCTCCGCCGTTTTGGCCCGGACCGCCTCGGTCTCCCGCAGGGCGGACTGCTCCATCACCTCGGCCCGCCCCCGCATTTCCACCGAGTAGGCGGTGATGGCGGAGCACTCCTCCGCCATGTCCTGGGCGTCGGACTGGGTGCCCGTTGTGCCCCCCCGGATGGAAGATGTGCTGCTGGCAATCTCCTCCAGGGCGGCGGAGAGCTGCTCCGTCAGACCGGACAGGTCCCGGACACTGCCGCTGGAGGTCCGGGTCCGCTGCCGCACCTCCTGGGTCACGCCGCTGATGCGCTCGGAGCTGTCCTGAAGGGTTCCCATCGCGTCTTGAATGGGAGCGATCACATACTTCCGGATGATGCGGAAGGCGGCCGCCACCAGAAGGACCCCGGCGACAAGGGTGGCGGCGCTGATGACCAGGGCGGTGACATAGACGAAGGTAAGCCGGCTGCGGGCGGCGGCGGCCTGACTGCTCACCGAGGCGTAGAGGGTGTCAATGTCCTGCTCGGCGGCGGCGCCCCAGGAGGCCACGTCGCCGTTGGCCATGTTGTAGGCCTCCTGGGTCTTGCTGTCGGCGCTGGCGCAGACCAGATAGACCAGGGCGTGCTTGAAGCTGTCGTAACTGCTCAGCAGGGAGCGGTAGACCTCCTCGTCCGCCCCGGAGGCGAAGGGGGCGTAGTCGCTCAATTGCTCGTCCAGAGCGGCCTCCTCCGCCTTGATCTCCTGGACCAGCCGGATCATGGTGGCATGGTCAGCTGCCACGATGTGGGACAGGGCCAGGCGGTGAATGTCCATCAGGGAGCGCCGGATCTCCTCCAGCTTCCCCTCGCTGACCATATACTCGTCTACAATGGTGCCCGCGTTGGCATGGACGTTGTTGATGCTGAACACCGCCAGGACATTGGACAGAAACGCCACCAGTCCAAGCAGGATAATGGGTATGACCAGGCGCTGCTGAAGGGTTAACCTGCCTTTCATATAGCTCTCCTCCCAATATGTATGTTTTATCGGGCCGTTACGCCCTCAACCATCCGGTCCAGCTGGGACTGGAGGGAGGCGCCGGAGGGGTTCCCCGCCGCCATGCTTCCGGCAAATTCGGTCACAGGGTCCCAGAACTTGCCCCCCACCCGCTGGAGCTGAGAAAATTCCGACTGCTCCAGCAGGGCGGCGATGGCCGGGGCGGCCTGGACCTCCGGGGAGTTGGCCGCATTGGCGTTGGCCGGACCCTGTCCCCGCCGCTCAAAGCGCAGGCGCTGGTTGGACTCGCTGGCGATCCACTCGGCCAGCCGCGCCGCCCAGTCCGGGTGGCTGGAATAGGCGTTTACACCAATGAGCTTGCAGCCGGAGAAGGAGGCCATCTGGATCTGCCGGCCTGCGCAGGTATAGGTCGGCAGCTTGGCCGCCCCCATGTCCGCGCCCCAGGCCTCCTCAATGGCCACGGCGTTCCACACCCCGCTGACCCCGGCAATGACGGAGCCATTCTGCACCCCGGCCAGAAACTCCGTGTCTGTCATACTGGCGAAGGCGGGGCTGCTCGCGACGGACAGCATGGCCTGGGCCACGTCCACCCCCCGGATATCCCCCTCGGTGCTGTTCCAGGTGCAGTAGTTGGTCAGGCCGTCCTCGTTGAGACCCACCTCCAGGCCGGTGTTGCCGAAGAAGGAGTAGACATACCAGGCAGAGGACCAGTCCATAGTCACGTGCCGCCCGGCCAGGGCGGCCACCTCCAGAATGCGGTCCAGGCTCTGGACGTCCTCCTCGGAGAAATAGGCCCTGTTGTAATACAGGAAATAGCCGTTATCCGCCGTCAGCGGGTAGGCGTAGAGGGTGTTGTCCACGCTGGCCGCCTCCACCGCCGCAGAGAGGTTGGCGCTGCGGACGGCGTCGCTGGCCGGGATGGGGTCCAGCGCGCCGGCGGCGGCCAGGGCGGCCACCTGGTCGTCGGCAAAGGCGAACACATCTGCGCCATTCTCCAGGTCGCCCAGCAGAACGTCCTTGCAGTTGGATTCGCTCTGGGGCTGGTAGGTAATCTGAAAGCTGGCCTGTCCGGCGTATTGGGATTGGAAGGAGGAGAAAATCTCCTGAAGGAGGGCTTCGTCCTCCTCCGCGCCCCAAACCGTCAGGGCGACGGTCTCATTGGCCGGCTGGCTGCTGTCAGCTGGCTGGTCCCGGCCGCCGCAGCCGGCCAGCAGGGCCAGCATCCAGACCGACAGAATCAGTAGAAAGGCTCTCTTTTTCACAGACGTCAACTCCCACAATGGATTCTGCCATATTATAACATTCCTGATTTGCAATTTCAACCGGATTTGCAGGAAAATACAAAGTGTGCAAGCTCAAAACAAAAACACGGCAAACCACGCCGGAAGCGCGCTTTGCCGTGAAAAAAACAACGGATATTTGGAAATGGCATCTCGCCACCGCCCGGGGACGGAGCGGGCCGGAGGGCTCAGGTCCGTCGCCAGGTGGAAGGGCTGAGCAGCACCAGAATGGGGAAAATCTCCAGTCGGCCCACAATCATGCACAGGGACATGACCCCCTTGGACAGCCCGGAAAAGGCGGCAAAATTGCCGCTGGGGCCGATGGCCTCCAGACCGGGGCCCACATTGCTGACGCAGGTGAGGGCGGCGCTGAAGGAGACGGCGAAGGACTGGCCGTCCAGAGAGATAACCAGGGCGGCGGCAAAGACGGTGATCACATAGGCCCCCAGAAAGACCAGCAGGGTGTGAAGGGTGGCCTCGCTCACCAGTTTGCCGTCCAGCTTCACCACCTCCACACTGCGAGGGTGGGTGATGCGGTGGACCTCCCGGCGGATGGACCGGAGGAGAATCAGCACCCGGGAGCACTTCATGCCGCCGCCGGTGGACCCGGCACTGGCCCCGCAGAACATGAGCAGAACAATAATCATCTGGGAGAACTGGGGCCACAGAACAAAGTCGGCGGTGCCAAAGCCGGTGGTGGAGATGATGGAGGCCACCTGAAACACGGTGTACCGCAGGCTCTCCCACAGGCCGGCGTAGACTCCCAGGTTGGAAACGGTGAGGACCGCCGTGGCCCCCGCCACCACCCCCAGGAAGAATTTCAGCTCGTCGCTGGCCAGGGCGTCCCGCCACTTTCTGGTCAAAATCAGGAAATAGACGGCGAAGTTGATGGAGAACAGCAGCATAAATATTGTAATGACAATATCAATAGGTACGCTGTTGTAGGCCCCCACGCTGGCGTTCCGGTTGGAGAAGCCCCCGGTGCCCGCGGTGGAGAAGGCGTGGATGAAGGAGTCGTACAGGGGCATACCGGCAATTTTCAGGCAGAGGACCTCCAGTGTGGTGAGGGCGAAGTACATGGTATACAGAATCTTGGAGGTTTGGGACTGCTTGGGTACCAGCTTGGAGAACACCGGGCCCGGGGTCTCCGCCTGGGTGAGGTAGTGGGAGCGGATGCCCAGCTTGGGCACGATGGCAGTGGCCAGCACCAGCACCCCCATGCCCCCCAGCCAGTGGGTGAAGGCCCGCCAGAACAGGATACCCTTGGGCAGGGCCTCAATATCGGTGAGGATGGTGGAGCCGGTGGTGGTAAAGCCGGAGCAGGATTCAAAGATGGCGTCCATGGGGGTGGCGAACCAGCCGGAGAACAGGAAGGGCAGGGCGCCCACCAGACCGGTGAAAATCCAGATCAGCCCTACCGCCACAAAGCCCTCCCGGGTGAAAAACTGCTGCCGTGCCGGCAGGGCGGACAGGGCGAGGCCCACGGCGGCCACAATGGCAATGGAAAGCAGGAAGGGCAGGAGATCCTCCCGGTAGAGCAGGGCCACCGCCAGGGGCAGGACCAGGGCGGCCGCCTCCAGCAGCAGCACCCGCCCCACCAGCTTTAAAACCAGCTTTATATTCATGCCCCGGCCCCTCCCAGGTTCGGCTCAGCGCCGTAGATGTCGTTCAGGTCCAGCACGCCGCCCCCCCGGGCGATGATAATAACCCGGTCCCCCGCCTGGAGGGAGGAGGAGCCCTGGGGGATGATGATATCGTTGCCCCGGACGATAACGGCCAGCAGCACCCCGGGGCGCAGCTTCAGGTCCTTGAGGGGGACGCCCAGGTGCCGGGTGCCCGGCCCCACGGTAAACTCCATGGCCTCCGCCCCGCCGCCGGCGATGCGGTGGAGGGAGTTCATCACGCTGCCCTGGGAGTTTTGCAGGCCCCGGACCACGTGGACGATGTTGGAGGCGGTGACGAATTTGGGGGAGATCACGCTGTCCAGGCCCAGGGAGCGGACAATGCCGGCGTAGTTCTGCCGGTTGCACTTGGTGATCACCTTTTTAATCCCCTGCTGCATAGCGTAGAGGGAGATGATGAGGTTGTCCTCGTCCCGGTCGGTGAGGGCCACGAAGGCGTCGCTGGCGGTGAGGTTCTCCGACTCCAGCAGCTCGGAGTCGGTGCCGTCGCCGCAGATGACGGTAACCCGGGGGAAGCGCTCGCTGATGACCCGGCAGCGCTCCTCGCTCTGCTCGATGATTTTCAGCCGGATGCCCAGGTGGTCCAGAATGGCGGCCAGATACATGGACACCTTGCCGCCCCCCACCAGAAAGACCTGCTTCACCTTGGGGGCGTAGCGGCCCAGCTGGCGGAAAAACTGGTCCAGGCTGTCCGGCCGGCCCACCATATACAACTTGTCCCCCGCCTTGGGAACAAAGGAGCCGTTGGGGATGGACACCTCGCCCCCCCGCTCCACGGCACAGAACAGCAGGGACAGCTTCTTTACCTTGTCAGGCAGGGCGTGGAGAGGGGCGTCCACCAGGAAGTCGCCCTCCTGAAGGCGGAAGCCCATCAGCTCCACCTTGCCCCGGCAGAAGGTCTCGATGTTGGCGGCGGAGGGGAAACGGAGCAGCCGGGATATCTCCACGGCAGTGGTGTTCTCCGGGTTGATGGCCATGTCGATTTTCAGGTTACGGCGCAGCTCGCCCACGCTGCTGGTATACTCCGGGTTGCGGATGCGGGCGATGGTGTATTTGGCCCCCAGGTCCTTGGCGGTGAGGCAGCAGACCATATTCACCTCGTCGGCGTTGGTGGCGGCCACCAGCAGGTCGGCCCGGTCCACCCCCGCCTCCCGCAGAGTGGCGGCAGAGACGCCGTTGCCCCGGACGGTCATGATATCCAGCTGGTCGCCGGCCCGGCGCAGGGCCTCCTCGTCGCTGTCCACCACGGTGACATTGTGCTCCTCCTTGACCAGCTGCTCGGCCAGGGAGAAGCCCACCTTGCCGCTGCCTACAATGACAATATCCATAATTAAAGGGTCCTTTCCAGTCAAAATTGAAAAGCCTCCCTCTGGGAGGGAGGTGGCACGGCAAAGCCGTGACGGAGGGAGTCCGTTGAAAGAGAACTCCCTCAGTCACCGCCTGGGGCGGTGCCAGCTCCCTCAAAGAGGGAGCCTCTGACGTGTCAAATCGTCCACTCCCCATGGACCACGCCCACCAGATACCAGTGCTCCCCCTCGGGCTGGAACACCAGCTTGAGGGAGCTCCAGTCCAGGCCGTCGTTTACCGGGTCGGCGCTGGGAAAGCTGAAATCTACAAAGCGGCAGCCGGGGTAGGCCTCAGTCAGGTTCTCCAGGGCGTTGCCCCCGGTCATAATCCGGTCCACCCCGATCTGGGGAACCTGGGTGTAGTCCCGGTCGTAGACGTACCGTCCGAAATACTGGAGGGCGGTCATTTGGATGGGGTCGCCCCGGCCGTCCTCAAAGCCCCAGGTGTAGACCGTCTGGTCCTGGGCCAGATTTTTAATCTGGTCGGCGGTAAAGTTCCGGTCGCTGGAGGGGCTCACGGTGGAGTAGGGGGTAAAGGTAACGCCCCTCTCCGGGTGGACATAGGCGGACAGGGTGGTCCAATCCTGCTGCTGAAGGCAGCGGTTAACGGCGCAGGCGGCGCCCAGCAGGGGGAAATTGTCCTCCGCGTCCAGGGGGGCGGCGGAGGAGGCGCCACCGGAGCCGCTGTCCGCAGGCTGGGAGCCGTTGGAGGGCGGGACGAGGTTGTTGTTCAGCACAGGGGACGGTTCCTTTCCGCTCAGGTCGATGGGCAGCAGAATACCGGCCAGCAGCCCGATGATCAGGGACAGGATGCAGGGGAAAATTAAAAATCGTTTCAAGGGCAAGGCCTCCTTAACAGGGCGCACAGACGCGAGGCAATCCTGGTACAGCTATATTATAGGACGAAATGGGGAAAAGGTCAAGGCAAAATACACATGAGGCCTTGAAAACAGGGGGCGCTTATGGTAAAATAGCACAGAAAACAATATGGGGGAGGCTACCCTTATGAACGAACAGACAAGACAGCGGCAATTTCATATCCAGTGTGCCCAGGGCGAGACAGGGGGATACTGCATTTTGCCCGGCGATCCGGGCCGGTGCGAGGCCATCGCCCGGCACTTTGACAGCCCGGTCCACGTGCGTACCAACCGGGAGTATGTCACCTTCACCGGCACGCTGCTGGGGGAGAAGGTGAGCGTGGTATCCACCGGGATCGGGGGCCCCTCCGCCGCCATCGCCATGGAGGAGCTGGCCAACATCGGGGTCCACACCTTTGTCCGGGTGGGCACCTGCGGGGGGATTGACCTGTCCGTCCAGAGCGGCGACGTGGTGGTGGCCACCGGGGCGGTGCGCATGGAGGGCACCAGCCGGGAGTACGCCCCCATCGAGTGGCCCGCTGTCCCCGATTTCACTGTTACCTCCGCCCTGGTAGAGGCCTGTAAAAATCTGGGCTACCCCTGGCACGCCGGGGTGGTCCAGTGCAAGGACTCCTTCTACGGCCAGCACTCCCCGGCCCGGATGCCGGTGAGCTATGAGCTGGAGCAGAAGTGGGAGGCCTGGAAGCGGCTGGGGGTGCTGGCCTCCGAGATGGAGTCCGCCGCCCTCTTTGCCGTGGCCGCCGCCCGCCGGGTGCGGGTCGGGTCGGTGTTCCACGTCATCTGGAACCAGGAGCGAGAGAAGGCTGGCCTGGACCAGAAGGAGAGCCACAACACCGAGGCCGCCATCACCGCCGGGGTGGAGGCGCTGAAGATTCTGATTCAGCAGAACAGAGGATAACAAGGTCATATGGAGGGCAAGGCGGCTAGTGTGAATACTAGCCGCCTTGTATTACCCTGTAATGACTACATCATAATATTTTCCGTCAATCACTTTAGCGGAAAACGTAATCTCTTTTCCTTCATATTGACCGGCATCAACACTATCATCAAAATAAACTAACCTTAGATATTGGGGGTTACTAACATTGGAAAACTCAACATTCCATGCGCCATCAAAATCACTATTTTTACTTTTTGGTGTTCCACTATACTCATATCTATCTGCTACAAGATACGCTTGCTCCATAATACAATCTGTGTAATCTTCGGCTATTGGACCATATCTGCTTTCCTTTGTTGTGATAAAATCTTCGCTTGTTATACCAACAATAGTTATATACTGTTTAGCTTTAAGGTTAATTATATCTTCTTCTGGCAAGTATACAATTACACTTCCCATTCCGTGATTAAAGATAATACAATCTTCCTTAATCTCATCCACAGCATGTTTCATTGTAAGGACCTTTCCGCAATATGCTTGCTTTGCACTCAAAATGTTATCTGCAATAAGCGAATTTAATTCGGAAATATCGCCATTCACAGCAACTTCAAGCATTTCCTCCTTTGTCATGCTGGGTGTGCTATCTTCCACGCCGCCGCTGGACGTTGTGTTTCCGGTGCTGGATGTATTGTTGTTCTCTTTCCCATTACTGCCGCCGCAGGCCGCTAAAGAGAGGGTCAGGGCCGCTGTAAGTATGAGTGCAAGTGTTTTTTTCATCGTGTCAACCTCCGTCTGATTTTTTTGCTTGGGATGTAAGTTGTATTATAGCATTGACAGGAATTATAGTCAATATAAAAAGGAATATTAGGAACTTAAAAAGGACAAACAAACCCTATAAAATATCTTATAGGGGGTGGACTAATGGTCGATATCAAGAAAATCGGGGAGAATATCAGGAAAGAGCGAAAGCGGCAGCTGTTGACAATCGAACAGCTGGCGGAAAAAGCCGGAATTACAGACAACTTTTTAGGGAAGATAGAACGTGGAGAGGGGATGCCCAGCTTACAGACAATAGACAGCATTGCCTGTGCCCTTAATGTTGGCATTGATTATCTAAATGGTAATGTACTGCATAATACAGAACACACGTTTATTACAAGCCTGATAGAAATAAATGGGCTCAGCGGAGATAACAAAGAAAAATTTATTGATTTCATCAGCACCAATATAAAATACTTTAAGTAGATATCCACCACGGGTTTTTGTACCGCTATGGGTTTGGAGTAATTCACAGGAAAACCGTTAAGATTTTTGTCAAAAAAGATTGACATTTTAGGTATAACCCGCTATAGTGTATCTCGCTATCCGTGAAAGCCGGTCACCGCGCCCGACGTCCCCCCTGGACAGAGGGCCGCCCGGTGAATAAATCGAGGGAGCTGACAAAGTAATTTAAAAAGAAATGGGGGAGGATACATGTCCAAGGAGTTGATCCGCCTGACCGACTGCGTTATGGCGTTCGACGAGGATATCGTACTCGACAAAATCAATTTAAGCATCAAGGATAAGGAATTCCTCACGCTGCTCGGACCCAGTGGGTGCGGCAAGACCACCACGCTCAGAATCATCGGTGGTTTTCAGACGCCTACCTCTGGAGATGTTTTGTTCGACGGGGTGAGGATTAATGCTGTCCCGCCGCACAAACGGACCATCAACACGGTGTTCCAGAAGTACGCCCTGTTCCCGCACCTGAATGTGTATGAGAACATCGCCTTCGGCCTGCGCATCCCCAAGGCGGACGCCAAGGGGGGCAAGGTGAAGCTGTCCGAGGAGGAGATCGACCGGCGGGTGACGGAAATGCTGGAGGTGGTCAACCTGCGGGGCTTTGAGAGGCGGCGGACCACCCAGCTGTCCGGCGGCCAGCAGCAGCGGGTGGCCATCGCCCGGGCGCTGGTGAACCAGCCCAAGGTGCTGCTGCTGGACGAGCCCCTGGGGGCGCTGGACTTAAAGCTGCGCAAGGACATGCAGAACGAGCTCAAACGCATCCAGAAGGCCATGGAGATCACCTTTGTCTACGTCACCCACGACCAGGAGGAGGCGCTGGCCATGTCCGACACGGTGGTGGTGATGGACGCCGGCCGCATCCAGCAGATCGGTTCCCCGGAGGACATCTACAACGAGCCGCGCAACGCCTTCGTGGCCGACTTCATCGGGGAGTCCAACATCATCGACGGCATCATGCGCGCCGACGGGGTGGTGGAGATCTTCAACCGGCGCTTCCAGTGTCTGGACAGCGGCTTTGAGAAGGACGAAGCGGTGGACGTGGTCATCCGGCCCGAGGACGTGGATATTGTCCCGGAGGACCAGGGCCAGCTGAAGGGCACCGTCACCTCGGTCACCTTCAAGGGGATGCAGTACGATATTATCGTGGACTTCTATGGCTTCAAGTGGCTGATCCAGACCACCGACCTGTCCCCCGTGGGCAGCCGCATCGGCATCAAGATCGACCCCGACGGCATCCATGTGATGAAGAAGAGCGAGTACTCCGGCATGTTCGGCGACTACTCCTCCTACTCCGAGGAGTACGAGGAGATCAGCGACGCCAGCTTTGACCCGGAGGAGGAGGACAGCGGGGATGAAGAATAAGCTGTCCTGGTTTGCCGTCCCCTATGTGGGGTGGATGGCGCTGATGGTAGTAATCCCCATATTAATTATGGTGGTCTACGCCTTTACCACAGCGGAGTTTCAGGGTACCCTGGAGAACTTCGCCGAGATGGGGGCCTACACCTCCGTCTTTCTCCGCTCCTTCCGCCTGGCCCTGGTTGCCACCCTGGTCTGCCTGCTCATCGGCTATCCGGTGTCTTACTGGATGGCCCGGGAGGGGGCGGGCTTCCAGCGGGTGGCCATGGCCCTGATTATGCTGCCCATGTGGATGAACTTCCTCCTGCGGACCTACTCCTGGATGTCCATTCTGGAGAACAACGGCCTTTTAAACCAGCTGTTCCGGGCCGTCGGCCTGCTGGACCTGCTGGGGTTGGAGTACATCCCCATGATCGGCACCTCCGGGGCGGTGGTGCTGGGCATGGTGTATAACTACCTGCCCTTCATGATTCTGCCCATCTATTCGGTCATCCTCAAGCTGGACGGCTCCCTGCTGGAGGCCGCCCGGGACCTGGGGGCGGACAGCCGGCGGGTGTTCCGCAGGGTGATTCTGCCCCTGTCCCTGCCCGGGGTGCTGTCCGGCGTGACCATGGTATTCGTCCCCTCGGTATCCACCTTTGCCATCTCCCGCCTGCTGGGGGGAGGCACCCAGATGATGCTGGGCGACCTCATTGAGCTGCAATTCCTGGGCGGCTCCTACGACCCCCACCTGGGGGCGGCCATCTCCATGGTGATGATGGCCATTGTGGTGGTGTGCATGGTAGTGATGAACCGCTTCGGTGAGGGCGAGGGAGAGGCGGTGCTCCTGTGAAAAAGACGAACCGCACCGGCAGCCGCCTGTTCATCGGGCTGGTGTTCCTGTTTCTCTACGCCCCTATCATCCTGCTTATCATCTTCTCCTTCAACGCCGGGGACTCCAGCGCCGTGTGGAAGGGCTTCTCCCTCCACTGGTACGGCCGCCTGTTCCAGAACCGGCTGATTATGGAGAGCGTCTACACCACCCTGCTGGTCTCTCTGCTGGCCACGGTAATCGCCACAGTGGCCGGCACCTTCGCCGCCATCGGGCTGTACAGCCTGGGCCGCAGACGGCGGGAAGCCCTGCTCACGGTGAACAACATCCCCATGATGAACGCAGATATTGTCACCGGCGTATCCCTGTGCCTGTTCTTCGTGGCCTTTTTTCAGGGCTGGGGGACCTTCGCCCGGTGGTTTAACTCCATCCAGAGCGCGGTGGAGCTGCCCGACCGGCTGGTGCTGGGCTTTACCACCCTGCTGCTGGCCCACATCGCCTTCAACATCCCCTATGTGATTCTCAACGTGGCCCCCAAGCTGCGGCAGATGGACCGCAATCTCATGGACGCGGCCCAGGACCTGGGGTGTACCTGGATGCAGGCCTTTGTGAAAGTGATGCTGCCCGAGATCAAGCCGGGCATCGTCTCCGGGGCGCTGATCGCCTTTACCATGTCCATCGACGACTTCATTATCTCCTACTTCACTGCCGGGTCGGCCAGCTCCACCCTGGCCATGACCATCTACGGCATGACCAAGAAGCGGGTCACACCGGAGGTGAACGCCATCTCCACCCTGCTGTTCCTTTCGGTGCTGGTGCTGCTGGTGCTGTCCAACCTGAAGGAGGTGCGGCAGGAGGCCCGGGAACGGCTGGGCGCGCCCCGCAAGCCCTCCGCCCTGGAGAAGGCCCGGCAGAAGCTGGCCGAGCCCCGTTACCTGTGGGCCCGCCGGGGGGCGGCGGGGATACTGGTGTGCGCCTTCCTGGCGTCGGTGTCCTTCCTCAGCCATGCCACCGGTTCCCGGCCTGTGGTAAACGTGTGCTCCTGGGGGGAGTATATCGACACCGACCTTATCGACCAGTTTGAGGCAGCCACCGGCATCCGGGTAAACTATCAGACCGCTGACAGCAACGAGACCCTGTACTCCCTGCTGAAAAACGGCGGCGCGGACTACGACGTGGTGGTCCCCTCGGACTACATGATTGGCCGCCTCATTGCCGAAGACATGCTGGAGCCTCTGGACTACAGCCAGATTCCCAACTTCGGCCTCATTGACGACCGGTTTAAAAACCTGTCTTACGACCCGGACAACCGTTACACCGTCCCCTACACCTGGGGCACTCTGGGCATCATCTACAACGCCGCTGTGGTGGACGAGGAGATCACCAGCTGGAGCGCGCTGTACGACAGCAAATACGCCGGGCAGGTGCTGCTGATTAACAACTCCCGGGACGCCATCGGGGAGGCCCTGCTCAGCCTGGGCTACTCGGTGAACACCACCGACGAGGGACAGATCAGAGAGGCCTACGAGCTGGTGGCCGGCGCCAACCGCCGGGGGGTGTTCCAGGGCCGGGTGATGGACGAAATCTTCCAGAAGATGGAGGGCGGAAACGCCGCCATCGCCACCTACTACGCCGGCGACTACCTGTCCATGGTGGACAACCAGGCGGAGGGAGTGGACCTGGCCTTTGTCATCCCGGAGGAGGGCTCCAACTGGTTTGTGGACGCCATGTGCATGCTGAAGGACGCCCCCCACCAGCGGGAAGCCCACATGTGGATCAACTTCATCGCCTCCACCGAGGCCAATTTAGCCAACATGGACTATATCTGGTACGCCTCCCCCAACCGGGAGGCCCTGGAGCAATATCCCGCCTACTATGAGGAGCTCTACGGCGAGGAGCTGGACCGGTCGCTCTATGAGATTATGGCCGCCCCGCCGGAGACCCTGGCGCGGTGTGAGGCCTATCTCAATCTGCCCCCGGAGACCCTGAACCTCTACAAAAGCCTCTGGACCCAGCTGGGCGCAAATTGAACAAAACCCGCACGGACCGTCTTCTGACGGCCTGTGCGGGTTTTCTGTTCGTCAAAATGCTACCTCCTATACGATGTGGAAGGCGTAGGTCAGGGTCTTCTCCCGGCCGGGCTCCAGCGTGGTGCAGAAGGGCTTATCCTCAAATTTCCCGCTCTCGTTGTCCCAGGCGGCACAGCCCTGCCAGGGTTCCAGACACAGGAAGGGCGCCTCCGGCTTGGTCCAGAAGGCCACCATGGGGAACTCGTGGAAGTCCAGCTGCACCCCCCGCCCGGTCTCCCGATGGAGCAGGGAGACGCCTCCGGAGCGCAGCATGCTGAAAATCACGGTGTCCAGCTCCCCGAAGGTCTGGTAGCGCAGGGGCATGCGGCTGCCGTCCAGCATAGGCATCCTGCCGTCATGGCGGATGATGCCCTGGGCGTTGAGCAGGTGGCTGTCCGCCTGTTCGGAGACCTCAAACAGGAGCTCGTAGTCCTCAAACCGCTCCCCCGCCTGGAGGGGGCACCGGATGGCGGTGTGGGCTCCGACGCAGAAGGGCATAGGAACGGCGCCGGTGTTCCGCACGGTGAGGGTGGTGGAAAATCCGTCCTCCAGCAGCCGGTGGGTGGCCTCCAGGGCGAAGGGGAAGGGGTACTGCTCCAACGTCTGTTCGTTCTCCCCCAGCGCCAGGGTGACGAAGTCCTCCCCCTGGTCCACGGGGGTGAACTCCAGCCCCCGGGCGAAGCCGTGGCGGCCCATCTCACAGGTCTTGCCGCCGATGTCCACCCGGCCGTCCTTCAGCGACCCCACAATGGGGAACAGGATGGGGTTCTGCCCCGCCCAGAAGGCCGGGTCCCCCTGCCAGATATACTCCAGGCCGTCCCTGTCCCGCAGGGAGACCAGCTCCCCGCCCAGGCTCCGGGCCACGGCCCGCATATCACCTTTTTTCAGCTCGAACGTCATTTCTCCGCCTCCTTATTATGAATACCCGGGCGGGCCTCCGCGCCCGCCCCCGGTCTTGGAAAGCGGGCCGGGACAGAGCCCGTCCCCTACATTAAAATGCTACCTTCAAAAACAGAGCCACACAGCACAGGATGATGGCGCAGGGGACGTAGAGATACCGGCCCACACTGTACCACTTCTGTCCCGAGGGCTTTTTCGCCCCCCGGTTGATCTCCTCCATCAGCTCCTCCCGCTTCATAATCCAGAACCAGGACAGCGCGCCCAGGGTGGCCCCGATGGGGATGATATAGATGGAGACAATGTCCATCCAGGGCCCCCACTTGAAGATGGGCTCCATATTCAGGCCGATGCCCAGGCAGATGACGCACAGGATGGCCAGCATCACCTTCCGGTTCAGCCTGGGGAAGCGGTGAAGGAGGGACTCTCCCACCGCCTCAAACATGTTTTGCAGGGAGCTGACCCCGGCAAATACCATGGCGGTGTACAGAATCACCGCGAACAGCCGTCCCAGGGGGATATCCTGTAAAATGTGGGGCAGGGTGACAAAGAGCAGGGAGGGCCCGGACCCCACGTCCAGCCCGTAGGCAAAGCAGGCGGGGATAATCACCAGGGCGGCCACCAGAGCGGCGACGGTGTCAAAGAGGGCGGTCTGCTTGGCCAGGGCCACCACGTCCTCCTCGGGGCTGAGGTAGGCCCCGTAGACAATCATGCCGCTGCCAGTGATGGACAGGGAGAAGAATGCCTGACCCATAGCCCAGATCCACACCATGGGGTTGAGCAGATCGGCCCACCGGGGGGTAAACATATACTTATAACCCTCCACGGCCCCGGGCAGGAAGGCCACCCGGACGGCCAGAATCAGGAAGATGATGAAAAACAGGGGCATCATCACCTTGTTGGACCGCTCAATGCTCCTGGCCCCCAGAAGGAGGGTGAGCAGAGTTCCCACCACCACAATCACATGGAAGGGGACCACCGAGTAGTCCGACAGGGAGAAGGACTCAAACCAGGGCCCGGGGTCCACCGTCATCAGTGACCCGCCCACCGAGGCGGCGAAGGCCTTGAGCACATAGGAGATGATTACCGCGTAGCCCAGGGCGATACACATGGAGCCCGCCAGAGGCAGCCAACCCAGCAGGCCGCCGGCGGCGCCCAGTTCCTTTTTCCGGCTGGCCCAGGCCATCTCATAGGAGCCCAGGGTGCCGGTGTGGGCCCGGCGGCCCACGGCATACTCGGCGGACAGGCCCACCGTGCCGAACAGCATGATAAAGAACAGGTAGGCCAGCAGGAAGGCTCCGCCGCCGTTGCTGCCCATCTTGGCGGGGAAGCCCCACACATTGGCCATGCCCACGGCGGACCCTACCGCCGACAGAACAAAGCCCCAGCCACTGGAAAATCGATGTTTCTTGTTGTCCATAAAAAACTCCTTTTTTTCGCACGGCGCGTACATGGCCGCATGTTCTCTCCACACCCCCGAGTATAATATAAAGTGTACAAAAAAGCAACGTATAAATCGGCCCGCCAGCGAAATTTCGCCGGGAAGGGCTGGCTTTCCCCGGGGCGAGAATATAAAAATATTCAAAACAACGTACGATTTTCCAGATTATTAGTGAAATCGTCTCTTTCCTTTTTCCCCGGGAAGGAATACAATAGGGGCACCGAAACACCCCGTACTATTTTAAAAAGGAGCGGTTATTATGTCTATTCTGGTCTGCGGCGGCGCCGGCTACATCGGCAGCCACACCTGTGTGGAGCTCATTCAGGCGGGCTACAGCATTGTGGTGGCCGACAATCTTTACAACTCCAGCGAGGAGTCCCTCCACCGTGTGGAGAAGATCGTGGGCAAGCCCATCCCCTTCATCAAGGCTGAGCTGTGCAGCGAGACCGAAGTAGAGGCCCTCTTTGCCCAGCACCCCGATATCGACGCGGTGATCCACTTCGCCGGACTGAAGGCGGTGGGTGAGAGCGTGGCCAAGCCCCTGGAGTATTACTCCAACAACCTGATCAGCACCCTCTACCTGCTGCAGGCCATGCGCCGGCACGGGGTGAAGAACTTCGTCTTCTCCTCCTCCGCCACGGTGTACGGCGACCCGGCCACCGTGCCCATTCGGGAGGACTTCCCCACCGGCGGCACCACCAACCCCTACGGCACCTCCAAGCTGTTTCAGGAGAAGATACTCATGGACATCTGCGCCGCCGACCCTGAGCTGAATGTGGCCCTGCTGCGGTACTTCAACCCCATCGGCGCCCACGAGAGCGGTACCATTGGCGAGGACCCCAACGGCATCCCCAACAATCTGGTGCCCTACATCGCCAAGGTGGCGGTGGGCCAGCTGGAGAAGGTCCACGTCTTCGGCAACGACTACGACACCCCCGACGGCACCGGCGTGCGGGACTACATCCACGTGGTGGACCTGGCAAAGGGCCACGTGGCCGCCCTGAAGAAGCTGGAGACCAACTGCGGCCTGTTTGTGTGCAACCTGGGCACCGGCAACGGCTATTCCGTGCTGGACGTGGTCCACGCCTATGAGAAGGCCTGCGGCCACGAGCTGCCCTATGTGATTGACCCCCGCCGCCCCGGCGACATCGCCGCCTGCTACGCCGACCCCGCCAAGGCCCGGGAGGAGCTGGGCTGGGAGGCTCAGCTGGGCATCGAGGAGATGTGCGCCTCCTCCTGGAAGTGGCAGTCCCAGAACCCCAACGGGTATAAGGGGTAACCTGGAATGGGCGCCTCGGTCTCCAGTTTGCAGATCTTGGGCGTCCCGGAGGACACCGTCCGGGCCGCCCTGCCCGGAGCTCTGGTGGGAACGTGGTCGAAGCGGTTTGTCACCGCCTGCCTTGGCCCGGACTTCATGGAAACAGAGAGAAAGGCCAGGTCCCTCTCCAAAAAGCTGCAATGCACGGTCCTGGCCGTCTCTTTGATCGACGGGGACACCCTCCGGCTTATGCTTTATCAAAGCGGAAAGAATCTGACTTACCACATTGCCCTTCCGAAGTATGGAACCCACAAGGCGGGCAATTCCGCGCTGTTCTGTTCCGTCCTGGGTCTGCCCGAGGCGCTGGCCCCCAAGCTGAAACGGCTGCTTGCCGGCTGTGAGGTACAGGAGGAAAAGCTGGGCATTTTGCAGGCCCTGCTGGGCGCGCCGCTGTTGATTCACTGCGGCGAGATACCCGGAGAGGCCGTCAAAGAGGACTCCGACCCCTTGGAGAACTGGATCAGGGAACGCCCGGCGCCGCTCAAGATCAAAAACCGATATAAGGCGGAGCTGATTCAGGAGATACCGGACCGTCACCCGGAGTTTACATTGGCGCTGCGGTCAGAAACTCTGATCCTGCGGCCCGCTGTGCGCGGGGAAGACCAGAACTGCGAATATGTGATAGAACGGGCCGGCGATATACTCGGCTATGCCTGCGCCGGAGGCGAGTGGGCCCGCCCGCTGCCCGATGGACGGCTGGAGCTGGTCCCGCTGGCTGATCCGGATACTGCTGACCGATTTGACACCTATCTCTATGCCCAGTCGGAGGACCGGCTTGTCACCGCGGCGGTCCTCCATGGGCCGGATCCCTCCGGCTTTCCGGGCGCGTACAAACCGACCCAAACCGTCATCGTGCATGACACCGCCGGAATATTGCCCTGCCCACTCCCGCTGACTTTGGAGGACGCTCCCGCCACCGGGACCTTCACACTTCTGCCCGACGGCGGCTTTCTGGCAGAGATTTGCCCCAAATTTGACGGCTCCCACCCGCCGGTCCAGATACGGGAACCCGCGCTGGCCTGTTACGGTCCAGATGGGACACAGCGGTGGACGGCAGAGGGGGTGGCGCGCATGGTCCGACTCGAGGAAGGACGCATCTGCGCTGTTATGGAAGACAACAACGGACACCCCGAATGTCTGCTGGTTCTGGACATGGACGGCGCTGTTATGGAGCGGACATCTGATGCCGCCAGTCTGGATGCCGCTTGTGAAGGTGCCGCTTCCGTTCCCAACACAACGGCCACAGATGTCCAGGGAAACCTGTGGATGTGTGCTGGCAGCTATTTTTCCTGCTACACCCCGGAGCTGGAGTGCATCTCCCGGCACCGGCTCAAGGGGAAGGTCTGTCAGGTCTACCGGAACGAGACCGGTCAGGTGTGCGCCGTCACCTTCCAACCCAGCAAATACATCATCCGCGTCTATCGTTTTCGTGATTCCACTCCAAACAAATCATAAATATTAAGGAGTAATAATATGTCTCACAAACCCGTTTTAGTGATTATGGCCGCCGGTATGGGCAGCCGGTACGGCGGCCTGAAGCAGCTGGACCCGGTGGGAAACCACGGCCAGCTCATCATCGACTACTCCATCTTTGACGCCCGCCGTGCGGGGTTTGAGACGGTGGTGTTTGTTATCAAGCCCGAGATCGAGGCCGATTTCAAGGAGGCCATCGGGGACCGGGTGTCCAAGGTGATGGACGTAAAGTACGCCTATCAGCTGAAGAAGGACCTGCCCGAGGGGTATTCCGTGCCCGCCGGCCGGACCAAGCCCTGGGGCACCGCCCACGCCGCCCTGGCCGCCCGGAACATCGTAGACGGGCCCTTTGCCGTTATCAACGCCGACGACTACTACGGCCCCGAGGCCTATCAGGAGATTTACAACTACCTGTCCACCCACCAGGACGGGGACATGTATGAGTACGTCATGGTGGGCTATCTGCTGAAAAACACCGTCACCGAGAACGGCACCGTAGCCCGGGGCGTGTGCGAGGAGACGGCGGACCACTTCCTCACCCAGGTCACCGAGCGCACCAAAATTGAGAAGGGCGAGCCCCCCCGGTACACCGAGGACGACGGGGCCACCTGGACTGACCTGTCCGCCGACACCATCGTGTCCATGAACATGTGGGGCTTCACCCGCAGCTTCTTGGACGAGGCCCTTGCCCGCTTCCCCGCCTTCCTGGACAAAACGCTGGCGGAGAACCCGGAGAAGGGAGAGTATTTCCTGCCCACCGTGGTCAGCCAGCTCATCGACGAGGGCAAGGCCCGGGTGAAGGTGCTGCGAAGCGAGGACAAGTGGTATGGCGTTACCTACCGGGAGGACAAGCCCACAGTGGTGGCCGCCATCGCCGAGAAGACCGCCGCCGGGCTCTACCCCGACCGGCTTTGGGAGGTGAAGTGATGGTCCCGGCAGAACAGACCCTTTCGGAGGTGCTGGAGGCCTTTGACTTCGGCGCGCCTGTGGTGGGAGCCATCCGCTACGGCTGCGGCCATATCAACGACACCTTTGTGGTCCACACCCAGCCGGAAAACGCCTGCTGCCGCCGGTTCATCCTCCAGCGCATGAGCGCCGCCGCCTTCAAGCACCCGGACCAGCTGATGGAAAACATCATCGGCGTCACCGAGTTTCTGGGGCGGGAGATCGAGAAGCACAGCGGCGACCGCAGCCGGGAGGCCATGGAGGTCATCCGGCCCAAAAACGGGGCGGACTACTACACCGACAGCCAGGGGGGCGCCTGGCGGCTCTACCCCTTTGTGGAGGGCACCGTCTGCCACCAGACGGCCGACACCCCGGAGCTGTTCGCCGCCTCCGGCCGGGCCTTCGGCCGGTTCCAGCAGCTGCTCCGGGACTACCCCGCCGACACCCTGTATGAGACCATCCCCCACTTCCACGACACCGAGGACCGGCTGGCCAGGTTCAAGGCCGCCGTGGCTGCCGACAAGCTGGGCCGGGCGGCGGGCTGCCAGCCCGAGATCGACTTCGTGCTGGCCCGGGAGAAGGACTGCTCGGTGGCTCTGGACGCCCTGCGGGCGGGCAAGCTGCCCCTGCGGGTCACCCACAACGACACCAAGCTGAACAACGTCCTTATGGACGACAAGACCGGCGAGGGCATCTGCATCATCGACCTGGACACCGTGATGCCCGGCCTGGTGCTCTACGACTTCGGCGACTCCATCCGCTTCGGGGCCAACCACTCCGCCGAGGACGAGACCGACCTGTCCAAGGTCAACCTGGACGTGGACCTCTTCTCCGCATACACCGCCGCCTTTCTGGAGGGGACGGGGGGCTCCCTCAGCAACACAGAGATCGAGTACCTGCCCTGGGGAGCCAAGCTGATGACGCTGGAGTGCGGGATGCGCTTCCTCACCGACTACCTGGAGGGGGACACCTACTTCCACATCAGCCGGGAGGGCCAGAACCTGGACCGCTGCCGCACCCAGTTCAAGCTGGTGGCCGACATGGAGGAGCGCTGGAGCGAGCTGGAGGCCATTGTAAACCGCTACCGCAAGTAATTGAATCAGACTCATGGGGGTACCCCCATGCTCTCCGGCCTGACAGGCCGGAGAGCAGAGTTTCACTGTGGGAGGTGTTGGTGTGAACACCCTCTTTGACGAGGAGCAGCTGCGCAGACTGATTGCCAACCTGAAGATCCTTACCGGCGTTCCCGCCAACATTCTGGACCCCGAGGGGCGGGACATCAACCTGTTTCGAGGCCATCCCCCCTTCTGCCGGGCCATCAACGACCTGCCCGAAGGCCACGAGCGCTGCATCGCCTGCGACCAGTGCAAGATACGCCACTACACCGCCGAGCGGGGATTTCAGTTCTACCGCTGCCACGTGGGCATCTGCGAGGCCGTCATGCCCCTCTACGACCGGAAAAATCCCCTGGCCTATCTGGCCGTGGGCTGTTATCTGGACGACTCCCCCATGGAGGAGCAGTGGGAGCACACCCGTTCCCTGCTGGACTGGTGGCCCGGCGGGCCCGACTCCCTGAAGGAGGCCTTTTTCCAGTTTCGCCAGTACTCCCAGCAGGAGGTCCAGGCCTACGCTGAAACCCTGGAGGCCCTGTCCGCCTACATCCAGCTCAAGGGCATGATTCTGGCCACCGAGCAGACCGACGCCCAGAAGCTGGCCCTGTACCTGGACGAACACTATATGGAAAAGCTGTCTCTGGCCTCCATCTCCCGGCACCTGCACATCGGCCGCACCAAGCTGTGCGCCATCGCCAAGGAGCTGTCCGGGGGTGAGACCCTGTCCTACCTCATTGCCCGGCGGCGCATCGACGCCGCCAAGCGGCTGCTGCTTCAGAGCAACATGCCCATATCCGCCGTGGCCGAGTCGGTGGGCATCAGCGACTACAACTACTTTTCCAAGGTCTTCCGGTCCATGACGGGCACCACCCCCAGCACCTTCCGGAAAAAGGTCAGGGGTCAATAGAGCACGAAAATCGTACGAGCTTTCACTTGTTCGTACGATTTTTCTATATTACGTACTTTACACACTATGATTTACACAATCGACAAGTATAATAGACTTCAATAAGGTGTATTTGTGAATTTTCTCTATACGCCTTATTTTCTGCAAGTTAAAATCAACAAAGAAGGAGAATGAAAATGAAGAAGATTCTTGCAGCCTTGCTTGCCACCGCTATGAGCCTTTCCCTGGCTGCCTGCGGCGGCACACCCAGCAACCCCAGTTCCGGTTCCGGTTCCGGCACTCCCGATCCCGCCCCCTCCGGCGACAAGATCGCCATCAATGTGATTGCCGCCGAGTACGGCAAGCAGACCAAGGACTGGTGGGCCGGCTTCCAGAACGACTTTAACGCCGCCAACGAGGGCATCGACCTGAAGGTGGAAGTGGTCTCCTGGAACGACATTTACACCGTGGTCAACACCCGCGTCTCCAACAACGCCGCCCCCGACATCCTGAACATCGACACCTTCGCCGACTACGTGGGCGATGACCTGCTCCGGCCCATCAAGGACTTTGTCTCCGACGAGACCTATGCCAAGTTCTACCCCGCCTTCATTGAGCAGTCCAACATCGACGGCACCATCTGGGCCATTCCCGACCTGGCCTCCGCCCGGGCCATGTACTACAACAAGGACATCCTTGAGGCCGCCGGTGTGGATAAGGTCCCCACCACCTGGGCTGAGCTGAGGGCCGCCTGCGAGGCCATCAAGGCCTATGACGCAAACATCTACCCCTGGGGCGTGGATATGACCACCGACGAGGGCCAGGCCTGCTTCGCCTACTACTCCTGGACCAACGGCGGCGACTTCACCGACGCCTCCGGCAACTGGACCCTGAACAGCGCCGAGAACGTGGAAGCCGTTGAGTACATCGTCGGGCTGGTCAAGGACGGCCTGACCAACTCCGACCCCTCCACCGAGACCCGCTACAACCTCCAGGAGCTGTTTGCCGCCGGCAAGCTGGCCATGATGATCGGCCCCAACCAGATTTCCTCCTACGTTGCCAGCTCTGAGAATCCCATCAGCTTCGGCATTGCCTCCATCCCCGCCAACGAGGGCAAGAGCACCTCCTCCGTGGGCGTCATGGACCGGTTCATGGTATTTGATAATGAGGACACCGACGACAAAGTCGAGGCCATCAAGACCTTCTTCGATTTCTTCTATGACGACACCCGTTACTCCGACTGGGTTATCATGGAGGACTTCCTGCCCGCCACCAGCACCGGCGGCAAGATCATGGCCGACGCCAACCCCGATGCCGCCAGCTGGATCGAGATCGTTGGCTCCGCCAAGTTCTACCCCACCGCCCAGGCCAAGTGGGCCGACGTGAAGCAGGGTGTGATCGACGTGGAGCAGCAGGCCCTCCTGGGCGGCAACGTCAAGGAGCTGCTGGACGCCCTCCAGGCCAAGATTGCCGGCTGAGTTTTCTCAGCACTGAACTGAAACCGCACATAACCGCGGGGGCCGGGCCAGGACGGCCCGGCCCCCCGGCATCTTCCAGCCGTTTTTCAAGGGCAGAACCCGCTCCGCTTTTGAAAAACGGCCGGAAGGCGCCCATAAAATGACAGGAGGTGTCTCCGTGAGTACAAAAACCCCGGCGGCCCCCGCGGGCCAGCAGGCTCAGCAAAGCAGCCCCCGCCTGCCCAACCCCGGAACCAGGCGGTTCTTCCGCACCGTTGAGCCCTACATCTGGATCGCCCCCAGTATCATCCTGATGGCCGTTTTTATCGTAACTCCCATCATCAAGGTGTTCCAGCTGTCCATGAACAAGGTGACCCGGGCAGGCAAGCTGAAGGGCTTCAATAACTTTGAAAACTTCACCAATGTCATGAAAGACCCTGCGTTTTCTCTTGTGCTGAAAAATACCATCCTCTGGACGGTGGCCGTGGTGGTCATCTCCACCCTTCTGGGCTTCATCCTGGCCCTCCTGCTGAACAACCAGTTCAAGGGCAGAAAGGTGGCCCGGGCCATCGTGGTCTTCCCATGGGCCACCACCCTGGTGATTCAGGCCAGCGCCTGGAAGTTCATTGTCAACACCGACTACGGCACCCTGAACACTCTGCTGATGGAGCTGAAGGTCATCAGCGCCCCCATAAACTGGACCTCCAGCCCCACCGCATGGTTTGCCTGGGAGATTGCCTGCGGCATCTTTGTCACCATCCCCTTCGTCTGCTTCTGCGTGCTGTCCGGCCTGCAGAGCATCGACAACTCCTACTATGAGGCCGCCACCGTGGACGGCGCGGGCTACTTCCAAAAACTGTTCAGCATCACCCTGCCCCTGGTCAAGTCCTCCCTGACGGTGTCCACCGTGCTGAACATCATCTATGTGTTCAACTCCTTCCCCATCATCTGGACCATGACCAAGGGTGACCCCGCCAACCACACCGATACGCTGGTCACCTATCTGTATAAGCTGGCCTTCTACAACGGCAAGCAGGGCGAGGCCTCCGCCGTGTCGGTCATCGGCTTCCTGATTCTGCTGGTGTGCGCCAGTGTGTACATGATCTATACCCTGCGGAAAGGAGATGAAGACCTGTGACCCAAACCGCGAAAAAGCCCGCTCCCCTGCGCAAGACGATTCTGCGCCTGCTGCTCTACTTTGTGATTCTGGACGTGTGCGTCATCACCCTCTACCCCTACTTTGCCATGCTGTGCACCGCGCTGAAAAGCCGGGAGGAGATTTTCTCCGCCGCCGGCACCGTTCTGCCCATCACCGCCCTGTGGTCCAACTTCATCGACATCTGGAGCCGAGCCCCCATGGCCAGGTATATGCTCAACTCCGTCATGATTGCCGGCGGCTCCACCATCATCGCCATGCTGTGCGGCATCCCCGCCGCCTACGCCCTGGCCCGGATGAAGTTCAAGGGGCAGACCGCCTTTCTGGGTTTTGTCATTGTCTCCCAGATGTTCGCCCCGGTGGTGCTGCTGATCGGCATCTACCAGGTGATGCAGACCCTGAATCTGACCAACAGTATTCTGGGCCTGATCTTTATCAACGCCGCCTTCAATCAGGCCTTTACCATCTGGCTGCTGCGGGGCACCTTTATGGGCATCTCGGCGGACATGGAACAGGCCGCCACCATCGACGGCTGCAACCGCATCCAGTCCATGATGAAGGTCCTCCTGCCGGTGGCCGCCCCCGGCATCGTCACCACCCTGATTTTCATCTTCATCAACGCCTGGAACGAGTATACAGTGGCCCTGTGCCTGATTCAGGATGACCTGCTCAAGCCCCTCACCGTGGGCATCAACACCTTCAACGGCTACAACATCATCGAGTGGCAGTACCTTTTTGCCGCCTCCATCTTCGCCATCATCCCGGTTGTCATTCTCTTCATGTGTATCGAGAAGAATCTTGTCAGCGGTCTGGCCTCCGGCGGCGTGAAGGGGTAGAATTGTCTTCCCCCGGAAAAGTCCACTGATTTTCCCGAAATTGGTGGACTTTTTTCCTTCTCCTGTGCTATAATTGAAATGACTGGAGGTTCTCTATATGGAACGATATAACATCAGTGTTCAGGTCAAGAATGTCCCCGCGCTGGACCCGGACTTTATCCCTATTCTGAAATTCAACCAGGCCTTCCTGGCCGGAGCGCAAAAGCCCGTCTCCATAGCTGTGGAGCGGGCCGACGGCCAGGTGGCCGCCTTCCGCACCTTCATCCACGGTACCCCCGAGATGGCCCAGGCCGACCGGTACTACATCGACCGGATGGTCAAGACGGCCCTGTGGCTCCAGGGCGGCTTTAAGGTCTACACCGACGACAGGGACCTGTACGACTACCTCAGCGGCGTCTACTGCCAGGGAGGCGAACGGGAATTCGACTGGGACTTTATGGCCAGCGTCTTCGAGCAGCCCTTCCAGGTGGTGCTCACCGGCCAGGTGCCCCAGACCAAGGACGCCCCCAAGGCCATCGGCGGCCATCTGGAGGGCTGCCGCATCGGCTTCGACGCCGGCGGCTCCGACCGGAAGGTGTCCGCCGTGGTGGACGGGGAGACCGTTTTCTCCGAGGAGGTGGTCTGGTTCCCCAAGGTCAACGCCGACCCGGATTACCACTATGAGGGCATTGTGGCCGCCCTGAAGTCGGCCGCGGAGCACATGCCCCGGGTGGACGCGGTGGGGGTGTCCTCCGCCGGCGTGTTTATCAACGACCGGACCATGCGGGCCTCCCTCTTTCTCCAGGTCCCCCCCGACCTCTATGACGCCAAGGTGAAGGACATCTACATCCGCGCCATCCGGGACACCTTCGGCGACGTGCCCTACGCCGTCATCAACGACGGCGACGTCTCCGCCCTGGCGGGGGCCATGAGCTTGGAGGACAACAACGTCCTGGGCATCGCCATGGGCACCAGCGAGGCGGTGGGCTATGTGGACGAGAACGGCTGTATCACCGGCTGGCTCAACGAGCTGGCCTTCGTCCCCGTAGACGCCCAGGAGGGCGCCATGCGGGACGAGTGGAGCGGCGATATCGGCTGCGGCGTGAAATACTTCTCTCAGGACGGCGTGATCAAGCTTGCCCCCCGGGCCGGCATTGAGCTGGACGAGGGAGCCTCCCCCGCCGAGAAGCTGAAGGCCGTCCAGAAGCTGATGGAGGAGGGCGACCCCCGGGCCGCCCAGGTGTATGCGTCCATCGGCGTCTACCTGGGCCACACCCTGGCCTACTACCACCACCTCTACGGCTGCCGCCACGTGCTACTGTTGGGCCGGGTCATGAGCGGCAAGGGGGGCGACCTGATCCTGGACACCGCCAAACAGGTGCTGGCTGACGAGTATCCCCAGCTGGAGGGTAAGCTCACCCCCGAGCTGCCTGACGAAAAATTCCGCCGCGTGGGCCAGTCCATGGCCGCCGCCAGCCTGCCCGAGGGCAGAGCATAAATACAAAAATATATTTTGCAAAGGAGTTATGTCCTATGAGAATCTACCGTGAAAAAGACTACGATGCCATGAGCCGCCGGGCCGCCCATGTGATGGCCGCCGAGATTATCCACCGCCCTGACTGCGTGCTTGGCCTGGCCACCGGGTCCACCCCCATCGGCATGTACAAGCAGCTTATCGAGTGGAACAAGGCCGGGGATATCACCTTTAAAGAGGTCCGCACCGTCAATCTGGACGAGTACAAGGGCCTTTCCCCCGAGCACGACCAGGGCTACCGCTACTTCATGCAAAAGCAGCTCTTTGACCACGTGGACATTCTCCCCGAAAACACCCGGGTGCCCGACGGCCTGGCCGCCGACGCCGACGCCGAGTGCGCCGCCTACGACGCCTACATCCGCTCCCTGGGCGGCATCGACCTGCAGCTGCTGGGCGTGGGCCACAACGGCCACATCGGTTTCAACGAGCCCGCCGACATCTTCGTCACCCCCACCCACGTGGTGGACCTGACCGAGCGCACCATCGACGCCAACGCCCGCTTCTTCGCCACCCGGGACGACGTGCCCCGCCAGGCCTTCACCATGGGCATCGGCCCCATCATGGCCGCCAAGAAGATCCTCCTTATCGCCAGCGGCGAGGAGAAGGCCGAGGCGGTGTATAACACCATCTGCGGAGCGGTGGACCCCCACTGCCAGGGCTCCATTCTCCAGCTCCACCCCGACGTGGTGATGGTGGCGGACGAGGCCGCCCTCAGCAAGGTGATTGCCGCCGGAGTGAAGGTATGAGAATTATCAACGGCCGGGTCTTCGACCTGGAACAGGGCTTTCTCTCCCGGGATGTACTTACCGACGGCGGACAAATCGCCTCGGCCAGCGGAGACGACCGGATTCTGGACGCCGCCGGGTGTTATGTGATTCCCGGCCTGGTGGATGTCCACTTTCACGGCTGTGTGGGGGAGGATTTTTCCGATGCCACCCCCGACGGCCTGCAAAAAATCGCTGACTTTGAGCTGTCCCAGGGGGTCGCCTATCTCTGCCCCGCCGGCATGACCTTGCCCGAGGACCAGCTTACCGCCATCTGCAAAAACACCGCCGCCCACCGGGCCAAACATTCCGGTGGGGCGGAGGTGGTGGGCGCCCATCTGGAGGGGCCCTTCCTGTGCATGGCCAAAAAGGGAGCCCAGAACGGGGATTACCTCCACGACCCGGATACCGCCATGCTGAAGCGCCTCCAGGCGGCGGCGGAGGGCTGCGTGCGGCTGGTCACTCTGGCCCCGGAGCAGCCCAACTCCATAGAATTTATCAAAGCGGCCGTCGAGATGGGGGTTACCGTCTCGGTGGGTCACACCACTGCCGACTACAACACCGCCCGGGCCGCCTTTGAGGCGGGGGCCAGCCACGCCACCCACCTGTTCAACGCCATGCCCCCCCTGGCCCACCGGGACCCCGGCGTCATCGGCGCGGCCTTCGACGTCCCCCACGTTCAGCCCGAGCTTATCTGCGACGGCATCCACGTCCACGGCTCCGCGGTGCGGGCCGCCTTCCGGCTCTTTGGAAAGGAGCGGATGATCCTTATTTCCGACTCCCTACGGGCCACCGGTATGCCCGACGGGGAATACCCCTTCGGCGGACAGATGATCGAGGTCCACGGCAACCGGGCCACCATTCTGGGCCACCCGGAGACACTGGCCGGGTCGGTCACCAGCCTGATGGGCTGCCTGCGCCAGGCTGTGTCCTTCGGCATTCCTCTGGCCGACGCGGTGCGGGCCTGCACCTACAACCCCGCCCGGTCCATCGGCATCGACGGCCGGGCCGGCACCCTGGACGTGGGCAAGGAGGCCAGCATCGTCCTGCTGGATGAAAAGGACCTGTCCATTAAGGCGATTGTCTTTAAGGGGCAGAAGGTATAAAAGCCTCCCTCTCAGAGGGAGGTGGCACGGCGAAGCCGTGACGGAGGGAGTCCATCGACGGAAAACTCCCTCAGTCAGCCCTACGGGCTGACAGCTCCCTCAGAGAGGGAGCCTTCCCCCGTTGGAATGGGCGGGTCCGCCCGCCTTTCCAAATATAATCCACGGGTCGGGACACTACTCCATCACTATAGTGCCTGGCACCAAACAAAAGGAGGAAAAAAACCGCTGCGGCTTGCGGTGCAGCAGTGTGGAGACCTGTTGCAAAGCCCCTGGGGACTATGCTGCTCCAGGGCGAGATGGACTGGCGGAGGCCGCTCCATCAAAGCCGAATGCTATGGCAACTCTGAACCTGAAGAACATCCAGAAGATCTACCCCCACAGCAACGACCAGAAGAAAGCCAAGAAGAAGAAGGGCGAGCCCGAGAAGAAGACCAACCTGCAGGTCACGGAGCAGGGCGTTATCGCTGTCCAGTCCTTCAACCTGGACATCGCTGACAAGGAATTCATCGTGCTGGTTGGCCCTTCCGGCTGCGGCAAGTCCACCACCCTGCGCATGGTGGCCGGCCTGGAGGAAATCTCCGGCGGCGAGCTGTACATCGACGGCAAGCTTGTCAACGATGTGGAGCCCAAGAACCGCGACATCGCCATGGTGTTCCAGAGCTACGCTCTGTATCCCCACATGACGGTGTATGAGAACATGGCCTTCCCCCTGAAGCTGCGCAAGATGGACAAGGACGAGATCGACCGCCGGGTCAAGGAGGCGGCCGAGATTCTGGACATCACCCAGTACCTGGACCGCAAGCCCAAGGCCCTGTCCGGCGGCCAGCGGCAGCGTGTGGCCATCGGCCGCGCCATCGTCCGTGAGCCCAAGGTGCTGCTGATGGACGAGCCTCTGTCCAACCTGGACGCCAAACTCCGCAACCAGATGCGCGCCGAGATCATCAAGCTGCGCCAGAAGATCAACACCACCTTCATCTACGTCACCCACGACCAGACCGAGGCTATGACCCTGGGCGACCGCATCGTCATCATGAAGGACGGCTTCATCCAGCAGATCGGCACCCCCCAGGAGGTCTTTGACCACCCCGCCAATCTGTTTGTGTCCGGCTTCATCGGCATGCCTCAGATGAACTACTTCAACGCCAAGCTGGTCAACGAGGGCGGCAAGTACGCCGTGGTCGTGGAGAACTGCAAGGTGCTCCTCTCGGACGAGAAGCAGAAGAACCTGGCGGCTCACAAGGTGCAGCCCCAGGACATCACCCTGGGCGTCCGTCCCAGCCACATGGTGCTGGCCAAGCAGCCCGGCAACACCCTGTCTGCCACCATCGACGTGTCCGAGCTGATGGGCAGCGAGATTCACTTCCACGCCAATGCCAACGGCAAGGACGTGGTGGTGATCGTGCCCACCATGAACGCTGAGGGCGAGCGCATCGACTCCTACCACGCCGGCGACAAGCTGAACCTGACCTTCAGCGGCAACGTCTGCCACGTCTTTGCCAAGGACGGCAAGAATCTGGAGTTCTAATCCTTCCTCCACGGAACATACTGGCCCCGCCTTTGATGGAAAGGCGGGGCCGGTTTTTTCTGCGAACCTGTATGAGGCAGAGGCTGTGAAATATGATTGTAATTCCAACGCAACCATAGTACAATAAATCCAGCACTGAGGAAAGGGGTGTTACCCATAGACAAGTACGAGGCACTGAAACAGTATTTCGGGCACAGCGAATTTCGGTTCGGCCAGGAGGACCTGGTGGATGCCCTTCTGGCCGGGCGGGACGTGCTGGGCGTTATGCCCACGGGGGCGGGCAAGTCGGTGTGCTACCAGCTCCCCGCGCTGCTGCTGCCGGGGATTACCCTTGTCCTCTCGCCGCTGATCTCCCTGATGAAGGATCAGGTGGCATCCCTGACCCAGGCGGGCGTCCCCGCCGCCTTTATCAACTCCACGCTGTCGCCGGAGCAGTACCGGGAGGTCTTCCGCCGGGCGCGGCGGGGGGCCTACAAGCTGATCTACGCCGCGCCGGAGCGGCTGGAGACGCCGGATTTCCTCCGCTTTGCCCAGGAGGTGGAGATTTCCCTGCTGGCGGTGGACGAGGCCCACTGCGTCTCCCAGTGGGGGCAGGACTTCCGGCCCAGCTATCTGAAAATCGCGGACTTTCTCCAGCAGCTCCCATACCGGCCCCCGGTGGGGGCCTTTACCGCCACCGCCACCCGGCAGGTGAAGGAGGATATCCAGCAGCTTCTGCTGCTGCGGGACCCGCTGTGCCTTACCACCGGCTTCGACCGGCCCAACCTCTTTTTTGAGGTCGTCCGCACCCGGGACAAGGAGGGCTGGCTGGAGCACTTTCTTGACAGCCGCCCGGGGCAGAGCGGCATCGTCTACTGCGCCACCCGGAAGGCGGTGGAGGCCGTGTGCGCCGCCCTGACCGCCCGCGGCGTGCCCGCCGCCCGCTACCACGCCGGCCTGCCTGAGGAGGAGCGCCGGCGCAGCCAGGAGGACTTCGAGTTTGACCGGGTCCGGGTCATGGTGGCCACCAACGCCTTCGGCATGGGCATCGACAAGTCCAACGTGAGCTTTGTGGTGCACTACAACATGCCCAAGGACGTGGAGAGCTACTATCAGGAGGCGGGCCGCGCCGGCCGGGACGGGTCGCCGGCCCACTGCGCCCTGTTGTTTTCGGCCCAGGATGTGCGCACCGCCCGGTTCCTCATTGACCACACCGCTGACAACGAGGAACTGCCCGAGGAGGAGCGGGAACAGCTGAGGCTGCGGGACCTGGGCCGGCTGGACCGGATGACCTCCTACTGCAAGACAACCGGCTGCCTGCGGGCCTTCCTGCTGCGCTACTTTGGCCAGGAGGCCCCGGAGTCCTGCGGGGCCTGCGGAAACTGCTCCGGCGTGCTGGAGGAGCGGGACATCACAGTGGAGGCCCAGAAAATTCTCTCCGCCGTGACCCGGGTGGAGCGGCAGTACCGCTCCGGCCTGGGAATCGCCGTCACGGTCCGGCTGCTCCGGGGGAGCCGGGACCAGCGGGTGCTCCAGCTGGGTCTGGACAAGCTGCCCACTTACGGCGTGATGAGCGGGACCGACCGCGCCCTGATTCGGGCCTACATCGACTATCTGGTGGAGCGGGGCTACCTGCGTCTGGACGGCGCGGAATACCCGGTGCTGCGCACCACCCCGCTGGCAAGACAGGTGCTGTTCCAGGGGGAGCAGGTCTGCTATACCTTCCGCAGGCCGGACCAGCAGGAGCCCCCCGCCCGGCCCAAAGAAGCTGCCAGCCCCGCTCCCGTCCAGCCGGCGGATCAGAGCCTCTTTGAGGCGCTGCGGCAGCTGCGCACCAGGCTGGCCATGGCGCAGAATGTGCCCGCTTACCTTGTCTTTTCCAACGCCGCACTGATGGACATGGCTGCCCGTCAGCCCCGCACGATGGATGCCTTTATGGAGGTATCCGGCGTCGGCGCGGTGAAGGCCAAGCGGTATGGCGCAGATTTTTTAGCGGCCATCGAGGCCTGGCACAGGGAGAATGGGGGGTAGCCTTCCGCCAAGCTCCCCCCGGCTCATAACAGCTTTCGCAAAGCCTCCCGCTCGTTGGGGATTTCCCCGCTGAGCACCCGCTCAAAAAGCGCATTCAACACCCGGCCCACCTCCGGTCCCGGGGCGATTCCTGCGGCGATGACGTCCCGGCCGTTTATCACCAGGTCCTTTTGAGAAAAGCACTGCCCCTGGACGATAATCGCCTCCGCCTGTGCCCGCATCTCGTCCAGCTGCGCCAGGCGGTCCTTCACCAGTGCGCGGCTTTGCCCCATGCCGTCCGCCCGTTTGACCTCCAGAAGCTGAAAAAAGGCCTCCGGCCCCAGCCGGTTCAGCCACCGGCGGACCACCCGGTCCTGGAGCGGCAGCTGCACGTCGTGGTGCTTCACCAGCGTGACCACCCGCTCCCGGGTCCTGTTGTTAAATTTCAGCGTCCGAAGCATCCGGTCCGCCAATTCGGCGCCCGCCGCCGGGTGGCCGCAGAAGTGGTCCATGCCGTTTTCATCGGTGGATTTACAGCCCGGCTTGCCGATATCGTGGAGGAGCATGGTCAGCCGCAGGGTCCGGTCGGCGGGGGCGGACTCCACCGACCGGACGGTGTGCTCCCAGCCGCCCCAGCAGTGCCAGGGGGTGTTCTGCTCCAGGGTTATCAGCGGGCCCAGCTCCGGCCAGAATTCGCACAGCACGTCGGGGTACTGCCGCAAAATATCCCCCGCCCTGCCGCCTTCCAGCAGCCTGCACAGTTCCTGGTTGATGCGCTCCGCCGCCACATGCCGAAGCATGTGGCGGTTTTCGTGGATGGCCCGGGCAGTCTCTGCCTCGATGGTGCAGCCCAGCGCCGCCCCGAACCGCAGCGCCCGCATGATACGCAGGCCGTCCTCCCGGAAGCGCCGGGCAGGCTCCCCGACGCAGCGGAGGAGACCGGCCTGAATATCCTCCCTACCACCGAAGGGGTCGCTCACATTGCCCGCCAGGTCCATGGCGATGGCGTTCATGGTAAAATCCCGCCGGGCCAGGTCGGCCTCCAGGCTGGAGACAAATTCCACATAGTCCGGCCGGCGGCTGTCGGAGTATGGACCCTCGGTGCGGTAGGTGGTGACCTCGCAGGGCTCGCCCTCCTCCAGAACGGTGACGGTGCCGTGCTTCAGCCCGGTTTCGATGATCCGATGGCCCGCAAAACAGGCCTCCGTCTCCTTCGGACGGGCGGAGGTGCAGATGTCCCAGTCGTGGGGCTCCACCCCCCGCAGCAGGTCCCGCACGCAGCCGCCCACCAGATGGGCTTCAAAGCCCGCATCGGCAAGGGTCTGAAGGATATGCCGTACTCCGCCAGGAATGTCGGGTTTCATGCCACCCCCCTCCTTTGTCACAGAAAAATTTTTGCAAGAGCTGTAAATATCGCTTCCACATCTTCTTCTGTGTTCGTTTTTCCAAGGGAAATACGAATGGTTCCTCTGGCGTAATTATCCTCCAGTCCAATGGCCTGCAGCACATGGGAGGTTTCTGTACTTTTGCTGTTACATGCTGAACCTGTAGATATACATATTCCGCTTAAATCCAAACGGTGCAATATTGCTTCTCCACTGGTGCCTGGAAAAGACAAGCTCAGCAGCCCCGGCAGCCTGCTTGCTCCTCCGTTCCTGATATAATCAATGCCAGAAGCATTGAGCATCTCCATAAGCTTCGATTCCAGGCCTGTTACATACTGAAGATTTTCCCTGAGCCCGTCACAGTTATTTTTCAGGGCTGCTGCCATTCCCACAATACCGGCAACATTTTCTGTGCCCGCCCGCAGTCCTGATTCCTGAGCGCCGCCATCGGCGTAAGGCGCAAAGTGAAGATTTTTCCGGATGTAAAAAAATCCCACTCCCTTTGGACCATTAAACTTGTGCGCCGAGGCAGACAGCATATCCACCCCAAGCTCGTGTACGTTCACCGGTACATGACCGATTGCCTGAACGGCATCCGTGTGGAACAGTGCGCCATTTTCATGTGCGGCGGCACACAGATCCCCAACCGGCTGAACCGTTCCAATCTCATTGTTCGCAAACATCACAGAGACAAGGAACGCCTGATCCGTAATATGTTTCCTCAGTATCTCATCTGTGATATAACCCTCACGTGACGGCCCCATGTAAGTAACCGGGTATCCGTTTCGTTCAATGGTTTTACATGGATGCAACACCGCGTGGTGCTCAAATGCAGAGGTGAGCGTCGCATGTTTCTGCACATTCAGCAGAGCAGAGCTTTTGATGGCCCAGTTATCGCCCTCGGTACCACCCGACGTAAAAAATATTTCTTCCGGGAAGGCGCCAATACAGGCTGCGATCGTCTCTCGTGCTTCTTGCACAGCCTTCTTCGGTTTACGGGCAAACGAATACAACTGCGATACATTTCCGTATTCATTCAAGAGAAACGGCTTCATCGCCTCAAACGCAGCCGCATCCAATTGCGTTGTTGCTGCGTTATCCGCATAGATTAGTCTACTCATATTCACACCTTAATAGTTATACTGGATATCGGGGATATCCTTCTTTCCGGGCACATTAAACTCTTTCGGATCGATGATGCAAAGCTGCTTCTTGATTATGCTCCGCATTTCCTTTGCCGGTTCTAAGCAGTATTTGATAAATTCATCGGCCGGAATATCTTCTTTACAGGCGGCATTCGGATACAATAGCTTCACAAATGCAGTGCAGAGTCTCTTAATTGCCGTCAAGTCGCGCTTATCCGGTTTCGCCGGAATCGCTAAGCATTCGTCAACGATCGCAGTGTAGGTTAAGTTATCCCGGAGCAGATGCAGGACCTCCGCAAAATATTCCGTATTCAGCGCCCAGCCATCTGCTACAAGTCCCTGATGCATTCTGGGTATCTCCCAGCCAGGGATAAAGCCATGAAAGCGGTCAATCGAAGCTGATTCGCTGAAAACACCGCTGATTTCTTCCATCATGTTTTCATTTATGCTGAAGCGGCTGGCGTCAATGTTACCCAGAACAATAATTCCGGCATTGGCAACAATCTGCGCATCAAATCCCTGGACTTCACCAAATTCCATATAATCCTTAAGCGCGGTCTGAATTTGACTCTGCTTATCAAATGTCATGGATTGAATCTCATCAAACCCGACGAAATCAAAACGGGTCAGCAGGCCGCCGGTCTTTTTCTGATTATCGTAAATGAGAGACGCTCTTGACACTGTACCGCCCGAAATCAGCCAGCCACGCTTACTGATTTTCTGATAAACGTAGCTCTTGCCAGTACCCTTGGGCGCAAGCTCCATCAAATTCAAGCGTTTTTCAACAAACGGCAGGAGTCTGCGCAGCACATACAGCTTTTGTTGCTCCGAATCATACCCCGCCGGATTATAATCAGCGGCAGAAATTAAGACATCAATCCATTCTTCAATGGTAAATGCTCCCCTGGCTTCTTTATAAAAGTCCAAATCTACAGTATATGGACAAAAGGGGCTATACTCAACCAGTTTGATGATACCCTTGCCCTGACGAGAAGTATAGTCTTTCCCCCATATTAACTCCACAATCCCCCAATTTTCGCTTTCCTTAAGGAGCGTTTCTTTCCAGCGGGCAACCACTTCATTTACCACTTCCCCAGAAGCGCCCGCCCTGCTCCCGCCAAAATCAGGCAACTCAAATAGCGTTTTCCCTGTTTTGATATCAACGCTTACGCGGATACGCGCCAAAAAACGAACGGTCTCACCGTTTACCATTTCAAACTTAAACTGCTCAAAATCCTCACGACCTGGGATATACTGGCGAATAAATCTAAGTACACTGTCATAATCAATCATGCCATTGTCATCCGAAAATTTCATCACAAGCCAGTCACGCATATACGAGGGCAAGCTTAAGTTTGAGAAGAACTCTGTCCTTTCTGGATTCTTCAGTACAACCATGTCCGCAAAAACATCGCGCACTTTATCTTCCAGCATCTTGTTCCCCCCTTCCGCTACAGAAACAGTGTGCATCCCTGCTCCTTAAATTCTTCAATTTTTATTTCAAGATCGCTTACGGTACATTCCAGATATTCAGCTAAGCAGTCGAGGCAGTAAAAATCCTCTGTATCTACGTCGAGAAGCTTTTTGCACAAAGCGACCTCATTTTTTTTAAGTGCCTTATTACACTCACAGCACTCAAATTTTTTTCTTTTCATAGGCCCATCCTGTCAAACTCATCATTTTTGCTGATGCCCCGCCCCTTAACCTCGAGTGTTACATTGGGAAGGAGCCGTCCATTTGCTATAACGGAAAGCATTATGTCATCCGTTGTAATACCCTCCAAAATAACCCGCCACGTCCCGTCTGCGTTCTTCGTGCAGGCAGCCTCCTTGCCGCCCGAAGAAACCTCCAGTGCAGATATGGGACGGCTAAACGTGAGTACGGTTTCAACATGGCCATTTCGTTTTGTAACAAAGGGACTTTCGGGTGTGCAGGTAACCGGAGGCAACGGCTGCTTTCTTTTGATTACGATGACCGATACAAGCCGCTCCTCCGTTGAGTTACCGCCGTGTATCTCGCCCACAACGTCGTGTTCATCTGAATTTCCGCCTGCGGCATTTCCGCCTGTCGAAAAGTGCTGATAATTGTCCATCACAAGGAAGCGTTTCCCGTTTGAAGTCACCGGAATAACGCCGGCAATCATATCTTCCGCCTGTTCCCCCAGCTCGCAAAAGCGGCCGAAGCTGCGGACTGTAGCTTTTGGGGGAGCAGATATTGGCACAACGCTCTTTTCATGAAACGCCAGGGCGGCCAAACGACTGCTGCCATGGTCGCCAGTAACGACCACATACTCATGTTCTTCAAGAAGCTTCTCCACTGTTTTCGCTGCATCCGCAAACACAGAGAGCTGATGGACTATGCAAGAATAATAGCTCCTGTCATCCGGCATCCCTTTGTGCGAAAGGGAGTCCAATTTGTCCCACTTAACCGTCTTCTGATCATGCTCATCCCACTGGTGATTATATCTGGTTTCAGTGGGCAGAAGGGCCGCAGCTATTTTTACAGACTCCGGCACGATCCCCAGTTCCTTTAACTCATACAGGAACAAGGGAACATACTCCGTGCCAAACCCATCAATCCAAAACGAGGCGCAGTCTTTATTTTGAAGCGTATGCATAAGCTTATAGCGGGAATCAAACCTTTCAAAGCTCATCTTAACCGGATACTCCCCCGGATACCAGTTCATAAGCTTGTTTTTCCGATACCACGCCATATATTCATCAATGGCCTCATCACAGCCTGTTGCATCCTTCATATAGGACGCAAGAGAAGGATAGTCCTTCTCCAACAATTCTGCCACGGCACTTGGCTCGGCACCGCCACGAAGCAAGCCACTGATTACTTTTACTGCGTATGTTTTTTCTTCATGTGTCTGATAGGTCAATAGCTTCAGCCTGGTTTCTGCCAGAGGAATCTCATCCAGGCGTATAAAGTACGCATCATCAAAAGAACGGAAGGACAGCGCCCGAACAGCAGCCATTCTTTCTTCTATCCATTGCTCACTTCTTTTGGAAATCAACAATATTTCGTCTCTAATCCTCTCTGGAATTTCTGAAGCAGACACCGCCTTCCGGCAAGCATAGCTATAGTAGCCATCGGTCGGATATACACGGTACCATAGCCACACAAGGTTCTTCTGAAAATCATTCAGCGTCTTCCACCTGGCTGCAATCGAGACAAAATCGAATTCGTTGACGTTCAGTGCGTCCAAAACAATTTTGTCAAACGCCACTTCTTTTGCGGCATATTGTGATGCATAGCTTACTACCTGCCCCCAGAACTCATTGTCCTGCCATTTCTCCTCAAGCACAGTACCATCTGCCAGAATATTCACCAAATACTGGAACGGGCTGTCAACCGGCTTGATATTGACGGTTCCGTAGGCAGTTTCCACATTCCCATACTGCAGCGTTACAAGCGAGCAGGGAACCTTTCTTTTAAGAATAACCTGCCAATCCCGGAACCATGCAGCCAAATTATCCGCATCCGGATGGATGGCTGCCCTAAACTTTGGGGAATAAACAGATATGCTGTAATTTTCGCCTGTTGGCGCAGAATCAAGCGTCCAGACATAATCCTGCTGCCGCTCATCAACAGCACCTATAATCCGGTCGAAAATATCTCTGCAATTGAACACCGGAATAATAACTCTGGTTTTGGACGCCTCTGACTGTAGCGTCTCCCAAAATGCTCTGAACTGGCAGCGATCCGAGTTGAGCTCCCGCTTCGCGCATATGCGCAGATACTCTCCAACCGAAAGCAGTAAAATCTGCTGTCCTTCACACTCAGCCAGCTTCCTTTTAATCTGATCAAATTGAGGAACTGTATCCGGCGCCCGGCAAAAGTCAGCCACATTCATCGTGACATCGCATATGCCCTTCAGTTGATGTTCCAGGGCAGAATACCTGTCAAGATTCTCAACGAAGATAATTCGGACCGGGAACCGGGAGCCAAAGCTCCGCTCCTGGTGAAGTTTTTCCTTGATTTCAGCAATTGTCACGATTAAACCTCCTCATCCTCACTTAATAAACTGCGTATAGAGGTCTGGATTCTCGTCGAGAAGCTTTACAACCCTGTCGCGCAGCTGCGCCTCCGGCATAGATTTCACCTTTTCCTTTACCTCTCTACAGAATTTGTCCCGCAAGAAGGTGTCAATTGTTTTTCTGATCTCTCCCACCTTGTTCGTCCATGAATAAACGTCAGATGTCAATTTTGCGTTCGTCTTCAGCCGCGATACCAGAACCACGCCTGACGCCTCATATGCGCCACGATAGCTCTTGCCAATCTGAGAAATAAAGCAGCTTGTGATAAATGCCTTATCCTTTAAGGCGCTGATTGTATTCGTCTCAAAATACCGCACAGCATTATGGAGGGCGGTATGATCCACAATCTTCCCGTCCTGTATGGTTTTCAGTACCGTGATATGGGGAAGTGCCTCATCCCCAACTACCCATTGGATTGGAACTGCATAATTTGAACACCAGAGAGCAATCGAAGCATAGCCGCTTTGTTCTTCCCAAAGCTTTTGAATGCGAACTTTATTCCGATTATATGCAATTCGATTCAGTTGCTCGTCAATTCGCGTATCAAAGTCCACTGCAGGAGAATTATAACTTACTGCCTTCAGCAACTTATAGATACTGTCCAGCTCATCTGTGGTACAATTGTGACCATGAGATTCCATATACCGCTGTAAAATCGGTTTTGAGGATGAAATAAAACCCCAGACCTTCTGCGCATTCGTTTTTAAAAACTCCGCGTAAGCTTCTCGATCCACAAGCTCGATTTTTGACCACTGCGTAGTAGATATCACTCTCATTGCCTGCAGGGTAGGGATCCAATCGTAATCCAGCTTTTCGATAACAGTACCAGGAATCTTCATATGCTCAAACGCATTTGCAATGTCATCGCTAAGAAGCTTGATGCTCTTACGTTTTACACTAAGCGCGTCATTCAAAACAGAAACCGCAAGGTACTCAATACAGAGCTCAGAAAGCTTTTCTTCCACCTGTGCTTCCGTCCAGGTGGAAACCTGTCCCTGCATCATCTGGTGAACTGCATCAAAAAGGTCATGGCTGGTCAGGCCAATCGACTTCTGCAGCTCCTGAATTTCAACACATTTTTCGGAAATAAACCGGTTAAACGCATCGTAAACCGTATTTTGATCAAAATAGAGACCTGTAAGCGCCTTTCGGATCGTACCATGCCCCGTAAACTTCACCGTGATATTTCCCATCACCTGCTCCTGGTCACCGTGCTCGGCCAGGAAGTCACAGAACAGGTCAATTATCCCATCTGCCGTCTGCTTTGCAGCTGCACCGCCGAATTTTTCCTCTGGCACATACTTTAAAACCCAGAAGGGGGCTCCGGCCCTTTCGGTACATTGCTTGGACATATATTTTCGTGCTTCGGTCTCATTGACAGCCTCGTTGTCCAGCAGCCGGAACACCTTCTGCACATAGGGCTTGAATTTCTGCCACACCTCCGAACCGGGAGAGAGATAGTTATTGACAACTTCATCCTTACAGAGGCTTGTAATCATCGTGGCCAGCGTCTGGTCTGTCAACGGCCACGGATTGTTATCCCCCTTATTCCAGCTGAATTCGCTGTTGACATAGTACCGCAGTAAAAAACCGAGAATATATCCGCAGGCCATGCAGTTATAATAACCATAGGGAGTATCCTGAAGCTCCTGCCACAGGGCATCTAATTTGATCTGCGTTCCCTGAGAAAACCGCCGAGAAATAAAGCCCGCAATTTCAGCAATTGCTGCTGCGCCATTGTTTCCTTTGCTCTGCGACAGCGCGTCGAGGCCTTCAATATCCCACACGCCGGCCTGCTTTAACCCATTTACAATATTACCAACCTGTGTATTGGGCGCGGATTTCTGCACACCGGCTAAGACGGTACTATTCTGAATCTTCTTGAATGCTGTATTTGTTGAGACAATCAGTTCCGGGGCCGCTTTGAAGATGGAGCCAAAAATGACGTCCTTCTCCAGCTTCGCCGCAAAATACGAGGCGCCGTATTCGGATGGATACACCTTTTCCCCGCAGACAACCATCAGCTGGTCATCCATTGCCGGAGCAGACCATTCCTCTATGATGCTGCTTGCCTCATCAGAATACCGATCGGCGTCACCCCTTTTGCCTTCCTCACCGGCAAGCTCTGAATGGGTCATGGCATTATACCATCTGTCCAAATGCTCATCCGTCAACGGCGATTTCAACAGGTAGACAGCCATTCGCCCCGTCTCGTCCTGCGCAGCAAGAGCTTTCACTTTCTCCTGCATCGCAGCAAACTGACTGGATTCAGAAATTGCAATCACAAGAATGCCAAATTTATACGGACATTTTTTCAGCTCCGCCTGCACCTCACCAAAACGAGTATTCATGGATGCCGTTCCCGCATCACAGGCGGCAATAAACATTCTGCCATAGGATGCGCTCGTTTTATCCCAGATTTTTGCCTCCATTGATTTGGAAAAATAGCCATTCTTCTTAAAAAGCTCATATCGGGTATATTTTTTAACCAGCAGATCTCTCCGAACGTCAAACACATCCGCATTTCCGGTATACGGAATTTGCAGGCGCACATCCCCGTTCGCCATTGCGTCAAGGCGAAGAACACCAATCTGCTCAAGGTCAGAGAGATACAGGTCTACATCCTCCCTGTTCAGCTGTCCGACAAAGCACTTATACAGGGTGCTTCTTGTTGCAGAAACCTTGCGCTGTGTCGCCTGACTGTACAGGTTACTGACCGTTCCCGAGGACATAACTGCAATCAGCAGCATGGCCGCTTTGAACACATGCATGTGATACTCGTCGGCAATAAACTCACGCTTCACCATATAGTGCTGATACGCGCTCTTGGCCTCCGGGGAAAAGCTGCGGACATCACTCTCTCTGGTAAAGAAATAGTCCCAAAGAAAGTCAGGAGTCAGCCAGCGCCAATTATCCGGACCATAGTTGTTGATATAGTGAATAAATCCAACATTCTTTTCCGATTCCTTTACGTCCTTCATGAAGCGGAAAAGCGTACGCTGCGAAGCGCCGAAGTTCTGGGCCACAATAGCCAGCAGAGACAGTGTCATCGGATGCAGTGGGCAGAGCTGACGGAGCCGCTCTTTTTTGCTGCTCATATCCAGATTATCAAAATCCGCGATATTCTGGTTAATCGCTTTCATCAGCGTATCTTTTTCCGCATTCCACTGCTCCTCCATTCCAGCACGTGTGAGAATGGAGCTTCCAATCAGTTCATAGGCGGCACTTTCACTCACATGGAAATCGAGTGCATGATAGCGATGGACAATTTGCTCGTAGACTTCTTCTCCGATCTGGCTGACCCAGCTCGGCGCCCTATGTACAATCAGGAACATAAAGAAGGGCTGTTCCTTACAGAACTCGGAAAGCGGCTGAAGAACATCGTCGGTCGGATTGTTGCGGAGATAGGAAGTAAACTCATCCCAGATAAAGACAATACCGGTATCCTGCAGATGATTTCCTTCAATAATATCGGCGACCCAGTCTTTAAACATTTGCAGGGAGGTAAAGAATCCCCATCCCTTATCCCGATAGATGCGGGCAACAATATTGGCTGCTTTCAGGTTTCCAGCCCTCACATCTTCCCGGAAATCCTCAACAGAATGATAGTCTTCAAAGAGCTTATAGGTCTGATTTGTAAAAATCTCCTCCCAGTTGATGGAAGCATCGTTTACAGCATCCTGCGCTGCGGCAATAAGAGAGCCCTTTCCATAATAGGCGGAATCCCCTCTCTTTTTCAGCCCCTCGCGGATAGCGTCTTCCATGGTCATCATAAGCTGAACGCCGCTCTTAATATCGGTGGCCTGGCTTTTCCAGATTACCAGGAACTCGCCCTTGTCTCGAATCGAAAGGAACCGTTCTCTGTAAGGAATCAGCATCTGATTTGACAGAAATCTGCGGATTGAAGCAACGCTGTCCTCAAACAAATGCTTTATTACAATCGCCGCGTAGCTCTTGCCGGTACCATACGCGCCATGAACCCAAAAGGAGCGCCGCTTGTCTTCATCTTCATATTTAAAGGAGTCGCATATCTTCTCAACAGCCCCCTGCATATCCTCGTGGACAATATACTCCTGCCACATATCGGGATGGCGGGATTCAGAATCAATATCTACCACTGATTCGTAGTGTGGGCTCAGTTCAATATAAGAATTATACTTCGCCAAAATTCTTCCTCCTTACTTCGCAATCAAATCCAAAATATCAACTGATTTGTATTCGGGAAAGAGCTGGACATTGTCCAAATCTGCGACAAAGGTAGTGCGGATATACTTATCAAACTGCAGTGAAATATCCTGTAGAATATCCTTGAACCGATCGGGATTTATTCCGAAAATGGATACAGGATCCACTCCCTTAGCATCTGCATTCCCTCTCGCGGAAGCCATCTGGCCCAACGTAAAGGTATAGCGGCCGGTAGCTTCGGCCCACATATACAGGGCATAGAGGATGGCAACTGCGTCAGGGGTGTTCCAGCCCTGCTTGGAGAATTTGAAGCTGTTTCCGTTAGGAATCGGGATTCCCTGCTTTAACACGCTGCCAATGGGACTATGCCGGAAGGTCTCCAGCAACGCCGTTACCGCATTGTCGCGGGTTGACTTTGAGTAATCGTCGCCAAGAAGAAAAACCAACTCGTTTTTCTCATAAGTTTCCCCGGCAGGAGCATACAGCATGTACCATTTTGAAATAATTGAATTGTAAGCAAGGTTTGTCCAGATAATGGCCCATGTCAGCGGATTGCCCGCTCCAATGGGCTGAATTTTTTCAAACAGTGCCGTTGGTACGCCCGATTTTGCCCCTTTTCCGGTTGCAGTCAATAGCCCTGCCTCTTTAAGCCACACTTTCAAGGAATCATACTGGCGATTTCCGAGTTTTCCCATCATAAAGCAAGATTCTTTATATTCAAAAAAGGACTCAAGCCATTGACGACGCAGTCCAAAATGCTGGTACCGATTCATTCCTTTCAAATCCATGCCGTTTTCTCCTCCAGTAATAGAAAGTGATTTTGCTGCAAGACAGCCCTTGCCATTTGTAAATTCAATACAATTGCAACAATGTGTACATTTATCCTCTCTAATATATATTGTTCCGTGTTCAGTAATAGTAAAAGCGTTGACAGGACACTGTACTTCACATGCCTTGCAGCCAAAACAATACGCTGTTTTGTTTGCAATTCCTCTTAAATGGCTTAAGATAAACCTGTCCATTTTAGAATATGGCCAATAAGTAACAGTATTACTTTCTTCGCCGCTAATGCGGAATTGAAATTCTTGTTTACAAATTATTTGAGTGTAAATATCCTTCTCTTTATATACAATGGGACCCAGAATACCACAAACCTCAAGCCAATTCTGCCGCTGATCCTTAAAACTAAATGAAATTTTATTATCAGAAATTTTCTCAACTACTCGATTTCCGCCATTTTGTAAACCGCGGCCGCCCATGCGGGCCTTCCAGCCACCCTGCTCTATAAACTTTTTAACCTCACCGGCTGGCTTCGTTGCACAAGCATAGCTTTCTACTTTTGAAAGGAGCTCGTGTACCTCATCTGGATATCTATCGTTTATGATACCATCCCACCACTTGGAAGACATGGGGCAAACGATACAACCAACCCTGAACAACCCTTGCCGATAAGCCTTATTGAACAGGATGTTATTATGAAGCAGATAGATGAATAGTTCAGAAGTTCCCCACTTCAAAATAGGGCTGCAATTTATCTGATTTATATTTTTTGCACCGACACTAATCTCATCACGTTCAGCTCTGGCAGCACTTTCCTCTGCTCTTACTCCGTCGAAAACAACAACCTTTATATTGTAGTTTTCCGTTATGTCTCTGAGAAGCAAAATGGTTGGAACAGACTTGTGGACCGCACAGCACCACCTCATTCTCCTGCCCGGGGGACCAAATTCTTCCCAACTGTCCAGCGGATTAATATGGCTTTTTGCCTCGTAAAACTTCAGTGACGACCAGTGTTTTTTTGACTTCTCAATGGCCTGAATCGTTGTAGACAGTTCCATTCCTGTGTTACTGAACACCACCGAAAATTTATCGGGAGATAATGTTCGGCTGACCAGGTCGAGCAGAACCAGCGAGTCTTTTCCGCCGCTAAATGCGACGGCAAAGGCCATGTCCAGCTTTTTGTATTTTTCAAAGGTCCTGCGTATAAAATCCATTGCGGTCTTTTCAAGACCCAGCATCA
The DNA here is from genome assembly GCA_949525845.1 of uncultured Eubacteriales bacterium. Lineage (GTDB taxonomy): Bacteria > Bacillota > Clostridia > Oscillospirales > Oscillospiraceae > Lawsonibacter. Next base: position 70,993 of record CATEPI010000009.1, read on the forward strand.
GGCGCTCATTCTGCTTCCACAGGGCCTCCACATCAATGGGCTCCAGCTCCAGTCCCTCACTGTAATATTGAATGGCAGGTTTTGTATAGAACCCGCCACCCACCGCTTCCGCAACACAAGTACCATTCAAAACGTATCGCCGGATTCCCTCCGCCCACAACAGTGGCGCATCTGTGTCCGGATAGCTCCAATGCTCATTAAAGCCGAAGTAGTCCAGTTCCTCCTTGAATACGGGACGAATCTCTTTTTCAATCTTGCTGTTTACAGACAGACGGTAGATACCATTTTGATCCGTCCATTCATATCCATACATAAATTGACCTCTATTCTAATATGTTCTGCTTATTTGTTGCCACGTACATATACCGTTTTATTTTCATTTGACCACGCAAAACGGTAGTCATCGAGCGCCTTAGGCAGTGCATAAATCATCTCATTATTTTCCAGCATTCCTGCATTCCGCAGTTCAAGCCGTAAATCTTCACCAAGCATGCGCATGGGCAGCTTGTGCCGCTCCTCCATAAAAAGCGTGACCACATCCGGGAAGGTCTGGAGGGGCGAATTGAGTGGGACAAATGCAGCCGCGAGCGTGTCATGCGTCTGGTTCAAATCTGGAGATATAGACTTAAATCCAACCATGGGATACTTGTCCAGCACTTCCTGTAACAAAAGAAGCGTCCAGCTAAGTCCGTGTGGTAATGATGGCAGCGTGGTCAGCCAGGCCGCGCTGATGTCCCTGGGTATGACATAGGCCACATCTGCCTCGCGGAACAGATTGTCCAGCCGGTCATGCAGTTTTGCACACCAATGCGCATCAATTCCCAGCGATTCACTCAGAAGATAGCGGTTTGAATCATAAATAAGGAAGGTATTCGACGAGCCAATTTGCAGGAGCTGGCCAATACCGCCATAACTGAGCAGCGTCTTCTGTAGAAAATCCTTTGCATCTGCCACATATAATAGCCCGCCATTTCTTCTGGCAAGCTGAATAATCAAGCCGCGGAGCGTCATGGGGTAATCTGGCTCCGACTCGAAGATATGGGGCGCAGAGAATTTATAAGGGGTCCCAGCCACAGCTTTCTTTTCAAAAAGAAACCGCGCAATAGCATACACTGCATCAATATTCTCACAGTCGTTATCATTCAAAAACATTGAAAGCTCCTGGGATGTAGCGCCAAAGAGAAGCTGATTATTGCTGTAACCGCCAAACTGGGCGAAATGTGTTCGCAGTATCCGCCCCAACGCTTCTTCCGCCTCATCCAAATCAATAAAGCTATCAATGTGAACATATCGGCTTCCCGGCATGGCAACAATGTTCATACTGCCGTCCAATGCAGCCGCTGTGGAAAACACCGCTGCATCAGGCTGAACTGCCTCGATCAGTTCCTTTACTGTCGCGCCTCGAAGGCCAACCAAACGCAGATAGGCCTCCGATTGCTCTGTTGGGATACCATACCCAGGTGAGACCGATGTCCTTTCTCTTTTTGTGGTGAGCGGTGATCCTTCATTCTGCGCCAGCACAGACGTCTTTGGCTTGCCATAGAGAACAATCTGTTCCTTTTTATAGCCGCACCTCAGGCAAAGTATCTGTATCATCTCCATAAGTCTAGGAATACTGTAATTGATACACACCCAATATCCGTTGGAAAGCTGAGCACAATTAAGATTGTCAAGCCGTTCTTTTCTCAGATAGGGATGATTTTTTTTTGCAGAAAATAAGGATTTTTGATAAAGTTCATCCATCACAGGATTTTGCTTTTCAAGCTCCCGCTCCGTAATGCCGACAAGGATGCGCGTCCAGCTTTTTCCCTCTATCGGCGCCCCGGCTATGGCACAGTAAGCCGGCACTGTGCGTTCAAAGCTTTTGGCATTTGTGAAGTCATATTTGATCCAGTTCTCTGCACCTAAAATCTCATCATACCGTGCCCGGTCATTTTTAAATAGAGACACCGCTTCCGCAAACATAGTAGTGCCTGGTGCAGATTTTGATTCCTGCCCCTCATATAATCCACCAATGCTGCGCAGGCGATTGAACAGTCCTTCCACACTGCGATAGCTGTCACTGATATTATAACCGCGCCTTTTTGCAAGGCTCCGAAGCCGCAGTGATGCTGTCTCAGCAGCCTGCGTTACGGATCTCCCCTGTTTCACCGTATTCAGGTATACATCCAAAAGGACAACCGCTTCCTGCAAATCGAATGGTCGTTTAACGAGAGAAGATGTGTCTTCTGTATATGTCAGCATATTCTTTGTTTCCTCCTGCAACTATACGACGCATAACAACACCTAATTATCGACATTTTTTTCAACTGGTTGTATGGAGAAATAACCGTAAACAGGTCTTCCTGCATCTTCCGGTATCATGTAGGTTGTCCCGTGCATCACCACTCCAGGAATCCGATTCTTTTTGCAGTGATTTTGCACCTGTCTCTGCGTAATGCCCCATTTTTCCGCAGCTTCTTTTGTTGTCATATAGCCGTTCATGGAATCACCTCCTGTAGTATTCGAGGCGCACGATAATTATTATATTTTACCATGTGTTTGACGAACCGTCAATGCGCGAACGCGAAATTTTGTAAAACCACCACCGCTTCCTGCCTCTAATTCATCTGTCTGAGGATGTTACAGGAATTCAAGCACACACCTACAATTTACTTTATCGTTTTTCCACTTCTAGTTTCTAGAAAACTTTTTATGTTTTCGGGAAACTTTTTTCATTTTCCCTCTTGACACCGAGCTCATTATGTGTATAATAAAAACATAGGATGTTTTCAGGAAACAAGGAGGAGGTTTTATGGCAACATTAGGATGTATCCAAGCAAGGATGGGCAGCACTACCTACTACATCTGCAAGATGGCCACAGGGGAGCTAATTGACAAGGTAGGAATTGCCAAGGAGCTTCCGGAGTGGCCAAACATGACCGCCGAGGAAAAGATGCAAAGAGAATGTGACATCAGACGTATCGTCGAGGAGATTGTCCCATATGTCACTGAGGACCCCGACTGGTTTTTTTCCAGTCTCATTGTCGATATCTATTCTGGATTCAACGAAATCCGCTTTGAGCCCCTGTCAAAGATTGTGGGCAATATACCGGATGCATACGCCGTTCCTATGGCAGACATGGGCTTCATCACCCTGCCTGGCAAGGAGCGCCTTATCGCATTGGATGGCCAGCACCGCCTGTTGAGTCTAAAGATTGCTGTAAAAGGCATTACAGGGGTCCCGGGCGGCACAAAAATGTTTGCAGCAATGAGCAATCTCCAGCCCCATCCCGAGCTCGCAAGCGAGGAACTCTGTGTCATCCTTGTTGAACATACAGAGACCAAAAAAATCCGAAAGATTTTTAACAAAATCAATAAATACGCCAAACAAACAAGCCGCAGCGACAACATCATCACCAGTGACGACGACACCTTTGCCGTTATCTCCCGCCGTCTCTTTCAAGAGGATGGGCCGCTGGCCCCTGTCAAAGGCATCGACTTAGTAAACTGGAGGAGCAACACGCTCTCTAAACGCAGCAAAAATCTCACAACATTAAGCGCCTTATATACGATTGCAGAGACAATTCTGAAAGATCAAAATTTTTCCTCCAAAACCTTGCCAGATCCCAACACACTTGACGCTGCATACCAAACCATTGTGAACTTCTGGACTACCACCCTTGCCAGTGTGCAGGCCTATCAACAGTATCTGAACTTGACGCACAACAACAAGCCCGTCTCCACTCTCCGCGAAGAAAATCTGCTGCTCAAACCCGTAACTCAGATGGCTCTTGCCCATGTTGTTCTAATGGCTCAGCGCAAAGAAATCAGCTGGGCATCCATTGTGGACAAGCTCAATTACATTGACTGGTCTTTCAATAACGACCTGTGGTTCAATATCCTTGTAATTGGTAGTGCCGAAAAAAAGATGATAACCGGAAAGGAATCCATTCGCAGCGCCGGCATGGTAATCGCATACATGACCATTGGAAACCGTATGACCAGAAGCGAGGTGGACGACGTCCGGCAAATTATCCGCAATGCCCGTAACGACGAAAACGCCCCCCTCCCGTCTGTCATCCCCTAGCCGTATGGAGGTGCAAAGGATGGATATGTCAACTGCTCCGAAGTCTATTGAGTATAAGTGCCCCTATGAGGGTTCTCGGTGCAAGCTGCGAAAGCACTGTCATGTGCTGGAAACCCCATGCAAACTGCCCTGTAAAATTACCGCGCTTGTCAAATGTCCCATTTATAACAGAAAAATTTCTGTTGAAATAGGCGCATAACCAAAACCGAATCAGAGTTGCTCACAGGAAAGCCGCTTAGACGCGCTCAGCTGTAGGACTCAATCAAACCCGATTGATATCCTATGGCCTAGTGTATCTAAGCGGCTTCCTCGTCGAAAGGAGGTGAGACCCATCAGTATCCACAGAGACCTGCGCAACAGCGAAGGCCGCTTGCTGTGCAAGGTCAATGATCAAAATGGAGTGGTAGAAACGAAAGGCCCGCACAATTCCCGCTATGTATTTACCATTCCGACAGGCGGCACCTTCACCGTTACCCGTGGCGCTGTCATCTCACGGGTAACCCGCACCGCAGCCACGTTTGACGTGGTTGACACCATCACCACACAGCCACTGTAACGAAACAACGAATCCGCAGAGCTGCATCGACGGCCATGGATTTAGTTCTTTTCTCTACTGAGAAGGACTATATCCAGGGCCGCTTTTTATTTGTTCTGCGGACTCCATGATCGTCCCTTACAGCCTCCACAATTTTAAAGAGAGAAAGAGAGGATTTTATGAAAAACTATACACCCGAAAACTGTCCCTGCATCTGCCCGCAGAGTGAAGCATGTATGTGCGACGGTGACTGTTTCACCTGTGACTTCCACCGGACTGGCCACATTTCCTCCCTAGACGTTCCCATCGGTGAGGATGGGGAAGGCACCCTGCTGGACACGATTCCAGCGGATGCGCCGTCCATAGAAGACCGTATCGCTGACCGCGACCTGATCGACCGCCTCTTTGCCCGCCTTCGAGCCTTGGATCCTGAAGCGGATACCATTATCTCCCTGTGGTGTAAGGATGACGCCATCTCCGACTGTGCCATTGCCGAAGCCCTCGGCCGACCCCAGCACATGTTCGCTGTTCAGATGAAGCATTACCGCTCTGAGCTCCGGCGCATCCGCGGCTTTTAGGAGCGTTTCGTTCCGGCCTTTGCTTAAAGTGCGCAGGCATTTTTTAAGGCGCGGCCCGAAAATTCGGGCCGCGCCTTGCTGTTTACCGCAACGCGGGATACTGTCATTTCTTCTCAGGGGTCAGACGCAAACCGCACCGGCTGGCCGTTGACCTCCACGTCCTCCCCGGCGGGGACGAGAATGTACTTTTTACCGTCGATAATCCGGGTCTCCACCAGGTAGCTGCAATCCGGACTGACCGACACCGAGGCCTCGGCGGTCTTCACCTCGAACCGTTTGGCGTCGATAAGGTTGGCCGGGCTCAAAACCGAGCCGGCCCCAAACTGCTCCTCGCAGTTGGCTTTGAAGGCGCCAATCCGCTCCTGGGAGACGCCGCAGTCCCCCAGAATGGCGGCGATATTCTCCACCGTCACCGTCAGCGGCTCGGTGGCGCCGCTCTCCTTGTGCTGGGCCATCCGGTCGGTCAGCTGCTCATGGATGGAGCGGGCCACCTCCACGCTGTAGCTCTCCTCCAGCGCCTGGGACACGGCCCCCTGAAAGGCCTCCCGCTGCTCAGCGGCCGACATGGGCGGCTCCACATGGAACACCCCGTGGATAAACTCCTGGTGGAGCTCCTCCGGCTTCCGGGAATAAAACAGGGCGTTGTAGATGTTGGCCGTCCGGTCGTCAAAGGCCGGAAAGAGGAAACCCAGCTCGGGCGAAGACACCACCTGACCGGCGGTGTAGTGAAATTCGTTGTCGCCCGGAAAATAGTTCAGCTCCGGTTTGCTCTGCTTCACCGGACAGACACAGCACAGCAGATAGGTGAATACCTCCTCCGACCCGTCGGCCTGAACCGCGTCATCCTTGCCCCGGCGGGGGATGTCATAGGCGTCACAGGCCAGCAGCAGCAGGTAGCCGCTGTCCCCCATGTCCAGGCTGTCAATCACCTTCCGGTAGAAGGCGGCCCGGGCCTCCCCGTCCTTCAGGGCGCTGGAGCGCAGGGTGGAGAGCAGCCGGTGCTCCTCGCTGTCCATCACCTGCTGGGTGGAAAAGATAATGTCGATCAGATTTTTGCCCAGCGCGCCCGACAGGGACTTTTTCAGTAAACCCAGGTACTTCTCGGCCTCCTCCTCCGGCATCATGCCCAGAGACTCGTCCAGATCGGAGACAATCTCCTTGTTGCAGTTGACATAGCAGCCATAAATACGGCTGACGGCGCTTTTTTCCAGCCGCCAGCGGCGGCGCAGCTCGCTTACTTCTTTTTGATTCATAGGGAACCTCACTATTTAAAAATTATGCCAGCTTCTCCAGCCCAAGCCTGAGCCGGCGCAGGGTCTCGTCCCGCCCCAGGATGCGGCAGATCTCCACCGCCCCGCCGGGGGTGACGGCCTGACCGGCGGCTGCAATGCGCACCGGCCACATGAGGGTAGCGTTCTTAACCTCCAGCCGCTCCGCCAGGGCCACCAGCCCGTCGTGGACGGCATCCTGGGTCCAGTCGGAAAGGGCCTCCAGCATGGGGATGGCCGCCTCCAGCATGGCCCTGGATACCTCCGGGTTGGTTTTGGACTTCTTGTTGGTAAACAGGTCCGCGCTGTACTCCGGCAGTTCCTGGAAGAAGGCCACCTTCTCCGGGATATCGGTGAGCTTTTCGCACCGGGCCTGGAGCAGGGCGGCAATCTCCTCCACCGGCAGGCGTTCATCCTTTACAGTCTGCCGGATATAGGGCTTGGCCGCCTCCGCAAAGTCCTCCGGGGACATGGCTCGGAGATACAGGGCGTTGAAGTGGGTCAGCTTCTCCATGTCGAAGATGGCGGGGGATTTGGACATGCCCGCCAGGTCAAAGGCCCGGGCCAGCTCCTCCAGAGAGAAGACCTCCTGCTCGGCGATGTCCCCCCGTGGAGACCAGCCCAGCAGGGCCACATAGTTGAGGATGGCGTCGGTGAGGAAGCCCTGGTCCTTCAGGTCCTCATAGGAGGGGTCGCCGTGGCGCTTGGACATCTTGTTCTGGGCGTCCCGCATGACGGGGGAACAGTGGACATAGGTGGGTACCTCCCAGCCGAAGCCCTCGTACAGCAGGTTGTATTTGGGGGCGGAGGACAGATACTCGCTGCCCCGGACCACGTGGGTGATGCCCATCAGATGGTCGTCGATGACGTTGGCGAAGTTGTAGGTGGGCATGCCGTCCCGCTTGATGAGCACCTGGTCGTCCAGGGTCTGATTCTCCACGGTGATATCGCCGAAGATGGCGTCCCGGAAGGTGGTGTCCCCCTCCTGGGGGATTTTCTGGCGGATGACGTAGGGCTCCCCGGCGTCCACCCGGGCCTGGGCCTCCTCCAGGGACAGAGCCCGGCAGGGGTCCTCCGCCCGGTTGAAGTCGCCGGTATCCTCCCCGCTCTCCGCCTTTTCGCAGAAGCAGTAGTAGGCACAGCCCTTCTCAATGAGCAGGCGGGCGTATTTGCCATAGGTGTCCCGCCGCTCCGACTGGATATAGGGGGCCACCGGACCGCCCACGTCGGGTCCCTCGTCGTGGTCCAGATGGCACTCGGCCAGGGTCTTGTAAATCACGTCGGTGGCTCCCTCCACCAGGCGGCCCTGGTCGGTGTCCTCGATGCGCAGGATGAAGGTTCCCCCGGCGTTGCGGGCAATGAGCCAAGTGTACAGCGCCGTGCGCAGGTTGCCCACGTGCATATATCCCGTGGGGGAGGGCGCAAACCGGGTACGCACCTTGCCCTTGGGGATTTTGGCCTCCATCTCCTCAAAATACTTCATATCAAGTGACATGTTCTCTCCTCCAGTAAACAGGTTTTCCTTATTATAGTGAATCTTTCCCCATTTGGCAAGAGTTTTAAATTTTAATCTTCTGTTCATTGCTTTTTTCCGAAAAAGCGTATATGCTATATAGAAAGTGCCGCGGGGGTGGCCAAAGCTGCCTCCGCAGCCAGAGAGGAGTATTTTATCTTGAAAGAAAAAAAGAATAGAAAGCCCATGGGACGGGCGGGCAGTCTGCTGGTCAGCCTGCTGATTACGGCGGCGGTGGGCTTTGCGTACTTCTACGTGTCCCTGCCCGCCATCAATCCCCAGTCGGGCGACTTCTACAGCTTCCTGCTTCTGCTGTGCCTGGTGTACACCATCAGCGTTTTTGCCCTGTCCGTCAAGCCGGCGGACGACAACGTGGTGCGCACGCCAAAGGAGAAGCTGAAGGAGTGGTTTCAGTTTGTCAAACGCAGCTGTCTGCCAGTGCTGATTCTCTTTGCCGCCATCGTCGCGGTGGCCATTGTGGGGCAGATTATCTCCATGCCCATTTTCCGGGCCTCCGCCTACCGGGCGCTGCTCACCGTTCAGACCGGCGACTTCGCTGCCGACGTGGCCCAAATTTCCTTTGACGAAATCCCCACCCTGGACCGCTCCTCTGCCGAGTTTTTGGGAGACCGGCAGATGGGTACCCTCAGCGACATGGTCAGTCAGTTTGAGTACTCGGGCGACTCCACCCAGATCAACTACCAGGGCCGGCCCGTCCGGGTGGCCCCCATCGCCTACGCCGACCTCATCAAGTGGTTCACCAACCGGGGCAATGGCCTGCCCGCCTATGTGGTGGTGGACATGGTCACCCAGGAGGCCACCGTCACCCGGCTCAGCGAGGGGATGAAGTACTCCTTCTCCGAGCCGCTGAACCGGAACATCATGCGCCATCTGCGGTTCAACTACCCCACTATGATGTTCGCCACCCCGGAGTTTGAGATCGACGAGAGCGGCCACCCCTTCTGGATTGCCCCCCGAGTGGTGAAGCGCATCGGCCTGTTCGGCGGCGTGGACATTCAGGGCGCGGTGCTGGTGGACGCGGTCACCGGCCAGTGCCAGTACTACGAGGAGGTCCCCAACTGGGTGGACACCCTCTACGTCCCGGAGCTGATTATGCAGCAGTACGACTACTACGGCACCCTGATTCACGGCTTTATCAACTCCATCCTGGGCCAGAAGGACGTGACCCAGACCACCAGCGGCTACAACTACATCGCCATGAACGACGATGTATATATGTACACCGGCGTCACCTCCGCCAACGCCGACCAGTCCAACCTGGGCTTCCTGCTCACCAACCAGCGCACCAAGGAGACCCACTTCTACACCGCCCCCGGCGCCACCGAGTCCGCCGCCATGGCCTCCGCCCGGGGCGTGGTCCAGGACTTGGGTTACGACGCCACCTTCCCCCTGCTGCTGAACATTGCCGGGGAGCCCACCTACTTCATCCCCCTGAAAGATGCCGCCAACCTGGTCAAAACCTACGCCATGGTCAACGTGGCCCGGTACGACATCGTGGCCATCGGGGACACCGTGCCGGTGTGTGAGCAGAAGTATATTCAGATGCTTACCGACAAGGGGGTCACCCAGACGGAGGACCTGCCTCAGACCGTGGCCATGGGGAAAGTTTCTGATATCAGGACCGCTGTGATAGACGGCAACTCCTACTACTTCATCCGCCTGGATATCGGGGATGTCTACTACTCCATCTCCGCCGCTCAGAACCGGGACGTGGTCACCCTCAATGAAAAAGACACCGTCTCCATTCAATTCGCCGTTCCCCCTGAGGGTTCCGAGTCCTCCATCCTGGATGGGTATTCTTTGACTATCACCAGACGGGCTCCGATCCCGTATGTACCGGCAGCATAAACAGCAGGACCGTCCGTGTTTCGCGGACGGTCCTCTTTTGCACCAAAAAGGCTCCCCCCTTGTGGGGGAGCTGTCGAGCGCAGCGAGACTGAGGGGGTAGGCTCCTTTGGAAAGGAGCTGTCAGCCGCAGGCTGACTGAGGATTGTATTTTGCCGAAGGCAAAATGTATGAAATAATCCTAATCTTTGTTTACTTCGTATGTTTTGCTTCGCAAAACGCAATCCTCCGCCCCAGTGTGCGCACTGGGGCACCTCCTTTCTAAAGGAGGCTTTTTGCGCGCTCAATCAGCCGTTCCTTTTCCCTCCGCCGCAGGCGTTTAATGGCCGCCTCCCGGCGCAGGGCGGCGGATTTGTCAGGGACCCGCTCCTGATACACCAGCTCCAGAGGTCCCCTCCCCCGGGTGTACTTGGCCCCCTTCCCCGCCCGGTGGGCGGCCAGGCGGCGGGGGATATCGTCGGTAATCCCGGTATACAGAGTGCCGTCGCCGCAGCGGAGGATATAGACATACCAGAGCATACCCCGCCCCCCTTTCCCCTCTATTTTATCACATTGTGTCTAAATTGGAAACAATTCCTTTTTTATCTCCTCTCCGTGTCCAAACCTGTTGCCTTTCTCCCCCGAAGGTGGTACAATACAGTGATATTATATGAGCGCCGCCCCCGGCGCTCTGGAATAAAGGAGCAACAGCACATGGACGAGAAAAAGGTAATGCTCTCCGGCATTCAGCCCAGCGGCGACCTGCACCTGGGCAACTACCTGGGCGCCATCAAGAACTGGGCGGCCCGGGCCGAGGAGTTTGACTGCTACTATTTCATGGCGGACATGCACACCATCACCGTCCGCCAGACCCCCGCCGACCTGCGCCGCCGCACCCTGGAGCAGCTGGCCCAGTACATCGCCTGCGGCCTGGACCCGGAGAAAAACACCCTGTTTATCCAGTCCCACGTCCCCCAGCACGCCGAGCTGGGCTGGGTGCTTAACTGCTACACCATGTTCGGCGAGCTCAGCCGCATGACCCAGTTCAAGGACAAGTCCGCCAAGCACAAGGACAACATCAACGGCGGCCTGTTCACCTACCCCGCCCTGATGGCGGCGGACATTCTCCTCTACCAGCCCGACTTCGTCCCCGTGGGCGAGGACCAGAAGCAGCATGTGGAGCTCACCCGGAACATCGTCCAGCGGTTTAACGGCGTCTACGGCGACGTGTTTAAGATGCCCGAGCCCTACATCCCCAAGACGGGGGCCCGGGTGATGGGCCTGACCACCCCGGACAGCAAAATGAGTAAATCCATCCCCGAGGGCTGCGTCTTCCTCATGGAGAAGCCGGAGGACATTCAGCGCAAGTTCAAGCGGGCCATTACCGACAGCGACACGGAAAATCCCGTCCGCTACGACCCGGCCAACAAGCCCGGGGTGGCCAACCTGATGAACATTTACGCCGCCGTCACCGGCAGGAGCTTCGACGAGATCGAGGCGGAGTTCGCCGGCCAGGGCTATGGCAAATTCAAGCCCGCTGTGGGCGACGCCGTGGTAGAGACCCTCCGCCCCATCCGTGAGGAGGCCACCCGAATCCTGGCCGACAAGGCCTATCTGGAGGGGGTCTACAAGGCCGGAGCTGAGAAAGCCTCCTACGTGGCCAACAAGACCCTGCGCAAGGTATACAAAAAGGTGGGCTTTGTGGCCCGTTGATCCAAAGATAACAAAGAGGACTTTACTATGCCAATCCAACTTCCCGCTGTAGGGCTGGCCCTGGCCGCCCTGCTCACTGCCGCCCTGGTGGCCCTGATCTCCACCCCCGTGGTCCGCTCCCTGGCCTTCCGGGTAGGGGCGGTGGACGTCCCCAAGGACAACCGCCGGATGCACAACCACCCCATCCCCCGCATGGGAGGGCTGGCCATCTTTTTCGGCTTCATTCTCAGCGTGCTGATCTTCGTCCCACTCACCTCCGAGCTGCGGGGGATGCTGCTGGGCAGCGTCGTCATCGTCATCCTGGGCATCTTGGACGATATCTTTGCCCTGCCCGCCCTGCCCAAGTTCTTTGTCCAGATCGGGGCCGCCCTCATTGCCGTCCTCCACGGCAACCGCATCGAATTTCTCTCCAACCCCAACATCTTCAGCAGCGAGTCCTACTGGGAGCTGGGCTGGCTGGCCATTCCCATTACGGTGCTGTGGATCGTGGGCATCACCAACGCCGTCAATCTCATCGACGGGCTGGACGGCCTGGCCTGCGGGGTGTCTACCATCAGCTCCATGACCCTGCTTGTGATTGCCCTCGTCATGGAAGAACCCGACGTGGCCCTGCTTATGGGGGCCCTGTCCGGGGCCTGCATCGGCTTTCTGCCCTACAATCTGAACCCGGCCAAGATCTTCATGGGGGACACCGGCTCCACCTTCCTGGGCTTTGTGCTGGCGGTGGTGTCCATTCAGGGGCTGTTTAAGTTCTACACCATCATCTCCTTTGCCGTCCCCTTCCTCATGCTGGGCCTGCCCATCTTCGACACCTGCTTTGCCATCCTGCGCCGGGTGTCCCACGGCCAGTCCCCCATGGCCCCCGACCGGGGCCATATCCACCACCGGCTGATTGACATGGGCTTTACTCAGAAGCAGGCGGTGGCGGTGCTCTATATCATCAGCGCCATTCTGGGCCTGTCTGCTGTGGTGCTCACCACCATCGGCGTGGTGCGGGCCATGCTGTTCCTGCTGGCCCTGTGCGCCGCCGGCGCCGTGGCGAGCAAGCTCTATCTGGACCGGACCGGCGGCGGCGAACCCTCCCCCTCCTCCGGGGGCAGCCGGGTGGCCAAGCCCCGGCAGAGCCACCCCATGGAGAGCGGAAACTACTTCGGTGAGGAGGACCAGTCTGACAAATGAAAACCATCAAGGTAATGACCGTCTTCGGCACCCGGCCGGAGGCCATCAAAATGGCCCCCCTGGCCCTGGAGCTGGCCCGGCGGCCCGAATTTGAGGCCGTCTGCTGCGTCACCGCTCAGCACCGGGAGATGCTGGACTCAGTACTGAACATTTTCTCCCTGAAGCCCGACTACGACCTGAATATCATGGAGCCCCGCCAGACCCTGTCCACCATCACCGCCAAGTGCCTCAATGGCATGGACCGGGTGCTGGAGGAGGCCCGGCCCGACCTGGTGCTGGTCCACGGCGACACCTCCACCACCTTCGCCGGGGCGCTGGCCGCCTTCTACCACCAGATCCCCGTGGGCCATGTGGAGGCTGGGCTGCGCACCTATGACAAGTGGTCCCCCTTCCCCGAGGAGGTCAACCGGAAGCTGGTGGGCTCCATTGCCGACCTCCACTTCTGCCCCACCCCCGCCAACCGGGACAATCTGGCCCGGGAGAACATCGTCAAAGGGGTCTTTTTGACGGGCAACACCGTGATTGACGCCATCCAGACCACCGTTGTGGAGGATTTCACCTTCGGCTCGGAGATTCTGAACCGGCTTGATTATGGCAATCGGAAGGTGATCCTCGTCACCTGCCACCGGCGGGAGAACTACGGCCAGCCCATGACCAGCATCATGACCGCCCTGCGCCGCCTGGCCGACGCCTTCCCGGAGGCGGAGCTGGTCTACCCCGTCCACCTCTCCCCCGTGGTCCAGGAGGCGGCCCACAAATATCTGGACAACCACCCCCGCATCCACCTGATTGCCCCGCTGGACGTGCGGGAGATGCACAACCTTATGGCCCGGTGCCACCTGGTGATGACCGACTCGGGCGGCCTTCAGGAGGAGGCCCCCGCCCTGGGCAAGCCGGTGCTTGTCCTGCGGAAGGAGACCGAGCGCCCCGAAGCGGTGGAGGCGGGCACTGTCCGCCTGGCCGGCGTGGAGGAGGAGGCCATCTTCCAGATGGCCGTCCGGCTGCTGTCCGACCGGAACGAATACGAAAAAATGGCCCACGCCGCCAACCCCTACGGGGATGGCCGGGCCTGCCGCCGCATCGCTGACGCCGTCGCCTGGCACTTCGGCCTGCGGGATACGCCGCCGGAGGCCTTCGGAGGGTAATGTTTTGGAGCAGAAAAACCGACTTGTCATTGTTGTCGCCATTGTGGCCCTCATTGTGGGGGCCATCTTTGCCAGCTTTGGCCGGGTCCTCTTTGCCGCCCATACGCCGGAGGTGATCCTCCCCTCCGGCAGCGCCGGAGCCGGGGACCTGCCCGGCTCCGTCAGCCAGGAGCAAAACTACCAGCGGGTGGAGGTCACCACCGAGACCGTGCAGGGGGTGGTTGCCACCCTGGCCCGGCCCTCCAGCTACTACCGGACGCTGAACGTGGAGACCTTCTGGCCCGGCGGCTCCTCCGCCTCCCAGGTCCAGGTGTGGGCCGACGGCGGCTGGACCCACAGCGTCCAGACCCAGCCCTCTGGGGTGGTCCGCCACGACCTCACCGGCCAGGACACCCTCTACTACTGGTACGACGGCGCGCAGCAGTATCAAACCGCCCCGGCGGATGAAAAGTCCTCCGACCTGGCCCAGCACATCCCCACCTATGAGACGGTGCTGGAGCTGGACCCCGGGGAGATCACCGGCGCCGGCTATGAGCTGCGGGGGGATGTCCCCTGCATCCTGATTACCGTCCAGCGGGCCAGCTCCCCCTCCCTCCAGCGGTTCTGGGTCAGCGTGGACAACGGCCTTCTGGTCTCTGCCGAGATGGAGGAGGAGGAACAGCTGGTCTATCGCATGACGGCCTACTCCCCTGTCCAGTCCCCCTGCCCCGCCGACGCTAAATTTTCCCTGCCCGACGGGGAGGTCCTGCATACGGTGGGGGAATAATACACGGGGCGGCACAGCGGCCGCCCCCTACTCCTCTCCCAGCCCCATAAAGAGGACCAGACCCAGCGCAATCACCAGCTCCAGGTCGTCCCCTTCCACCAGTAAGTACAGCATAATAAGCAGCAAAAGGATGTCTCCGGTATCCACATTGTCCAGGTGGAGGGTCTTCAGCAGGCCGGACAGCCCGCCCCCCTCCGAGCCCTTGAACAGGCGGCTCAGCCCCTCCCTTCCCCCCAGGAAGTCGGGCAGGCGAAGGGCCTGGGGGCGGCGTGGGCCGGGGTCCGGTCCGTGGGGGCGGGGCGGCTCCCTCTGGACGGGAGCGTAGGCGGTATCCTCCGGGATATAGCGGTTATACACGCTCCCCCTCCTTTCCCCCCAGGGCGCTCAGGGCCACCCGCACCAGCCTGGTCATCCGGGCGACCCGCAGGGCCCGGTCCAGCCGGGCCTGCTTCTCCTCCCGCAGGAAGGGCCGCAGGGCGTTGAGCAGGGCGGCGTTCCGGTCCTCAGTGCTCTGGACCTGGCGGATGACGTCCATCCCCACCTGAATCATCTGGGGGTCGATCTGCCCCATCAGGGCGGCCAGGTCGGGTGCCGGCTGGGCAGACGCCTCCCCGGCGGGCGCATACGCGGCCTCTCCCGGCTCCTCCGGGGCGGGGGACGCCTCCCCGGCCGGCTGTTCTCCAGACAGGGAGCGGGCCAGGGCCATAATCTGGTTCATGGCCGCCTGATTGCCCAGGATGCTGTTCAGTTTGTCCTCAAACTCCGCCACAGTCTCACTCCCTGTCCCGAATCCGTGTGGGACCCGCCCCCTTGGGCGGGCTATGCCGGTACCTCATTGGCCCGCCGATTGCCCCTACAGCCCCGCCTGTCTGGCCTGGCTGTTGATGCGGTCCACCAGCTCGGCCCCCTCTTTGCTGTGCATCAGCTGGTCCATCATGGCCATCAGCTGCGCCGGGTCCCCCGCCGCCGCCTGCTGGGCTGCCTGCTTCACCTGGCCGCTCTGCTTTTGCAGCAGCTCCATCAGCTTCTGGGCGTCACTGGACCTGGCCAGCCGGGTAATGGCATCCCGA
This sequence comes from uncultured Eubacteriales bacterium, assembly GCA_949525845.1. Taxonomy (GTDB): domain Bacteria; phylum Bacillota; class Clostridia; order Oscillospirales; family Oscillospiraceae; genus Lawsonibacter. The sequence goes on from CATEPI010000009.1 coordinate 86,674, forward strand.
TTCTTTTCTGAAAATTCCATAGTCGATTCCTCCCACTGCGTTGACTATTCCAGTATATGCGAAGAAAGGTCCAGGTGACACTCTTTGAAAATTTTAGTCTTTTCCGACTCCCACCGCTCCCTGTCCGGGATGTATGCCGCCATCGACCTCCACCAGCCCCGGCAGGTGATCCACCTGGGAGACGTGATGGACGACGCCGAGGAGGTGGCCGGGCACTACCCCGCGCTGCCCTTCTGCCTGGTTCCGGGCAACTGCGATGGCTGGGGGGTGGCCGTCCCGGTGAAAAAACAGATCACTCTGGGGGGCAGGTCTATCCTTCTGTCCCACGGGCACCGCTGGGGCGTGAAAAGCGGCTACGATGCCGCCATCGCCGACGCCCGGGCCGCGGGGGCAGATATCCTTCTGTTCGGACATACCCACATTCCCCTGTGCCGTCAGCTGGAGGACGGCCTTTGGATGATGAACCCCGGCCCCGCCCGCTCCAGCTACGGGCTGATTGAGATTACCGACGGGACCGTCGCCTGCTCCCTCCACCAGCCGTAGGGCAGGCTCCCTCCTTCCACCGCGCCTTTATGCAAAGAAGGTGACTTACCGTGAAAAAGCTTCTGTATATCCTGCTCCACCGCTCGGTGTTTGTGACGCTGGCCCTGCTGGCCCAGATTGCCGCGCTGGCCGTTGTGGTGGTCTCCTTCTCTGCCACGGAGGTCTTCTACTGGTGCTGCATCGCCCTCAGCGTGGCCGCCGCCGTCGCCATTGTGGGCAGCCGGATGGACCCCGGCTATAAAATAGCCTGGCTCCTGCTCATCCTGCCCTTCCCCATCTTCGGCGGGGTTTTCTACCTGATGGTTGGGGGCGGCTACGTTCCCGAGCGCACCCGGAAGCGGATGAAGGGCATGCTGGAAAAGTCCTTTTTTACCCTGAAGGAGGACTTCAAGTCCGACGACCTCCTCCCCCTGGGGGGCGATGCCGCCGGCCAGGCCAGCTATCTGGAGCGCCGGGCCGCCTGTCCCGCCTACACCAACACGGAGACCGAGTACTTCCCCCTGGGAGACGAGGCCTTTCCCCGGATGCTGGAGGAGCTGGAGAAGGCGGAAAAGTATATCTTTCTGGAGTACTTCATCATCCAGCCCGGGGTCTTCTGGGACAGCATCCTGTCCATCCTGGAGCGGAAGGCCGCCCAGGGTGTGGAGGTCCGGGTGCTGTATGACGACTTCGGCTGTATGTTCACCCTCCCCCGGGACTACAATGAGACCCTCATTCAAAAGGGAATCCAGTGCCGGGTGTTCAACCGGCTGATGCCGGTGATGTCCCTGCGGCTGAACAACCGGGACCACCGGAAGCTGCTCATTATCGACGGCAGGACCGGCTTTACCGGCGGCATCAACCTGGCCGACGAGTATATCAACGTCCGGGCGCGGTTCGGCCACTGGAAGGACAGCGCCATCCTGCTGGAGGGGGACGCCGTCTGGTCCATGACGGTGATGTTCCTCACCATGTGGGACAACATTGCCAACTGGGACGAAAATTTTGAATATTTCCGTCCCCCCGCCGCCCCCGTGCGGCCCTGGACGGGCTACGTTCAGCCCTACACTGACACCCCCCTGGACCGGGAGGCGGTGGGCCAGGCGGTCTATCTGAACATGATCGCCAAGGCCAAGAACTATATCTATATCACCACCCCCTACCTGGTCATCGACACGGCAACCAACACCGCCCTGTGCAACGCCGCCAAATCCGGGGTGGATGTGCGGATTATCACCCCCCACATTCCCGATAAGCGGTATGTCTTTGAGGTCACCCGAGCCCATTACCCGCCCCTGCTGGAGGCGGGGGTGCAGATATATGAGTACACCCCCGGCTTTATCCACGCAAAAAACTTTGTGGTGGACGACCGCTTTGCCACCATCGGCACCGTCAACCTGGATTACCGCAGCCTGTTCCTCCACTTCGAGGACGGCGTCTGGCTGTGTGAGGCCCCCTGCATCCAGGATATCCGCAAAGACTTTGAGCAGACCCTGGCAGATTCTCAGCCCTGCTCCCTGCGGCAGTTCAAGCACCTGAATATCCTCCTCCAGCTCTACCGCAGTATCCTGCGGGTTTTTGCGCCGCTGATGTAACAGAAAGGGTCCGCCTGTGGGCGGACCCTTTTTCTTACCGGCAGCAGCAGCTGCTGGCGCTGCTGGTGGTGGTGATGGTGTTGGGCGGGAAGAACTCGTCTACCGGGAACTGGACCTGACGGAACATGTCGCAGGGGTCCTCCTGGCAGTGGTCCTCGCCGCAGCTGCAATCCTTGGTGGGAATGCAGTAGTCATAGGCGGGGATGAGCAGCTGGGTATCCCGCTCCATACGGATGATGGAGAACTGGCCCAGGGTGATGAACAGCCGGTGCTGGTCGCCGCCGGTGACCAGCTCGTCGCCGAAGCAGGAGGCCACCGCCATGGGGATATCCACACAGCCACAGTCGCAGGGGCGGCACTCGCAGACATCCACCAGCTTCAGGCTCAGAATCAGCGGGTCCACCGCCTCCACCACTGCGGTGGGCAGGCTGGACTGGGGCACGCACTGGACCTGGTTCTCATTGTCCACCGAGGTAAAGCTCTTGGACCCGCTCTCACTGCCAAAGAGCACAGCCCGCTTGCTGAACACCGCCAGGCCGCAGACCTGGACGGGCCGGGATGCGCCCACAAAGGCATCGGCGGTGATGCGGTAGAAATACCGCACATCCACGGTATAAAATCCCCGGTTGAAGGTGACAGGCTCCACATCAATGTACGCATACAGCAGCTCGGCTGACCCGGCTTTGATGGACTGAGCCCGGTCGATCACCTCCTGGGAGCAGCGGGTGGGGTAAACTCTCAGATCTTCCACGCAGTCCTTATCCCGACATGAATCAAAGATCTTTTTCGTGTGTATGCACACGGCCTCCCGGATACTGCGGTCCTCGCAGACGGGGCCGGGCACGACCTTTTCTGGCATAGAATTCCCTCCTAGATTTGGATGGTCATGGGCGGCTGAGCGCCCAGTAGGGGTTTTGCTTACAACACATCTTATGTGCCAGCCGGGTTTTGGTGCGGGCCGGCCAGTTTTTCTCTTGCCCTTTTTCCCCTTTGCGGCTATAATAGGGGTTACAAACGACTTGGAAGGAGCTCCGCCATGCCCCCTATCGGATTTATTCAGGACGACCTGGACCTGAAGCTGCTGGTCCTCTACATTATGGACCGGGCCGCCGGCCCCATCACCTTTTTACAGCTGTTTGAGCTGGCCCTGTGCGATGCGGGGGTGGACTACTTCTCCCTCGCCCAGGCGGTGGACCACATGGTGGCCACCGGCCAGCTGACCAAGGAGGAGGACCGCTATGCCATCACCGAGAAGGGCCGGCGCAACAGTCAGATTTGCGAGGGCGGCCTGCCCCGGTCGGTGCGGCGGCACTGCGACGACAACCTGATCCAGGTCAATGCGGCCCTGCGGCGGGAGTCCCAGGTCCGGGCCAGGATCATGGACCGGGAGGACGGCACCGCCACCCTGTGCCTGAGCCTGGAGGACGACTCCTCCCCCCTGCTCCACCTGGCCCTCCTCTCCCCCGGCCGGGAGCAGGCCGAGCGATGGGCGGAGGCCTTTCAGTCGGACCCCTCCGCCCTCTACATGAACGTTATCAAGCTGCTGGACAAGGAGGATACCAATGAGACGTAGCGACCGCGCCCAGGGCCGGGATTTCTCCCTGGCCCTCATAGACCGCTGTACCCACGGGGTGATGGCCCTCTCCACCGGAGAGGCCGTCCCCTACTGTCTGCCCCTGTCCCTCGTCCGGGTGGGGGAGGACCTCTATTTCCACTGCGCCCGCACAGGGCGGAAAACAGACCTGCTGCGCCGCTTTCCCCAGGTGTGCCTTACCTTTGTGGGGGAGGACCGGCCCGCCTTTGTCGCTCCGGCTGAGTATACCACCTATTTCCAGTCCGTCCTTGTCACCGGCACGGCCAGCGAGGTGACCGACCCCGCCGAGAAGGTCCAGGCCCTGCGGGCTCTGTGCCAAAAGGTAACGCCCGACCACATGGAGGGCTTCGAGGCCGCTATGGAACAGAGCCTGAACGTCACCGCCGTGTGGAAGGTCCGCATGGAGGAGCTCTCCGGCAAGGCCAAGCTGGAACGCTGAACCGCATCGCACACAAAACAAAGGCGGCGGGTATTGATATCTACGCTTGTCTCATAAATTCAGGAAAACTGCCGAATGTAGGGCAAGGGCTCTGCCCTTGCCTTGCTTGGTTTCTGTCTTTGCCTTATTCTGATGCTGTTTTATCCCCTTGCGGGGATAGGCAGGGGTAGAACCCCTGCCCTACATAACGTCCCGTTCGGTATCTTCAAAGGCGTTCCGAACTTATGAGACGGGCGGGTATTGACGTACCTGCCGCCTTTACCTTTATATGAAAATATGGTAAGATAGCCTGACTTGAAAAGGGGGCGCGTCCTATGGCTGACATCAGAAAAAACACCGTCCACACCCTGGACATCACCGGCTACACCGCCGAGGGGATGGGGGTGGCCCGGCTGGAGGGGCGGGTGGTCTTTGTCCCCTGCACCGTTCAGGGAGAGCGGTGGCGGGTCCGCCTGGAGAAGGTGAACAAAAATGTGGCCTGGGGCCGCGGGGTGGAGCTGCTTCTCCCCTCCCCTGAGCGGATTGAATCCGACTGTCCCCTCTACGGCAAATGCGGCGGCTGCCAGTTCCGCCACATGACCTACGCTGAGGAGCTGCGGGCCAAGGGTCAGCGCATTGCCGACGCTCTGGAGCGGGTGGGCCATGTCAGGCTGGACCTCCCCCCCGTTCTGGGGGCGGCGGACCCGCTCCGCTACCGGAACAAGGTACAGTTCCCGGTGTCTCAGAACCGGCAGGGGCTGTCCATAGGCTACTACCGCCCCCGGAGCCATGACGTGCTGGACGCCCCCGACTGCCCCCTCCAGCCCCAGGCGGTCACCCGGCTGCGGGCGGCCTTTCAGGCCTGGATGCAGGCCCACGGCCTCCCCGCCTATGACGAGGGGACGGGCAGGGGGCTGATCCGCCATCTGTACGTCCGCACCAGCAGCCGGGGGGAGAGCCTGGTGTGCGTGGTAGCCAACGGGGACAAGCTCCCCTGCGCCGACGCCCTGGTGGACTCCCTGCGCCGGGCGGAGCCCGGCCTGGCAGGGGTGGTGCTCAATGTCAACACCCGGGACACCAATGTGATTCTGGGGGACCGGTACACCCCCCTCTGGGGGCAGGATTGGCTGGAGGAGGAGTTGTGTCAACTTACCTTCCGCCTGTCGGTCCCCTCCTTCTTCCAGATCAACCGGGCCCAGACGGAGGTACTGTACGGCGTGGCGCTGGACTTCGCCCGGCTCACCGGAGCGGAGACCGTGCTGGACCTGTACTGCGGCATCGGCGCCATCTCCCTGGCCCTGGCCCGGCGGGCGGGACGGGTTATCGGGGCGGAGATTGTCCCCCAGGCGGTGGACGACGCCAGGGAGAACGCCCGGCGGAACGGCATCAGCAACGCTGAATTTTTCTGCGGCGACGCCGGAGCCGTGGCCCGGAAGCTGGACGCGGAGGGCGTCCGGCCCCAGGTCATCTGTGTGGACCCGCCCCGGAAGGGTCTGGCTCCGGAGGTGCCCGCCATTCTGGCCGGCATGGCCCCGGAACGGATTGTCTACGTCTCCTGCGACCCCGCCACCCTGGCCCGGGATGTGGACCGCTTTGTTCAACTGGGCTACCGTCCGGTGCAGGCTCAGGGGGTGGACCTCTTTCCCAGAACGGCCCATGTGGAAACAGTATGCCTCTTATCCAAATCTGATCTGTTGAAATAGACCTGACCGCCGCAGGTGCATTTGGCACGCTGCGGCGGGATTTTTCTCAAAAACTAAGCGGGAGCCCTTGATCTGGAGGGCTCCCGCGCTGTTTTCTGGAGGGGTACGAAATCCGGGGTCAAAAGGTATAGCTTCTGAGCACCCGCTTTGTGTCCGGGTTCAACTAGTTAATCGTCCGAA
>CATEPI010000010.1:0-89916 GCA_949525845.1 uncultured Eubacteriales bacterium
GGATTGGTATCCTTTCAATGGCGAAAATTGGTATACTTTATCTTACCATTTACAAACAGACCGTGAAATTGAACTTCCACCAGCCATTATAGAAACCTTTGCCCGCTTTCTTGTTCCAGAGATACGAAAATACTATGACAACGAACAAGGCCAGCGGGAGTTTGCGGAGTGGCAGGAAACACAAGGTAAAATCGAATAAGTGGATAGAAACAGCGGAGGCCAAGGTTTTTACACCTTGACCTCCGCTACTCGTTTTGACATCAGAGCCACACCATTACGGCAAAACCGCCCTTAAAATAATAGGTGTTCGTCCAATGTCCATCTGGTGGAGGCGGGGGGAGTTGAACCCCCGTCCGAAAGCACTTCCACAGGAACTTCTCCGAGCGCAGACGATCCTTTACATTCCCTCACTCAGGCGTGGGTCGTCACACTACTGAGCTTGGTAGAGTCATAATGCGTGGCCCGGTCAACTCTTTCCGAACGCACGGGCACCACTAAGGCGACGCCCAGACCCGGCTCGTGGTCCTTCCGGGCAGGACGGCTGCGTTAAGCCGCAGCGAGAACTACGTTATCGTCGTTCTTTAATTTATAAGCTGCCCATTTTTAGGATGTTAGGCGCATCCGCTCGCTATTCCTGCTTCTATGCCCCCGTCGAAACCGGTACGCCCCCTCGTCGTCGCGGACTCCATATCATTCCGCCGCTCCTCCTCTCCGACCGCGCCCCGTCGCGCCGGGCTCGCGGTCGGGCAGCCGCCTCCGGCGACTGTGGAGAACGGCGGCCGGGACACCAAGACAGCATGATCCGTCGGGAAGATTAAACCTTCTCCGGCTCGGGATACTCCATGCCGAAGGTGTCCACGGTGACCTTTTTCATCACCTGCTTCTGCCGGGGACGGTCCTGCCAGTCAGTTTTGCCGGAGACGATGGCGTCGGCCGTCTCCATACCCTCGATGACCTTGCCGAAGGCGGCGTAGCCGCCGTCCAGGTGGGGGGCCTTATCCACCATGATAAAGAACTGGCTGCCGGCGGAGTCGGGATTCATGGCCCGGGCCATGGACAGCACGCCCCGGTCGTGAACCAGGTCGTTGGCAAATCCGTTCTGGGCAAACTCGCCCTTGATGGAGTAGCCGGGCCCACCCATGCCGGTGCCCTGGGGGCAGCCGCCCTGGATCATAAAGCCGGGGATGCAGCGGTGGAAGATCAGGCCGTCGTAAAAGCCCTTCTGAATCAGGGAGATGAAATTATTCACGCTGTTGGGGGCCTTTTCGGGGTAGAGCTCGGCCTTGATGAGGCTGCCGTTTTCCATTTCGATGGTGACAATGGGGTTTTGCGCCATAGTTATCATCCTTTCTCAGGGGCTTACCGGTTCCGGGTTTTCATCACCCGGTCCATCTCCCGCTTGGCGTCCCGCCGGGCGGAGGCCTCCCGCTTGTCGTAGAGCTTCTTGCCCTTGGCCAGGCCGATTTCCAGCTTGACCCGGGGGCCTTTGAAGTAGATGGACAGGGGGATCAGGGAGTAGCCGTCCTGCTTGATGCGGCCGAATAGCCGCATAATCTCCCGCTTGTGCATCAGCAGCCGGCGGGTACGGCGGGGGTCCTTGTTGAAGATGTTGCCCTTCTCATAGGGGCTGATGTGCATGCCAAGAACGGAGATTTCCCCGTCCTTCACCAGGCAGAAGGAGTCCTTCAGGTTCACGTTGCCCAGCCGGATGGACTTTACCTCGGTGCCCGCCAGCTCAATGCCGGTCTCGTATTTTTCCTCAATGAAGTAATCGTGATAGGCCTTGCTGTTTTTGGCCACAATCTTCACCGATTCGCCCACGGCGGACACCCCCTTTCCCAACAGGTCAGATTACTATACCACATCATACCCAAAAAGGCAAGGGGAAAAACACCCACAGACGGCAAAGCCTTCCCCTAAAGAGAAAGTCCCTCCATATTCCGTTCTGTGCTGGTGCGCTTCGTCCGGGCCCACAGCCGGGGCAGGTTGGCGTAGAAGTCGCCCCTGTCCTCCCAGATCAGCAGCAGGCTGCCCTCCTCCACCGACACGGTGGCCGCCTCCCCCAGAAACTGGTTGCTCACCCCCAGGGGGAAGCTGCCCGACAGGGTGTAGTCCTCCAGGGGGTACTTCAGCCCGGCGAGGGTGACCCCCTCCGCCGTGCCGCTGTTGCAGAAGACCGACAAATAGCCCGCCATGGAAGGGGGAAAGGTGACCGACATGCCGCTGCGCAGGCAGGTGGCCGCCGTCTTCTCCCCGGCCAGAAAGCCCTGGGCCCCCTGCGTGGCCAGCCAGTCCAGCAGCTGGAGGTTGCCCAGAGTGTGCTCCAGCCGGCCCCCCACGCCCCCCAGCAGGATGAAGCGGCGGTAGCCCAGCTCCAGCCCCTTGCGGATGGCGTAGACCATGTCGGTGTCGTCCTTCTCGGCGGGGAGCTGGATCACATTGGGGTGGCTGGGCCGGTGGCCCAGCGAATCGAAATCCCCCACTGCCAGGTCGGGATTGACGCCGTAGGCGATCAGCGAGTCAAACCCCCGGTCGGCGGCAATCACATAGTCCCCTTGCACGGGGTAGGGCCGCAGGGCGGGGGTGAGGGACATGGCTCCCACGATGTAGCAGATATTTTGATTCAAGGCGTGCCGCCTCCTCCATTGGTCTCTGATTCCAGCTTCCATTATAATACAGGACCGTCCCCCATTGCAAGGCCGACTTTTCGCCGGGCGCGGTAAAACGGACAGGCACGCGCTGTAGGGGGGCGGACACTGTGCGCCTGCAGGTACGTCATGTAGGGCAGAGCTCTGCCTTTCCTGGCTCCCCCCTTGTGGGGGAGCTCCCGGCGAAGCCGGGTGAGAGGGGCTCAGGGATGCACCAAAAGCCTTCCCCCTTCCAGGGGGAAGGTGGCACGGGCGAAGCCCGTGACGGATGAGGGTGCGGCGAGGTCATCGCCCCTTATCGTAAGAACAGCGTGCCCGCCCCGCCCCCTCATCCGCCCCAGTGTGCGCACTGGGGCACCTTCCCCCCGGAGGGTGGAAGGCTTTTCCCTGCGGGGGACGGAGGTTTTTCCACAGTCAGGGGCAGCGGACAGGCCCCCTTCCTCTCCAAGACAAAAAGAGGCCGCGCCCACCGGAAAGGGGGGCGCGGCCGCCGGGCCGTGTCAGATGATAAAGTTGTCCAGATACCGCTTGGACAGGGCGATGGATTTGAGGATATCCTCCCGGCTGTCCTCAAAGGCCTTGTCCTCCACCTCGATGACGGCGTCGCCGGAGTAGCGGATATCGTTGAGGGCGGAGATAAAGGCGGCCCAGTCCACATCCCCCAGTCCGGGGAGCTTGGGGGACATGTAGTCCAGCGGATAGGCCATCACGCCGCACTCGGCCAGCTTCTCGGGGTAGAGCTTGATATCCTTGAAGTGGACGTGAAAAATGCGGTCCTTGAAGTCGTAGATGGTCTTCACATAGTCCATTTGCTGCCAGACATAGTGGCTGGGGTCGAAGTTCAGGCCAAAGTTGGGAGAGGGGATGATGTCAAACAGCTTACGGTAGAGGGCGGGGGAGCGCATAAGGTTCTGTCCGCCCGGCCACTGGTCCTCACCAAAGAGCATGGGGCAGTTTTCAATGGCCACCTTTACCCCCTGCTCCTCCGCCAGCTTGATGATGGGGGGCCAAATCTCCTGAAAGAGCCGGAGGTTCTCCTCCTCCGATTTGGCCTGATCCCGGCCGATGAAGGTGCTCACCATGTTGACCCCCAGCCTGGCGGACGCCCGGATCAGGGCCTTCAGGTGGTCGATGGCGGCAGTCCGCTTGGCCGCGTCGGGGTCCATGGTGTTGGGGTAGTAGGCCAGAGAGGAGATGTGCATTCCCTTGCCGGCGATGTAGTCGGTCACGTGTTTGGCGTAGGCGTCGTCCTCCAGCACCCGCTCCGCGTCGATGTGGGACACGCCGGCATACCGCCGCTCCGCCTTGCCGGCGGGCCAGCAGGCCACCTCCAGGCACTGGAACCCCTGCCCGGCGGCAATGTCGACGGCCTCCTCATAGGTCCAGCCGTCCAGAATAGCGGTCAGAAGACCGAATTGAAACATAGGAACACGCTCCTTTTCCCAAATTTTGTGCTTTCAGCCTAAAGGCAAATCGGGGTTTTGTCAAGGGGAATCGGGAGATTCGTCAAAACAGAAAAATTCAGGCCCCAAATTTGCCGAAACAGACAAAAATAAAAAAGTACACAAAAGATATTTGACATTTCCGCGGTAAATCGTTATGATAGACATACAGGCAAAATGTAATGGATTACATTTTGCGTCCGGACAGGGGGTGGACACAGTGGTAACGATTGAACGGGTCGCCCAGCGGGCCGGGGTATCGGTGGCCACGGTGTCCCGCACGCTGAACAACAGCCCCGCTGTAAAGCCGGCAACCGCCCAGCGGGTGCGCCAGGCCGTCGAGGCGCTGGGCTATGTGCCCAACCAGTCGGCCCGGAATCTCCGGCGCAACGAGAGCCAGGTGATCCTGGCCCTGGCCCCCAACTTCTCCAACCCCTACTACTCCCGCATCCTCACCGGCATCGGCGACCGGGCCTGGGAGCTGGAATACAGCGTGCTGGTGTGCAACACCCTGGGCCACGCCAACAGCGAGCGGCGTTTTCTGAAAATGATGGAGAGCCACCAGGCCGACGGGGCCATCCTGCTGGGCTGCCACTGGGACTACAGCTGGCTGGCCCGGTTCGCCCAGCGGTCCCACATCGTCCAGTGCTGCGAGTACGTCCCCGACCTGGCCTGTCCCTCGGTGTCCATCGACAACTACGCCGCCACCCGGGAGATGGTGGCCTACCTCCAGAGACTGGGCCACCGGCGCATCGCCATGATCGGGGCGGACAACCAGTACATATCCACCCGCCTGCGGCGGCAGGGCTACCTGGACGCCATGGAGGAGGGGGGGCTGGAGGTCCGGGAGGACTGGTACCGGCTGGCCGACGCCGACTACTCCTTTGCCTCCGGCCAGACGGCGGCTCAGGCTCTGCTGGCGGCAGCCCCCAGGCCTACCGCCATCTTCTGCGTGTCGGACATTCTGGCCCTCAGCGCCATCGCGGCGGCCCAGGAGCTGGGCCTGTCCGTCCCCGGGGAGCTGACTGTTACCGGCTTTGACGATTTGGACTACACCACCATGATGCACCCCCACCTGACCACTGTGGCCCAGCCCTGTCACGAGATGGGCCGGCAGAGCGTGGACCTGCTGCTGGACGGCCTTCTGGACCGGGAGGAGCCCTCGGAACAGCAGATTTTCCTGCCCTACCGCCTGATGGAACGGGAGTCGGCGGCGGCACCGGACATTACAGCGTAATTTGCAAGGAATTTGGAATAATTGGAATAAAAGGAGCGGTTTTTATGTTAAATATCGGTATTTTAGGCTGTGGCAAGATATCCCAGGTCCGGCACATCCCGGAGTACATCGCCAATGAAAACGCCAATCTGGTCGGCCTTTTCGACCTGGATTCCCAGCGGTGTGAGGAGATCGCCGCCAAGTATGGCGTTAAGGCCTATGCCTCCGCCCAGGAGCTGCTGGACGACCCGGCCATTGATGCGGTTTCCGTCTGCGTGGCCAACTTCGCCCACGCCGATCTGACCATCCAGGCCCTGAAGGCGGGCAAGCATGTGCTGTGCGAGAAGCCCATGGCCATCACCCTGGAGGAGTGCGAGAGCATGCTGGCCGAGGCGGAAAAAGCGGGCAAGCGGCTGCTTATCGGCCAGAACCAGCGGCTGGCCAAGGCCCACGAGAAGGCCAGAGAGCTGGTAGCGGCCGGGGAGATCGGCAAGGTAATCACCTTCCGCACCACCTTCGGCCACGCCGGCCCGGAGACCTGGTCCATCACCCCGGGGAAGAACACCTGGTTCTTCGACAAGAAGCGGGCCGCCATGGGGGCCATGGCCGACCTGGGCATCCACAAGACCGACATGCTGCGCTACATCCTGGGCCAGGACATCGTGCGCACCACCGCCCGGCTGCTCACCCTGGACAAGCGGGGGGCGGATGACCAGCTTATCGGGGTGGACGACAACGCCATCTGCATCTATGAGACCTCCGGCGGGGCCTTCGGCACCATGACCGCCAGCTGGACCTACTACGGCCGGGAGGACAACTCCACCACCCTCTACGGCACCAAGGGCATCATGCGCATCTACGACGACCCCGCCCACTCCATCGTGGTCATCCCCGGGGAGGGGGAGGTCAAATACTACGATCTGGAGAAAATCCAGACCAACGACGACCAGACGGCCTCCGGCGTGATTGACGAGTTTGTGGAGGCCATCGCCCAGGACCGGCCCAGCATGCTGGACGCCACCGACGTAATCAAGTCCATGAAGGCGGTCTTCGCCTCCATCCGCTCCTCGGAGGAGCGGCGGCCGGTGGACGTGGCCCTGTAACCTGCGTTAATAACCGCCCACGCGGTTGTTATAAAAATCTATGTTATTGGAGGAAGAACAATGAAAAAGATTCTGGCACTCGCGCTGGCCCTCTCCATGTCTCTGACACTGGCTGCCTGCGGCGGCGGCGACAGCGGCAAGAGCAGCGCCAACCCGGGCGGCTCCGGCTCCGGCCAGGGCAATGTATCCACCCCCGTCAACCCCGGCAATCAGGACGGCAAGAACACCGTCTATGTGCTGGGCCCCACCCCTGACCACGGCTGGACCGCTCAGGCCGGTACCTATGCCCAGGCCAAGTGTGAGGAGATCACCAAGGCTGGCCAGTACAAGGCCACTTACATCCCCGCCTCCTCCGGTGAGGAGCAGGTGGACCACTGCAACACCATCATCGCCAACGACGACGCGGCCCTGGTCATCATGATGGCTCTGGACGACTCCGCCCAGGCCGGCCAGGAGGCCCTGTATGCCGAGGGCATCCCCTTCATCTCCTTCGACCGCATCATTGAGGCCACCGAGAAGTACGCCATCCTCAACGCCTCCGGCGACAACTGGCAGTGCGGCGCCGGTATTGCCTACTGGCTGCAGAAGAACGGCATGAAGCCCGGCGACACCGTGGTGGTGCTCCAGGGCGACAACGGCACCGTTTGCTCCCGCCGCCAGGAGGGCTTTGAGCAGTTCCTGAAGGGCGAGATCGAGTATCAGGACAATCAGACCGGCAACTACAAGACCACCGAGACCTGGACTCAGGACCAGCTGAACGCCGTTTTCAGCGGCTACACCGTGGTCTGCAACTGGTCCGCCGACGGCGCCTATGAGTACATCGCTCAGAAGTTCGACGAGATCGTGGCCGCCGCCAAGGCAAACGGCAACAAGCTGTACATCTACTCCATGGACGACGAGATGACCTTCGGCGTGCTCAACTACCTGGAGGCCGGCGCCTCCGCCGCCACCCTGGCCGACCTGGAGGCCATGGACGTGTACATCTCCGCCATCGGCGGCATGCAGGAGCTCTACAACGTCATGGCCGGTACTGACGACCAGTCCGACCTGGCCAAGAAATATTTTGACGACATGATGTCCATGTACTTCAGCCCCAAGATGATGCAGGACGTCATCGACACCGGCATGAAGTATCTGGCGGGCGACTGGAGCTACGAGGTAGGCTCCGGCGAGTATCAGCCCACCTGGATCGTGGACGCCAACAACGTCAGCCAGTTCGAGGGCTTCCAGGGCCACTAAACCGAACATTCGCGAATAGAGCAAACCATTGGAGCGGATGCGGGGTTCGCCCCGCATCCGCTCCCTGATATCACCATCCTGCGGGGGCGTCTCCGGGCGGCCGCAGATACAGGAGCGCTTACCCAACGGCGGGACGCCGGGGCGGTGTCCCCTACAAACACAGCAAGGAGAATGCGTATGACTATCCTTGAAATGAATCATGTTTCCAAAGCCTTTGGCGGCTCTCAGGCTCTGTCTGACATCCACCTGTCCGTGGAGACAGGGGAAATCCACGCCCTTCTGGGCGAAAACGGGGCCGGCAAATCCACCCTGATGAACATTTTAACCGGCGTAATCCCGGCCGACGCCGGCACCATCACCTTCGACGGCAAACGTTACCCCACCCCCACCATCCAGCAGATGGAGGCGGCGGGCATCGCTTTTGTCCACCAGGAGCTGAATGTAATCAACGACCTGACGGTGGCGGACAACATCTTTTTGTGCCGGGAGCTGACCAAGTTCGGCCTGCTGCGCCAGCGGGAGCAGGTGGCCCGGGCCCGGCAGCTTTTTGACGACCTGGGTGTGGACATCGACCCCACCGCCATGGTGTCCGAGCTGAAAACCAGCGAGAAGCAGCTGCTGGAAATCTGCCGCGCCCTCTATGTGGACGCGAAACTCCTCATTCTGGACGAGCCCACCACGGCCCTGTCCAACAACGAGATCGACCATCTGTTTGAAATCTTACGAAAACTGAAAGCACAGGGGAAATCCTTTATCTTCATTTCGCACAAGATGCCCGAGATTTTCGCCATCGCCGACCGGTATACGGTGCTGCGGAATGGGGAGTTCATTTCCTCCGGATATATAAAGGAGACTGACCCCCACTCCATCACCTCCGAGATGGTGGGCAGCCAGTATGTGGACGAGGACGTCTACGTTCCCCGGCCGCTAGGGGACACCATTCTGGAGCTGGAGGGCTACACCGGCCAGGGCTTCAACGGCATCGACCTGGATGTGAAAAAGGGAGAGGTGGTGGCCTTCACCGGCCTGGCCGGCTGCGGGGCCAGCGAGCTGATGCAGACCATGTTCGGCGCCCTCCCCGCCCAGGGCGGGACCATGCGGGTTAACGGCCGGAGCCTGGAGGGCAGCATTGTCCGCTTTATGAAAAACGGCGTGGCCATGCTGGCCGCCAACCGGAAGGAAAATTCCGTGGTGCCAGACATGAGCATTATGGAAAACTTCTATCTGGCCGAGCACGAGCTGTCCGGGAAAAAGCCCTTCATCAACTCCAGAGAGGAGGCCGGCCGCTACGCCGCTCAGAAGGAGAGCCTGCACATCAAGGCGGGGGACAGCTCCGACAGCATCCTGTCTCTGTCCGGCGGCAACCAGCAGAAGGTCTTCCTGGCCCGGTGGCTGAACATCGGAGCCGACGTGCTCCTGTTCGACAACCCCACCCAGGGGGTGGACGTGGGCGCCAAGGAGGAGATCTACCGGCTGATCCTGGGCTTTGCCGAGGCGGGCAAGACCGTTATCATCAACACCCTGGAGATTCCCGAGATTCAGAAGGTAGCCGACCGGTGCGTGGTGTTCTACGAGGGGCGCATTGTGAAAATCTTCCCCCACGACCAGGTCAACGAGCGGGATGTTATGCTCTACTCCACCAACGCCGTGGAAACCAGTGAGGAGGCAAAATCATGAAAAACGAGAAAAAAGGACTTGGCAGAACTCTGGGAAAGGTGTGGTCCCAGTACAGCTTTATCTTTGTGCTGTTCATCATCATGATCGGCTACGCCTTCACCATCACCTCCAACGGCAACGCCTTCAAGTGGAGCCACATCGCCGCCATTCTCTCCAGCCAGAACACCGTCATCGTGGGCACCATCGCCCTGGGCATGGCCTTCGTCATCATCACCGGCCAGATTGACCTGTCGGTGGGCTCCCAGCTGGTGCTGTGCACCGGCGTGACCATTATCGTCTTCAACACCACCAACTCCATCTTCCTCATGGCTCTGGCCGCTATCCTCACCGGCGCGGCCTGCGGAGCGGTGAACGGCCTGCTGGTGGGCTTTGGCAAGATGCCCCCCTTTGTGGTAACACTGGGCACCATGCTCATCTACCGCTCCCTCACCCTGTCGGTGGTGCGGAAGATCGACCCGGCCATCAGCGGCTCCTCCTCCAGTCAGTTTGCCATGCTCAGCGACAACAGCAAGTATGAATTTTTGCGCATGAAGTTCGGCACCGGAAAGCTGGCCCTGGGCAGCTACTCCATCCCCTACATCACCTTTGTCTTCCTGATTATGGCTATCCTGTTCATCGTCATCTCCAAGAAGACCAAATACGGCAAGACCATCTACGCTGTGGGCTCCAACGAGAAGAGCGCCCGGCTGGCGGGCATCAACGTCACCTGGGTGAAGATTTCCGTCTTTATCCTCACCGGCATCTGCGTGGGGGTGGCCAGCATGCTCCAGGCCTGCAAAATCGGCAACGTCACCCCCGCCTCCTCCGGCGTGAGCTATGAGATGTACGCCATCGCCTCGGTGGTGCTGGCCGGCGTGAGCATGGCGGGCGGCAAGGGCAACATGGTGGGCGTCATCTTCGGCGCTCTGTCCTACACCACCATCAACTTCATCATCGTCTCCATCCCCGGCCTCAGCGTGGACATTCAGGACACCTTCCAGGGCCTGGTGCTCATCGTGGTCATCCTGGTCCAGACGGTGGGTCCGGTGATTAAGGAGAACCTTCAGCGGGCCCAAAAGCGCCGGCTGGCGGAGAAGGCGTAAGGGGGCGGGACCATGCTCACCATCGCCTATATCGGCTTCGGCGTCAGCGTGCGGGAGTACCATATCCCCTATGTGGAGGGCAGGGAGGATATCCGGGTGAAGTATGTCTTCCGCCGGGCGGAGGACGCCCCCCAGTTCGCGGAGTACGAGCCCTTCTACCCGGAGCTGACGTTCACCAGCTACCTGGACCGGGTCCTCAACGACCCGGAGGTCGGTCTGGTGGTGGTCAACACCCCCGACCAGTTCCATGTGCCCTACGCCATACAGATTTTAAACGCCGGCAAGCACGTTCTGGTGGAAAAGCCCTTCGCCCCCACGGCGGCCCAGGCCCGGGAGGTCTTCGCCCTGGCCCGGGAAAAGGGGCTGGTGTGCATGCCCAACCAGAACCGCCGGTTTGACGCCGACTTTTTAGCCGTAAAAGAGGTGGTCCAAAGCGGAAAGCTGGGCCAGCTGGTGCGGCTGGAGAGCCACTACGACTACTTTAAGACCAACGGCTGGTATGACCACCTGGGCACCCTCTACAACCTGGCCGTCCACCAGATTGACCAGATCATCAGCCTGCTGGGGATGCCGGAGCGGACCCGTTTCGACGTGCGCTCCATCCACCACCCCGGCGTGGGGGACGACTACTACGACCTGGAGTTCTTCTATGGAAACTGCAAGGCTTCGGTAAACACCAGCATGTGCGTTCAGATCGACTATCCCCGCTTCACCCTCCACGGCACCAACGGCAGTTTTACCCTGCCCCCGGTGATTCACAACTCGGGGAAGGCCAAGGTGGTGGGGCGGCACAGCGTCAGCACCGCCATGGCCCCGGAGGACCGGTGGGGCACCCTGGTCTACCGGGACGGAGAGGGCGCTCAGGTGACCGAGCGGGTCCCGGTGGGATGCGCCCACTACGAACGCATCTATGACAGCCTCGTCGACGCCATCCAGCACGGCGGCGGGAAGTGCGTCCGGGACGAGGAGGTCGTCCGGGTGCTGGAAATTCTGGAGGAGGCCACCGCGGTGGCCCGCTCCCACGGAGGAGAAGGGACATGAAGGAAATTCGTCTTGGCACTATCGGCTCCGGGGTGATTGTCCGCTCCATTCTGGACTGCGTACAGCAGACCGAGGGGGTCCATCTGGAGGCGGTCTACTCCCGGACCGAGGACACCGGCCGGAGCCTGGCCGACGACTACGGCGCGGCCCGGGTTTACACCGGCCTGGCGGCCTTCCTGGCCGATTCAGAGGTGGATGTGGTCTACATCGCCACCCCCAACCTGCTGCACTATGAACAGGTCAAGGGCGCTTTGCTGGCGGGCAAGCATGTGATCTGTGAAAAGCCCTTCTGCACCAGAGGGAACCAGGCCCGGGAGCTGCTGGAGCTGGCCATGGAGCGGCGGCTGTTCCTCGTTGAGGCCGTCCCCACCCCCTTCCTGCCCAATTTCCCGGTGCTGAAGGAGCACCTGCCCAGGGTGGGCCCGGTGAAGCTGGTGCTGGGCAACTACACCCAGTACAGCGCCCGCTATGACAAGCTGCTGGCGGGGGAGACCCCCAACATCTTTAATCCCCAGCTGGCCGGCGGCTGCCTTATGGATATCAACTACTACAATGTCTACCTGACCGCCGCCCTGTTCGGCTCCCCGGGCCGGGCGGAGTACTACCCCAACCGCTTTGCCAACGGGGTAGACACCTCGGGGGTAATGGTGCTGTCCTACCCCGGCTTCACCGCGTCCCTGGCCGGGGCCAAGGACGCCCGGGGCGTCAGCTTCTACCACATTGAGGGGGAGCGGGGCAGCCTGCGGGTGAAGGACGGCAGCAACGGCCTGGCGGAAATCCGTCTCGCAACGGAGGAGGGTGAAGAGACCTTTAACCTCCAGCCCGACCCCAACCGCTGGCTCTACGAGGTCCGGGCCATCACCGGCCTGATCCGCTCCGGCGACTGCGACACCGCCTACAGCCTGCTGCGGGATATCACCCTGCCCACCGTGGAGGCGGTGGAACGGGCCAGAACAAGGGCCGGACTGCGTTTCCCCGGCGATCCATAAGCGAAAAACCTGCCTGGAGCCCTAAGGCTCCAGGCAGGTTTTTTCTATTTCAGCCTTACCTCCGGCATCAGCTCCTGACCCACAATGTCCAGCACCCGGTCCATCTGGGCCACCTCCTCCGGAGTAAAGCGCTCCCGCACCCGGTCCATGACCTCCCGGATATAGGCGCTGCTCAGGTTGTAGTAGTCGTGGAACTTCTGGGTGGGCCGCAGATGGTACTCCCGGCGGTCGTTGGGGGACTGGACCTTTTCCACATACCCCTTCCGAATCAGGCTGTTCACCTTGTAGGCGGCGTTGGGAGACGAGATATTGGCAAAGGAGGCGAACTCGTTGATGGTGGGTTCGTTCAGAGCTCGGATAATCTCCATGCAGAAGGTCTCTACTGCCGTCAGGCTGGCCTCCCGGGTCTGAAACCTGGTAAAGACAGCCTGATAAAAGTGCAGCTTAAATTTGGTGTAAATTCTGTCAAAGCTCTTCTCCAGCACCTTTTTTCTCTCCCTTTTGTTGCGGACTAAGGCCATTATACCAGAGGACCTCCCGTTTCGCAAGGGGGGCGGTCGGTAAGCGCAAAGGTGAGCTCCGCCTTACAGGCCAGCTTGCCCTCCACCCGGGCCTCCGCCGTGCCGAAGCCCACCGGCCCCTTCCGGGCGGTGAGACGGCACTCCAGCTCCAGCACATCGCCGGGCCGGACCTGACGCTTGAACCGGGCGTTTTTGATGCCGCCGAAAAGGGCCAGCTTGCCCTCGGAGCCCGGCTCAGTGAGAATGGCCACCGCCCCCACCTGGGCCAGGGCCTCGATGATAAGCACCCCGGGCATTACCTTAAAGCCGGGGAAGTGGCCCTGAAAAAAGGGCTCGTTGGCGGTGACGCACTTTGCCCCCTTCGCGCTTTCGCCGGGGACACACTCCACGATCTTGTCCACCAGCAGGAAGGGATAGCGGTGAGGCAGGATGGCCTCGATCTGGTCGATATTCAGCTCCATACCATATAAACCTCCGTTGTATTTTGTAGGGCGGGACGACCCGGCCCGCCGTCTTTCCCCGCCTTATCTATGCCTGTTTGCGGCGCGCCGGGGTCGTCGCGCCCTACAGGCGTGCCTCCCACTTTTTCAGGACGACAGCTGCGTTGTGGCCCCCGAAGCCCAGGGAGTTGGACAGGGCAATCTTAATGTCCGCAGTCCGGCCCTGATTGGGTACGATATCCAGGTCACAGGCCGGGTCGGGAACCTGATAGCCGATGGTGGCAGGGACAAAGCCCTCCCCCAGGGCCAGGGCGGTAAAGATGGTCTCCACCGCGCCGGCGGCCCCCAGCAGGTGGCCGGTCATGGACTTGGTGGAGCTGACCATCAGCTCCTTGGCGTGGTCGCCGAATACTGTGTGGATGGCCGCCGTCTCGCTGGCATCGTTCAGGGCGGTGGAGGTGCCGTGGGCGTTGATGTAGTCCACCGCCTGGGGGGCAATTCCCGCGTCGGCCAGGGCTTGCCCCATGCAGGCGGCCCCGCCCGCCCCGCCGGGGGCGGGGGCGGTGATGTGGTGGGCGTCGCAGTTGGCGCCGTAGCCGACGACCTCGGCATAGATTTTGGCCCCCCGGGCCTGGGCGTGGCCCAGCTCTTCCAGCAGGAGGGCGCCCGCCCCCTCGCCCATGACAAAGCCGGAGCGCTCAGCGTCGAAGGGGATGGAGGCCATGAGGGGGTCCTCCCCCTCATGGAGGGCCTTCATGGCGGTAAAGCCCCCCATAGCCAGCGGCGTGATGGCCGCCTCGCCGCCGCCGCAGAGCATCACCTCGGCGTAGCCGTCCCGGATGTGGCGGAAGGCGTCGCCCACGGCGTTGGTCCCTCCGGCGCAGGCGGTCACCACGCAGGAGCACATGCCCTTGAACCCATAGCGGATGGCCATGTGGCCCGCCGCCATGTTGGAGATAATCATGGGGATCATGAAGGGAGAGACCGAATCCCAGCCCCGCTCGCTCCCCCGCTGGTGGGCCTGGCCCACCGTCTCAAAGCCGCCGATGCCGCTGGAGAAGATGACGCCGCAGCGATTCAGATTCTCCTTCTCCCGGTCCAGTCCGGCGTCGGACATACACTCGTCGGCGGCCGCCAGGGAGAGCTGGGTGAAGCGGTCCATCTTCTTGGTCTCCCGCTTGCCCAACAGGGCGTCCAGGTCCAGATTTTTCACCTCGCCGGCCAGTTTTACCTTCATCTCAGAGGCGTCATAGCGGGTGATGGGCCCAATGCCGCACGTCCCCGCCTTCACGGCCGCCCAGCTGTCAGACACTGTATTCCCCACCGGGTTGACTGTGCCCATGCCGGTAATCACAACTCTGCGCTTTTCCATCTCTTTCACCTCATTAAACGGCCATGCCGCCGTCTACGCACAGCACCTGTCCGGTGATGTAGGCGCACTCCGGCCCGGCGAAGAAGGCCACCGCACGGGCTACCTCCTCGGGGGAGCCGGGGCGTCCCTTGGGAATGGTCCCCAGCATGGCCGCTTTGGCCTTCTCGGGCAGAACGGCAGTCATGTCGGTCTCGATAAAGCCGGGGGCCACAGCGTTGACGGTGATGTCCCGCCCGGCCAGCTCCTTGGCGGCCGCCTTCACCAGGCCGATCACCCCCGCCTTGCTGGCGGCGTAGGCGGTCTGGCCCGGATTGCCACGCAGGCCCACAACGCTGGACAGGCAGACGATCCGCCCGTACTTCTGGCGCAGCATCACCTTGGCTGCCGCCTTGGTGCAAAAGTAGGCCCCTTTCAGGTTGGTGTCCAGGGTCTGGGAAAAGTCCTCCTCTTTGGCGGTCATAAGCAGGCCGTCCCGGGCGATGCCGGCGTTATTCACCAGAATATCCAGCCGGCCGAAGCGCTCCTTCACCGCCGCCACCAGGGCGTCGCAGGCGGCGGGGTCAGCCACGTCAGCCCGGAAGGCCTCCGCCTCCACGCCCAGCGCCCGGCATTGCTCCACCGTCTCCTCCGCCGCGGCGCTGTTGCCGGCGTAGTTGACCGCTACTGCCGCCCCCTGCCGGGCCAGCTCCAGACAGACAGCCCGGCCAATCCCTCGGCTGCCGCCGGTGACCAGGGCCACGTTTCCTTTTAAGCTCATGCCGTTACTCCTTTCAGGGCGGATACCACGCTGTGGAAGTCCGCCGCTGTGTCAATGTGGCAGGTCCTGATGCCGGGGGCGGTCTTTTTGAAGAAGCCGCTCAGGGCCTTTCCCGGACCGATCTCCACCACGGTGTCCACGCCCTCCGCCTCCATGCGGCGGATGGTGTCCTCCCAGTAGACGGAGGACTGGACCTGCCGCTCCAGCAGGGCGGGGATATTGTCCCCCGCATCCATAGGGCCGCCCAGGCAGTTAAAGTAGACGGGCAGGGCCATGGGCTGGAAGTCGATGGTCTTAAAGTGGGCGGCCAGAACATCCCCTGCGGGCTTCATCAGCCGGGTGTGGAAGGGGCCGCTCACCTTCAGGGGCATACAGCGTTTGGCGCCCAGCTCCTTCGCCAGCTCCCCGGCCTTATCCACGGCGGCCTTCTCCCCGCCGATGACCAGCTGGCCAGGGCAGTTGTAGTTGCAAATTTGAACGGTTCCCAGCTCCGCCGCCCCGTCGCAGGCCTGCTGAAGCTTCTCCCGGTCCAGGCCCAGCACGGCGGTCATGGAGCAGTCCAAGCCGGCGGCGGCCTCCTCCATGGCCCGGCCCCGGAGGGCCACCGTGGAGATCACCGTTCCCCGGCTGAACACTCCGGCGGCGTAGAGGGCGGAGTACTCCCCCAACGACAGGCCCGCCGCCAGCTGAGGGCGGATGCCCTCCTGATACAGCAGGTCGGTCACCCCCACGGCGAAGGCCGCCATACAGGGCTGGGTGTAGCGGGTCTGGGAGAGCTGTTCCTCCGGGCCCTCAAAGCACAGCTTTTTCAGGTCGAAATCCACCGGGGCGTGGTCAAACACTTGGGCAAACAGGGTAAATTCCTGGTAAAAATCCTTTCCCATGCCCACATGCTGGCTGCCCTGTCCGGCGTATACAAAGGCTAATTTCATGTTAAACCTCCTCGGCCAGGCGGCGGACCGTATCCCTGCAGCCGGAGCACAGCTCCTCCAGAATGACCCGCAGGGGGCGAATCTCATGGAGCAGTCCGGCATTCTGGCCGCACATGAGGGAGCCGGTTTTCACGTCGCCGTCGAAGACCGCCCGGCGCAGGGAGCCCAAGGTAAATTTCTCCAGCTCCATCCGCTCGGCCCCGGCCCGCTCCAGCTTCAAATACTCCCGGGACATCTGGTTTTTCAGAATCCGCACCGGAGCGTTCACCGACCGGCCGGTGACGGTGGTGTCGCTGTCCTTGGCCTTTAAAATGGCCTGCTTGTAGTTGTCGTGGATGGGGCACTCCTCACTCACCAGCAGGCAGGTGCCCACCTGCACCCCGCAGGCCCCCAGGGCGAGGGCGGCGGCCAGCTGCTTCCCGCTGGCGATGCCGCCGGCGGCAATCACTGGCAGATCGGTGACCTCACAGACCTGGGGCACCAGGGCCATGGTGGTCAGCTCCCCCACGTGGCCGCCCGACTCGGTGCCCTCTGCGATGAAGCCGTCCACCCCCAGGGGCTCCAGGCGGCGGACCAGGGTGGTGGCGGGGACCACGGGGAATACCTTGACCCCCGCCTCCTTCCAGGCGGGGACGAACTGGCTGGGCACCCCCGCCCCGGTGGTGACCACCTTCACCCCCTCCTCAATGACCACCTGGGCCATCTCGGCGGCGGCGGGGTTCATCAGCATGATGTTCACGCCGAAGGGCTTGCTGGTGAGGGATTTACAGGTGCGGATGTGTTCCCGCAGGGTGTCCGCGTTCATCCCCCCCGCGCCGATGAGGCCCAGGGCTCCGGCGTTGGACACGGCGGCGGCAAATTCGCCGGTGGCGATGTTGGCCATGCCGCCCTGGATAATGGGGAACTCGGTCCCCAGGATTTCGTTTAATTTCATGGTATTTCTCCTTACCTCTGTGGGGCCCGCCCACCTGGGCGGGCCATACCGCAACCGGCCGTCATCCTCTGACGAATGACCCGCCGAGGTCGTCGGGTCCCACGATTTTACCACCGCAGCAGCGCTCCGGCCCAGGTGAGGCCGCCGCCGAAGCCCACGGTGACAATCCGCATACCGGGCCGCAGGGCCCCCGTCTCGGTTAGCTCGTCCAGGGCGATGGGGATGCTGGCGGCGGAGGTGTTGCCGTAGCGGTCCATATTTTTGTAAAACAGGCCCTCCCGGGCTCCCAGCCGCTTGGCTACAAAGTCGATGATTCGGGCGTTGGCCTGATGGCAGACCACCAGGTCCAGGTCGTTGACGCTGGCCAGACCCTCCTCCGCTAAAAGCTGGCGGATGGACTTCTCCACCACCTCCACGGCAAAGCGAAACACCGCCTTGCCGTCCATGCGGATGGCGGAGGGAACCGGCCCCGGTCCCTGTACCTGGATGCTGGACCGGTCTCCCCGGGAGCCGAAGACGGTGTGCCAGGAGCGGTTCTCCTCCCGGCGGACCACCGCCGCCCCCGCCCCGTCTCCAAAGAGGACACAGGTGTTGCGGTCGGTGTGGTCCATCACACGGCTGATGACCTCCGCCCCCACAATCAGGGCGCAGGGCCGGGGGGCGTCGGACAGCAGGGTGTGGGCGGTTTTCAGGCCGTAAAGAAAGCCGGCGCAGGCGGCGTTCAGGTCGAAGCAGAGGGTGTCCTCCTCCAGCCCCAGCTCCCGCTGGAGCAGGCAGGCGGTGGAGGGGCTGGCGTGGTCGGGGGTAAAGGTAGCCACCAGGCACACCCCGATATCCGCCGCTGTAATCCCCGCCCGGTCCATGGACTGGCGGGCCGCAGACAGGGCCAGGTCCAGGCCGGTCTCTTCCGCGCAAAAATGGCGGCTGTGGATGCCGGTACGGCTGAACACCCACTCGTCACTGGTGTCCACCGTCCGGCTCAAATCCTCGTTGGTCACCACCCGGGCCGGCAGACACCGGCCGGTGGCTAAAATCCGGGGCGCGCTCATGGCTCCTCCCTCCCCGCCGGGGCCAGGTTCTGGCCCATAACGCGGAACATATCATATCTCTGTCTGGCCAGGGCGGGGCCCCGCAGCTTATCCAGGGCGGCCAGCTCGTGGGTCAAAGCGGCGTCCACTGTGCGGAAAACGGCCTGCCAGTCGGTGTGGGCGCCCCCCTCGGGCTCCCGCAGGACGCCCTGGACAATGCCGCCCCGGCGCAGGTCCTGGGCGGTGAGCTTCATCACGCCGCAGGCCTCGCCGGCCCGGCTGGAGTCCTTCCACAAAATGGATGCGAAGCCCTCCGGGGAGAGGACAGAGTAGACCGCGTGCTCCAGCATGAGCACCCGGTTGGCTACGGCCAGGGCCAGGGCTCCGCCGCTGCCCCCCTCGCCGGTAATCACCGAGATAACGGGCACCTCCAGAGTGCTCATCAGGGCCAGGCACTGGGCGATGGCTTCCCCCTGGCCCCGCTCCTCCGCCTCCCGGCCGGGGTAGGCCCCCGGGGTGTCTACAAAGGTGATGATGGGCCGGCCAAATTTCTCCGCCTGGCGCATCAGCCGCTGGGCCTTGCGGTAGCCCTCGGGGGAGGGCATGCCGAAGTTGCAGGTGAGATTTTCCTCCAGATTCTTCCCCTTCCGGTGGCCCAGTACCGTAACGGGCCGGCCGTGGAACCGGGCAATTCCCCCGAAAATACTGCCGTCCTCGCCGCAGAGACGGTCTCCCCGCTGCTCAAAGAAGTCAGTAAACAGGGCGTCGATAAAGTCCGCCGTGCCCGGACGCTCCGGGTGGCGGGCAATTTTCACTTTTTCTTCCGGGCTGTAGCGGCTCATGGGCGTCCTCCCTTCTCATGGAGGGCCAGAAGCTGGGACAAAACTGCCCGCCACTCGCTCCGGGGGACAATCCGGTCCAGAAAGCCGTGGTCCAGCAAATACTCGGCCCGCTGAAACCCCTCGGGAAGCTGTTCCTTGATGGTCTGCTCAATGACCCGGGGCCCGGCAAAGCCGATGAGGGCCCCCGGCTCGGCCAGCATAATATCCCCCAGGGAGGCGAAGCTGGCCGTCACCCCGCCGGTGGTGGGGTGGGTGAGGCAGGAGATGTACAGCCCGCCCCCGCTCTGGAACCGCTGAACCGCGGCGGCGGTTTTGGCCATCTGCATCAGGGAGAAAATCCCCTCCTGCATCCGGGCCCCGCCGCTGGCGGAAAAAATCACCAGGGGCAGCTTCTTTTTTCCGGCGTACTCGGCGGCGCGGGCCACCTTCTCCCCCACCGCCGTGCCCATGCTGCCCATGAGAAAGCGGCTGTCCAGCACGGCGAAAACCGCCTTTTTTCCCTCGATCCTGCCCAGGGCGGCCACGGCGGCGTCCTTCAGGCCGGTGGACTGCTCCAGCTCGGACAGCTTCGACCGGTAGTCGGGGAAGGCCAGGGGGTCGGCGGGGGACAGCTTATCCTCCAGCTCCTGAAAGGAGCCGGGGTCCAGAATGTTGGACAGCCGGTAGTAGGCCCCGATGGGGGCGTGGAAGCCGCATCTGGGGCAGACCTGCAAATTGCGGTCCCACTCCAGCTGGGGGCTCTCCTCCCCGCAGGCAGAGCACCTGGTCCGCCGGGAGGAGGTAATTTTCCCCTCCCGCATGGCCCGGTAGGTGAGCAGCCTGTCCCGGCGGCGGGAAAATGTTTGATTCACGGTTTTTCCTCTCCCTCCATCAGGCGGTCGCAGGTCCGGGCCAGCTCCAGCAGCCGCTCCAGATTTTTGTCCAGAAATCCGGTGTCATACCGGCCCCGTACAAACTCCGGGTCGTGCATAATCAGGTGGGCCAGAGGGGCGTTGGTGGGGTAGCCCTCGATGATGAGCTCCTCCAGAGCCCGGCGCATCCGGCGGACGGACTCCAGCCGGGTGGAGCCGTGGGCCAGCACCTTGGCCACCAGGGAATCATAGTAAGGGGGCACCTCGTAGCCGGTATACAGGGCGGTGTCCACCCGCACCCCCGGCCCGCCGGGCAGATGCAAAAACGTGGTGGTCCCCGGGCAGGGCATAAAGTCCCGCTCCGGGTCCTCGGCGTTGATGCGGCACTCGATGGCGTGGCCTGTCACCTGGATGTCCTCCTGGGCAAAGGACAGGGGCAGGCCGGAGGCCACCCGGAGCTGTTCCTTCACCAGGTCGATGCCGGTGACCAGCTCGGTGACCGGGTGCTCCACCTGGATGCGGGTGTTCATCTCGATAAAGTAAAACTGTCCCTCGGGGGACAGGACGAACTCCACCGTCCCCGCCCCCACGTAACCCGCCGCCTTGGCGGCGGCCACGGCGGCCCGGCCCATCTCCTCCCGCAGCTGGGGAGTGAGGGCTTTGGAGGGGGACTCCTCCACCAGCTTCTGCCGGCGGCGCTGGATGGAGCAGTCCCGCTCCCCCAGGTGGACCACGTGGCCCTGGGTGTCCGCCATAATCTGGAACTCAATGTGCCGGGGGCTGACCACCAGCTTCTCCAGATAGAGCTCTCCATCGCCGAAGCAGGCCACCGCCTCGGCCCGGGCCTCCTGAAAGGCCCGGTCGATGTCCTCCGGGCCGGCGGCCTGGCGCATCCCCCGGCCACCCCCTCCGGCGGAGGCCTTCAGCAGCACGGGGTAGCCCACCTCCTCCGCCAGCTTTTTCGCCTGACGGACGTTTTTCAGGGCCCCGTTGGAGCCGGGCACCACCGGCACCCCGGCGTTCCGGGCCAGGGTACGGGCGGCGGACTTGCTGCCCAGCTGACGGATTACGTCCCCGGCGGGGCCGATGTACTTCAGCCCGGTCTGGACGCACCGGTCGGCAAAGTCGGGATTTTCCGACAGAAAGCCGTAGCCGGGGTGGAGGGCGTCGCAGTGGGTGGCCACAGCGGCGGAGAGAATGGCGTCCTGGTTCAGATAGCTGTCCGCCGCCCTGGCCGGGCCGATGCACAGGGATTGGGTGGCCAGCTGGGCGGCCAGGGAGCTCTCGTCGGCCTCGGAATACACCGCCACCGTCTCAATGTCCAGCTCCCGGCAGGCCCGGATAATCCGCAGGGCAATCTCCCCCCGGTTGGCGATCAACACACGCTTCAGCATGGCCTTACACCCTCCGGATGCGGAACAGGGGAGCGCCCACCCCCACCGCCTCGCCGTCCCGGGCCAGGACCTCCTCCACCATGCAATTTGCAGGGGCGGGGACCTCGCTCATCATCTTCATGGCCTCGATGAGACAGAGGGTGTCCCCCTTCTTCACCTGTGCCCCGGCGGTGACATAGGGGGGCTCCTCCGGGGCGGGGGCGGCGTAGAACACCCCCACCAGAGGGGCGGCCACCACCTCGCCCTGCTCCTCGGCCTGGACCGGGGAGACCGGGGCGGCGGCGGGCGCCGTGGCCGGGAGCTGGGACACGGTCCCCTCCCGGCGCAGGGCCACCCGCTCCCCCTCGCGCTCCCACTCCAGGGCCGTCAGGCCGGAGGCGGCAAAGCGGTCCATCAGGCCGTAAAGCTCCTGTAATTCCATTGCGCGCTCTCCTTACGCCTGCTTGCTCTTGATGTAGTCCAGAATATCCTGCACGGTGTGGATTTTCTCCAGGTCCTCGTCGGCGATGCCGGCCCCCAACTTCTCCTGGAGGGACATGGACAGCTCCACAATCTCCAGGGAGTCGGCCTCCAGGTCCTCAATGAGGTTGGTCTCGGGCTTCACGTCGGCGGCGTCGCAGCTCAGGGTCTCCACAATAATGTCGCGCACATTCTCAAAGGTAATTTCCATATTCAGTTACCTGCCTTTCAAAATTTCAAGTATTTTATCTAAAAAATTTTAACTAAAATACTTGAGCCTTATTATAACCCCCGCCCCCCGAATGTCAAGGAGAATTTTTCCTGGGGATGTTTTTCTCAGATTCTCACAAAGCCCGTCCCGCCTTTTCCTGTGTTTTCCTGTATTTCACCGGAGAAAGCCCGGGCGCGGACGAAAATCCCCGTCCCCCGCAGGGCAAGCCTTCCACCCTCCGGGGGGAAGGTGCCCCAGTGCGCACACTGGGGCGGATGAGGGGGCGGTTAGGGCTGCTGTCCTTTACGACAAGGGGCGGAAACCTGCCGCGCACCCTCATCCGTCACGGCCTGCGGCCGTGCCACCTTCCCCCTGGAAGGGGGAAGGCTTTTGGTGCATCCCTGAGCCCCCCTCACCCGGCTTCGCCGGGAGCTCCCCCACAAGGGGGGAGCCAAAGCCCTTGCCCTACATGACGTACCTGGGAGTGTGCAGCGATAAGGTTCCCCCACGATGATCCATTTGCAGGCACAGACGACGTTAAAATAGGCTACGGCGGCTGACACAACATTTCAAATTAAAAAAGCAACGGATAATCCGTTGCTTTTTCGTTCGTGGGTTATTCCGTTGGTGTGCTCTCCCCCCGGGGCCTGCTGGAGGGCCCGGGGATGGGCTTGAATACCGGCTCGGGGTCCATGGGTTCTTTGGTGCCCACACAGCGGTTGATGGGGGTGCCCAGCAGGTGGAATTTCTCCTCGTAGTCGGTCATAACCCCCCGGATGCCCTCACGGTGGAGGTCCCGGGTTACCTCCGACAGGGCGTAGCCCGCCTTGGGGAACTGAAACAGGGACCACTCAAACAGGTCGTGGTTGTCGCTCTTGAAGTGAATCTGTCCCCCGTCCCCCAGGATGCCCCGGTAGAGCACCAGGAACTGCTCGTGGGTCAGCCGCCGCCGGGCGTGCTTCACCCCGGGCCAGGGGTCGCAGAAGTTGATATAGAGCAGGTCCACCTCCCCGGGGGCGAAGTAGTCCCGGAGCAGGGCCGCGTCCCCGTCGATAAAAAAGATGTTGGTCAGGCCCTTGGCCTGGCACCGCTCCATGGCTACAATCATGGCGTCGGGCACCCGCTCCAGGGCGATGTACAGCACGTCGGGGTTCTGCTCCGCTGTCTCGGCGGAGAAGCGCCCCTTGCCGCAGCCGATCTCCAGCCGGACCTCCCGGGCGGCGGGGAACAGCTCCCGCCAGCGCCCCCGCATGGCCGCCGGGTCGGAGATCAGCATCCCCGCACACCGCTCCATCCGAATTGACAGATTTGGTTTTTTTCTCATTCTCATGGTTTGCCACCTCTTTGGTTGATTACAAAAATATCTTAACATATTGCAGGGAATACTTGCAATCGTTTTTGAAATATATTATACTGTTCAAAGGCGCCGCGGAGGAGGGCCGGTCCCGCCGTCCGGGGAGCGCCGGCAAAAGCTGAATATCGGGGTGTTGCGCAGTTGGTAGCGCGCCTGCTTTGGGAGCAGGAGGCCCGGGGTTCGAGTCCCCGCACTCCGACCACGTCGGAGCAAGCGATATGAAGCTTGCTCCGACCTTTTTTCAAAAGTCGGGACCGCTTCAAGGGGGCGGTCCGTCGAAAAAGGATATTTTCCGAGGTGTTTTTCATGAATTTTTTCATCAACTTCTGTCTCCGGGGCGGAGACCCCCAGGCTCCGGAGGTCCGGCAGCGGTGCGGGGTGCTGTCGGGCGGGATCGGGGTGGGACTGAACCTGCTGCTCTTTCTGGCCAAGCTACTGGCGGGCATCCTCACCGCCTCCATCGCCGTCACCGCCGACGCGTTCAACAACCTGTCAGACGCCGCCTCGTCCATTGTAACCCTGGTGGGCTTCCGGCTGGCGGGGCGGGCGGCTGATGAGGAACACCCCTTCGGCCACGGCCGCATGGAGTATCTGGCCGGGCTGGCGGTGGCCATGCTTATCCTGCTGGTGGGGGTGGAGCTGGGCAAATCCTCCCTGGAGAAGATACTCCACCCGGAGCCGGTGGCCTTCTCTGCCCTGTCGGCGGGGATTCTGGCTGTCTCCGTCGGGGTGAAGCTGTGGATGTTCTTCTTCAACCGGGGGCTGTCCAAAGCCATCCAGTCCGCCGCCCTGTCCGCCACCGCCGCGGACTCCCTGTCTGACGCGGTGGCCACCACCACCCTGCTGCTGGGCCTGCTGGCCGGGCACTTTTTCCGCCTCCCTCTGGATGGCTGGCTGGGGCTGGCGGTAGCCCTGTTTATCCTGCGGGCAGGCTGGGGGGCGGCCAAGGACACCATCGACCCCCTGCTGGGCCGGCCCATGGACCGGGCGCTGGCCGCCGACATAGACCGCATCGTGCTGGGCCACGACTACATCCTGGGCATCCACGACCTGGTCTACCACGATTACGGCCCCGGCCGGGCTATGATGTCCCTCCACGCCGAGGTGCCCGCCGACGGCGATTTTCTGGAGATTCACGACGTCATCGACCACATCGAGCGGGAGCTGAAGGCCAGGCACCACATCGAGACCTCCATCCACATGGACCCGGTGGTGCGGGACGGGCGTACCGAGGCCCTCCGCCAGCAGGTGGCCGAGCTGGCCCGGCAGCTGGACCCGGACCTCTCCATCCACGACTTCCGCATCACCGCCGGCCCCATCCACACTAACATCCTGTTTGACGTGGTGGTGCCCTACGGCTTCCGCCTGTCCGACGGGGAGGTGCGTGGGGAGCTGTCCAGCCGGGTAAAGGAGCTGTCCGACCGGTATTTTGCGGTGATCCAGGTGGACCACTCCTATGTGGAGAAACAAAAAATGCCGTAGTTTACAGATTATTCACCCAAGCTTTCTTTTTTGCGCTATAATAGAGAAGATACTATAGGGGAACGCCGGCAAGGCGCGACGAACCCGGCGCGCCGAGTCGTCGCGCCCTGCCAATATGCGTTTACAGGAAAACGAGGTGCCGTTTTATGCCGAAAAAGGTTCTGATTGTCGAGGACGACGCCAACATCGCCGAGCTGCTCCACCTCTATCTGGAGAAGGAGGGCTTTGAGACCCAGGTGGCCAAGGATGGGGGCAAGGGGGTGGAGCTGTTCCGCTCCTTCCAGCCTGACCTGGTGCTGCTGGACCTGATGCTGCCCATTATGGACGGCTGGTCGGTGCTGCGGAAGATTCGGGAGGGGGACCAGACCCCGGTTATCATGCTCACAGCCAAGGGAGAGACCGAGGACAAGGTGTCCGGCCTGGAGCAGGGGGCGGATGACTACATCGTCAAGCCCTTCGAGATGAAGGAGGTGCTGGCCCGCATCCACGCCGTCCTGCGCCGCTCAGGCGTGGAGGAGGAGTCGGGGGAGAAAAAGCTGTCCTTCAACAAGCTGATTATCAACCTGGATTCCTATGAGCTTCTGGTGGACGGACAGCGGGTGGACACCCCGCCCAAGGAGCTGGAGCTGCTGTTCCATCTGGCCTCCTCCCCCAACCGGGTGTTTACCCGGAACCAGCTCCTTGACGAGGTGTGGGGCTTCGACTACTTCGGCGACAGCCGCACGGTGGACGTGCACATCAAGCGCCTGCGGGAGAAGCTGGAGGGCGTCAGCGACCAGTGGCGGCTGAAAACCGTCTGGGGTGTGGGCTATAAATTCGAGCTGGGGACGGCGGGGTAACTATGCGCTCTTTATATCGGCGTCAACTGACCATGATGGTGAGCATTATGCTGCTCTCCTTCACCCTATTGGCCGGAGCCTTTATGCTGCTGTCCTACCGGTATATCATCGGGGAGACCCGGGACTCGGTCATCCGCAACGCGGGGTATATTTCCAGCTTTACCGCCACCTACTACCGGCGCTACCTCACCCTGGATGTGCAGGACGAGTTCTACAGCAGCTACATGGCCTCCATCGCCATGATCTCCAACTCCCACATCATCGTGGCCGACAGCACGGGAAAAATCCTCTTTTCCACCGACGGCCGGCAGTTCTACGCCCAGGAGGGCCAGCTCCCCGAGGACATCGTCACCCAGGTAATGGACGAGAACGTAGGGGCCTACAACGGCATGACCAGCCTGGGCGGGCTCTACCCTGAGCGGCGGTACACCTCCGCCCTCCCCGTTACCAACCAGATTGGCCCCCTGGTGGTCACCCAGGGGATGGTGCTGGTGGCGGCCAGTGCCTCCAACCTGAACGCCATGTGGTCCTCCACCGCCACCATCTTCTTTTTCTCCGCCGTGGTGGTGTTCCTGATCTCGGTAATCGCCAGCACCCTCACCTCCGCCTATCAGACCCGGCCCCTCAACGAGATGGCTGAGGCGGCCCGAAAGTTCGGCCAGGGGGAGTTTGACATGCGGGTCACCGGCTATGAGGACCGGTGCGACGAGGTCAGCGACCTGGCTGAGGCCTTCAACTCCATGGCCAACTCCCTGGAGAAGGTGGAGAGCCAGCGGGCGGAGTTTATCGCCAACGTCTCCCACGAGCTGAAGACCCCCATGACCACCATCGCCGGCTTTGCCGAGGGCATTCTGGACGGCACCATCCCCCCGGAGCGGGAGCGGGAGTCGCTGGAGATCGTGGTGTCGGAGACCCGGCGGCTCAGCCGGCTGGTGCGGCGGATGCTGGACCTGAGCCGGCTCAACGCCCTGGCCGAGAGCACCGTTACCGCCCAGGAGACCTTTGATCTTACGGAGGTCATGTCCCGGGTGCTGATCAGCCTGGAGACCAAGATTACCGACCGGCAGCTGGATGTGGACGTGCAGATGCCCGAGGACAAGCTGATGGTGTGGGGGGAGCCGGACTCCATCACCCAGGTGTGCTACAACCTGCTGGACAACGCGGCCAAATTCGCCGCCCCCGGTACCGCCATCTCGGTGCAGATCATCAAAAAGGACGGCAAAGCCCACACCACCATCCGCAACCTGGGGGCCACCATCCCCCCGGACGAGCTGCCCCTGCTCTTTGAGCGGTTCCACAAGGCGGACTACTCCCGCTCCATGGACCGGGAAGGGGTGGGCCTGGGCCTGTATATTGTAAAGACCATCCTGGGCAACCTAAAGGAGAACATCACCGTTACCAGCGAGGACGGCGTGACCCAGTTCCACTTTACCCTGACCCTGGCATGAGAACAAATGCCTCCCTCCTTGAGGGAGGTGGTACGGCAAAGCCGTGACGGAGGGAGTACGCAGATTGGGAAACTCCCTCAGTCAGCCCTACGGCTGACAGCTCCCTCAAAGAGGGAGCCGTTTAAAATGGGAGGTGCCGCGATGAACGATCATAACGACGGCCTGTGGCAGGGCGGCTCCTGGGAGCGGTCCGACTGCCCGCTGCCCGAGCTCCCCGCCGTCCACATACCGGAGGGGGCGGTCCGGCCCGCCCGGAGAAGGCCGCACCCCCGGCACAGGCGGTGGAAGTGGCCCTGGTTCGCGGGGCTGCTGTCCCTCATTGTGGTGCTCTGCCTGTCTGCCGCCCTGCTGGAGCGGTATTTTATGGGGCAGGCCATCCTGCGCCACTGGGACCGGGACGGCATGCCCTCCATTGGCGAGGAGCAGCCCCAGAATGAGGAACTGGACGACACGCCCCCCGCCATTCCCCAGGCTGAGACCGGCACCGGAGTGACGGTGGAGCTCCAGCCCGCCCAGGGCGCGGTTCTGCCCTACACCCAGATTTACGACCGGGCCATCCTCTCCGCCGTGTCCATCCAGGCCTCCACCGGCCGGGGGTACGGCTCCGCCGGCAGCGGCGTGGTGCTCACCGAGGACGGCTATATCATCACCAATGCCCATGTGGTGGCCGGAGCCCGGGAGGTAACGGTCATGTTCCATGACAACCGCACCCTGCCCGCCAGCCTGGTGGGCTTCCACGCGGTGGAGGACCTGGCCGTGCTGAAGGTGGAGGCCAGCGGCCTGACCCCCGCCCAGTTCGGGGACTCCAGCGTGCTGCGCATCGGCGAGCCGGTGGCCGCCCTGGGGGACTCCCTGGGCTACCGGGCCACCTTTACCGACGGCATCGTCTCCTCCCTGGACCGGGAGGTGGAGGTGGAAGGGGTCACCATGAGCCTGATTCAGACCACCGCCGCCATCAACTACGGCAACTCCGGCGGGCCCCTGCTGAACCGGTACGGCCAGGTAGTGGGCATCAACACCATTAAGATTGTCACCGAGGACGGCTCCGCCGAGGGCCTGGGCTTTGCCATCCCCTCCCGGCGGGTGAAGTATGTGGCGGACCACCTCATTGCCGGTGAGGAGATCAAGACCGGAAGATTTGGCTTCAGTGTGAACCGGATTCCCGTGGTGGGGGGCGGCCTGGAGCTGCTGATTGTGGAGAAGGACAGCGACGCCTGGGCCAAGGGCCTGCGGGCGGGGGACATCCTGCTGGAGGCCAACGGCGCGCCCATCACCGGCTTCGAGGACCTGACCCGCCTCAAGCTGGGCCTGGGCCCCGGCGACGGGGTGACCTTCCTCTGCGAACGGGACGGAGAGCAGTTTACTGTGGAAGTGGAGCTGATTGAGGCATGATAAACACTACGCTTTGTTACATCCGGCGGGGAGAGGAATATCTGATGCTCCACCGGGTGAAAAAGGAAAACGATTTGAACAGGGACAAGTGGATTGGCATTGGGGGCAAGTTTCTGGACAAGGAGAGCCCCGAGGACTGCCTGCTCCGGGAGGTGGAGGAGGAGACCGGACTGGTCCTCACCGACTACCGGTACCGGGGGGTGGTCACCTTCGTCTCCGACCGGTGGCCCACCGAGTATATGCACCTGTTCACCGCCGACGGCTTTACAGGTGAGCTGAAGGACTGCGACGAGGGGGTGCTGGAGTGGCTCCCCCGGGACCGGCTGCTGAACATCCCCCACTGGGAGGGGGACGCCATTTTCCTGGACCTGATCTGGAGGGATGCCCCCTTTTTCTCCCTGAAGGTCTGCTACCAGGGGGACCGGCTGGCGGAGGCCGTCCTCAACGGTAAGGTCCTCACCCCCACGTAATACAGAAAGGAGCTTGACAACATGAGACCGGAATACGCCAACGCCTTTGGCCTGCGCAAGGTGTCGGACAAGGAGGGCCAGCTGCTGGAGGTGACCCTGGATATCTCCTACAAGTATATGGAAAACGCTATCACAATCAACGCCCAGGGGGGCATCGAGAACGTGGCCACCCCCGCCGCCGACACGGTGGCCTCTATCGTGATGAACCGGCAGAGCGCCATCTCCCTGCGCAACCTGCTCATCCAGACCCTGGGTGCGGAATAAGCAAACACGGCCTCCGGCTGCTTGCCGGAGGCCGTGCTGTCTTATCCCTGGGTATAGCTTGTGGCCTTGGTGAGGTTCATGTCCTTCAGGGTCAGGTCCCGGTCGTAGGGGTTAATGAGACGGTTCACCGTCTCCAGCGTCCCCTCGGGGTCCAGCTCGAAGCACCAGGTGTAGCCCCGGAACACCCCGTCTCCCCGGCCGGGGAGGGTAGCCGTCTCCACGGCGGCGGAGGGGTCCAGCCCCATGGCCTGGCCGGCGAAGTAGAGCAGCTCATTCAAGGTCAGGTCGGTGGATACGTTCTTGTTAAAAATCTCCACAAAGCCGTTGATTTTGGTAATGTTGTCCCAGGCCAGCACCTTCTTGGCCAGGGCAATCAGCAGCTTCTGCTGGGTCTGGGTACGGCCCACGTCGGAGTAGCCGCTGTTGTCGTTATTTTTCCGGAACCGGGCCACCTCCATGGCCTGCTGGCCGCTCAGCTTCCGCTGGCCCTCCTTATAGTGGATGCTCAGGTTCTGGAAGGGGTCGTCGTAGTCCATGTTGCAGGGGACATAGAAGTCGATGCCCCCCAGGTAGTCCACCAGGGTGATAAAGCCCTTGATGTTCACCTTGATGTAACCGTCGATGGGGATGCCCAGCATCTGGGAGATATCCTCCACCCGCTGCTCCACGCCCCCCTTGCCGTAGACCAGCTTGGCATGGTGTCCGCTCCCCCGGTCAATCAGGGAGTCCCGGGGGATGGAGACCACCCCCACAGTCTGTTTCACCGTGTCGTAGCACATAACCATCATGGTATCGGTACGCGTGCCGTCCTTATCGGTGGCGGCCAGGAGGATGGTGTACACCCCCTCCCGGCGGTTCAGCGCCATGGGGTCCTCCGGCTTTGCCGCGCCGGAGCTGCCCGCATTGGTGCCGGGAATCACGGGGGCCTGCGTCCCGCCTTGGGGCGGCTGGGGGAGCTGCTTCTGCTCCGGCGCCTTGACCATCAGGGAGAAGCCGATGTAGCCCGCCACGATAAGGGCGGAAAGTACCACCAGCCCCTTGTAAAATCCCATGGCTACCGACGCCGCTGCGCCCCGCCTGTTGTGCTTGTGGGGTGCCGGAGCCCGTCTGGACGGAGCCTGCCTGGCGGCGGTACGGCGGGGGGGAGGCCGGTCACGGCCGTCCCGCCGCCCCCGGTGTAGGTTCATATATCTTTCTTCCAAAGGGGGTCCCTCCTGGATCGTTATCGTCTCACAGTATACTCGGTTCGACCCGCTTCGGCAAGGGCTGGATTTATCAATTCATAAAAAATTAAGAATTATGTCAACAGGGCCGCCGGCGGTCGGCCTCCGCAAAGGCGGCAATGCCGTTTTCCCTCATAAGCTGGATATGGTCCATCAGGATACCTCCTTGATAAAGCAACGCAGGGGCCCCGGACGGGGCCCCTGAACCGTTTTTCTTACAGCTTGGTAATCCAGTTGTGGGGGTCGGCCACCCGGCCCCACTGGATTCCGGTGAGCTCGTCATAGAGCTTTTGGGTGATCTCGCCGATCTTGCCGCCGGAGACGGTGACCTTCTTATCACCCATGGCCAGCTCGCCGATGGGGGAGACCACGGCGGCGGTGCCGGTGCCCCAGGCCTCCTCCAGGGTGCCCTTCCCGGCGGCCTCAAACAGCTCCTCGGCGGTGATGCGGCGCTCCTCCACCTCATAGCCCCAGTCTTTCAGCAGCTGGATGCAGGAGCGGCGGGTGATGCCGTCCAGCACGGAGCCGTTCAGGTCGGGGGTGAGGATCTTGCCGGCCACCTTGAACATCACGTTCATGGCGCCCACCTCTTCGATATACTTGCGGTGGACGCCGTCCAGCCACAGCACCTGGCTGTAGCCCCGCTCCTCGGCCCGATTGCCGGCCCGGAGGGAGGCAGCGTAGTTGCCGCCGGTCTTGGCCATGCCGGTGCCGCCCTTCACAGCCCGGACGTCCTCGTCCTCAATGTAAATCTTCACGGGGTTCAGCCCCTCGGGGTAGTAGGCGCCCACGGGGCACACCACCACGATGAACTGCACGTGCTTGGAGGAGTGGACCCCCAGGGCGGCGTCCAGTCCGATCATGAAGGGCCGGATATACAGGGAGGTGTCCTTCTCGTGGGGCACCCAGTCCTGCTCGGTCTCCACCAGCTTTTTGATGGCGGACACCGCCAGCTCCTCGGGAATCTGAGGCATGCACAGGCGGTCGGCGGATTTGTTCATCCGGTCGATGTTGTCCCGGATGCGGAACAGCTGGATGGAGCCGTCGGCGGTGCGGTAGGCCTTCAGGCCCTCGAAGATTTCCTCGCCGTAGTGGAGCACCTTGGCGGCGGGGTCGATCTGGAGGGGGCCGTAGGGGATGATGCGGGCGTCATGCCAGCCCTGGCCCTCGTCGTAGTCGATGATGAGCATATGGTCGGTCATGGCCTTGCCGAACACCAGCTTGGAGGAATCAGGCTTCTCCTTCAGCGTGGCTGCGGGTGTGAATTTGATTTCCATAGTAGATCACTCCTGTTTCCGTTTTAGGGTAACTCCTATTATAACAGCATTTTTCCCCCGGTCAAGGCCCTTCGGCCGTATTTTGTGCTTGTACTTCCCCCGCTTATTTGATATAATGAAATGCCTTTGTTTTGTAACCTGAATGTGAGGGGGCCGCCTTCTTTGAATCGAAAAATAAACAAGCTGCTCCAGCCCAGCTTCCGGCTGTATTTCGCGTGCCTGATCTTATTCGCCCTGCTGTCCGCCGCCTTCTGCTGGCAGCTGGCCCTGGTGGAGCTGGCTCTGGTGCTCCTGCTGGCCCTGTACAGCCGCCAGGCCGCGGTGCGCCGCCGCCGGGAGCTGAACAAATATCTGGACAGCTACACCGGCAACGTGGACACCGCCACCAAAGACACCATGATTAACTCCCCCCTGCCCATGGTGCTCTTCCGCCCGGAGAGCGGCGACATCATCTGGACCAACGAGCGCTTTCTCCGCCTGTCCGACCAGCGGGAGCACCTGTATGACAGCACGCTGTCCGCCCTCATCCCTGGCTTCGACACCCGCTGGCTGATGGAGGGCAAGAACCAGTGCCCCACCGAGGTGTCCTACTCTGGGCGGCGGTTCCTGGTCTACGGCCATCTGGTGCGCACCGGGGGCCGGGGAGGCGGCTTTCTGGCCACCACCTACTGGGTGGACGTTACCGAGCTGTGCCTGATCCGGGACCAGTACCAGGCCACCCGCCCGGTGGCTGCCGTGCTGCTGCTGGACAACTACGAAGACCTTCTGAAAAACCTCTCAGAGAACGAACGCTCCACCATCATGGCCGAGATCGACAGCCGAATCGAGCGCTGGGTGGCTGACACCGGGGGCATCCTCCGCCGCTACCAGCGAGAGCGGTATCTCTTTGTCTTTGAACAGCGCCACCTGGGCCGGTTTATCGAGAGCAAATTCGACATTCTGGACGCCATCCATCAGGTGGTCAACCCCAGTGGCATGAACGCCTCCCTGTCCATCGGTGTGGGCACCGACGGCGACAGCTTCCGGGAGCTGCTGGACTTCGCCAACCTGTCGGTGGACATGGCCCTGTCCCGGGGGGGCGACCAGGCAGTGATCCGCAACAAGTTCACCTTTGAATTCTACGGCGGCCGGTCCAAGGAAACCGAGAAGCGCACCAAGGTAAAAAGCCGGGTGATGGCCAACGCCCTGTCCTCCCTGGTGTCCGACTCCTCCCAGGTGTTCATCATGGGCCACAAGGCCCCGGACAACGACGCGGTGGGGGCGGCGGCCGGGGTATGCGCCCTGTGCCGGAAAAACGGCGTCCCCGCCCACATCATCCGGGAGGCGGGCCCCACCCCCTCCCAGGTGCTCATTGACCGGCTCCAGCAGCTGCCCGAGTATCACGACTGCTTCCTCTCCGCCCAGGATGCCCTGCTCATTGCGGACAACCGCTCCCTGGTGGTGGTGGTGGACACCAACCGCCCCGAGCAGGTGCAGGCCCTGGAGGTGCTCCAGAGCTGCAACCGGGTGGCGGTGATCGACCACCACCGGCGGGCGGCCACCTACATCGAGGGGGCAGCCCTGAACTACCACGAGCCCTACGCCTCCTCCGCTTCCGAGCTTGTCACCGAGCTGCTGCAATATGTGATGGAGCCCGCCCACCTTCTGCGGGCGGAGGCCGAGGCCCTGCTGGCCGGCATCGTGCTGGACACCAAGAACTTTACCATGCGCACCGGGGGCCGCACCTTCGAGGCAGCCGCCTTCCTCCGCCGCTCCGGGGCGGACACTGCCGAGGTAAAGAAGCTCTTCCAGAACGACCTGGCGGGCACCATCGCCAAATACTCCATCATCCAGAACGCCAAGCTCTACCGGGACGGCATCGCCGTGGCGGTGGCCGACCGCCCGGTGGGCCGGGTCACCGCCGCCCAGGCGGCCGACGAGCTTCTCAACATCATCGGCATCGACGCCTCCTTTGTCATCTCCCCCGACGGGGAGCGGGTGAATATCTCGGGCCGTTCCATGGGGGACACCAATGTCCAGCTCATTCTGGAGAAGCTTGGGGGCGGCGGCAACGCCGCCGCCGCCGGCGGGCAGGTCTCCGGCAAGTCGGTGGACGAGGTGGCCCAGGAGCTGGCAAGGGCCATCGACCAGTATCTGGAGGAGGAGTAAAAAGGCCTCCCTCTTAGAGGGAGGTGGCACGGCGAAGCCGTGACGGAGGGAGTCCGTCAACGGAAAACTCCCTCAGTCACCGCCTGCGGCGGCGACAGCTCCCTCAAAGAGGGAGCCTTTCACGCTAACAAATGTCATCACACAATCAGAAAGGATTTGATTCACATGAAAGTCATTTTACAGCAGGATGTACGCGGCCAGGGGAAGAAGGGCCAGCTGGTGGAGGTTTCCGAC
The DNA here is from genome assembly GCA_949525845.1 of uncultured Eubacteriales bacterium. Lineage (GTDB taxonomy): Bacteria > Bacillota > Clostridia > Oscillospirales > Oscillospiraceae > Lawsonibacter. Next base: position 34,310 of record CATEPI010000010.1, read on the forward strand.
GGCTACGCCCGGAACTTCCTTCTGCCCAAAAAGCTGGCTGTCACCGCCACGGCGGAGAACGTAAACACCATGAAGCAGCAGGAGAAGGCCAAGAAGGCCCAGGAGGCCGCCGAGAAGGCCGAAGCCGAGGCCCTGTCCAAGAAGCTGGAGGGCGTTATGGTGAAGATCGCCGCCAAGTCCGGTGAGGGCGGCCGCCTGTTCGGCGCCGTCACCGGCAAGGAGGTTTCCGACGCCCTGGCCGCCCAGCACGCCATCACCATCCCCAAGACCAAGCTGGTGCTGGACGAGCCCATCAAGTCCTGCGGCAGCTACCAGATCAAGGCCAAGCTGGGCTACGAGATCAGCGGCACCGTCAACGTGCTGGTGGTGGAGGGATAAAAAGCCTCCTTTTGAAAGGAGGTGCCCCAGTGCGCACACTGGGGCGGAGGATTGCATTTTGGCGAAGCCAAAATATGCGAAGCAAACAAGGGGTCAGAGACTTTTGTGGGGCGGGACGACCTTGGCCCGCCAAACCGATACGCTGGATAAAATGGCGCGCCAGAGTCGTCGCGCCCCACAGGTGGAGCGGAAACTTCGTTTACTTCGTATATTTTGCTTCGCAAAACGCAATCCTCAGTCAGCCTGCGGCTGACAGCCCCTTTCCAAAGGGGCCTTTTAAGGAGGTGACCTCATGCCCACAGAGACGGACGAATTACTGTTTAAGCAGCTGCCCCACAGCGTGGAGGCGGAGCAGGCGGTTTTAGGCTCCATGCTCATCGACCCCCGGTGTGTCTCCGAGGTCATCGACAAGCTGCGCACCGACGACTTCTACATCCGTCAGAACAAAGAAATCTACGAGACCATCTACACCATGTTCAACTACTCCCTCACCATAGACCCGGTGACGGTGCTGGAGAACATGAAGCAGAACGGCTATTATGACGAAAATCAGTCCCGGGGCTACATCCTCCAGCTGATGGACGCCACCCCCACCGCCGCCAACGTGGGGGAGTACATCGACATTATCAAGGACAAGACCCTGCTGCGCCGGGTGGCCGAGGCGGCGGGGGAGCTGACCGCCATGATTCAGGAGGGCACCGCCACCGGGCAGGACATCCTGGAGGCGGCGGAGCAGCGCATCTACTCCATCCGCCAGGGCCGGGCCGCCCGGGGGCTCACCCCCATCTCCGAGGTCCTCATCGACGTATACGACCGCCTGGAGGAGCTGGCTGCCAGTGACCGGGCCATCCCGGGGCTATCCACCGGCCTGCGGGACCTGGACCGGGCCATCTCCGGCCTGAACAACTCCGACCTTATTCTGCTGGCCGCCCGCCCCGGCATGGGCAAGACCTCCATGGCCCTGAACATCCTGCTGGACGCGGGCAAGAGGTCGGGGAAAAAGGTGGCCTTTTTCTCCCTGGAAATGAGCCGGGAGCAGCTGGCTCTGCGGCTGATCTCCAGCGAGTGCTTTGTGGACAACAAGAAGCTGGTCACCGGCAAGCTTACCGACGACGACTGGGAGAGCGTGGCCGCCGCCGCCGACTCCCTCAACCGCTCCACCATCCTCATTGACGACGACTCCAGCGTTACCGTGGCTGATATTCTGGCCAAGTGCCGCCGGGTGGAGGACCTGGGGCTTATTATCATCGACTACCTTCAGCTGATGCAGTCCGCCGGGGGCAAGTCGGGCAATCGGGGGGAGAACCGGCAGCAGATTGTGTCCGACATCTCCCGGAGCCTGAAAATCATGGCCAAGGACCTGAACGTCCCCGTGCTGTGCCTGAGCCAGCTGTCCCGGGCCAACGAGTCCCGGCAGGACAAGCGGCCAATGCTGTCCGACCTGCGGGAGTCGGGGGCCATCGAGCAGGACGCCGATATCGTGCTGTTCCTCTACCGGGAGGGCTACTACAACGCCGACACCGAAAACCCCAACCTGGCCGAGTGCATCATTGCCAAAAACCGCCACGGCGAGACGGGCAAGGTGGACCTGCAGTGGACCCCCGAGTTTACTACCTTCACCGACATGGAATGGCGGCGGGAGGAGTATTGAGATGCATCCGTATTTCAATCCGGACGATTGGAGCCAGGAGGTCCTGCCCCCGCAGTCCCTGCTCCTGATTATCGGGGTTCCCTTCGGTTCCTGTCTGGCGGTACTGGGCGCGCTGGTTCTCTCCACCGGTATCCCCAGCCTGCTTCTCCTGCGCGCCACACCGGACAGCCCCGCGCTGGCGCTGCTGCGGGCCTACCGCGCCGGACATCTGATCGCCTGCGCCCTGGCATTGCCGGCCCCCTTTCTCTACGGGACCCTGATTGTCTGGCGGTTCCGTGTCTGGAGGCGCAAATTGGGCCGTAAGACCGCCCTGCTGAGCATTCCCGCCCTCACCATACTCGCCGGAATCCTCCTGCTTTCGGTGGTGGTCGGCGCCTGGGGCGTTGTGCTGTGGAGAGCGGAGCTGCCCAAACTCTGTGTTCAATACAGTGCGGACATCCGGCAGATCGAGGCGGGGGAGCTGGAACAGATGACCTTGCTTCTGGATGAAAAATCCGTCCCAGACCATATGCCCGGCGCTCCATCGGACGATTTGACCCTTCACCGCCGGGGCGCCTCCGGGCGGGACACTGATTTTGAATGGGTGACCCTCCGCTTTCCCGATGCCCTGGACTTCACCCCTGTTTCGGACAGCTTTTGTGTTGTTGGTCAGACCTGGGGTTGGAACTGGGCAAACGTCCAGCGGTATCAGGTCAGCTATACCTCAAATTTCCATCTGGTGACGGAGATCACGCCCATCGGGGGTGAGGAGCCATAGATAATCAACGCGCTGCAATTGAGACCTGCGCCTGGAGGCTCGTCCGTGAGCTGCTGGCTGGCATCGGCTGGGGCCTGCTGGGCTTTTTCCTGGTTCCGCTGGCCGTCTGCCCGCCCTTTGTGGACTGGCTCAGGACCTCCGCCATGGGGGATGTCTCCCCCGCCCATGACCTTCTCACCGGCTATCTGCGCTCCTACTGGGGCGTAGTCCTGGTATACGGCGTGGGAGCCGCGCTCCAGGTGCGGCTGATTGTTATGACGGTCGTCCGCTTTTTCCGAAACCGTCCAGAGGAGAAAAAGCTGGAGGATCAGCTGGAGAGTGAGTGGATATCCCTCACCTGCCTCAGCGGCCCCGGTTTGGACCGGCGGCGGCAGGAGGTGAAAAAACAGCTGGAGCAGGTTAGTGCCGTCGCCGTGGGCAGGTTTATGGGTCTGCTTATCCTGATCGCGCTGCCTGTGATGGTGCTGGCCTGGTATGGCACGGTTCTCTTTGAGGATACCCCATCCTCCGCCCCCGTCGCCCCGCAGGTCCATATCCCGGAGCTTCGGGCGGAACTGGAGCAGGTGGAGAGCGGCCATCTGGAGACGGCGGAGGTCTGGATCCATCCCAGAGTGGACGCCGGACGCCTGCCTGGAGCGTGGGGGAGCAGCTACCGGAGCCTGGTTTGGAATTATCATGTGGTGGGTTTCGATACCGGCGGCGAGTGGGTGGAGGTATTTGTGCCCGATGCCATGGGGTTTTCCCTTGATATGGAGCGCCCCTACCGGGAGAGCCAGACCATCCTCTGGAATCTGGGGCACGCCCGGCGGTATCACATCAGCTACACTACAAATTTTCATCTGATAACGGAGATCACGCCTGTGGACTGACAGGCATCCATCGACCGGCGGGCGGCCGCATGCCGCCCCTACACAGAAAGGCAGGCCCCGCTATGCTGAGACAGATAGAACGCTTTATCCGGGAGCAGGACCTGATCCCCCCGGGGGCCACGGTGCTGTGCGCCGTATCCGGCGGGGCGGACTCGGTGGCCATGCTTCACATCCTCTACCGCCTGCGGGACAAGCTCCGCTTCCGCCTGGCCGCCGCCCACTACAACCACCGGCTCCGGGGGGCGGAGTCCGACCGGGACCAGCGCTTTGTGGAGCAGTTTGTCCAGCTGTGCTGCGGCCGGCACCGGCAGAGGGACGGGACCGTCCTCCCCGCCGTCCCCCTTTACACCGGCTCGGGCGATGTGGCCGGTCAGGCCCGCCTGCGGGGCGCCGGCATTGAGGAGACCGCCCGGGATATGCGCTACGCCTTCCTCCGCCAGGCCGCCAGGGAGGCGGGGGCAGACCTGATCGCCACCGCCCACACCGCCAGCGACAATGTGGAGACCATCCTGTTCCACCTGGCCCGGGGCTCCGGCCTGCGGGGGCTGGGGGGCATCCTCCCCAAACGGGAGGAGATCATCCGCCCCCTGCTCACCACCACCCGCCCCCAGGTGGAGGATTACCTGTACCGCCACTCCCTGCCCCATATGGAGGACAGCTCCAACCAGAACGACGACTACACCCGCAACCGTATCCGCCACCAGGTGCTGCCCGTGCTGGAGGAGGTCTCCCCCGGCTTTCTGGCCCGGATGGCGGACACCGCCGCCCTCCTTCGCGCGGACGAGGCCGTCCTCACCGCCCAGGCCCGGGAGCTGGCCGATCGGGCCGTCCCCCGGGAGGGCGGACTGGCCATCGACGCGGCGGTTGTGGCCGCCGCCCCCGACCCCATCGCCAGCCGGACGCTCCGGCTGCTGCTGGGCCGGCTGTGGGAGGGCGACCAGAACTGTTCCGCCGTCCACCTCAGCGCCCTGCTGCGGCTTTGCCGGGGAGACCACCCCTCCGGCCAGGTCCACCTTCCCCACGGCACCAACGCCCGGCGGGACTATGACGTCCTTCTGTTCGTCCCCCGGCTGGGCCCCATCCCCCTGGAGGCAGGGCCCCTGCCCCTGCCCGGTGCGCTGGACTGCGGCCCCTGGCGGGTCGTCTGCACCCAGGAGGACTACCGCGGCCAGCCTCAGGGCCCCTGGGACTTCTGGCTGGACCGGGAGGTTGTCTCCACCCTGGGCCTGCGCCCCCGGAGCACCGGCGACCGGCTTACCCCCCCGGGACGGCTGGGCAAGACGGTAAAAAAATGGATGATTGAGGAAAAGCTGCCCCGTTTTCAGCGGGAGGTGCTGCCCGTCTTCCACTGCGGTGAGCAGGTGGCCGCCGTGGCCGGCCTGGGCCCTGACCGGGCCTTCGCCGCACAGAATGGAAAAAGCGCCTGGCACATCACTGTGACCGGCGTGGAATGAAAGGAAGAAAATTTCCATGTTAGAGAAGGACATTCAGGAGATATTATTTACAGAGGAGCAATTAAAAAATCGGGTCGGCGAGATCGCCCGGCAGATCGAGGCGGACTACGCCGGCAAGGAGATTATGCTCATCAGCGTGCTGCGGGGCTCCTTCATCTTCATGGCCGACCTGTGCCGGGCCATCGACCTGCCCTGTACGCTGGACTTCATGTCGGTCTCCTCCTACGGCACCGGCACCACCTCCAGCGGCCAGGTGCAGATTACCAAGGACCTGACCGAGGATATCACCGGCCGGCACGTCATCGTGGTGGAGGACATTCTGGACAGCGGCAACACCCTGAGCTATCTGTTAAAAATTCTCAACCACCGGCACCCCGCCTCGGTCCGGCTGTGCACCCTGCTGGATAAGCCCGACCGGCGAACCAAGCCGGTGGACCTGCACTACTGCGGCTTTACCATCCCCGACGCCTTTGTGGTGGGCTATGGCCTGGACTATGCGGAGAAGTACCGCAACCTGCCCTATATCGGCATTTTAAAGCCCGAGGTGTATGGGGGATAACGGCTAGCCACCCCCTACACGTATTTCCAGGAAAGGAAGCATGCCTATGAGACGCTTCGGCCTCCGGGACATTACCCTATACATTCTGCTGGCCCTGATGATCTTCTTCACCTTCACCAGCCTCCAGCAGATGGACCGGCGGGATGCCCCCACCTACAGCCAGATACGCACCCTTTTCCTCCAGGAGCAGGTGGAATACTTCACGTTGGAGGACAGCACCCTCACCCTCACGCTCCGGGGCCAGAACGGGGGCGAACCTGTCCGCCTCACCTATCGGGTGGCCGACCCCGACCTCTTTTACTACGACATGCGGGAGCTGGTCAATGAGCAGCTGAAAAGCGGCGTTCTCAAGGGCTACGACTATCCCCCGGGGGTGGAGAGCTCCTGGTGGTTCAACCTCATCCCCTATGTGGTGGCGGCGGCGGTGCTGTGCCTGTTCTGGTATCTGATGATGCGCCAGCGGGGTGCGGCCAGCGGCGGGGGGAGCTCTCCCGGCGCGGCCCGGTTCAGCCACGCCCGCACCCGCACCCTGTCCGACCAGGGGAAAAAGGTCACCTTTGACGACGTGGCCGGGGCGGACGAGGAGAAAGAGGAGCTGCGGGAGATTGTGGAGTTCCTCCGGGACCCCCAGAAGTTCACCGCCCTGGGCGCCCGCATCCCCAAGGGCGTGCTGCTGGTGGGCCCTCCGGGCACCGGTAAGACCCTCATCGCCAAGGCGGTAGCCGGCGAGGCCGGGGTACACTTCCTGTCCATCTCGGGCTCCGACTTTGTGGAGCTCTATGTGGGCGTGGGCGCAGGCCGGGTCCGTGACCTGTTCGACCAGGCCAAGAAGGATGCCCCCGCCATTGTCTTCATTGACGAGATCGACGCCGTAGGCCGCCAGCGGGGCGCCGGCCTGGGCGGCGGCCACGACGAGCGGGAACAGACCCTGAACCAGCTGCTGGTGGAGATGGACGGCTTCGCCTCCAACGAGGGCGTGATCGTTCTGGCCGCCACCAACCGGCAGGACATTCTGGACCCCGCCCTGCTGCGCCCCGGCCGGTTCGACCGGCAGATCTACGTGGGCCTGCCCGACATCAAGGGCCGGGAGGAGATTCTCAAGGTCCATGCCCGGGAGAAGCCCCTGGCCGAGGACGTGGTCCTGAAAGACGTGGCCAAGGCCACCGCCGGCTTCACCGGAGCCGACCTGGAAAACCTCCTCAACGAGGCGGCCCTGCTGGCTGCCCGGGCCGACCGGCGGTTTATCCTCATGTCTGACCTCCACGAGGCCATGCTGAAGGTGATTGCCGGTCCTGAAAAGCGCAGCCGGGTGGTGACGGAGCACACACGCCGGCTCACCGCCTATCACGAGGCGGGCCACGCTGTGGTTATCCACGAGCTGTCCACCGCCGACCCGGTCCACCAGATTACCATTATCCCCCGGGGCCAGGCGGGCGGCATGACCATCTCCCTGCCCGACGAGGACAAGGCCTATCAGTCCAGACAGGAGCTCACCGAGCAGATCGCCCGTTGCCTGGGTGGCCGTGTGGCCGAGCAGCTGGTGCTGGGGGATATCTCCACCGGTGCGGGCAGCGATATCCAGCGGGCCTCCGCCATCGCCCGGAATATGGTCATGCGCTACGGCATGAGCGACAAGCTGGGCAGCGTCACCTTTGAGAGCGGCCACGACGAGGTGTTTATCGGCCGGTCCATGGCCCAGGCCAAGAGCTATTCCGAGGAGGTGGCCGCCCTTATCGACGGGGAGGTCCGCTCCCTTATCGACGGCGCCTACGCCCGGTGCGAGGATATTCTCACCCGCTGCCGCCGGGAGCTGGAGATTACCGCCCGGTACCTCCTGGACCACGAGGTGATGGAGGGGGAGGTCTTCGCCAAGGTGTTTGACGACCCCCAGGCCGAGGAGCTGGCCCCCTATCGGGAGAATCTGTCCTGAGATTTTTCATTTTTCTTCGGTAATTCGGAAATTTCCCCCTTTACAAATATGCTCAAAGGTGCTATACTAGCATAGCGCCTTTGAGATGTGCGTCCGTAGTTCAATTGGATAGAGCGTCAGATTCCGGTTCTGAATGTTGGGGGTTCGAGTCCCTTCGGGCGTGCCAGGATAAGTTGACAGACTACACCAGGAGAGTAGTCTGTCAATTTTTATATAGAAACATATGACACATGTAAGCGGAATTTTTTCTTGCCACCTCTACCATCTTATGGTACAATAGCTTGCCAAAAGAGGAAAAATGGCATCCCCGCCCATCGGGCGGGGATGCCAACGATAACGTAAGCAAGGGAGTGGACCCTTTTGTCGAACTACGAAGCGGAAATCAAGCGCCGGCGCACCTTTGCCATCATCTCCCACCCCGACGCGGGCAAGACCACCCTGACAGAGAAGTTCCTGCTCTACGGCGGAGCCATCGCCCAGGCGGGGCAGGTGAAGGGCAAGAAAAACACCCGGGCGGCCACCTCCGACTGGATGGAGATTGAGAAGCAGCGCGGCATCTCGGTGACCTCGTCGGTAATGCAATTTCAGTACGAGGGCTTCTGCATCAACATCCTGGACACCCCCGGGCACCAGGACTTCTCTGAGGACACCTACCGCACCCTGATGGCGGCGGACAGCGCCGTGATGGTCATCGACGGGGCCAAGGGCGTGGAGGCCCAGACCCGGAAGCTGTTCAAGGTGTGCGCCATGCGGGACATCCCCATCTTCACCTTCATCAACAAGATGGACCGGGAGGCCCGGGACCCCTTTGAGCTGTGCCAGGAGCTGGAGCACGAGCTGGGCATCGACACCTACGCCATGAACTGGCCCATCGGCTGCGGCAAGGAGTTTATGGGGGTGTACGACCGGCAGAACCGGAAGGTGATCCACTTCACCTCCAACACCAACGCCCGGGCGGCCACCGCTACCCACATCGAGCCCGACGACCCCGCCCTGGCCGACCTCATCGGGGCCGGCAAGCGGGACCAGCTGGTGGACGAGATTGAACTGCTGGACGGGGCCTCCTGCGACTTCGACCTGGACAGGGTGCGCCATGGCAAGCTGTCCCCGGTGTTCTTCGGTTCTGCCCTCACCAACTTCGGCGTGGAGCCCTTCCTGGAGGAGTTCCTCCGCATGACCACCGCCCCCCTGGCCCGGAAGGCGGGGGAGGAGGTCATCGACGCCTTTGACGACGACTTTTCCGCCTTTGTCTTTAAAATCCAGGCTAACATGAACAAGGCCCACCGGGACCGCATCGCTTTTATGCGGGTGGTGTCGGGGAAGTTCGAGGCGGAGAAGGAGGTATACCACCTCCAGGGGAACAAGAAGATTCGCCTGTCCCGGCCCCAGCAGCTCATGGCCGCAGAGCGGGAAATCATCGAGGAGGCCTACGCCGGCGATATTATCGGCGTGTTCGACCCGGGCATCTTCTCCATCGGGGACACCCTGTGCGCCCCGGGGAAAAAGTTCCGGTTCGACCCCATCCCCACCTTTGCCCCGGAGCACTTTGAGCGCATCCGCTCCATCGACACCATGAAGCGCAAGCAGTTCCTCAAGGGCGTGGAGCAGATCGCCCAGGAGGGCGCCATCCAGATCTTCAAGACCCCCTACTCCGGCATGGAGGAAGTGATTGTGGGCGTCGTCGGCACCCTGCAATTCGACGTGCTGGAGTACCGGCTGCGGGCGGAGTACAATGTGGAGCTGTATAAGGAGGGCCTGCCCTTCGAGTACCTGCGGTGGATTGTCCGGGAGGACGAGGACGCCCCGCCCCTGAAGGAGGAGGACCTCCTCTTGCCCAACGACGCCAAGCTGGTGGAGGATTATAAGGGCAATCAGCTGCTGCTGTTTGCCTCCCAATGGTCCATCCAGTGGGTGACAGACCGAAACAAGGGGCTCAAGCTGGCCGAGTTCGGCGGAGCGAAATTTTGATGCGAGAGAAGTTGCAATAAAGAGGCGGCGCTGAAAGCGCCGCCTCTTTATTGCTATAGGAGCGCCCAGCGCTTTCAGCGCCTCGCGCGCAGTTATCAAAAGAACCTATTGCGTGATAGGTGTTTTCGTTTGTCTCCAGCGGCAGAAGCATTGACCTTGCTATATTTTTACAGATTGTCGCTCTGCGGCTGGTGATAATGGCTATACCGCTTCACCATGTCAAGTATAAACTGTTTCCCGTTATCATCCAGCGTTCTTATGATCGCCTCTATCTCTTTTCCAATGTTGTCATTAACTGCCCTTACATTGTCTCGCAATAGACTGTCTACTGTTGTTCCTAATGCGTTAGCAATGTCAACCATTGTTTCAAGGCTTGGCTTTCCCTCGCCCCGTTCTATCTGTCCTATGAAGTTAATACTTTTGTCTGTCCGCTCTGCCAGCTTTTCCAGCGTCAAGCGTAACAATAACCGTTCATCCCGTATTCGCTTGCCTAATAAAATGTAGTCCATTATAACACCTCCACTTGTATTTTGGAGAATGTACAGGCGCAAGAAAAGCAAGTAAAGAATTAAATAAGGTTGACCAAAAGATTAAATCGTGCTACAATGCTGGTTGTACCCCAGCACAACAACAAAATTAGACGGAGGTTGACACAATGAAAAAACTACTTGCGCTCATGCTGGCGGCGGCTCTGGCCCTCTCTCTGGTGGCCTGTGGCGGCGGCGGAGATGGAGGAAGCAAAGAGGTAGAATTGACTGCGGATAATATTGAAGATTATCTATCATTAAGCTTTGAGACATCAAACCTTAGAGCCCTTAATATACTCGGCACTGACTTTGGTAGTTTGCAAGATATTACAATCAGCGCATATGCTGTTCAGGGCGGCAGTTTTAACAATGTTCAAATTACTTTTGAAATTCCACTTCCAACACTTGGAGACTCATATGCATTGTTTAAGGTAGCAGCATCAGATGACGCTTATGACCAAAACAATGAAACTATCTTAGCCTTTACTGTTCGTTTACCTGCAAATGGCGAATTTTCTGAGGTTCATACTGTTGGTTCAGATTTATCATATAATTTAGATGATTATGATATTGAATATACAATAACGGAAATAAGCGGGACATTTAATCCCAATTAAAATATAAAGGCGGTTAGTGTTTTTGACACTAACCGCTCTTTCTCTTGACAATTCAATGTCAAACCTTTACATTATACCCATATTACAACAAGGAGGCGGAAAACATGGCAGAACAAAAACAGCGCAAGCCTTGGCAAGAAATGACCTATCGGAAACTGGACAACAAAGCACTGATTTTCAATCTAACCAAAAGACCGACCCGGCGCGGGATCAACCGTGCCGGGTACATTCTTTCCTGGATTTTCAGGGGCGAAGCCCCACTCGACTGTTGGTCGAGCGGCAAAAACAGCCTGTTTTCTTGACATTTTCTCCGGCAGGGACTACGCTGGTCCCAGCGGACCCGGTGGCCCGCGTACTACCATCCACAGGAGGAACCCTTATGGAAGAAAAACGACCCTTTGGCGACTACATCCGAAAAAAGCGGCTGGAGGCGGGGCTGACCCAGAAGGAGCTGGCCGGGCGGCTGTTTGTCACCGAGTCCAGCGTGAGCAAGTGGGAGCGCAATCTGTCCTACCCTGATGTCTCCCTGGTCACCGCCATCTGCCGGGAGCTGGGTATCTCCGAGCACGAGTTCTTCACCGCCTGCGACGACCTCCAGGCTCAGGCCCAGGCCCGGGCGGCGGCTGTGTGGCGGGGGGTGGTGACCGGCTCCCGCCGGCTCTTGATCGCGGGATGTCTCATCGCCATCCCCGTCTGCTTTGTGGTGGAGCTGGCGGTCTTTCACGCCCTGAACTGGTTCTGGATCGTTCTGGCCTCGCTTGCCCTGCCCCTGGGCTGGTGGGCTATCTGGCGGTTTTGCGGGAAGCACGTGCTGCCCCTGTGCGTGACCTTCACCTCGGTGTGGGTGTTTCCTCTGCTGGCGGTGGTCCACGGCTACACCGGCGGAGGCTGGCTGTGGCGGTCGGCCTTCCCCCTGGCCGCCCTGGGGGTGATGTTCCTGTGGGCCTACTTCCTCTGCCTGGCGTATTGGAATGCGGGCCCCTGGCAGAAGGCCGGGGTGTGCGCCCTGATTACCGCCGGGGCCTCCCCGGCCTTTAACTGGCTGTGCCGCCGGGTGGTCCCCGAGGCGGCGGGGCCCTGGCTGGTGGACTACCTCACCCCCGCCGCTTTTGCCGTCCTGGCCCTGGTCCTGCTGGCGGTGGGGAAGCGAGACCTTTAGGGCTCTGCGCCGCCACGCCAGTCAAAAACGGCGGTCTTGAAATCACTGTTTCAAAACCGCCGTATCTCTACCATTAAAAATTCAGTGTTGGACCGTTGAATTTGACCTGTGCTGTATCTATGATTCGATGGGATTGTTCCATCTGAGACGCAAAGAAGTCCAGGCTGGTATTGCCGTCAAAGACCGATGTGCTTCTTGCGGGCTCCGCAATCTGTTTGCCGTTCGTCATCTGCGCGTAGGCGGCTTCCGTCTTCTGCTTCATTTCGTCCAGCATCTTGGACGCGTTTTCCAACGCTTCCATAATTTCCTGGGGGTCACCGGTCAGGTTGGAAAGCCCCAAGGACTCAGCGGAGATGGAATTGAGCTGATTTTCTGTCACCTTTGACGCCTGCCCGCCGGACAGCCCGTCATACTCATCCACCGTGGTTCGATGGGGATTGATGTGGCTTTGAATGACGTCTGTATAGTCCGACTGTATGCTCTGCCTGTAATTATGCAGATACGTCTCCGCCAGCTCCTTTGTCATATTGGGATCGCTGTGCGTGCCTGTGCCGTTCAAATAGCTTTCCAGCTCGGAAATTTTCGACATGGTATATTTCAGCTTGGATTTTGCGTAGTCGATCACATCGGAGACCGTCTGGATTCCATCTTTCTGCGCCAAAATCGAGTTTTCAGCCCACTCCTCCTGGGTAAACATCCCGGCCGCGTACTTCTGATAGCTGGAGGCCGCTTCCGGCTTCTGGACCTCCTCTGTTTTCTCGGTTTTGAGCGTGTCCAGCAGTTCCAGCGCCTTTTTGCTCAGATCAACCGTGTCGCGGTTTGGCCTGCTGCCGTAACTGGCGTTTACCTGCTGAACAATCTTTTGCAAACCGGAGTTCTGCACCTGCCCCATCGCGCTCTGCATGGGGCTTTGTATTTGCGGACTGAACATATTCTGACCACTTGCCAAATGTATCCTCATCAATGATTCACTCCTCGTCTGTTATGGAATAGGGCAGTCAGTGGGCAAGAGAAAAAGACACCCTATTTCATACGGTTCCCCAGCAGCATAAGATGTCTTTCATTACAAAAGAAGTGCTCACCATATAGGCAACACAAAGGCGCATAGCTACGCTACGCTTTGCTTGCTTAATGATGGCACAAAGCAACACGCTTGTCAACCTCTTTTTCACTATTTGCCCGTTACTTTTATATCGGCGGATGATAACGGAAATTAAGTGGAACAAGAGATAAAATGACGGCGCACCAGCTTTATTTAGCAGGGAAGGATATTTCTGTCCATTAGAAACGGGCGGCCCGGAGCCGCCCGTTTTTATGCGGTCGGGGGGACGTGGGGCGGGAGCGCGGGACGGACGGGCGGATAATATCCGCCCCTACGAATGGCCTCCGGGGTGCGTCCATCTCGCATTTTATCCTTTCCTTTTTCTCCGGTCTATGATATACTATTTTTTAAACCTGAAACCGGCCGCGCTCCCGCCTCACCGGCGGGGACGCAGATTTGATTGGAGGAACTCCCCTTGTCCCAGTCCCACAAAAGCGAGGAGGCGCTGGCCAGCGCCCCCGTCGGCCCGCTGATGTTCAAGCTGGCCCTGCCCGCCGTGGCGGCCCAGCTCATCAATATGCTCTACAACATCGTGGACCGCATCTACATCGGCCACATCCCCGAGGTGGGCCGCACCGCCCTCACCGGCCTGGGAGTCACCTTTCCCATTCTGATGCTGATTTCGGCCTTTACCGCCTTTGCCGGCATGGGGGGAGCCCCTCTGGCCTCCATCCACCTGGGGGCGGGGGACCGGGAGGGGGCGGAGAAGATCCTCGGAAATTCCACCACCCTGCTGCTCTGCCTGGCCGCCGTCCTCACCACCCTGTTCTCCGTTGTCAAGGAACCCCTGCTCATGGCCTTCGGCGCCTCGGAGGACACCATCGGCTACGCCCTGGACTATATCTCCATCTACCTGATGGGCACCGTCTTTGTCCAGCTGGCCCTGGGCCTCAACGCCTACATCACTGCCCAGGGCCGGGCTCTGGTGGCCATGTGTTCGGTGCTCATCGGGGCGGTGCTGAATATCCTGCTGGACCCTCTGTTTATCTTCGGCTTGCAGATGGGGGTAAAGGGGGCGGCCCTGGCTACCATTATCTCCCAGGGAGTGAGCGCCTGCTGGGTGGTGGGCTTCCTGTGCTCCGGGAGGTCGGGCCTGCGCATCCGCCGGAAAAATATGGGGCTGGACCCCAAGGTGGTCGGCAGCATTGCCGCCCTGGGCATCGCCCCCTTCATCATGCAGTCCACCGAGAGCCTGGTGACGGTGGTGCTCAACTCCGGCTTGCAGCACTACGGCGGCGACCTGTATGTGGGCACCATTACCGTGATGCAGAGCGTGATGCAGATGGTGGTCATGCCCGTCCAGGGGATTACCCAGGGGGTGCAGCCCATTATGAGCTACAACTTCGGGGCCAAGAACTACCAGCGGGTGCGGCAGGTCTTCCGCCTGCTGCTGCGCACCACCTTGACTGTGACCGTTACCGCTTTTCTGGTGGTGACTGTTTTCCCCAGGCCCCTGGCGCTTATCTTTAACGACGACCGGGAGCTGGTGGAGCTGGTGGGACGGGTAATGCCCATCTTTTTCGGCGGCATCTGGGCCTTCGGGGCGCAGATCGCCTGTCAGTCCGCCTTCATGGCTATGGGTCAGGCCAAAACCAGCCTGTTCCTGGCCCTGCTGCGGAAGGTAATCCTGCTGGTGCCCCTGGCCATCATTCTGCCCCTGGTCACCCGGAATGTCATGGGCATCTATGTGGCCGAGCCGGTGGCCGACATCCTGGCCTCCGCCACCACCCTGACCCTGTTTCTCCGCAAGCGGAAAACCCTGCTGCCGGAGTGAGAAAAAGCCGCCCGTCTTATACAAGACGGGCGGTTTCGGTTTTATTCTGAGGCCTTGTCCCCCTCGGCTCCCAGTACCTCGTGGCACAGGTCCAGAGCCAGCTGGAGCTGCTTGTAGGAATTTTTGTCGATGACGGTCTCCGCGCCGGCCTCGTAGTTGGCCATGGCCTGGTGGACGTTCACCAGGTGCCGACGCTCCCCCGCCGGCTTGTTATTCCGGTGGACCATGTAATAGGGGGTGTATCGCACATCGGTGAGGGCGGTGTTGCCCTCCGGGTCCTTTGTCAGCTCCAGGTCCAGAATCACGGTGGTCTTGGTAGCCAGGTCCTTGCTGCGGTCGTCAAAATTCTGGTTGGAGATGAAGTTGCCCAGGGAGTAAATCACAAATCCCTCCCGCTGCGTGCCGTCCTCGCCAGTGACAGTTACGGTGTCGTAGGGCTGGAGGACATGGGGGTGTCCCCCAAGCACCAGGTCGGCCCCCTGCTCCACCAGGAACTGGGCCAGCTTCTCCTGGTGGCCGTTCTGCTTGGTGTGGTACTCCCAGCCCCAGTGGGTGATTACGGCGATGAGGTCAGTGTCCAGCGCCCGGGCGGCGGCCATATCCGCTTCCATCAGCTCATAATCAGGGTTGGAGACGCTGGTGTAGTAGTCGGTGTTGAAGATACTGGCGGCGTAGGGCTTGTCCTCAGGCAGGCGGTGGCCGTTGAGACCGTAGGTATAGGCCAGGAAGGCTACCGAGATCCCCCCCACGTCAGCCACGTAAATACCCCGGTTATCGTCCCGTTCCTCCTGGGAGCGGTAGGTGCCCACATGGGGCAGGCCTGCCTCGTCCAGCACATCCAGCGTCCGGTTCAGGCCGTCGATGCCCTTGTCCAGGCAGTGGTTGTTGGTGGTGCACAGCAGGTCAAAGCCGGCATCCTTGATGTTGTAGGCCAGCTCGTCGGGGGAGTTGAAGCGGGGGTAGCCCGAGAACTCCGGACCGCCGGCCAGGGTGGTCTCCAGATTGCCCACGGCGAAGTCAGCCAGGGCCAGCTGCTCCGCCGCTTCCTGGAGGACATGGGTGTAGTCGTAGGAGTCGGTCTCCTTCACATAGCAGTCGTTGGTGAGGGGCATGTGGCTCATAATGTCCCCCGCCACCATCAGGTGGGAGACAACGGGCTCCGGTTCCGGTTCCGGCTCCTGAGGCGGGTCGGGCTGCTGCTGGGACTGGGCGGGGGGCTGGGACACAGCGGCGGACTGATTGGCGTCCACCGGCTGGGCCGGGGCGCAGCCCGCCATCAGGACCAGGGTCAGGGCAAGGGAGAGAAAACGTCTCATACCGGCTGTTCCTCCATTTTTGCATAAAGTATATCCATCAGGTCGTAGCACAGGGCATACATGCCCTTCTCGTTCATATTCCGGCGGGCCCCGGTGGAAATGACCACAATGCCGTTTTGCGTCTCCGGGTTGTAGGTCATCAGGGAGTAGACCCCGTAGGCGCTGCCGGTGTGGTAGTAGAGAACGTCCTGGTCCAGCACGTTCTCCTGCCGGCGGAGAATGAGACACTGCTCAAAGGAGGAGTAGTCCGCCAGCTCCACGGTAAAGCGGGGGGTCTCCATATCGGCTACCGACTCCTCGGTGAGCAGCCGGGTCTCCTTGAATTTGCCGGGCATGGGCTCGGCCACCACCAACTCCGTCCCATTCTCCACGTCCTTGACCTCGGTGTAGCTGTAAATGGGCTGCTTATACACCCCGTCGTTCACCAGCACGGCTACCAGCTTGGCCATATCCACGGCGCTGGTGGTGTAGCCCCCGGGGAAGTAGGAGGCGGTCTGGCCAATCTGGGTGGGGATGGACTGACCGGCGTGCTCGGCGGCGGAGCGGCCGATGCTGCCGCCGCTGTACAGGGTGGCCACCTCATTCACGTCCATCTTGCCCCCGCAGAAAGACGCCTTGGCCCCGATGGGCTCCAGCAGCCGGGCTTGGAGGTAGTCATCCAGCAGCTGGTCGGCGGCCAGCTCCAGGGTGGTGCCCAGGATGCACATGCCGAAGTTGCTGTAGGACCAGCCGCCCCGGTTCCCCGGCTCCACGGAGCGCCAGGAGGACTTGCTCTGGAGGATGCCCTTCAGCTTGGACAGCCCCCGGGTGGTGTCCAGATTTTTGATGGAGGAGGTGTGGGTCATAAAGGTGCGGGCAGTGGGCGGAGTTTTGACGTAGGGGTTTGTCGTCCCATTGCCCCAGTAGTCGGATATGGGGGCGTCCAGGTCGATGAGGCCGTCTTCAGCCATGGCCATGGCGCACATGGCGATAACTACCTTGCTGATGGAGGCAATGCGGATCTTGGTGTCGGGGGTCATCTCACGCTCATTTTTTACCGCCCAGCCCCAGGCGCCGGCCTGGCTGACCAGGCCGCGCTCCACGGTGGCCACCGTCACGCCGGCGGCCGAGTAGTTCTCCATCACCTGGGCCAGGGCCGCGTCGATATCCTCCTGGGTGAGGACGGGCATGGGCTCCGGTTCGGGCTCGGGTTCGATGGTGGGAACGGCGTCCTGCATGACCATAGAGCTGGCGTCCACAGGGATGCTCTCGGAGGAGGAAGCCGCGCTGCCGGAGCTGGAAGCGCCGGGAGCGCAGGCAGTGAGGGCCAGGGTAAGGGCGGTGAGCAGAGCGCCCAGCCGGAAAAGCTTGTGAGGCATGGTGATGGCTCCTTCTATATGGAATTTTTTGTATATTTCTGTCGCATTGCTTCTATTATAATAGATTTCGGGAAAAAAGTAAAGCCCGGGCGTCCCTCAAAGGGACGCCCGGACCTTTTTGTCTGTTTTGAGAGAGTCCGGAACGGTCTTCTTAGAAGATACCCTGAGCCATCATGGCGTCGGCTACCTTCTGGAAGCCCACGATGTTGGCGCCGGCCACCAGGTCGTAGCCCAGGCCATAGCGCTCAGCCACTTCCACGGAGGAGTGATAGATGTTCTTCATGATGCCCTTCAGCTTCTCGTCCACCTCTTCGGCGGTCCAGTACAGGCGCTCGGCGTTCTGAGCCATCTCCAGCTCGGACACGGACACGCCGCCGGCGTTGACGGCCTTGGAGGGGGCCACCACGATGTGAGCCTGCTTCTTCAGGAACTCCAGGGCCTCGTTGGTGGTGGGCATGTTGGCCACCTCAATGTAGTACTTCACGCCGGAGGCAGCGATCTTCTCGGCCCAGTCCATGTTCACGTCGTTCTGGGTGGCGGCGGGCATGTAGATGTCCACGTCCTTCACGCCCCAGCACTTCTCGCCGGCCACGAACTCGCAGCCGAACTTCTCGGCATAGGAGGCGCAGTGCATGGGATCCTTGGCCCGCATCTCCAGGATGTAGTTCAGCTTCTCCTCGGTGTCCACGCCGTCGGGATCGTGGATGTAGCCGTCGGGACCGGCGAAGTAGGTGACCTTGGCGCCCAGCTCAGCGGCCTTCTTCATGATGCCCCAGCCCACGTTGCCGTAGCCGGACATGGCAATCCGCTTGCCCTTGATGTCCTCGCCGTCGTGCTTCAGGGCCTCGACCAGATAGTACACAGCGCCGTAGCCGGTGGCCTCGGGACGCATCAGGGAACCGCCGGTGGACACGGCCTTGCCGGACAGAGCGCCGAACTCGGAGGCGCCCACGATGCGGCGGTACTGGCCGTACATGTAGCCGATCTCACGGCCGCCGCAGCCCAGGTCGCCGGCGGGGCAGTCGATATCCTGGCCGATGTGGCGGTACAGCTCAGTGATGAAAGCCTGGCAGAAGCGCATGACCTCAGCGTCGCTCTTGCCCCGGGGATCGAAGTCGGAGCCGCCCTTGGCGCCGCCGATGGGCAGGCCGGTCATGGCGTCCTTGAACACCTGCTCAAAGCCCAGGAACTTGATGATGGACAGGTTGACGGAGGGGTCAAAGCGGATGCCGCCCTTGTAGGGGCCCAGGGCGCCGTTGTACTGCACGCGGTAGCCGCGGTTAACCTGCCACACGTGGTTGTCGTCTTCCCAGGTCACGCGGAACTCAATGACCCGCTCGGGCTCCACCATCCGCTCCAGCAGGGCGGCCTTCTCATACTCGGGGTGGGCGTTGATGACGGGCTCCAGGGAGGAGAGGACCTCCTCCACGGTCTGCAGGAACTCGGGCTCGTTGGCGTTTTTGGCCTTGGTGGCGTTCAGGACTCTCTCGATGTACTGGTTCATAACAGCATTCCTCCTATAAATATATCCGGTGGTTTTGACGGAACTCCTTCGTTTTTGGGCAGGATTGGAGAAAACGCCCATAGAAAAGGCTCCGCTTTGCTACGATATGTATAGTATAGCATAAAATTGGAAGGAGTAAAGCATGGATTTTATGGGGGTCCCCACAACCAAATGATTGTAGTGCCCAGCGGGAGACACAAAAAACAGCCCTTTCCACAAAAAGAAACAGCTGTTTTTGTTCAATATGCAAGAAGTCAGTCAAAGGCCAGCCCCAGGTAGCCCACAGTGCCCCAGTTCCAGGCGCTTTCCAGCTCCGGGTCCAGCCATTTCAGCATCCCGAATTTCCCCAGGTTTTCGTTGACTCCCACGCAAAACTCCGCTGAACGAGGTCCCCGTATCTCCCACCGCCGGGCGGGGGCGATCTGGGGCAGGTCCGGGAAAATATAGCGGCCCATGCCAGCTCTCCCAAGATACTCCTTTATGATGACCAGCTCGTCATCCGCCCGTTCGGTGCACAGGCAGACGGGGCCCGCAGGGGTGTCCCCCACGAACAACCCGCCGTCCCCCAGGGCGCAGCACCCCGCCTGATAGGCCAGGGCGTCCTTCGGGTAGGCGATGTGGGGGATATCCTGGAGAAGGGTCTCCCGCACCCGGCTGTACTCCTCGGTTGAGGCGGGGCGGAGGAGGTTGGGGGGCGGCAGGGGAATTTCCTCCCGCCGCAGGCTGCCGCCCAGGATGCGGAAGCACTCCCGGAAGCCGTTGGCCCCGAAAAAGTTGTGGAGAGAGGGCTCCGCCGGCACGGTGGTGACGGCGGGGATAGCCAACGAGCGGAAATACTCGTCCGCCCCGGCCAGCAGCTTTCCTGCCAGCCCCCGGCCCCGGCAGTCCGGGTGGGTGGCCACGGCGTAGAGGTAGGCCGCCCGGTGCTCCCCCTGTCCAGGGAGGACAAAGGTGGTGTCAAACCATGTGGTCATGGACTGGACCGCCCCGTCCTCCTCCAGCACCACCACCCGGTCCGGGCGGTAGCAGGTGTTGTAGAAGTTGTCGATATACTGGTCGCTGTCCCCGAAGGCCAGCTTCCACAGCTCCCGCTGGGCGGGGATGTCCTCTGGGACGGAGGGGCGGACGGTGAGCATAGCAGAACCTCCTTAGTTGAAACGGCAAGGCCCCCTTGTGAAAGGGGGCTGGCATTCGCAAAGCGAATGACTGGGGGATTCCAACATACAGTAAGCGTTGCCTTTTTACGGAATCCCCCCGCCACCGCCTCCGGCGGCGGCCCTCCCCCCTTTGGCAAGGGGGGCTTTTTAATAATCCGGGTAGATATCACTCTTTTTGGGCATAATCAGGGCGCAGATCAGGTAGGCCCAGAAGCCGAAGGTGCCGCAGAAGAAGGCGATGACCCAGCCCACCCGCACCAGGGTGGGGTCGATGTCGAAGTACTCCGCGATGCCGCCGCACACACCAGCCAGCATCTTATAGGGGCCCTCGGTCCGGTACAGTCTCTTGCTTCCCATAATAAATCGCTCCTTTAAAAAGTATGTCGGGGTCTGTTTCTGAACTATATCATACGCCTCATGGATTGAAAATACCATAGGAAAAGAATGAAGAATTGATTAAAATTTCAGGGGGCGGAAATTCTTCCGTCCCCTGTGGTTATGTTATAAAATTCTGTTATCTGAGAGTGTATTCATATGTGGTTCCACCCAAGTCGAGAGAAACGGTGATCGGTTTCCCGGAAGTATTAACTTCGTCAGGGCACTCGATAATGCTGTGGGCCTTGCAAGTCTCAAGGGGAGTCGCGGCAACATAGCTGCCTGCCCAGTCGAACCGGTTATCTCCGTCATTGACAACAGTAAAGCCGTTGTAGGAGTACTGTCCGTCGTAGAGCGCAGAGGCGGTAAACAGCTCGTCAATCCGAATGTCGCGCTGCATGGTATTTTTTACGTCCGCCGCCACATGGATATATACCTTGCCACTCTCCGCTACGTAGCTGGAGTATACGCTGCTGGTATTGGGAGGAAGTACCTCATAGGTCAGTTCAACGTTTGTAAGGGTAAATTCGTAATCATTTGTGGCAATCGTATCACCGGTGGAAATAGTCTTCGCATCGCTCCCGGAGGTTGTTCCATTACCACCGGCGGCACCGCCCCCATTTCCGCCCTGAATAAACTCATACTGGTGGTCATATCCCTCCAGTGTCCTTTCGCCGCTGTGGGTACTCCAGTCATAATCCGCAAAGCCGTCGTTGTAGGCGAACTGAACCTTTACTGTTTCATAGCGCTCAAGCATAGCGGGGGGCACGTCAGCCCAGAACAGAACCTCGCTCTCCGCGAATGGGCCCATATCGTTCCGTACATGGATATCTCCCGAGTAAGTATAGGTATCGTCAAAGACAATATTTACGATCGAATCAACGCTGAAGGAGGAAATAGTTTCGGCTCCGACATTTGTCATTGTCCCGGTGAGCCAAAAATATTGGTTGCTGTCGCTGTGGGTAGATACAGAGATATTCCCGCCGAGCTTGTCGCCGGAAGTAAATTCCCCGGTAGATAACTCAACATCTACGCCTTCCAGTGTTACGGTTTCTCCGATGGAAGCGGTAATAAACGCAGGGCCAGCTTTTGAGACATCAGGTTCCTCTGTCGGTTCGGACTGGGAACCCTCGGAAGAACTCGATCCTACCGAGGACGAATTGCCGCCGCTGGATTTGTCATCGCCGCCGTTACCGCCGCCGCAGGCGGTCAGGGAGAGGGCCAGTGCGGCCGCAAGGGCAAGGGAAAGTAGTTTTTTCAATCTGATAACCTCCATTTGAAATATTGTTCCGGGGAATACTGAAAGTATAACGGTTCAAATTTCAGTTTTCAATATGCTGGCTGCATAGTATTGGGTATTTTTTTAAAAAATTGACGGTTTTTGCAACTTTTAAAAAAGGTTTTAAAAAACAGGCGGGTCGTGGTTTTCGAGACAGGAAAACGCGCCGGAGGAGGGTCCTTCGGCGCGTTTTTGCAGTTTGAAGCCCGGTTGGGCTATAAATATTTGTCAGTATTCAACAACAGCCAGATCCTCCGGGCCAGCAGGGCGGCGGAGATGGTAAAAAACACCTCCAGCGCGGTGGTCACCATCCCGGGGAGAAGGAACAGCACGGCGCAGCCGATTATCATACACCAGCAGAACCGCATCGCCCCAGCCCAGCGGACCGGGTCCTGCCGGCGGAAGACCAGGATGATAAACTGCAAATCCACCATCAGCAGCACGCAGGCCCCGGCGGCCAGCACCACATGGAGTGCGGCGTATTTGGGAAAATACCTGGGCAGGTAGGGGATGGCCAGGGCGTAGGCCAGCGACAGCACTGCGCACACCGCCAGCAGCCGCACCAGCCACCGCATCCACCGCCCGGGCAGGCGGAAGGCCATCCGGCTGAGCATCACGAAGAAGTACCCCCCGGCCAGCACGCCCCAGTAGATAAAGCCCCGGTAGTGGTCCGGCCCGGTGACAGCGATCACCGAGAAATTGGTGCCGAACCACTCCACGCTCCCGGCAAAGAGCAGGGTGTAGGCGGGGATCAGGACGCAGGCGAAGAAATCCAGCCAGAAGTGTCCGGGTTTTTTGCTCATTTGTTCTCCGCGGCGGCTACCAGGTCGCCCTTTTCATTAAAGTGTACCGCACGAATCTGGCTCCCGGTGGACTTGACAATGTCGTCCAGCCGCAGGCTCTCGGTGATGGAGGCCACCAGGGAGAAGGCCACTCCGTGGCGGCGGGCCCGGCCGGTGCGGCCGATGCGGTGGATGTAATACTCATTTTCGTCGGGCACGTCGTAGTTGAACACGGCGTCTACGTCGTCGATATCCAGCCCCCGGGCGGCCACGTCGGTGGCGGCCAGCACCCGAATCTTCCCCTCCCGGAATTTCTTCAGGGTCCGCTCCCGGAGGGACTGGGTGATGTCGCCGTGGATGGCCTCGCAGGAGATGCCCCGCATCTCCAAAAGTCCGGCCAGCCGGTCGGTCATGTTCTTGGTATTGCAGAAGGCAATCACCCGCTCGTAGTCCCCCATCTCCAGCAGCCGGGCCATGATGTCCGCCTTTTCGCCCCGGTCGGCGTCCAGACGGTACTGGGCGATGTCGGGCCGGTTCTCCTGGTCGGCCTGGACGGTGATCTCCACCGGCTCCCGCTGGTAGACCCAGGAGATATCCAGCACCTCCCGGGAGATGGTGGCCGAGAACATGCCCAGGTTTTTCCGGTTGGGCATCTGGTCCAGAATGTGGGTCACGTCCCGGACAAAGCCCATGTCCAGCATCCGGTCGGCCTCGTCCAGCACCACCGTCTCCACCTTGTCCAGCCGGACGGTGCGCCGCTTCATGTGGTCCATCAGCCGCCCCGGCGTGGCAACCACGATCTGAGGCTTTTTCTTCAGCTGGTTAATCTGGGTGTTGATGGGCTGGCCGCCGTAGAGGCACACCACCCGCACCCCCTCTTTAAAGGCGCACAGGTCCCGCAGTTCGTCCTGGATCTGGATGGCCAGCTCCCGGGTGGGGGCCAGCACCAGGCCGGTGACGTGGGTGGAGGCCGGGTCGGTGTGCTCCACCATGGGGATGCCGAAGGCGAAGGTCTTGCCGGTCCCTGTGGGGGCCTTGGCAATCACGTCCTTCCAGTCCATAAACCAGGGGATGGCCCCGGTCTGGATGGGGGTGGCCTCCACATAGCCCTTCTTCTCGATGGCCCGCATCAGCTCCGCTGACAGGCCCATTTCGTCGTAGCGCTTTATGCCGCTGACGGTTTGTCCGTTTATTTCCATAGTGTATCCCTCTTCTTATCTATTCTGTCACCTTATATTATACCTGATTTTTCTGGATTGTCCATCCCTTTGCAAAAAGATACCATGTTCGTCTCATAAGTTCGGAGCACCTCTGGAAATACCGAACGGTCTGTCCTGTAGGGCAGGGGTTCTACCCCTGCCTATCCCCGTAAGGGGATAAAACGGCATCGAAACGGGGCAAAGACAGAAACGGGGTAAGGCAAGGGCAGAGCCCTTGCCCTACATGCGACAGTTTTCCTGAATTTATGAGACAAGCGTAAAAAAGATACCCGCAGCCTGAGCCGGACTGCGGGCGATGAGGGGAAATGGGATGCTTTACCAGGGGAACACATTGAAGGGCCACTGGTAGTAATAGCCGTTGTTCTGGCCGCCCTGGGAGGGCTGCTGGGGCTGGCCGTTCTGCTGGAGCGGGTTGTTGGCCTCGGTCTGGGCGTTCTTCTCGTCGAAAGTAATGGTCAGCTTCCGCTCCTGCTGATTGCGGATTACGGTGAGGGTGGCGGTGTCCCCCGCTTTGTAGCCGGTGGACAGGGCGGCGGTGAGGGCGGAGGAGGAGTCGATAGCGGTGTTGTCGATGGCGATGATGATGTCGTTTACCTGGAGGCCGGCCTTCTGGGCGCAGGAGCCCTCGGCCACATAGGACACGGAGGCGCCGGCGGTGACGCCGTACTGCTGGGCCGCCGAGGGGACATCGGACACCTGGATGCCCAGGTAGGGCTTGCCGGTGACATAGCCGTGGGCGATGAGGTCGGAGAGGATGGCCTTCACGTCGTTGATGGGCAGGACGAAGCCCAGGCCCTCAGCGGTAACGCCGGAGGAGGATTGGGTGTACTTGGCGGTGGTAATACCGATCACGTTGCCGTAGCTGTCAAAGAGGGGCCCGCCGGAGTTGCCCGGATTGATGGCGCAGTTGGTTTGGAACACGTTGAGGGTGGTGGAGACCTGCCGGCCGTTTTTGTCGGTGCTGGTGGTGGTAATAAGCCGGTCCAGGGCGGAAATCAGGCCGTCGGTGAGGGAGTAGGTCAGCTCGCCCAGGGGGTTGCCGATGGCATAGACCTTCTCGCCCACCACCAGCTTGGAGCTGTCCCCCAGGGTGACGGGGGTGAGATCGTCGGCGTCGATTTTGATAACGGCCACGTCGTTGTCCTTTTCCCCGCCGATGAGTCTGGCATCGTACTTGTCGCCGTTGGCGAAGGAGACCTCAATGGTAACCGCGCCGGTGTCGTCCTCAGCCGCCTCCTCAATGACGTGGTAGTTGGTGGCGATGTAGCCGTCCTGGCTGAGGACAAAGCCGGAGCCCGAGGCGGCGGAGGTGGTGGTCTGCCCCCAGATGTTCTGGGTGGTGTTCACCGTGATGCCCACGCAGGAGGCCAAATTGGCGGCGTAGAGCTGTTCCGGCGACATGGGCTGTCCGCTGTTGGAGTTGAGAACGGTCTCCACCTGGGGGCGGTCCCCCTCGTAGAGGGTGGTGGAGTGGTCGGGGACCGGCGGCGCGGGCTGGGGGGAGAAGCGCTGGTAGAGATACGCCCCGCCCACTCCAGCGGAGCCGCCTGCCAGGGTACAGGCCAGCACCAGGGCCACTACCTTGGCCGCGCCGTTTTTCTTCCGCTTGGGAGGCTTCATGCCTCCGGTGGAGAGAGGGGTGCCGGGCATGACGGGCTCCGGGTCCACATAGCCGCCGAAGCCGCCGCGGTAACCGTCGTTTTCGCTGTTGTAAAAGTTAAATTCACTCATGATACAAACGCTCCTTTCAAAGCGGGATATTTCAGGTGTGCCCTGGAACTGTGGCTATCATAACCCTTAAATATGAAAAAAGCATGAAGAAAAACAAATTTTATTTTAAACGTTTTCCGGGGATTTTGGGGAAATTGTGAACGGGGCGGATATCATCCGCCCACAGGGAACCGGGCGCATCCTGTGCGCCCCTACAGGGGCCGCTCGCTCAGAATGGCGGCGATATCCCTTGCGGCGGCCTCCAAATCCAGGCGAGCGCCCCGGAACATGCCCATCCCCGCCAGATTGAGGACCACCAGCAACACCACCGGGCCGAAGACCATCCCCAGTACCCCGGCCAGCTTCATGCCCACATAGATGGACACCAGGGACAGAATGGGGGACAGTCCGGTCTGATCCCCCACGAACTTGGGCTCCATCACCCGGCGGAACAGGGCGATCACCCCCCAGATGGCCATAAGCTCCACGGCGGCGGTAAAGTCCCCGGTGAACAGGGCCACGAAGGCCCAGGGCACCATCACGGTGCCCGCCCCGATGATGGGGATGAAGTCCATCACCGCCAGCCCCAGGGACAGCAGCAGGCCATAGGGCTGCCGGATAAGGAAGAAGCCGGCGAGCAGGATAAAGAACACCCCCACCGACAGCAGAAATTCCGCCTTCACATATCCCCCGAAGGCCCCCAGGGCGGTGGTGCGCAGCTGGCCTAAAAAGCGGAGCAGGCCCTCATCCAGGTGCTGGACATACCGGCTGCGGAGATAGGGGTAGTCCGCCGTGAGGAGGAAGGTGGCCATAATAAAGATGACCAGAGCCACCAGAAAGGCGGGCAGGCCCATAGCCCGCTCTCCGGCCTCCAGCCCCAGGTTTCCCAGGGCGGCGGGGGCCGCCTCGCTGAGCCACAGAAACAGGCTGTCTTTGGCGTTTTCCACAATTTCGTTGACTTGCGGGGGCGCCAGGGTGAGCAGTCGGGCAAAGAGGGCCTCCAGCTGGTCCATCACCGTCTGGAGGCTGTCCAGCAGGCCGCCCCAGTTCTGAACCAGAGATACCAGCTGTCCGGCGGCGGCGTAGACCAGCAGGGTCAGCCCCCCGCCCAGGAGTCCGAAAATCAGGAAAAGCAGCAGGAGGGTGAGGACCTGCCGGTTCCAGCCCAGCAGCCTTTGCAGCTTCTTCACCAGAGGATTCAGGGCGGCGGCGGCAATGAGGGCCAGCAGGAAGGGGGCAAAGAGGGACAGCAGCGGCCGGCCGAACCGGGCGGCCAGCCACACCGCCAGGGCAGTCAGCCCCAGTCGGATGCCCAGCCGCAGCCACAGCGCCCCCCGCTGGGGCCAGGTGAGCTGTTTGTGTTCCATGAGGCGGACCTCCTTTGTATTCCTGTTGCAGCAGGGCGGGACGACCCCGGCCCGCGGAAGTGCGCGGCGCGCCCGGAGGCCGCGCACTGCACATATTTCTCACGGTTTACGGGCGGATCATATCCGCCCCTGCATAGCATACCACAATCCAGATGAATAATCTGTAAAATAACAAGGCCCGGCCGGGAAAAAACGGCCGGGCGGAATGAATTACGTGCGGTAGATTACGCCGACAAGGTTGGGCCCGGCGTTGATGGCGATCACGCCGCCGATGCGGTAGCACAGGGCGGGCTCCTCACCCAGCTCCCGGCGGCAGGCCTCCAGCAGCTTTTCGGACTGCTCGACATTGCTGCCCTGGATCATCAGGTAGGGCGTGCCGGGCCGCCGCTCACTTTTGCAGAGCTCCACCAGCCGGGTCAGCACGGCCTTCTCCCCCCGGACCTTGGACAGAATCCTGGACTCGCCGTCGGTAAAGGTCATTACAGGCTTCAGCCCCAGGGCCTCCCCCACAAAGGCGGCGGCGGCCGACACCCGGCCTGACTTCTTGGCGAAGCGCAGGTCCAGCGGGGCGAAAATCACCCGGACATGGTCTACCCAGTCCTGGATAAAGTCCGCAACCTCCTGGGGCGCGGCCCCGCCGGCGGCCATTCTGGCCCCCTGGACCACCGCCCAGCCGTAGCCCATGGTGTAATTCAGGGCGTCGATGATGTGGATGCGGAAGGTCCCCTCTGCCTCAGGGTGGTCCCGGTAGAAGTCGCCCCGGGCCTGGAAGGCGTTGGAGCAGGTGGCGGAGCCCTTGGAGTTGATGGAGGTGTGAATCAGGTCGGTAAAGCCCGCCGCATAGGCCGCCTCGAAGACCTCGGTAAACAGATAGGGGTTGAGCTGGGCATGGGTGGGAATCTGAGGGGCGGCCAGGAGCATGTCATAAAATTCCTCCGGGGTAAAGTCGAAGCCGTCGCTGAATTCCTGGTCCCCCATGGCGATGGGGAAGGGGAGTACCTGGACGTCCAGCTCCTCCCGCAGGGGGGCGGGGATATCGGCGGCGGAGTCGGTGGTAAATTTGATGCGAGCCATAGCGGGGCCCTCCTTACGTTACTCATTGGTACAGATCAAGGCAATTATGGCAGAAAATGGACGGCTTGTCAAATTAAAATACCATTAAGGACGTTTCCGTTTCAGTTTCTTC
Organism: uncultured Eubacteriales bacterium; assembly: GCA_949525845.1. Classification (GTDB taxonomy): domain Bacteria; phylum Bacillota; class Clostridia; order Oscillospirales; family Oscillospiraceae; genus Lawsonibacter. The sequence continues at coordinate 62,309 of CATEPI010000010.1, forward strand.
CGGGTGCCGTCTGGGTACTGGATGCAGGTGCTGTCCAGCTGGGCGGTGAGGCTGGCCCGGACGGCGGCCACATACTCCTGCCGCAGGGCGTCCCGCTCGGCGGTCTCCGCGGGGGTGAGCCCCTCCGGACCCTTGGCCTTGCGGGCCAGCTCATTGATGCGGTCGATCTTCTTCTGTTCCATTATACATACCTCTCTATTACCAGCATAGTCCGTCCCTTTTTGGACTGCCCCGGGACCTCCTTCACCACGCATTTGCCCAGGCCCCGGCAGGTGAGCACATCCCCCTCCGCCACCGGCCGGTCGGCCTTCAGGCACTCCCGATGGTTGAGGGATACCTTTCCCGAGGCGATGAGGGCGGCGGCCTTGCCCCGGGACAGGGAGAAGCCGGCGGCGGTCACCGCGTCCAGCCGGGGGGTGGCTACCGTGTCCCGGATGGTCTTTACCTGAGCGGGCCGGGGGGTGAGGCGGTCCAGAGGAATCTCCGACAGACTTACTTTATACCGCCCGGCCCCCTCCCACTGGGAGAGAAGGATGGGGGCGGCCTCCCGCAGGACGGCCACCTGGCACAGCCCCGGCCGGGGGAGAAGGATATCCCCTACCAGCTCCCGGGTGATGCCCAGCCCCATCAGGGAGCCCAGAATGTCCCGGTGGGTGAGGGAGGCGTCGGCGGGAAATGTGCCCTGGAGGGCGGTGAGGGGGCCATCCGGGTCGGCCAGAACGCTCTCATCCTCCTGCCAGTCGGCCAGAAAGAGGCAGATATTACGTTCACTGTCCGGGTATCCGCCCCAGAACAGGTGCCGGGGCCGGCCCCAGGTGTTGAGCAGGTCGGTCACGGAGGCCTGCTCCCCCGGCGAGAGAAAGGGGGTGTGGGCGGGGACGCCCCGGTTTTGGCTCAGCTCCAGCTTGTCCAGCACCCGGGCCAGCAGGATGCGCTCCGCTCCGTCCTGGGCGCAGCGGTCCAGCAGTTCCTTTTTGGTCATGGCGGTCCCCTCCTTATGGTGTCAAAACAAAAATGAAAGGGGCCCTCCATGACGAAAGACCCCCTTGTAGCACAATAGAAAGAGCCAAACGCAGCCCCAGGACGGGACAACTATCAGCTCTGTCTTAATTGTACACGAGATATGATATGCTGTCAAGTCAAAAAGTATTTTGATTTTTAAAATTTACTACCCATGTAAAAGAAGCCATACTCCTTCTTCCGGGGCTGACCCGGCCATGTGTTGTTTTCCGTTCGAGAATAGATAATTTTAAACAGTTCTGCAATCCAAGCCTCAAAATCGGTTTCCGGGGACTTTTTATCCAGCTCATGTTCATAATAATGCCGAACAATTCCGGCAAATATATCGGCAATTTGTATGGCAGGGGTTAGACTTGAACTAACAAAAAGGGGCATTTCCAATATGCGATCAAAGGTTTTTCCCAGACGGGATTTAAAAAGGAAACCAGTAAAGGCTTCAACAATTTTCTGGTCGTCGCGCTCGTTTGTTTCATCAAAAACAAAAATCGCCTTATCGTAATGGTGGTTTTCACAGAAAAATTCCACCTTCTTGAGCAAATGGTGATATTGTTTTGGCAATGTGTCGCCGTTCATAAGTAGGGGTTCTTTGGGCTGTGACATAATAATAGCAAATACCGTAATATTAAAGCTGCACACAGCAGAAACAAAGTCGTCCACAAAGGCCTTGTTGCGTGTCCGGTTTTTGGTAATCGTTTGTTCTCGAATCAAAGAGGTGGATTTTAGTTCATCCTGCCGGTTAAAGTGAGCATCTTTTATTTTGTAGATTTGATTGGTAATGTGCTTTACATCTCGCTCATGGATACATACACTAAGTAATATCGGATTTTTGGTACTATCATTTGGGTGGGGATGACCACTCTCGTCGATAAAAACCAGCATAATCCAGCCCTCCTTTTTACTAATTGTACCACACAAACGGTCATAAGGCAACCGAGAATAAGCTTTTAAGGAATTTTCTAGGGTTGACAAACCCCTTCCCGCCGCCTAGAATTGAAAAAACACAGCTTTTGCCCCTCCAAGGGGAGAGAGGAGGCCCCTATGGGAAAATTTAATGGTCTGCTGCTGGCCAGCGACTTTGACGACACACTGTACGGCCTGAACCTGCGCATCCCGGAGCGCAATCTGGAGGCCATCCGCTATTTTATCCGGGAGGGGGGCTATTTTGTCATGGCCACCGGCCGGGCGCACCGCACCTTTGCCCCCTATGCCCCGCTGGTCCCCATGAACGCCCCGGCGGTGCTGTCCAACGGGGCGGCCATCTACGATTTTCAGGCGGACAAGATGCTGGAGCAGACTCACCTGCCGGAGACCGCCCCCCAGGACCTGGCCGGACTGATGGAGGCCTTCCCCACCGTGTCCCTGGAGGTCTACCACGGGGAGGATATCTACGTCTGCCGCCCCAATCACATCACCTTTGCCCACCTGAAAAAGGTGAACTGCGATTATACCGAGTGCCCCGTGGCCGACATGCCAACCCCCTGGGTCAAGGCCCTGTTCCACGACGGGCACGAGGTCCTGCTGGCTGTGCAGGAACGGGTGCTGGCGGGGCTGGGGGACCGGTATGAGGCCATTTTCTCCAACCCCTGCTATCTGGAGTTTACCCGCAAGGGCAGCAACAAGGGCGGGATGGTGGCCCGGGTGGCCCAGCTGCTGGGGGTGGAGCCGGGGCACATCTACTGCGTGGGGGACAACCAGAACGATATCCCCATGCTGGAGCTGTCCGCCATCCCCTTCGCCCCCGCAAACTGCGCCCAAGAGGTCAAGAACTGGGGGGCCCGCGTCCTCTGTCACTGCAACGACGGGGTCATCGGGGATATCGTGGATATTCTGGACGGGATGTATGGAAAAGACCGCCCTGTCACTTGACAAAGCGGCGCTGGATGGTATAATAAAAACAGAAGGGCGCTGTCGATAAGCGGCTAGCCCCCTATGCTTGTTTGCGAAGTAACCGCACAGTTGGAGCTGGGGCGGTTACTTCTTTTTACCCTGGATGAACAGGCCGCAAATACCAATGATAACCAGACACAATTGCAGCACTTCAGATGTACTCATTGGGCAGCCCCCCTTTCTAGAATCAGGGGGCAGAAGCGCCCCCTTTCGGGGGACTAACCACCTACCGTTATGACAACGCACCTTCCATCCCCTCCGGCTGAGGGGCAAATTTATTATAACAACAATGACTTTTTTGTCAAACAAAGCCGAAGGGCGTGTATTCCCTTCGGCTTTACACGTTGATCCTGCCGTGTTCCGCTTCGAAGGCGGCGATGCGGTGTTTGATAAGCTGCTCAATTTCCCGATTTACAGAGCGGACTTCCTGTTTTGCAATATATGTAATTTTTCTGTAAAGGGCTTGCTCTATGCGCAGCGTAAAACGCACCGGATGTTTTACCATGTGACCACCTCCAGCAATTGGCACTGTTTTGAGAACACTCTGTAGGGGCGGACGTTGTCCGCCCGCAGGCGCATATTATGCGTCTCTGCTGTGCTATTTTACCATTGCTGCGGAGCAAGCGGGAAGAATGACGCAATTGTGACGCAAACAATTTGCCCCCGGCGCGAGCCGGGGGCCTTGTCATACTCACATATCCATCGCGTCGGCCAGATGGTCCACAGCCTCGTTGACCCGCATGGCGGCCCGGTGGGCGGCCCGCTTGATCTGCCGGGTGGACGACGGCGTCATGGTGGCGGTCAGGGCCGCGCCGGCGGCCATGCCGGCCACCGCGCCCATCAGAAACACGCCGGCGCCGTGGCAGCTGTAGGAGTTATTGCACATAGTTTTCCCTCCCTTTCCCCGGAGAATTTGAAACTTCTCCGCAGCACATAGTATCCCCTGAAAATTTGAAAAACTCGTTGCTAAATCCTGTATCTTCCGCTATAATTTATAATCAGAAAAGTCTGCGCCGGCGGGCGGAGAATCTTTCCAAATCGACCACATATGCGCGGAGGAGACATGATGAAGCTTTTAATCAAAAACGGACGGGTGGTCCATCCGGTAACGGGGACCGTTGTGCTCCAGGACATCCTGGCGGAAAACGGCCGCATCGTCCTGATGGAGCGGGGGCTGGACGGCGAGGCCGACCGGGTTGTTGACGCTGCCGGGCTGATGGTGGCCCCCGGCCTGGTGGATATGCACGTCCACCTGCGGGACCCCGGCCTTACCTATAAGGAGGACATCCTCACCGGCTGCGCTGCCGCTGCCCGGGGGGGCGTCACCTCGATGGCCTGCATGGCCAACACCAGCCCGGCGGTGGACTGCCCGGAGCAAGTGAAGTATGTGCTGGACCGGGCGAAAGCGGCCAACGGCGTGGGGGTCTACCCCATCGCCGCCCTGTCCCTGGGCCTGCGGGGGGAGGAACCCACCGACGCCGAGGCCCTGAAGGCGGCGGGGGCGGTGGCCCTGTCTGACGACGGCAACAACGTGGACAACGCCAACCTTATGCGGGATGTGCTCATCCGGGCCCGGCAGCTGGAGCTGCCTGTGCTGTGCCACTGTGAGGACACCTCCATGGTGGCCGGCCGGGCGGTGAACGAGGGCAGCGTCTCCCGCCACCTGTGGCTGGAGGGGCGGCCCGCTATCGCCGAGGAGATTATGGTCATGCGGGATGCCATGCTGGCCGAGGAGACCGGGGCCCGGGTCCATATCTGCCACGTGTCCACCGCCCGGAGTGTGGAAATCATCCGGAAGATGAAGAAGAAGGGGGTGCCCATTACCTGCGAGACCTGCCCCCAGTACTTCACCCTCACCGAGGATGAGGTGCTCACCCAGGGGGCCATGGCCCGGGTCAACCCGCCCCTGCGGACCAAGGCGGACGTCCACGGTATCATCGCCGGGCTGAAGGACGGCACCATCGACGTGATCGCCACCGACCACGCCCCCCACTCCGCCGAGGAGAAAGCCCGCTCCCTCAGCCGGGCCCCCAGCGGCATGATCGGCCTGGAGACCAGTCTGGCCCTCACCCTCACCCAGCTGTACCACACCAAAAAGCTGGACCTGCCCGGTGTGTTCCGCCGCCTGTCCACCAACCCCGCCGATATCCTCCACCTGGCCCGGGGCCATATGTCCCCCGGGGCGGTGGCCGACCTGGTGGTTTTCGACCCCGACGAGGCCTGGACCATCAACCCGGAAAAATTTGCCTCCAAGGCCCGCAACACCCCCTTCGCCGGGCGGACCGTGAAGGGCCGGGTGAAATACACCATCGTCCAGGGCGAGGTTATCTATCAGGATGGGGTGTAACATAAAAGAAAGGAATGGTTCAAATGTCATTCGACGTTTTACAGGATAAGATCCGCGCCATGAAAAACCCCACCGTGGCCGGGCTGGACGCCCGCATCGAGTACGTGCCCGAGCACCTCCGCCGGGCCGCCTTTGAGGAGCACGGGGTGGGTCTCAAGGGGGCCGCCGAGGCCATCTGGCAGTTTAACCGGGGGCTTATCGACGCCCTTTGTGATATTGTCCCCGCTGTAAAGCCCCAGGCGGCCTACTACGAAAACCTGGGCTGGCAGGGGATGGAAGTGCTGGAGCGCACCATAAAATACGCCAGAGAGAAGGGCCTTTTTGTCATTGCCGATATCAAGCGGGGGGACATCGGCTCCACCGCCGCCGCCTACGCCGAGGGATGGCTGTCCGGGGCCAAGATCGAGGGGCAGATATTCAAGTCCTTCGACGCCGACTGCGTCACCCTCAACGGCTACATGGGCTCCGACTCCATCAGGCCCTTCCTGGAGGCCGCAAAGGGGGAGGACAAGTGCGTCTTCGTGCTGGTGAAGACCTCCAACCCCGGCTCCGGGGAGCTCCAGGACATCCCTGCCGGAGACCGGACGGTCTATCAGGTGATGGGCGACCTGAACCAGCGCATCGCCACCGGTACCGAGGGCAAGTACGGCTACACCATGGCCGGGGCGGTTACCGGGGCCACCTACCCCTCCGATATCCGGGCACTGCGCAAGCGGCTGGAAAGCACTTTCTTCCTGGTGCCCGGCTACGGCGCCCAGGGGGGCACCGCCGACGATGTGCGGTATGCCTTTGACAAATACGGTCACGGGGCCATTGTAAATTCCTCCCGGGGCATCATGTGCGCCTGGCAGAAGACGGGCGGGGACGGCCGCGACTTCGCCGGGGCCGCCCGGAACGCCGCCATCGCCATGCGGGACGATATCCGGCAGTTTGTGACCATCGTTTAACCGGAAAAGGAGACCGTTATGGCGGAAGTCTGTATTTTCTGCGGCAAGGAGATCAAATTTTGGCAGACGGACCAGCTTACCTGCGGCGGCGTGCCGCAGAAGGTGTGCAGTAAGTGCGCAGAGAGATATATGAATCTGTCCCAGCGCCAGCGGGCTGTTCTGGCCCTGGAGACGGGCCGGGCGGAGGGCCGGGAACGCATGGGGGCCTTTTTGAAGGAGACGGAGGAGCAGCAGAAGCGGGACGAGGCCCGCCGGAGCTGTCAGGAGAAGACCCTGACATGCTGCGGCCAGCGGATGACCAAGGTGGACGAGGTGTCCTTCCTTAGCCAGATGGGCCTGTTTCAGACCTATACCGACACAATGGTCATGTTCCGCTGCGACTGCTGCGGCCAGGTGAAATTCTTTGACACCTCCTTCCTGGAGTATGCCCCCTCCGCGGAGGAGACCACCCTCCCGCCCCAGCCCCCGGAGCCAGAACCGGAGCGCGTCACCTTCAAGCCGGGAAAAAAGCCGCCCTGGGAGAGGTAGAACAGCTATGACACGGACCAAAGACAGCCCCTGGACCTACTCCACCGCCACCGCCCTCCAGACGGGGCTGATGGTGAAGTGTCCAGCCTGCGGCGGGCCGGGGGCGGTGACGGCGGACCCGCAGGCCTTTCGCTTTAGATGCGAGCGCTGCCACCATGTGCTAAAAAAGTCTCGGGCCGCCTGCCGGCGCAAGGTGGAAAACCTCTGCCCGGCCTGCGGGCGGTACTACCGGGTCCACCTTCCCGAGGAGGCGGGCGGCTTCTCGGTGCTCCGGGTGGCCTGCCCCTACTGCGGCCACGAGCTGCCGGGCCGGGTGCAGCGGGTCCCCGGCGGGTGGTACTCCAGCTATGGGGACGTCCGGCGGGGCCGGGAGCCCTGGTTCGGTCTGGAGCTGTGGTTTTTGTCCAGCTTCCGGGGGAAGCCTGTCTGGGCGCTGAACCGGGAGCACCTGGCTTGGCTCGTCGGCTACCTCAGCGCCGGCCTGCGGGAGCGGCCCGCCGTGGGCTGCCTGGGCAGGATGCAGTCAGACCAGCTGCCCACCTTTATGAAGACGGCCAAGAACCGGGCCGGGATATTGAAGTGCTTAAAGCGGATGCAGGAGAAATAGAAAGCGGTGAAACGATGAAAGTAGAGCGCAAGTGCAGAATTGTGGAGATGGACCGGCTGGACGCGGTCACCTTCTGGATGGTGCTGGAAGTGGGTAAGCTGGTGGAGGAGGACGGCCTGCGGGGCGGGCAGTTCCTGCACATCAAATGCGGCGACGGTCAGCTGCTCCGCCGCCCCATTTCGGTGGCCTACGCCGGGTGGGACGAGCCGGAGGACCTGGCCACCTTGATCTTCGAGGTCCGGGGGGAGGGCACCGAATGGCTGTCCCGGCGGAAGGTGGGGGACGAGCTGGATGTGATCGGCCCCCTGGGCAACGGCTTCGACGTGTCTCAGCCGGGGCGCTACCTCCTGGTGGGGGGCGGCATCGGTATCCCGCCCCTGATACAGTACGGGGAGTGCCTGGAGCAGCCCCGGACGGCGGTGCTGGGCTTCCGCACAAAGGACAAAGCCTTTCCTGCCATCACCAGCCGCTTTCAGGACCACTGTGAGCAGACCTATATCTGTACCGACGATGGGACGCTGGGCCGTCACGGCTTCGTGGACGCCCAGGTCCGGGACATACTGGAACAGAACAGCGGCTACACCGCTATTTTGGCCTGCGGGCCCAAGCCCATGCTGCGGAGCGTGGCCAAGGTGGCGGCTCAGTTCGGCGTACCCTGCCAGGTGTCTATGGAGGAGCGGATGGGCTGCGGCGTAGGGGCGTGCCTGGTGTGCGCTACACCCATGAAGGACGGCACCGTCAAGCACGTGTGCAAGGACGGCCCGGTATTCAACGCGGAGGAGGTGGACTGGGATGCTTGATATGTCCGTCAAGCTGGCAGGCGTCACCCTGAAAAACCCGGTGGTGGTGGCCTCGGGCACCTTCGGCTTCGGCCGGGAGTACAGCCAGTTCTACGACCTGGGGGAGCTGGGCGGCGTCTGCGCCAAGGGTCTCACCCTCAACCCCCGCAACGGCAACCCCGCCCCCCGCATTGCCGAGACCCCCATGGGCATCCTCAATTCGGTGGGTCTGGAAAACCCCGGCGTGGACGCCTTTATCGCCGGGGAACTGCCATTCCTGCGGCAGTTTGACACGAAAGTGATCGCCAATATCTCCGGGAACACCCCCGAGGAGTACGGCGTGATGTGTGAAAAGCTGTCCGCCGCCGGGGTGGATATGATTGAGGTGAATATCTCCTGTCCCAACGTGAAGGCGGGAGGGCTGGCCTACGGCACCCGGCCCGAGCTGGCCGCCGAGGTGACGGAGGAAGCAAAAAAGCACGCCGGAGGCGTGCCTGTGATGGTGAAGCTGTCCCCCAACGTGACGGATATCACAGAGATTGCCAGGGCGGTGGAGGGGGCCGGGGCGGACGCCCTGTCCCTCATCAACACCATCCGGGGAATGCGCATTGACGTAAACACCCGCCGGCCCGTTTTGAAGATGAACACCGGAGGGATGTCCGGCCCCGCCGTGCTGCCGGTGGCGGTGCGGATGGTGTGGGAGGTGGCCCAGGCGGTCTCCCTGCCCATTCTGGGTATGGGGGGCGTGTCCAAGGGGGAGGACGGGGCCCAGCTCATGCTGGCCGGGGCCACCGCCGTGGCGGTGGGCACCGCTTTGTTTGCTGACCCCTTCGCCCCCATCAGCGTCCGGGACGGTCTGGCCAATATTGCCGCAAAACAGGGGCTGGCCGCTGTGTCGGAGCTCACCGGAGGGGTGAAGCCCTGGTGATGCCGGGGCGTGTCCCGTTTGCAGCATTCCTGTAGGGGCGGACATTGTCCGCCCGCGGGCGCACACTGTGCGCCCCTACAGGCGGACCGTGAAAAAGGAAAGAAGGGTATCCCTATGCTGGAACACATCATCGAGCTGTGCCTGCCCACCATTATCTCGGCCTGTGAGCTGATGGGTATTTTCGTGGTGGCCGTTACCGCCCTGCACGCCTTCTGGCTGTACTGCGTGGGGATGGTGACCCGCCAGCCCCGGAACATCAAGTTTTATTTGGCCGACGGCCTGGCTACCAGTCTGGAATTTAAAATGGCCGCCGAGATTTTAAAGACCGTGCTGGTCCGGGACCTGAACGAGCTGATGGTGCTGGGGGCGGTGATTTTGCTGCGGGCGCTGCTGTCCCTGCTGATCCACATCGAGATGAAGGGAGAGCACGCCGACCCCCGGGAAAACAAGAGGGAGGAGTCCTGATATGACAACCATCTATCTGATCCGCCACGCCGAGGCGGAGGGCAATCTCTACCGCCGGGTCCATGGCTGGTACGACTCCCTGATTACCGAAAACGGCTACCGGCAGATCGCCGCTTTAGAGGAGCGTTTCCGGGATATCCACATCGACGCGGTGTATTCCAGCGACCTGTTCCGCACCCGGACCACCGCCCGGGCCATTTACCGCTCCAAAAACCTCCCCCTGCGCACCCACCCCGGCCTGCGGGAGCTGAATCTGGGGGAGTGGGAGGACCGGACCTTTGGAGCTGTGCGCCACAGCGACCCCCGGCAGATGGACCTGTTCAACCGCACTGACCCGGCTTGGGAGGTGGAGAAGGCGGAGAACTTTTTCCAGCTGGGGGACCGGCTGTATGAGACGGTGGGCCGTCTGGCAGGGCGGCATCCCGACCAGAGCGTGGCGATGTTCAGCCATGGCATGGCCATCCGTCAGTTCCTGGGCAGGGTGAAAAATATCCCGCCGGAGGAGTGGCACGCCATGCCCCACGGGGACAACACGGCGGTGACCTGTCTCACCTTCGACGGGGAGAAGTTTACCATTCAGTTTGAGATGGACAACTCCCACCTGCCCGAGGACATCTCCACCCTGGCCCGCCAGTCCTGGTGGCGGAAGGACAAAAAGACGGCGGCGGACGTGAACCTGTGGGCGGATATCCCCGTTAAAACCTGGTCCCAAGATCAGGAGCTGTACCTGAAGCTGCGGCGGGAGGTCTGTCCCGGCGTGGAGGACGCGCTCCTTCTGGCCGAGGCGGAGGAGCTGTGGAACCGCTGGCCCTGCGGCATGTGGAACATCAACATCTTCCACGCGGGGGAGCGGCCCATAGGCGTGATCCTCTATGACGACCGGTGCAACACAAAGAGAACGGGGTACATCAAATTTCTGTCCCTTCTTCCGGAGGACCGGGGCAGAGGGCTGGGAATCCAGCTCATTGGGGCGGCGGTGTCTATGCACCGCAACAGCGGCCGGGACCGACTGCGCCTCCACTGCCCGGCGGACAACGACCGGGCCCGGCGGTTTTTTGAGAAGTATGGCTTTAAAAAGATCGGAGAGGGCCCGGAGGGGGACCTGCTGGAAAAATATATCGGGTATGATTGGTAGCATCTACCCGCACAGCTCCCGGAAAATGGTCTCCCGCAGGCCCAGGCCTACGGCGTAATAGGCATAGGCTTCATAGCTGCTGCATTCCGTTAGGCGGCTGAGAAGCTGGTCGCAGAGCTCAAAGCCTATTTGCTCCCGGACCTGGGACAGAACCTGCTCATACGCTGTTTTGGCGGAATGATAGCCGGGAATGTCCTCACAGAGACAGACGACAGCGTGGGAAACGTCTTCATTTCCCCAGAACAGCTGGGCAAATAGTTCTTGCATTTTTTGACCACTCCATTTACACTCAAATTGTGATTATAATTATACACATATTGAGACTAAAAGTCAACCCCTTTGGAGGGAGTAACATGGCAGAATTTTGTGAACGGCTGAAATTGCTCCGAAATGAGCGCAGATTGAAGCAGCGGGAAATGGCGGAACAGTTCGGATTGGCGCTCAATTCCTATCAGGCTTATGAATATGCCACCAGAACCCCCGACTTCCGAGGCCTCATTGCCATCGCCGACTTCTTCGACGTCAGCCTGGATTACTTGGTGGGTCGCTCCGAGGAGCGGGAACGGCGGTGAAAATCCCTCTTGCATTGAGTGACACCAATGTGTTATAATAACCTTGGCGAAAGCCAGAACTGATAATCATTCCATGTATCCACCGCAAAAAGCGGCCCCCCGGAAGAGATGGGAGCTCTCCGGGGGGCCGCTTTTTGCGATGACAGGCTTACTGTTCCCTGCTATGTCTGTCAAGCCACTTGCTCACGCAGTGGGAGACTACGTTCGCTGCGACAGACACGATGAAACTGATAAGCATATCCATGTTTCCACCTCCTCCCGCTGCCGGTGTAGGTGGGGACAGCACCGCCATTATACCAAAATCCGACAGCACCCGCAAGTGCCGTAAACGTGGTAAACGCGCGGTAAAATTGCCCCTTGCATATCCCGGGGGAAGTGTGTTATAATAACCTTGGCGAAAGCCAAAGCTGATGATGTAATTCACATTCCCACCGCTAAAAAGCGCCCCCCAGAGAGATGGCTCCTCTCTGGGGGGCGCTTTTGCTGTGACAGGCTCACTGTCCCTTACCGTGCTGGTCGAGCCATTTGCGCACATAGTGGCTGGCTATGTTTGCTGCGACAGACACGAAAAAGCTGATGATTGCGTCCATATTCCCACCTCCTCCTGCTGGCGGTGTAGGTGGGGACAGCACCGCCATTATACCAAAATCCGACAGCACCCGCAAGTGCCGTAAACGTGGTAAACGCGGGATGAAAATGCCCCTTGCAGGGGCAGGAGAGTTGTGCTATAATAGCACCAGCGAAAGCTAAGAAGCTGGCTATCGTAACCCAATACCTTCATCGCAAAAGCGACCCCCCGAAAGAGGTAGGCACTCTCCGGGGGGTCGCTTTCGCTGTGGCAGGCTCACTGTTCTTTGCTGTGTCTGTCGAGCCATTTGCAGATGTAGTAGGCGGCTACATTTGCTGTAGCAGACACGAAGAAGCTGGCGATATACTCCATACCTTCACCTCCATCTGCTGCCGGTGTAGGTAGAACAGCACCGCCATTATACCAAAATCCGACAAGTCCCGCAAGGCGTGTTGACGGATTCCTCCAAGGCTGATATACTGATACTATTTTAAGGGAAAAGAGGGCGGAGCATGCCGTTTGACCGCGATTTATTTCTCCCCGTGACCCTGGACGACATGGCCCGCCGGGGCTGGGACGGGTATGACTTCCTGCTCATCACCGGGGACGCCTATGTGGACCACCCCTCCTTCGGCCCGGCTATCATCGGGCGGCTGCTGGAGGCGGAGGGCTATCGGGTGGCCGTGTTGGCCCAGCCGGACTGGCACAGCGCGGAGGTGTTCGGAACTCTGGGCCGGCCCCGGCTGGGGGTGCTCATCGGGGCGGGGAACATCGACTCCATGGTGGCCCACTACACCGCCGCCAAAAAGCGCCGCCACGACGACGCCTACTCCCCCGGCCGCAAGGCCGGCCTGCGCCCCGACCATGCCACGGTGGTCTACTCCAACCGGGTGCGGGAGGCCTTTGGGGACATCCCCATCGTCATCGGCGGACTGGAGGCCAGCCTGCGCCGCTTTGCCCACTACGACTACTGGGAGGACAAGGTGCGCCGGTCGGTCCTCTTTGATTCCCAGGCGGACATCCTTACCTACGGAATGGGGGAGAGCGCAACCTTGGAGATTGCCGCCCGGCTGGCCTCGGGCACTCCTGTCTCAGAGATCACCGACGTGCGGGGCACCTGCGTCGTCGGCAAGTATCCCGGCCTGTGCGCCTATCCCAGGGTGGAGGTTCCCTCCTTTGAGGAGGTGTCCGCCTCCAAAACAGCCTACGCCCGGGCCAACATGGTGGAGTATCAGGAGCATGACGCGGTGTCCGGCAAGGCCATCGTGCAAAAGCATGGAGACCGCTTCCTGATTGTCAACCCGCCCGCCTTCCCGCTGTCTACCCGAGAGCTGGACCGGGTGGCGGAGCTGCCCTATGTCCGGGAGCCTCACCCCATGTACGACAATATGGGGGGCGTGCCCGCCATCGAGGAGGTGCGCTTCTCTGTCACCCACAACCGGGGGTGCTTCGGGGCGTGTAATTTCTGCTCCCTGGCCTTCCACCAGGGTCGGACCATCTCCTGCCGCAGCCATGAGAGCGTGATCCGGGAGGTGAAGCAGCTCACAGAGCACCCCGGCTTCAAGGGCTACATCCACGATGTGGGCGGGCCGTCCGCCACCTTCCGCCGGCCCTCCTGCCAGAAGCAGCTCAAGAGCGGCATGTGCCGGAACCGGGCCTGTCTGGCCCCAGAGCCCTGCCCCAATCTGGATGCCGACCACACCGACTACATGATGCTCCTGCGCAAGCTCCGGGAAATTCCCAAAGTAAAAAAGGTGTTTATCCGGTCGGGTATCCGCTTCGACTATCTTATGAAGGACCCCAGCGGGGAGTTTTTCACCGATCTGGTCCAGCACCACATCTCAGGCCAGCTGAAGGTGGCCCCGGAGCACTGCGTAGCCCACACCCTGGACTACATGGGCAAGCCCCACATCGAGGTCTACGAGAAATTCCGGGAGAAGTATTTCAAGCTGAACCGCCGCTACGGCAAGGAGCAGTATCTGGTGCCCTACCTGATCTCCTCCCACCCTGGCTGTACTCTGGAGGACGCGGTCCGGCTGGCGGAGTGGCTGAACAAGCAAGGCCACATGCCCGAGCAGGTCCAGGACTTCTACCCCACCCCCGGCACCCTGGCCACCTGCATGTGGTACACCGGCATCGACCCCCGGACCATGAAGCCGGTGTTCGTCCCTAAAACGCCCCATGATAAGGCCCTCCAGCGAGCCCTGATGCAGTGGCGCAAGCCTCAGAACCGGAAGCTGGTGCTGGAGGCCCTCCGCAAGACCGGCCGGGAGGACCTGATCGGCTACGGCAAGCACTGCCTGGTGAAGCCGGACAGAGGCGGACAGCCTCCTCAGCCAGCCCACAGGGCGGATAGCGCCTCCAGAGAGAGAGCAAAGGCAGCGAAGAAGCCTCGCGCCGATACCCGAACTCGGGTGGAGAAAAAGGAAAAGCAACCGGTCCGCAAGAAGGGCTGGGCGAAGCCGAAGAAGAAGCGGTAAAAGGGCCGGGACGGGCGTGCATGCCCGTCCCGGTTTGGTTAATAGCGCACGGCGCTGGAGTCAGGCTCCCAGCTGGGGGTGCCGGAGTAGCTGCTGTTTCCGGTGATATCCCGGGCGGCGTTGCCGATGCCCCGGCCCACGTCATCCAGCACGTCCTCGGTGCCGCGGACAATGTCCCGGGCGCCCCGGGTCAGGTCCCGGGAGAGGGTGCTGTCGTCTCTGCCGTAGACCTGGCCATTGGAACCGGCGGCGTAACGGCCATCCTCAAAATAGGTGCGGCCGTCATAGATTCGGCCGTTGTAGACAGACTGATTGCCGTAGCGCCGGGCGACCTGTCCGGCGGAGCCGGAGGTGGTCCCGGAGGTGGTCCCGGAGGCGGCGCCCGAGCCGGAGCCGGTCCCGGAGCCGGTGGTGTTGTTGGCGTTGGGGTCCCGATTGCTGCAGGCCGCCAGCGACCCCGTCAGAGCGAGGGCCAGGGCCAGAACCGCAATGCTTTTTTTCATCCAAAAATCCTCCCGCTTGTTTTTTCACGGAAGTCCCATCCGCGGTCTAGTATGTGCCCATTTTGCCGGACTCAGTAAGGAAATGGGCGGGTAATTTGGATTTTTTGACCGCTTTTGACGGAAAAGTCCCGGGTGGTTTCAGTTTTTTTGGAAAAAACTTCGGCATAATCTCTTGCAATTTCCCCGACGGTGTGGTATAGTATAACCAGAAAGTAAGGTAGTATGGTGAGAGTGGGGTCGCGGCTCCGCTCTTTTTGATTGACAAAACCGGTTTGCAGGAGGAACATTATGGCAAAAGTGACCGACGCTGTGGCCGCCCTGGCCCTCCCCGTGGTGGAGGAGGCGGGCTGCACCCTGTGGGATGTGGAATATGTCAAGGAGGCGGGGACCTGGTTCCTCCGGGTCTACATCGACAAGGAGGGCGGCGTGTCCATCGACGACTGCGAGGCCGTCTCCCGGCCCCTGTCCGACCGGCTGGACCAGGCCGACCCCATTGAGGGCAGCTACACCTTCGAGGTCTCCTCCGCCGGGGCCGACCGGGCGCTGAAAAAGCCCGAGCACTTTGTCCAATTCCAGGGGAGCGAGGTGGAGGTGAAGCTCTACCGCCCCCGGGAGGGCCGCAAGGAGTTTGTGGGCCTGCTCCGCAATTACGAGAACGGCGCCGTCACCCTGGAGATCGACGGCGCTCAGGTCCTGTTCACCAGGCAGGAGATCGCCCTGGTGCGGCTGTACCCCAGATTTTGAAGACGCCCCCGAAAGCGTCCGAAATTCTTATACTGTATTTCAAATATGACGGACGCATTGTGATGCGTCCCTACCGTTCAGGAGGAAGAGCACCGTGGCTAAGAGAGTGACAAAGAAGAATGTCAATACCAACGAGATGGACGGCAAGGAGTTTTTTGAGGCCATCCATCAGATCGAGCAGGAGAAGGGCATCAAGCCGGGCTACATGATGGAGAAGGTGACCCAGGCCCTGCTGTCCGCCTACCGCCGGGACCACGAGGGGGTGGGAGATAACCTGTTTGTAGAGGCCGACGAGTCCACCCATACCGTCCGCCTGTACCTGAAAAAGGAAATCGTGGAGGAGGTGGACAACCCCGCCACCGAGATCAGCCTGGAGGAAGCCCGGCGCTCCCTGCCCCGGGCCGAGCTGGGCGACACGGTGCGTATGGAGGTGAAGGCACGGGCCTTCGGCCGCATCGCCGCCCAGACCGCCCGGCAGGTAATCATCCAGGGTATCCGCGAGGCGGAGCAGGGGATGATTTACGACGAGTTCTCTACCAGGGAGCATGAGCTGCTCACCGGGCTGGTTACCCGTATCGACCCCCGGAACGGCTCGGTGTCCCTGCGGCTCCACGCCAACGACCAGTTTACCGACGCCTACCTGGGCACCAGCGAGCAGGTGAAGGGAGAGCGGTATGTGGAGGGCCAGCGGCTGAAGGTCTACGTGGTGGAGGTCCGCAAAGCCACCAAGGGCCCCCAGGTGCTTATCTCCCGCACCCACCCCGGCCTGGTAAAGCGGCTGTTTGAGCTGGAGGTCCCCGAGGTCTACGACGGCACGGTGGAGATCCGCTCGGTGGCCCGGGAGGCCGGCTCCCGCACTAAGATGGCCGTGCTGGCCACGGAGCCCAATGTGGACCCCATCGGCGCCTGCGTGGGCCCCCGGGGCCAGCGGGTGAACACCATCGTGGAGGAGCTGAAGGGGGAGAAGATCGACATTATCAAGTGGTCTGAGGACCCGGCGGAGTATATCGCCGCCGCTCTGTCCCCCGCCGACGTAATCAGCGTGGAGGAGCTGCCCGCTGTGGGCGACGCCAAGAGCTGCCGGGTGGTGGTCCCCGATGACCAGCTGTCCCTGGCCATCGGCAAGGAGGGTCAGAACGCCCGCCTGGCCGCCAAGCTCACCGGCTATAAAATCGACATCAAGCCCGCTTCCGCCCCCCTGGAGCCCATTGAGGACCTGATCGCCCAGGCCGAGGCCGACGCCGCCGAGGCAGCCCTGGAGGCCGCCATGGCCGAGGCGGAGGAGAACGGGGAGATTCCGGAGGACTAAAGCGTAGGGCGGGACGACCCGGCCCGCCGTCCCCATTGATAAATCGTTTCCGAATCATGCGGCGCGCCGGGTCGTCGCGCCCTACAAAATACCACCCTTACGAGAAGGAGAGAGGACCTTGCCCAAGAAGATACCCATGCGCCAATGTGTTGGCTGCCGGGAGATGAAAGAGAAAAAGTCGCTGATCCGGCTGGTAAAACCGCCGGAGGGGCCGGTGTCCCTGGACTTCAAGGGCAAGCTGCCCGGCCGGGGGGCCTATGTGTGCCCCGACCCCGCGTGTTTGAAGCGGGCACGGAAGAGCCGGGCCCTGGAGCGGGCCTTTTCCTCTCTGATTATGGACGAGGTGTGGGAGGAGCTGGAGAAGCAGATGAAGGAGGTGCCCACGGATGCCCAATGACCCTATTCTCCACCTGCTGGGCCTGGCCAAAAAGGCCGGCCGGCTGGAGATCGGCGAGGAGCCGGTGGGGGCTGCCTGCCGGGCCCGTCAGGCCAGGCTGATCCTGCTGGCCGCCGACGCCGCCCCCAACACCTGCCGCCGGGCGGCCCACTTCGGCGAGGCGGGGAACGTCCTCTGGCTGGAGACCCCCTTTAGCAAGGGGGAGCTGGGCTTTATTCTGGGCCGGTCCTCCTGCGCCATGGCCGCCCTCACTGATGCCGGCTTTTCCGCCGCCGTTGTGGAGAAGCTGGCTGCCCGGGACCCGGACAAATACGGCCCCGCAGCCGTTCAGTTGCGGACCAAGGCCGACCGGGTGCTCCAGCGGCAGAGAGAGCAGCGGCAGCACGAGAAAAACCTGCGGGACGGGAAGAAAAAGCCCTGGGCTCCGCCGCCCGGGCCGAAGGAGGAGGGGACGCCCCGCCGAGGCAGGCCCGATCCGGCCAAGGAGGCTCGGCCACCCCGGGCCCACCGCCGTCTTCAGGACGGCTCCCGGGCAGAGCGCCCCACATCCGCCAAGAGCGGCCCCGGCGGCCGCCGTCTTACCGGCAAGTTCCGTAAACCCTGAGAAACGAGGTGCATGCATCTATGATGATTAAATATCCCGTCCATAAGCTGGCCAAGGACTTTACCAAGAAGGGGAAGACCCTGCCCTCCAAGGAGGTCATGGACATCCTGACCCAGTACGGTCACCCCCCCAAGAACCACATGCAGCCCCTGAGCGACCTGGAGCTGTCTATTGTCTTTGAGTATCTGACCCAGCATAACCAGATCGACTCCATCGAACAGGTCTATGCCGACGTCTACCACGAGCCCGAGGCCAAAAAGGAGCCCGCACCCAAGGCGGAGGGCCGTCCGGCCGCTCCCCATGGGGAGAAGAAGGACCAGGCCAAGCCCACTCAGGGCCAGGGCGCCCGGCCCGCGCCTCAGCCCCAGCCCCAGCAGCAGGGCAAGCCCGCGGTCCAGCAGCCGGCCAGCCGCGTCCCCGCCAAGAAGGTGGTGGACACCCGTGGCGGCCCGGCGGTGAATCTGGAGAAGTATGACGAGCGGTTGGAGAACTTCACTGACCAGCGCCGCCAGGACATGCGGGGGGGCAAGCAGAAGCTCCAGAAGCAGAACCAGCGGGGCCGCCAGCAGGGCGGCCGGGGCCAGTCCTTCGGCAACAAGCGCCGCCAGGAGGAGCAGGACCGGATGCGCCGCCTCCAGCTGGAGATTGCCAAGAAGACCCCCACCAAGGTGCTCATCCCCGACGAGATCGGTGTGGGTGAGTTGGCCTCCCGGATGAAAAAGACCGGGGCCGAGGTGGTGAAGTGCCTCATTAAAAACGGGGTTATGGCCTCCCTCTCCGACATTATCGACTTCGACACCGCCGCCATCATCGCCGAGGAGATGGGGTGTAAGGTGGAAAAAGAGGTGATTGTCACCATCGAGGAGCGCCTTATCGACACCGCCGAGGACAAGGAGGAGGACCTGGAGACCCGGGCCCCCGTGGTGGTGGTCATGGGCCACGTGGACCACGGCAAGACCTCCCTTCTGGACTATATCCGAAATGCCAACGTCACCGCCGGCGAGGCCGGCGGCATCACCCAGCACATCGGCGCCTACCAGGTGGATGTGAATGGCAACACTGTCACCTTCCTGGATACCCCTGGCCACGAGGCCTTTACCGCCATGCGCGCCCGGGGCGCCATGATTACCGACGTGGCTATTCTGGTGGTGGCCGCCGACGACGGCATTATGCCCCAGACCGTGGAATCCATCAACCACGCCAAGGCGGCCAACATCCCCATCATCGTGGCCATTAACAAGATGGATAAGCCGGCGGCCAACCCCGACCGGATTATGCAGCAGCTCACCGAGTATGAGCTGGTGCCCGAGGACTGGGGCGGCGAGACTATTGTGTGCCCCATCTCCGCCAAGACGGGCATGGGCATCGAACGGCTGCTGGACATGGTGGTGCTTACCGCCGAGGTCCAGGAGCTGAAGGCCAACCCCAACCGCACCGCCCACGGCGCGGTCATCGAGGCCCGGCTGGACAAGGGCCGGGGCCCTGTGGCCACCCTGCTGGTGCAGAACGGCACCCTGAAGCAGGGCGATGTTATCATTGCCGGCACCGCTGTGGGCCGTGTCCGGGCCATGACCGACGCCCGGGGCCAGAAGCTTGCCGAGGCCGGTCCCTCCGTGCCGGTGGAGATCATCGGCATGGGCGAGGTGCCCGGCGCGGGCGACGACTTCCACGCCGTTGCCGACGAGCGCATGGCCCGGGAACTGGTGGAGCAGCGCAAGCACGAGCAGAAGGCCAACCTCAACAGCTCGGTGGGCAAGGTCACGCTGGAGGACCTGTTCAGTCAGATTCAGGCCGGAGAGATGAAGAACCTCAATGTCATCGTTAAGGCCGACGTCCAGGGCTCTGCCGAGGCTGTGAAGGCCTCGCTGGAGAAGCTGACCAACGAGGAGGTCCGGGTGCGGGTGATTCACTGCGCCGTGGGTGCCATCAGCGAGAGCGACGTCATGCTGGCGGGCACTTCCGGGGCCATCATCGTGGGCTTCAACGTCCGTCCGGACAACAACGCCAAGGACTCCGCCGCCCGTATGGGGGTGGACATGCGGATGTACCGGGTCATTTACGACGCCATCAACGAGATTGAGGCGGCCATGAAGGGCATGCTGGCCCCCAAGTTCCGGGAGGTGGACCTGGGCCGGGCCGAGGTGCGCAATGTCTTCCGCATCACCGGCGTGGGCATGGTGGCCGGCTGCTACGTGCTGGACGGCAGGATGCAGCGCAACGCCCAGATGCGCCTGCTGCGGGACAACATCGTCATTTACGACGGGGCGATTGCCTCCCTCCAGCGATTCAAAGACAGCGTGAAGGAGGTTGCCGCCGGCTACGAGTGCGGCATCACCTTCGAGAAGTTCCAGGACATCAAGGAGGGCGACGTCATCGAGGCCTTCCTCATGGAGCAGATTGAGGTGTAACCCATGGCTATGACGGATAGACAATTCAAGGGTTTTGTCTCCTTCGTAGTGGATGCTCTGCGCGATGTTCAAAGCGAGAAAGAGCCGATAAAGCAACAGGAAAAGCTGGAACGTATTATAAATAATTTGCGTAAGACGATAAAGGACTAAGCCAACGGGGCGGGCGTTTTCGCCCGCCTCGGTTTGCTTCTCTCCCGCCCCTGCGGGGCACCCCGGGGCTTTGGGTGGAGGGCTACACCTCCAGCGCCTTTATAATATCCGCCCGCAGGCCCAGACCCAGGGAGTAGTAGGCTTGGACCTCGTAGCCGGTGTAGCGGATAAGCTGGGCAAAGTACTGGTCGTAGAGGTCACGGCCGACAATTTTCCGGAGCTGTTCAGACAGATTGTCGTAGGCCTGTTTGGCCTCAGAAAAGCCGGGGAGGGTCTGACAGAGCCGGTTAGCGGCTTCGTCGATTTCAACGTTGCGCCACAGCAGTTCTGCAAGCAGATCTTGCATTTTCATCACTCCTCATGTATTATGTTTCCGAACTATAAGTTCGAAAACCATTATATTCGAACTTAGAGCGCGTGTCAAGGGGTTGAAGCAAAAAGTGGAAGATTTTTCTTCACGTATTAAAGCACTGAGAAAAGAGCGAGGAATGAAGCAGTCTGAAATGGCAGAGATTTTGGGTATCAAAGAGCGTTCCTACCAATGCTATGAGTATCGGGAACGCTATCCAGATGTGCCTGGGTTGGTTGCCATTGCCGACTTCTTCGATGTCAGTCTGGACTATCTCATGGGCCGGTCCGATGTGCGGGAGCGGCGGTAAATCCCCGTCCCGCCGCAGCGGCAAGCCTCCTTTTGAAAGGAGGTGCCCCAGTTCGCAAACTGGGGCGGAGGATTGCATTTTGGCGAAGCCAAAATATGCGAAGCAAACACAGTTTTGCAATCCTTGTTTACTTCGTATGTTTTGCTTCGCAAAACGCAATCCTCAGTCAGCCTTTGGCTGACAGCTCCTTTCAAAAGGAGCCTTGCCCGCGCGGCGGGGACGGGAGAGGAGGGAGCGCTGTGACTTTTTTGCCCCGGAACAAACGTCAGAGACCTCATTCCACACAGTTGCGCAACGAGCCAACACCGGCGGAGACGCGGCTGTGGTATGGCTTTCTGCGTACTGCTTCCCCAAGATGGAACCGGCAGCGAATTATTGACAGCTATATTGTAGATTTTTTCTGCCTGAAAGCAAAACTGGTAGTGGAATTGGATGGGAGCTAGCACTATGATGAAAATGGTCTGGTGGAGTATGACAGAATTCGGACAGAATATTTAGAGGCTCTGGAGCTGAAGGTTTTGAGATTTACCAATTTTGAAATTGAGAACGACTTTTGCGGAGTCCGCCGAAAGATTCAGCTTGAGGTGGAGCGGAGAGTAAAGACAATTTGAAGGAGGAACACCATGGCAAGCAATCGAATCGGGCGTATCAACGAGGAGGTCCAGCGGGAGCTGGCCGTTCTCATTCCCACGGTAAAAGACCCCCGGGTAACGGGGATGATCTCGGTGACGGCGGTGGACGTCACCCCGGACCTGAAATTTGCCAAGGCCTACATCTCGGTGCTGGACAAAAGCGACAGCGACCAGGTGCTCAAGGGGCTGAAATCGGCGTCGGGCTATCTCCGCCGGGAGCTGGGCCGGGCGCTGAACCTGCGCCACACCCCGGAACTCACCTTCTTCCGGGACGACTCCATGGCCAAGGGGGCCAAAATTCTGGAGATGCTCCGGGATCCGGAGGTGGTCAAGCCCGCCAATCCGGCCAACGAGCACATTATTTTGGAGGACGAGGAATGAACACCATTACCACGGCACAGGCCGCCGAATTTCTTCAGGCCCACGACAACTATCTGATTCTCACCCACGTCCGTCCCGACGGCGACACCGTCGGCTGTGCCGCCGGGCTGTGCCGGGCCCTGCGCCAGACGGGGAAGACTGCCTATATTCTGGAAAATCCAGAGGTCACAGAATTGTTTACGGGCTATATAAAGGGGTTGACAATCGGGGCGGACTACACCCCTGAAACGGTTGTGTCGGTTGACATTGCCGCCCGGTCCCTCTTTCCCGGCCCGGCAAAGCCCTATTTGGATCGGGTGGACCTGGCCATCGACCACCACCCCTCCCAGGAGTTCTTCGCCAAGGCTACCTGTCTGGACAGCAAACGGGCGGCCTGCGGTCAACTGGTGCTGGAAATTGTGAAACAATTCACGGACATTACCCCGGAGATCGGAGAGGCCCTCTATGTGGCAGTTTCCACCGACTGCGGCTGTTTTCAATACAGCAACGCCGACGCGGCCGCCCACCGGGCGGCGGCTGAGCTGATGGACAGCGGCTTTGACCCCTACCCCATCAACCGCCGCCACTTCCGCACTAAGACCTTTAAGCGGCTGAGGCTGGAGGGGATGCTCACCACCGGCATGGAGCTGCGGGACAGCGGAGTTACCGCCCTGGTTTTCCTCACCCGGGCCATGATCGAGAGCGTGGGGGCCGGCGAGCGGGATATGGACGATATCTCCGCCTTTGTGGGCCAGATCGAGGGGGTCAAAAACGGCGTCACCCTGAAGGAGACGGAGGACGGCCACGTGAAAATTTCCCTGCGCACCGCCCCCGGCGACCTGAACGCCTCCGCCGTCTGCGCCCTGCTGGGGGGAGGCGGCCACGCTGCCGCCGCCGGAGCCATGGTGGAGGGTACTATGGAAACGGTCCGCCAGCGGGTGATTGATGCGATTGAGCAGGTGCGCAATGGCTAGCGGGATTTTGGTAATCGACAAGCCTGCCGGCTGGACTTCCATGGACGTGTGCGCCAAGCTGCGGGGGGTCTTTCACGAGAAGCGGGTGGGCCACAGCGGCACCCTGGACCCTATGGCCACCGGCGTGCTCCCCATCTTCATCGGACGGGCCACCCGGGCGGTGGAGTTTGCGGAGAAATCCGATAAGGAATACATTGCCGGGTTAAAACTGGGCGTTATCACCAACACCCAGGATACCACCGGCGAAATTCTGGAGAAGCGGCCTGTCCGGGTTACCCGGGAGCAGCTGGAGGGGGCCCTGGAGCGGTTCCGGGGGGATATCATGCAGATTCCTCCCATGTTCTCCGCCATCAAAATCAACGGTAAAAAGCTCTACGAGCTGGCCCGCAAGGGCCGTGAAGTAGAACGCCCTGCCAGGCCTGTTACCATAAAGGCCTTGGAAATACTGGACCAGCAAGGGGAAGATCTTTACATGATTCGGGTCCGCTGCACCAAGGGCACCTACATCCGCACCCTGTGCCATGACATCGGTGCCGCCCTGGGCTGCGGGGGGTGCATGGCCTCCCTGCGCCGCACCATGGCGGCGGGCTTCACCCCGGAGAATACCTATTGGGAGTGGAACGAACTCCCCACCATGGACGAGATCCTGCGATTGAAATGCCCGGAGAAGCTTCTTCTGCCGGTGGACCACGTTTTCCGGGACCTGCCGCCAGTGACGATTTCGGGCCGGTCGGTGGCCCTGGCAAGGAACGGTGCGCCTTTCCCTGCCAAGGCTCCTCAGGGCGCTATGTGGACCTGGTACGACGGTGGGTTGTGCCGCGTCTACGATGGTCCGGCCAATGAATTTCTGGCGGTGGGCCGGTACGTAGGCAAGGAGATCAAGATCGTCAAAAGCTTTTTCCAGGTGTAACAGGAATGTAGGGCGCGACGACCCCGGCGCGCCGTGTTCCGGAAAATCAATGATCCGGCGGGCCGAGTCGTCCCGCCCCTACATGAGGTGTAATTTCCAATGGAGAAACAACGCAGAGTAATCGCCCTGGGCTTCTTTGACGGGGTGCACACGGGGCATGGGGCCCTGCTCCGGCGGGTGAAGGAGACGGCGGATGCCCTGGGGGCGGAGCCGGCGGCCTTTACCTTCGACAAGAGCCCCACCGCCGCCCTCACCGGGCAGACCATCCCCCTGCTGTCCACCCTGGAGGACCGGACAGAGCTGATGGCCCAGCTGTACGGCATCAAAAGTGTTATCATCGCCCCCTTCGATACCATGCAGCACATGGACTGGGAGGAATTCATCGCAGACTACCTGGTGGAGAAGATGGGGGCGGTCCATGTGGTGGCCGGCCACGACTTCCACTTTGGCTACATGGGGGAGGGCAACCCGGAGCGGCTGAGGGCCAAGTGCCAGGCCCTGGGCGTGGGCTGCGATATCATCCCCAAGGTGGAGCTGGACGGGGTGACCGTCTCCTCCACCTACATCCGCACCCTGATCGCCCAGGGGGAGATGGAGCGGGCGGTGGAGTTTCTGGGCCACCCCTACCGCCTCACCCGGCAGGTGACCCACGGCAAGCGGCTGGGCTCCCGGCTGGGCTTCCCTACGGTGAATCTGCGCATCCCCGAGGGGGTGATCGTCCCGGCCTTTGGGGTCTACGCCACCCATGTGTGGGTCCTCCCCGACTACCCAGACCACCAGCCCTGCATCCCGGGGGTGGGACCCTGCATGGCGGTGACCAACGTGGGGGTCCGGCCCACGGTGGAGGACGGGGACCAGGTGACGGTGGAGAGCTTTCTTCTGGACTTCAACGGCGACCTCTACGGCCGTACAGTGCGGGCGGAGTTCTATAAATACCTGCGCCCGGAGCGGAAATTCCCCTCTGTGGAGGCCCTGGCAGAGGAAATTCAACACAACGCGGACCAGACAAGGGAGTTTTTTGGAGGGTAACGGTCAATGGGAGTGTTCCATCTGCTGCACCATGAGCACCAGGCCCGATATGACAGGATGTATCCCTATCTGTGGGCCTACGCCATCCTGCTGGCCCTGGCCGGCTTTGTGCTGGACACCCCCGCCGGCATCCTGCGGGGGCTGTATACCATCATCACCACCGAGGACGCCCTCATCACCGACTACGTTCTGGTGGCCGGGCCGGGGGCGGCCCTGGTGAACTCCGCCATCGTGACGGCTGTCAGCATCTGTGTGCTCTACGCCGCCCGGGACACCCTCAACGGCATGACCCTGGTGGAGATGGGGCTGATGTCGGGCTTTTCCCTGTTCGGCAAGAATTTTGTGAATATCTGGCCCATTCTGGCCGGTACCTGGCTGTATACCAAGGTGCAGAAGCAGCCGGCGGCGGGCAACATCGGCATCGGCCTGATGGCCACCGCCCTGGCCCCCATCGTCAGCTACATCGCCCTGGACAACGGCTGGGGCGGACCCATCGAGGGGGTGCTGGTGGGGCTGGCCATCGGCTTTGTCATGCCCCCCCTGGCCACCTACACCTACCGCATCCAGAACGGCATGAACCTGTATAATGTGGGCTTTGCCTGCGGGCTGTTGGCCCTTATCTGCGTGCCTCTGATGGCCTCCCTGGGGGCGGACCCTACCACCTACTACCGCTGGGCCGAGGGCTATGACCTGCATTTCGGCATCATGCTGGGCTCCCTGTGCGTTATGCTGATTGTGGGTGGTCTGCTTTTCGCCAACAAGCCCGTCTGGGCGGCCTGGGCGGGCTACCGGCGGCTGCTCCAGACCAGCGGCCGGGCGCCCAGCGACTACCTGCGCATGTTCGGCCCCGCCCCGGTGGTGATTAACGCCGGGGTTAACGGGCTCATCGGGATGGCCTATATCCTGCTGACCGGCGGCGACCTGAACGGCCCCACCGTGGGGGGCATCCTCACCGTTATGGGCTTCTCCGCCTTCGGCAAGCACGCCTTCAACATCCTGCCCGTCATGGCTGGAGTGGCCCTGGGCAGCGTGGTGATGGACTGGTCCCTCACCGATTCCGCCGTCCAGCTGGCCTGCCTGTTCTGTACCACCCTGGCCCCCATCGCCGGCTACTTCGGCTGGGGCTATGGGGTGCTGGCCGGATTCCTCCACTCGTCAGTGGTGCTGTACACCGGTTCCCCCGTGGCGGGGATGAATCTGTATAACAACGGCTTTTCCGGCGGGCTCATTGCCATCGTTCTCTACCCCGCCATTATGGCCATCGCCCGCCACCGCAAGCCGGTGCTCCAGGAGGAGGACTACTTTGACCAGTTGGAGGGCGACCGGCCCGTCATCCCCCCGGACCCCCACGCCATGCAGGAGGAGGAGTGAAACATCCGTATCTTCCCGCTTGACAATTCCGCCGGCGGGTGATATAGTGTGTCTGTCAAATTGGCGTTGACGGAGACGAGGTCCGCAAAAGCACCCAGAGAGGGGCGCGCTGTGCTGAAAGCGCCCTGTGTGACAGCGGACCGGTACCACTCCGGAGCCGCCCGGGAGGACCGGGCCGGGACCTCCCGTTACCGAGGACACGAGCGACGGCCAGAGCCGTAAGCAGGGTGGAACCGTGGGATGTTACCGTCTCACCCCTGAATTTTCTCAGGGGTGAGGCGTTTTGTTTTGCCCCGAACCGGACGGCATGTGTAGGGGCGCACATTGTGCGCCCGCCTGCTCCGCCGTCTAATCTGTAACACGGGCGCACAATGTGCGCCCCTACAACCACATTAAGGAGGCTACCCCAATGTCCGAAGAAAACCTGTACACCTTTGAAAACGAGGAATACCGCCATACCTACTGGCACACCTGCTCCCACGTGCTGGCCCAGGCCATGAAGCGGCTCCACCCCGAGGTAAAGCTGGCCATTGGCCCCAGCATCGACAACGGCTTTTACTACGACTTCGACACCCCGGAGCCCTTCACCGAGGGCCAGCTGGCCGAGCTGGAGGGGGAGATGCGCAAGATTTGTAAGGAGAAGCTGAAGCTGGAGCGGTTCGAGCTGCCCCGGGCGGAGGCTTTGAAGTTCATGGAGGAGCGGGACGAGAAGTACAAGGTGGAGCTCATCAACGACCTGCCCGAGGACGCGGCCATCTCCTTCTACAAGCAGGGGGAGTTTACCGACCTGTGCGCCGGCCCCCATCTGGACTCCACCGGGCGCATCAAGGGCAACGCCCTGAAGCTCACCGCCTGCAACGCAGCCTACTGGCGGGGGGACTCCAGCCGGGAGACCCTCCAGCGCATCTATGGCGTGGCCTTCCCCAAGAAGGACGAGCTGGACGAGTACCTGGCCAAAATTGAGGAGGCCAAGAAGCGGGACCACCGCCGTCTGGGCAAGGAGCTGGGCCTGTTCATGCTCCGGGACGAGGGCCCCGGCTTCCCCTTCTTCCTGCCCAAGGGCATGACCCTGAAAAATACCCTCCTGGACTACTGGCGCAAGGTCCACAAGAAGTACGGCTACGTGGAAATTTCCACCCCCATCATGCTCAACCGCCAGCTGTGGGAGCGGTCCGGCCACTGGGATCACTACAAGAACAACATGTACACCACCGTCATTGACGATGTAGACTTCGCCGTCAAGCCCATGAACTGCCCCGGCGGCATGCTGGTCTACGCCAGCGAGCCCCACTCCT
>CATEPI010000011.1:0-78001 GCA_949525845.1 uncultured Eubacteriales bacterium
TGGAGCTGGACCAGACCCTCACCAGCCGGGACCACATCAACACCAAGATGCGGGCTCTGCTGGACGAGGCCACCGACCCCTGGGGCATCAAGGTGAACCGGGTGGAGCTGAAAAACATCATGCCCCCCCGGGACATTCAGGAGTCCATGGAGAAGCAGATGCGGGCCGAGCGTGAGCGCCGGGAGGCCATCCTCCAGGCCGAAGGTCAGAAGCAGTCCCAGATTCTGGTGGCTGAGGGCGAAAAGCAGTCCGCCATCCTCCGGGCCGATGCCGCCAAGCAGGCGGCCATCCTCCAGGCCGAGGGCGCCAAGCAGGCCAAGATTCTGGAGGCCGAGGCCGAGGCGGAGGCCATCATGAAGGTGCAGCAGGCCACCGCCGACGCCATCCGGCTGATTAACGAGGCCGCCCCGGGCGAGGGCGTGCTCACCATCAAGGCGCTGGAGGCCTTCACTGCTGCCGCCAACGGCAAGGCCACCAAGATTATTATTCCCTCCGAAATCCAGGGCATCGCCGGCCTGGCCGCCGCCGCCAAGACCGTCTTCGACACCGAGGACCCCAAGGCCACCATCACCAAGACTGTGCCCAAGCAGTGAGGCGGGAATCATATGGAGGCACTACAGATGACAGACAAGCAGTTTGACAAGATCATTAAAATGATCCGTATGGTCCTTGACGGCTGCAAAGACCTGGAGGAAGCGAAGCAAAAGGTGGAAGAACTGTTGGAGGACAAGAAGAAGGAAGACTGAGAAAGGGCAGACAGAGCAAAAGGAGGCAAGCACAATGCCTACGGAAAAGGACTATAAAGTAATCGAAAAGGCCACCATCTACGACCTGCGCCGGCTGTTTAAGAACAGCGACAAGGCCACGTATACTAAAGAAGAACTGTGCGATTTGCTGGACACCATCGCAGACGCTAAGGACCAGGAATAAACCAACAAGGGCCGGAGAATTTCTCCGGCCCTGATTGATAGAGGAGGCTGTACTATGGCTGTGCGCAGCATTGTGGTCAAGAAGCCGCTGATTAACATGATGGCCCGGCGCTTTCCCGATTTTCCCTATGTGGATGAGTGGACGGCGGACCGGGGACTGTTCCGAATCTATGGCTTTGTCCGCAAGCGTCCGGGCTATTGGTATGACTATCTGACCATTGCAAGGCGGTTTGAGGACGGGAAGGGCGCTCTGTCCATTGCCTGGAACCTTGTGGGCGTCGGCTGTAACCCGGATTTTTACGCCTGGAGTACGGGAGACCGGTGGCGCGTGCGTACCGGCATCCACTATGACTGGGTCGACCTGTTCGGCCCGCCCCGTCCTCAGACCAAATTCCACGGCCCCAACCAGCCCGTCCGCTATCAGACCGGCGGCGAGGTTTTTCTGGAGGAAGCCCTGGAGGTGCTGGCGGAGAAAATTGAACAGTACACCCTCCCGGAGCTGGAAAAACTGGCCGCCCAGCCTCCCTCTCCCGAGCTGGCGCGCTGGCAGCGGCTGGCGGCGCAAATCATGCCTCAGATCGAGGCCCTGAAGCAGGAGAACCCGGAGGGTTATGAGGAGATAAAGCTCTGGGTGAAGCAGAAGGCCCGCCGGTGGCGGGAGAGCGTGGACGAGGAAAATATTCCTGAAATGGTCCGCTGGCGGGAGGAGATCGCCCAGCTTCCCGGCTTTGCGGAGGAGTGGAACAGCTCCCTGTATCTGCGGGAATGTGTGTTCGGCTGGTTTATTCACGCCTTTTATCTGCGTCCATAACAAGCGGGGCCGGGGAATCATTCCCCGGCCCTCTCCTCCGCCTGTGCGGTTTCTTCGCCGCCGACTGCAAGGTACATTTCCTCACACCTCCGCTGGGCGGCTATCAGAATATCCAGCGCCTCCTCGCTGGCTCTGAACAAATCCAGATACATTTCTTTATAATCGGGCATACTATCACCTCAATGCCATTATATTCGGTAATACCGAGGTTTGTCAATATCGGTGTTACCGATATTGTATATTTTTTCAGGGTGATGTTGTGCTATTGCCGAGAATACGGGACCTCCGGGAAGATCATGACAAAAAACAGCTTGAGCTTGCAAGTTATCTGCATGTCAGGCCTAACACGTATTCTGACTATGAACGAGGAAAAATCAATATACAGATTGATACGTTAATTAAAATCGCGGACTTTTACAACGTCAGCCTGGACTATCTGGTGGGCCGGGACGACGTGCCCAACCGGAAACAGAAAAAATTTACAACGTAAGTTTTCCCCGCCGCTGCGCATACTGACTGCAAACGGGTCAAGGAGGCGGCGGGACGGTGAAGTGGAAAAAATTCGGGGCTTTTTTGTGTGTTTTGGGGCTTGTACTCCTGCTCCCCGGGCCGGAGCCGGTCCGGACGGCGGGCGCGCCGGCGGAGGTGACCCTGGACAGTCCGCCCCTGGTGGCCCTCACCTTTGATGACGGCCCCCGCTCCTCCACCACCGGCCCCCTGCTGGACGGCCTGGCCCTCCGGGAGGTGCCCGCCACCTTCTTCCTGGTGGGAAACCGCATCCCGGGCAACGAGGACCTGGTGCGCCGCATGGCCGCCGAAGGGCACCAAATCGGCATCCACACCTATGACCATGTGGAGCTCAAGGGGCTGTCCCGCCAGGACTTCGACCTTCAGGTGGGCAAGACCCGGGCCCTCATTACCCAGCTGGTGGGGGAGGGGAACTACTGGCTCCGGCCCCCCTACGGCCTGATGGACCGGCAGGCAGACCAGTGGTGCGGCGGGCCGGTGATTCTGTGGTCGGTGGACCCGGAGGACTGGAAGGACGACGACATCGACCGCATCGTGGCCGCCGTGGTGGAGCACGTGTCCAACGGGGACATCATCCTCCTGCACGACCTTTTCCCCAGCTCCGCCCAGGCCGCCCTGCGGGTGGTGGACACCCTGCTGGCCCGGGGCTGCTGCTTCGTTACCGTGGAGCAGCTGATGGCCGAACGGGGCGTTACCCCGGAGGTGGGGGCGCGGTACAGAAAAATAAATTAAATTTCGGAAAAACGATTGTAATTTTTCCGGTTATCGTGTAAACTGGAGACAACTGTTTTTCATAGGAGGTGCCAACATGAAAGTTGCCCGCTTTGTACTGAAGATTGTTGCCCTGTCTCTGGCCGCCGCCGCCGCTGTCTGCGCCGTGATCGCCTACTGGGACGGTCTCACCGAGCTGTATGACAGCGCCCGGGGGAAGTTCCAGCGCTCCGCCTGCGCGGATGAGTACGACGACTACGAGGAGTAAGCAGAAAAGGCCGTCGGCTTTGCAGCCGGCGGCCTTTTTATCGGGCGGACAGCCTCCCACCGTCCCCCGCAGGGAAAAGCCTTCCACCCTCCGGGGGGAAGGTGCCCCAGTGCGCACACTGGGGCGGATGAGGGGGCAGGGCGGGTAAGCAGTTCTTACGGTAAGAGGCAAAACCTGCTGCGCACCCTCATCCGTCACGGGCTTTGCCCGTGCACCTTCCCCCTTGAAGGGGGAAGGCTTTTGGGTGCATGCTTTCACGTATCCCTTTCACCGCTCATACCACCGCAGGCTGGCGGTGTCGCCGGTGGTGCGCAGCAGGGCGGCGGTAAACAGGCCGTCGGTGAGCAGGGTGGCCAGGGTCAGCCAGCCCACCGGGGCGGGGATACGGGCCAGCCAGGGGGCCAGCAGGGGGTGGAGCCAGTACACCAGCCCCAGGGACAACGTCCCCCAGGCCAGGGAAAAGGGCAGGCACACCCGGCCGCGGAGGCTGCCGGGCAGGTCGCTGTAGTCCCAGAAGGACACCCCCAGCGCCTTCTCGTGGTACAGGGCAGCCAGATACTCCGCCGCCGTGGCCGCCAGCCCGCCCACCAGAAACACCGCCGGAGGCTCCCCACGGACCGGGGCGGTGAGGGCCAGCACAAGACAGGCCCCCGCCCCGTACACCGGACACAGGGGGAGCACCAGCAGCCCCTTCCGGCCCGCCGTGCCGCCGGTGAGCCAGGCAAAGGCGGTTTCCAGCAGAAAGCCGGCAAAGCTGTAAGCAATAAAACTCCAAAGCAAGAAAAACCCCTCCGTTTCTCCCCGTTAGGGTGTGAAATCGGAGGGGTTTTATACCTGAAATCAGGCCCAGCGGCCGCAGCCGTGGCCGCTGGTGTGACAGCCGCTGTAGCAGAAGCCGTCGGTGTGGTCGTAGCCGCAGTAGCCCACGCCGTCGTGGCTGTGGTATCCGGCGTTGTCGCAGTCCTCATAGGGGCACAGAGCCCGGCAGGTGTTGTCGCAGAAACCGTCGGCGTGGTTGTAGCCGCAGTAGCCCGTGCCGCTGTGGACGTGGCGGCCGGTGAGGGTACAGTCCTCATAGGGGCACAGAGCCTGACAGGCGCCGTCGCAGAAGCCGCCCGCGTGGTCGTAGCCGCAGTAGGTGGACCAGCCATGGAGGTGACGGCCCTGGGTCTGGCAGTCCTCCAGGGGGCACAGAGCCCGGCAGTTGTTGTCGCACACGCCGGCGCTGTGGTCATAGCCGCAGTAGGTCACGCCGCTGTGGGTGTGGCGGCCGGCCAGGGTGCAGTCGGAGTAGGGGCAGACCGTGATGGTGGTCTGAACAGTGGTCTGGACGTTCCGGGCATAGCCGCCGTGGTGGCCGCCCCCTCTGCCGCCGTGGCAGCCGTGGGCGGAGACGGGCACAACCAGCATGGCCGCCAGCATGGCGCACAGCACACCGGCAGTCAAGCGGCCCTTCATCCTGAACATGGGAATTACTTCCTTTCTGTCCGCGCATGGCGGGTGATGGCCCCATTATAGCACAGCCCCCGCCGGGATTCAAGACGGATTCGTTAAGTCTTACCCCTGTCTCATAACTTCAACTGCCGGATGTGGGGCAAGGCCTCTACCTTTTGAATATAAGAAAATGCTTGTGCCAGGCAGAGCACAGGCGGGGAGAATGCACAAGGAATTTTTTACCGCCCGGCCCCAAAGCGGGACCGGGCGGCAGTTTATTCTGTTTCCGTGTCCATCATCAGCCCCACCCGGCGGGCGTGGCGGCCCCCCTCGAAGCCGGTGTTGAGGAAGGTGTCCACAATTCGTTCGGCCAGCATGGGCCCGGTGATCCCCGCGCCCAGGGCCAGCATATTGGCGTTGTTGTGCAGCCGGGTGAGCTCGGCGGAGAGCACGTCGCCGCACAGGGCGCAGCGGATGCCGTGCACCTTGTTGGCCGTGATGGAGATGCCGATTCCGGTGGTGCAGATAACGATGCCCTTTTCGCACCGCCCCTCCGCCACCGCCCGGGCAGCGGCCTTGCCGAAGATGGGGTAGTCGCAGCTTTCGGTGCTGTCGGTGCCGAAGTCCTGGCAGGTGACTCCCTTGGCGGCCAGATGGGCCTTGAGGTGCTCTTTGAGCTGGTAGCCGCCGTGGTCAGACGCAATGGCGATCATAAACAGTTCCTCCTCTAAAGGCCCGGCAGGGCCATTTTCCGTTCCATTGTACCCCCTTTCCAGCAATTTTGCAAGGGGGAGGAAATTTTTTGCCCCCCATGTATAACCGTCCCTCTGCCTGTCCACAATAGGCTTCGGAGGTGGTTTTTTGAAAAACCGAAGCTTTTTGAATAAGCTGGGCGATTTCGCCATGGGAAAGGGCTTTTACATAGTCCTGTTCCTGTGCATCGCCACCATAGGAATTTCGGGCTATTATCTGCTGAAAACTGTAGTCAACGACACCCGCGCCACCGCGCCGGTGGGGGGCGGCGCCTCTGTGACCATCCCCGACCAGAGCGCGGCCAAACCCACTGTTCCCTCCCCCGGCGTCAAGGACGACGCCCCTGTCACCCCGGCCAGGCCCTCCCCCAGCACCAAACCCGCCGCCCAGCCGGACGACCCGGAGCCGGTGAAGGACGACGCTCCCCAGCCGGACACCCAGCCCAACAAGGAGACCCTGTCCAAGGTGTTCACCTGGCCGGTGCAGGGGACTGTGCTGCGGGACTTCAGCGTGGAAACCCTGTCCCTGGATCCCACCCTGGGTGACTGGCGCACCCACGGCGGTCTGGATATCGCCGCCGCCCAGGGGGTGAAGGTGCTGTCCATCAGCGCCGGCACCGTGGAGCAGGTGTATACCGACGGCCTTATGGGCACCACCGTGGTGGTGGACCACGGCGGCGGGCTTCAGTCCTGGTACTGCAACCTGGCCGATGAGGTGCTGGTGGAGGCGGGCGACACCGTGGACATCGGCAGCGAGCTGGGCACCGTGGGCTCCTCCGCCATCGCCGAGGTGGGGGTGGACTCCCACGTCCACCTGGAGACCCTCCTCAACGGCCAGCCCGTGGACCCCAGAGAGTATTTGAAATAAAGCTTGCGGACCCCTGCCAGCCGGCGGGGGTCCGGCTTTTGCTTTTTTTCAAAAAAAGGGCTATACTGGCGTGACCAATCCCCTCCCACAGCCGTAATTAAAGACAGAGAGACAAAGGAGGTGGCACGGATGGACCCGACTGAGGCCCTGTTTGAACAGGTGTATGAGGCCTACGGTCCGTCGCTGTACCGGTTCTGCCTGCTGCAAATGAAAAACCCGGCGGACGCGGAGGATGTGCTGCAGGACGTCCTGATCAAGCGCCTGTATCAGGCCCCCAGGTTCAAATCGCCGGAGCACGAGCGGAACTGGCTGTTTCAGGTGGCCCTGAACCTGTGCCGGGACGAGTGGCGGCGGCACAGGCGGTCGGAGCTGCCCCTGGAGGCGGCGGCCGGGGTGGCCCTGCCCCCGGAGGAGCTGTCCCTGCTGGAGCAGACCGCCAACCTGCCCGAAAAACAGCGCACCGCCCTGCATCTCTACTACTACGAGGGGTACCCCGTCCGGGAGATCGCGCGGCTGCTGGGCGTGACGGTGCCCACGGTAAAAATGCGACTGAAGCGGGGCCGGGAGGCCCTGCGGAAAGAGTGGGTGGAACCATGAATCTGTATCACGACACAATGGAAAACTGCGCCCCGCCCGAGGGTATGCGGGAGCGCCTGAAGGAAAACGTCCTGTCCGCCCGGCCGGGAGGGGCCAGAACCTACCGGCCCCGAAAAAAACGGACGGCGGCCCTGCTGCTGGCGGCGGTGCTGCTGCTGGGCACCAGCGCCACCACCATCTGGGACCCCCTGTTTGTCCGCCGCTTCGGCCCTCAGGCGGCCCTGTCCGCCCTGGGCGGGGCGGTGTTCCAGGAGGTAAACCTCACCTCCGTCTGCGACGATGTGTCCCTCACCGTCACCCAGGCCCTGTGCAGCGACAAGAATATCCACTTTATTCTGAAGTACAAGCTGCCCGAGGGCGCCCCCCAAGAACACTACGACTTCCCTCTGCTCTACTACTACGGCACCGGGAGCTATACCTGGGAGGAGCTGCGGGACGCCTGCCGGGAGGACTGGGACAAACAGGACTGGTCGAACTGGCAGTCATTTAGCTCAGACTATATGCAGAGTGAAGCAAACCCCCTGTGGCCCTCCCGGCTGAGTAAGGACGGCAGCTCCGGCTCCTTCAGCGGTGAGCCGGAGGACAGTGTACTGACCTTCTGCTTCAGCGTCGATTTTCAGGCGGACGTGGACCTGACCGCCCAGCCCCTCACCATCCTGGCAACGCCCCCCTGCTTCGAGGGGGAGGACGGAACCCGGATTGCCGTCACCGACCACCCGGCCATCATCACCTTCCAGCCCGTCTATAACGGCCCCCAGGCCCTCAGCGCCGTGCTGGACGAGGGGGATGTGAAGATTGCCGCCACCCTGTCCCCCTTCTCCCTGGCGCTGGAGGCCGAGGGCATGGGCTATCCCAGCTATGAGGACATGGTGAAGGACGCCCGTCTGGTCACCAGAGACGGCGGGGAGAAGAAGGTGAGCCTGATGGGTCTCACCAATGGCGGCAGCAGCTTCGGTCCCGAGGGCCAGCCGCTGGAGGTCAGCACCACCGTCCACTTCCTGCTCCTCACCGACATCAGCGAGTTTACCGCCCTGCGCATGGGGGACTATACGATTCCTTTGGAGTAAACGAAAACCGCCGCAGAAGCAATTCTGCGGCGGTTTTCAGCGTGTATAAAAGCACGCTGCAAAAGAACGCACCGAAGAGCCTTCCCCCTTCAAGGGGGAAGGTGGCACGGGCGAAGCCCGTGACGGATGAGGGTGCGGTGAAGTTAGCGCCTCTTACCGTAAGAACTGCTTACCCGCCCCGCCCCCTCATCCGCCCCCTTCGGGGGCACCTTCCCCCCGGAGGGTGGAAGGCTTGCCCTGTGGGGGACGAAGGATTTCAGCGTCCTACAGACACAGAGTATCCAGAATATTTTCGGAAAATCCCTTCAGCCTCTCCTGGATTCCGGACAGGGCCAGGGCTTCGCCGGGGCTGTTGGCCGTCTCGATGAGGGCGAAGTTTTGGGGGAGATAAAAGGACTTGTTCATGTTCATGGCGGCTACCACCTGCCGGGCCACCGTGTCCCCCCCGGAGTAGCCGGAAACCACGATGGCAAAGACCGCCTTGTCGTAAAACCGGGTCTGTCGAAAGAGGGCGGTAAGGCGGTTGATAAAGGCGGTGAGGTTGGCGGACAGGGCGTCGTTGTAGTTGGGGCACAGCAGCACCAGGGCGTCCGCCGCCCGAACGGCGGGGTAGACCTCGTCCTGCATCACGCCGCCGTAGAAGCACCCCCCCTGCTCGCCGAAGTGGAGACACATGGTGTAGGGGCAGCCGGAGCAGTCGGACAGGGTGCCGTTGCGCAGGCCGATCTCCCGGAGGTCACACCGCCCCTCCACCTGTTCACGCGCCCGGGACCACAGGTCCATGGTGTTGGAGGTGTGGTGGCTGGAGGCGTGGAGGACCAGCACCTGGGGCCGCTCCTTTTTGGGAAAGACCTCCGTCTCCACCCGCTCCGCCAGCTCAGCGGCGGCGGCGCGATAGGCCCCCATCAGGCTCGTCCCCAGATTCCCGGCCTGGACGGCGAAGTTGGCCAGCGACCCGGTGCCCTCCACCAGCGGCCGGCCCACCAGGGCGCACCCCGCCAGGTTCAGGGCCAGGGCCCCCTCGGCGGCGGCGGATTTGGTGTACAGCTCACCAGCGCCATCCACAATGAGCCCGCCGGTGCAGCCCCGGAGAAGCCCGGGCTCCCTCCGCAGCCGAGCCAGCAGGCGCATGTACTCCAAATTGACCCCCGTGTCACCCAGGGGCAGGGCAAGTATCAGCCGCTGGTTTTCCAGTCCGGACAGCTCCGCTGCCGTCCGCACGGCGCGGACCTCCCGGCCCGCCAGGGCATGCTTTAGAACGTCGTCCAGCCGCTGGCCCGCCCAGCCGGAGTCGGGAGCGGGATGGATCAAAATAAGGGACATAGCTGCCGCCTCCTTACTGCTTACAAACCAGGATCTCCACGTCTGTTCCGGCGAATACATCCCGAATAACAGCCGACACCTTCTCCCACTCCAGCCGGTCCAGGCCGCAGCCGATTACCGGCATCGCTATCCGGCGGATGTCTTTTTGCGCACACAGCGCCTTCATACACTCCAGCGCGCCCCGCATGGTCTCGTATGTGGGCTTTTGGAAGTAGCGCTCTTTGGTAATCAGGTTGAACACGCGTCCGGCCAAAACGCACCCGGAACTCTTTTTCTCTTTCTGCCACTGGTCAAGGTAGTCCGGATAGTGAGCCTTCAGCTTATTTTTCATATCGAAGCGCCGATTAAACTCCACTACAATCCCCTTTCCCATGGCAAAGTCCGCGCTGATGCAGTGCGCCAGGTAATAATCCTCGGGAACAGAAAATAAATCCCGTTTTTCTTCTCGAAACTCCATAAAAACACCTTTCTTTTGCCAAATATACAGGTCAAATAATCGTCTTGAGGTGCTCCGCCGCCTCCCGGATGTGGCTGAAGAGCTGGTCGGGGATATGGGGCAGCAGCTCGGTCTCCACTCCGGCAGGGGTGTAGCGGTTCTTCACGCCCATATACACCCCGTCCAGGAAGACGGAGCCGCAGTGCCACTCCCCCCGGAGGGTAAGCAGCAGGGAGAGGGCCCCGGAGGACAGGGCGGGGGCCACGTAGGGCTTGAAGCCGATCTCCCGCATCTTCAGGTTGGCGGTGACGGTGAGCTGGGTAAGCTCCTGGGACAGGGCCTCGTCGTAGTGCTCAATGGAGTTGGCGATGAACAGTCCGGTGCCGTGGGGTCCGAAGGACCGGCCCTCAGTGAGGAAGGAGGCCAGGCGCGCGTCCCGCTTGGCGAAGTAGGCCGCCCGGGCGTTCATCACCCCCAGGCCGAAGCCCTGAATCTGCTCAGGCCGCAGGCCCCGGCCGTCGAACACGCCTTTTTCGTCTTTGTTGCTCTCCAGATAGGCGGTCTTGGCCAGCGGGTCCACCGGGTCGGACACGGCGCACCACAGGCCCTGGAAGCCCTTTTCCCGGGCCATTCGGGCGTAGTGGGCCACGATTTTGGCGTTGTTCTCAAACTGATACATCCGGACATCCTTCACCTGGGAGCCCACCGGCGGGATGCCCCTGGAGGCCACAAAGACGAACATATCGCAGTCGAAGAGGTTTTCCGGGGCCACCACCTCTACCTCGGGAAAAATGTCGTACTGCCAGGGCAGGCTGATCTGGCCCATCTCAAACTCCCACCGGGCGGTGATCTGGTCGGACAGGTCGCAGATGCCGATGGAGGAGATCACATCTCCCCCCAGCAGCTTCAGCCCGGTGAGCAGGGTGGAGCCCACGTCCCCGATGGCCAGGATGTTCACCCGCTTCTTCCCCGGTTTGGGGGACCACTTCAAAAGCTCCTCCCAGCCCGGGCGGGCGGTGTTGACGGCGGTGAGGCGGCCGTCAGCGATGGCCCGGCGGATGTTCTCGTCCAGCTCCAGGGGGACGGTCGTTCCGTCACTGAGCATAACACTGGTGGGGCCGTCATCGAAGGAGGGCAGGCGGGAGGCGTCCAGCGTCTCCAGGCCGTGGCCGGCCAGCAGCTGGCCGGGGTGATTTACCTTGAAGGACCCCCGGCCCAGCACCGGGTCGCCGGGGACGGCGGCATACAGCCGCCAGCTCTGGGCGGGCTCTGTCTCGGGCCCCAGGCCTTCCAAAGGGGTGAGGGATGCCAGGGCTGCGCCGTTGATGTTGTAATAATACATAATGATATCACTTCCTGCAATCGGAATGTAGGGGGCGGCCTCTATGCCGCCCCATTTTCAGGTTTTGACGGCGGGGCGGAGCCCGCCCCCTACAGATCATGGGTCGAAGAAGGTCTGCGCGAAGGTCTCGAAAGTGGGGCGGGGATACGGAGCGATTCGGGTATTCGCCGGGTCATAGCAGCGGACCCAGGTGACCCAATTGCCATAGTTCCGGCCGTGCCGTCCATAGAGCTGGTCATAAAACCGCTTCACAGCTGGATTTGTGGAGAGCGGGCGCAGCAGATGGTTTTCGTCGTAGTGGATATACAGGCTCTTGCTCTTGGTGGACAAGGCTGCCGGGTCCTCAATAGCGTTCAGCAGCTTGACCACCCCGTCCCAGTCCCCGGCCTGGACGGCGGCAAGAAAATCCCGAACCTGGGCGCGCTCCCGCTGGAATTTTTGGCGCTTTTCGGCGGACAGATTGTTACACACATCCTCGGTGCGGTTCACATACTCCATAAAATAATCTGCAAAGGTCCGCTTCAGATAGTCCTCCTTGTAGGTGGCAAAGGTGCGCGGCTCCCGGAAGGCCAGACCGGCGTCGCAGTCGGCGGTGGCACAGTGGATATACCCCCGGTGGGAGCCGTTGAGGATGATAAAGATGTCCCCGGAGCAGCCCTCGTTGGTAATTTGATACTGGCCGTAATGGAGGACCGGGTTGAACAGGTGGGCGTGGCTCCAGCAGGCGAATTGGTCCAGATCCATGTCCCACCGGCTGGCAGTGTCCAGCACGGCGCGGACTTTAGAAATGTCAAGCATGGGCACACCTCCTTACTGATTCTGCCGCAGCAGCTGTTCCAGGTCGGTCTCCAGGTAGACGGAGGCGGACAGGGTGGGGTCGTAGTGCAGGCAGGTGCCCTTGTCGGGGCACAGGGGGAGAATCACCGCCTCGGGCAGCCGGGCCAGGGTGAGGTTTCGGCCGTAGAGGATGCGGTATTCCTGCTCCAGGGTGCGGATCACATCCAGCGCCCCCTCCAGGCAGGTGCGGGACAGGTGGAACACCGCCTCCTGGGAACAGGGCTCCTGATAGACGGGCTGGGCGTAAGGCAGGATGTGGTTGATGCCGGGCAGCAGGCCGGGCACCGGCGAGCTTGGCCGCCGCACGGTATTGCCCCCGATGAAGGGGTACAGAGTGGCCTCGATGAACCACTGCCGCAGGGTGGGCAGGTAATACACCGCATCCACCGGCCGCTCCCAGTGGTCCATCAGGTCCTTGCCGTAGCCGGAGAGCACCCCCACCAGCACCATACGGATGGGCACTCCCTCCTGCCGGAGAATGGGGTCCAGGGCCTTGAATCGGAAACCGGGGTGCATCAGGTCGTCCACCAGAATCACCGGCCGGTCGAAGGACTTGATGGTTCTGATCTGGCTGGGGATGGGGGCGTAGTAGGGGAAGGGCTCCATCACGCTCTCGGACAGGTCGGGGGAGTACACCCGGTCGGTGTGGATGGTCTTGGTGACGGTGTTGGGCACCGTTTTGCCCCGGAGGAGCTTGCCATAGGGGACGCACATGTTCTCCCCCAGCACCCGGGGGGTGGTGGGCACGGCGGGCACGTTGTTGTAGGCGGTAATCTTCTCCAGCAGCCGCTGGTGGATGATATCGGCCGACAGGGTGAGCAGCAGGGAGCCGGGGTAGAGCCGGGCCAGTGCCCTCTGAAGGCTCTGGTGGCTGCGGCGGATGGCGGCCAGCACCCGGGGATTTTGGGCCAGGGGCTCCTGAATGGTGGTCTCCAGATTCTGGATCAGGGTGGCGGGGGCGTGCATGTCGGTCTCCCAGATGGGGCGGTCCCCCTCCCGGGCCAGGAAGCCGGTGCGCAGGAGCACGTCCTCCAGCTGGCTGTCCACACGGCCGTCGTGGGGGCAGAACAGCCCGTAGATGCACCCCTCCTCCAGGGCCCGGGCCAGCAGCTCACACAGGAGGAGCTGGTGGTAGTCCTTAAACCGCTGGCTGCCGCCGGCGGCCAGGGCGGTGATAAGCAGGGTCTTGCCCGCCGCCCGCAGGCGGATGCGGTTGGCCAGTTCGGTGTCCCCCAGGGCGGTAAAGAGCTGGGAGGTGGTGAGGGAGCGGTAGGCGATATAGCCCAGAATGTCTCCGCTCCCCGCCCGGCGGAGGAGGAGCACCCGGTCCCCCTGGTCGGTGATGGCGGAGCGCACGATTTCCCGGTCGGGCTGGCCGGCGGTGAGGCTGTCCAGCAGCAGGGGGTCGGGCTCCCCCGCCCACTGAAACTCCAAATCGCCCGCCCCCAGCATGGGCTTCTCCTGGCTGTCCCGGAGGTAGAGGCCGTTCTGGTAGATAAAGTCCTGAATCACCGGGTCGATGAAGTTGGAGATATCCCGGTTCAGGTCCACGTTCTCCCGGATGCGGGTGGAGCTGATATCCTCCAGGTGGGGGGGCAGCTGGAGCTGGATCACCTGGCCGGTGATGGGCAGAGGGGCGGGCAGCTCGGCCTCCCCCGCCCGGCGGAAGATAACGTGGTTCATCCGGTGGATGGAGAAGGGTCGGGGCTCCGCCTTGTAGGAGGAGGCGTTGGCCACCACGTCGCTCCCCGCCACGATATACACCTGCTGGCCGGGGAACAGGTCCACCAGCCGCCGCAGGTCGGCGGGGTTGGCGATGTTCACCGGGATGTCGTCGGGAAACAGGTGGACGTGGAAGTCCCCGGCGATGGACAGATTTACAATCTGCCGGCGGATCAGGTGGGGCTGGGCCTTTTTCGACCAGGAAAACTCGTCCACCGCCAGATAGACCTCAAAGCCCAGGTCACGGATGGCGTGGACAATGCCCTTGTGGGACAGGGTGAAGGGGTCGAAGGTGCCGGGGAAGAAGGCGATCTTCCGGGGCTTTTCAAAGGTGAAGGGGCCGTGGTCCAGCCGCCGCAGGGCAATAAAGCGGTTGATGTGGGCCAGGGCGGCCGCCCGGTAAAAGAAGGTGAGGCCGTCCTGCCGGGAGGAGGACTCCTGTGTGAGAAAAAGCAGCTTCCGGTAGCTGAGTGCAAACAGCCGGGCCTTCTCCTCCATGGTGAGCCGGGGGCTCTCAAACAGCAGCTTGCCGGTAACCAGCAGGGCCTCCTGGCGCACCGTCTCCCGGTAGTGGGCCAGCCCCTGGAGGAGCAGGCCCAGCAGCTCCTGCCGCCGTGCCTCGTAGACCTCCCGCCGCTCCGGAAACCGCTGCTGGTAGGCGGGGTAGTGCTGGAGCAGCACGGCGATGGTGTTCAGCGCCCCTGCCACCGCCGAGTCGTTGGGGGAGCCCAGCAGAGTTTTCAGCCACAGCACCTGTTCGTCCAGCTCGCTGGGGTGGAGGTAGAGGGCGGCCTCCCCCAGATACTGGGGGATGTATTTGGAGATCTCATACTGGCCCATCTCCAGCCCCTTGCCCAGCTCTACCACCACCTCGTTGCGCTGCTCCCGGCGCAGGAAGGACAGGGTGTGCACCAGGGCGGAGCCGGCGGTGTGCCGCACCACCACCCGTTCCGACACCTTCACCAGGTTGGAGAAGTGGGTGGCGATGTGGAGCACGTGGGCCTCCACCCCCCGCTCCACCTGGTCCCGGAGCAGCTCCACGCCGGCCACCTTCACCACCCAGGGGGTGGCGATCTTCAGGTTGTCCAGAAAGACCTCGCTGGTGATATCGGTGTGGTACAGGGTGTGCTCCAGGGCGGACACGTCCCGCCCCGCCCGGCGCAGGATGCGGCATTTGAGGAACACGGTGGTGAGCTGGGGGGAGGGGACGGCCTCCACCAGGTCGGCGATGCGGGCCATCTGGGGGTGGCTGCGGGGGATGTTGCGCACCGTCTCCCGAAGGAACTGGAGGGCGGCGGTCACCAGCCGCAGGTCCTCCGAGGCGGCGAAGTGGGCGGCAAAGTTCACAAGCTTCTCCCGGGTCTCCTCGCCGTAGTGCTTGGGGGGCAGGTAGCGGGCGGCATCGAGGAGGGTGAAGGCGGTGTCGTCGTCGGTGTGGGCCGGGTCGTTGTAGTAGCCCAGCAGGGCATCCAGAAAGCGGGGGATATCCCCTGGCCGGGCGTGGTTCAGCATGGACTCCACCACCAGCTTCAGGGTGTAGCTGATGTGGGAGCGCTGCTGGGGGGTGGTCTTGTGGTCGGGGAAGATAATCATATCCAGATACTGGCCCCACAGGGTGAAGGGGACCTCCTCCGCCGGGTCGTTCTGGGCGTCGGCGGGCACCTCCTTGCGGTAGACCAGGTGGAACCGGGCAATGATCTGGCCGATGAGCGCGCCGGCCTGACGGCGGATATCGCCCTCGCGGTGCATCAGCAGCTCATAGAGGAAGGACAGCGCCTGGGCCTTCTGCCGCACCGACAGATAGGTAAAATACTCCTCAAACACGTTGAGGTAGGCCCGCAGCTGCTGCCAGCTCTTGGTAGAGCGGGCGGCCTCGATGATGTTGCCGAATTTCTGCTCGTTGGACAGCATGTGCATCAGTTGCAGGTTGTGCTCCACCGACAGGAGAATGAGGCCGTTCAGCGTCTCCTCCTGGCCCATGAGGGCGGGGTCCTTGGCCGGGAGGGCCTCCTGCCGCTGTCCGGTGAGGTCCACGTCCACCCCCAGCCGGCGCATGTAGTCCTCGAAGTCGTGGAGCTTGCCATAGACAAACTCATACCGCCGCCGCTTCTTCCGGTCCACATTGTCCAGCTTGGACAAAATCACCTGAAAGGACTGGTCCAGAGGGTAGAGGACCACAATCTCGTTGCCGTCCCTGTCCCGCTCCGACTTGGAGCGGAAGTCGGCGTAGATCAGCAGCAGGGACTCCACCGACAGGGATTCCAGCTCCAGGTCCCAGGTGGAGTGGTTGGAGGCGATGTGGCTGATGTCCTCCATCTTCCGGTCCAGCAGCCACTGGTCGGTGTAGTAGTAGTGCAGGTAGGGCACCCGCTCCCCGGGGCGGCAGCCGAATTTGCCCACGTCGTGGGCGGCGGCGGCGGCGGAGATCAGGGCCAGGTCCACGTCCACCCCGGCCTGGGCCAGGCCCCGGGCGGCGGTCATGGCGATGTGGTGGACGCCGGCGATGTGGCTCAGGGTTTTAAAGGGGGTGAACTCCATCCCCAGGCGCATCAGCTCATAGAGGAACTCCCCCCGCCAGGCGGCCAGGAAGCGGCGGTACTCCCGGGCCTTGTCGCAGGCCTCATACTCCTCCTCCGGGAGAAAGCGGAAGTCCAGCAGCGGGTTGAAGGGCAGGGCGGCGCGCTCCAGGTCCAGCAGCCTTTGCAGCACA
The DNA here is from genome assembly GCA_949525845.1 of uncultured Eubacteriales bacterium. GTDB lineage: Bacteria > Bacillota > Clostridia > Oscillospirales > Oscillospiraceae > Lawsonibacter. The sequence continues at coordinate 16,336 of CATEPI010000011.1, forward strand.
ATCAGGTAAAACTCCGCCCCCGCCCCGCACCGGCCGGCCTCGGGGGCAAAGCCGCCGTCGGGGAACATCAGACCGCAGACGTATTGGTAGGTAAAGACCCCCCAGCCCTTCTCCGGGGGAGCGGGACACAGGGCATTGAGGACGGGGCCGCACAGCTCCAGGATGCGGGCGCAGCTCAGCCGGGCCCGGATGGGAAACAGCGCGGCCAGGCCGTCGGCCCAGGCGGGGGCCTTCATCAGGTCCTGGAGGTCCCGGCGGTTGGCGAGGACCCCCGGCCGCCGTGCGGCCAGCGCCTCCAGAATGTCGCGGTTCAGCTGGCGGATCATTTTATTCATACCGTCACCCCATCAGCCGCCCCGGCTATGGAGCGGCGAAATTTTCTCAAAATAAGCATAGCACATTTTCCGGGGTTTGGAAAGGGCGCAGGCAGAGAAAATGCGGGGTGCAGAGGCGCAAAAAACCTTCCCCGTTTGGGGAAGGTCAACGTGCCCAAAAAGCACCCTGTGAAAGCACGCGCCCAAAAGCCTTCCCCCTTCAAGGGGGAAGGTGGCACGGCCGCAGGCCGTGACGGATGAGGGTGCGCGGCAGGTTTTGCCTCTTACCGTAAGAACTGCTTGCCCGCCCCGCCCCCTCATCCGCCCCCTTCGGGGGCACCTTCCCCCCGGAGGGTGGAAGGCTTGCCCTGCGGGGGACGGGGGCTTTTCGGCGCTGGCTGGTCCGTTTACGCTCCAAAGGCCCCCTTGCTAAAGGGGGCTGGCATTTGCGAAGCAAATGACTGGGGGATTCCGTATTCCAGACACGATACTCCAGAAAAACGCAGGGGCGGCCGTTGGCCGCCCGAATTTCCTGCGAAATAATCCGAAATAAACCTTGTATTTTTCGACAAAGCATGATACAATAGAGATAAGAGGCAAATAAAAGGGCAGGGCACGGGGTGATCGAGACCCCGTACCCCTGTGCGGGTGCCAAACCACCCACACAACAGCATTGCTGCACCAGCCCCTATTATACCAGAGTCCTTCCCCGTTTACAAGTCTGGTTTTAGGGTTTGTGTCTTGAGATATGCGGTGTGGGATTTGCTAAATTCCGCGTCGCTTTTGTTTGTCTCGACGGGAAAACCTGCGGGGGGAGCTTCACCTCCTACCCTCCTGTGCACTCCCCCCGCAGGAAGAACCGTTGAGAAAACAGGGAGACAGCCGGGCGGCTGTCTCTGGAGAAGGGTGTTCCTATGGCGGATTACAAAGAGATGTACTATGCCATGGTCCGGGCCAGCGAGGACGCCATCAACCTCCTGGCGGATGCCCAGCGCAGGTGTGAGGAGCTCTATCTCTCCTCCACCGAGCCGGACTCCTCCGAGGCGGACCAGTAACGTGCAAAGGCAGCGCCGGCTTCCGGCGCTGTTTTTATCCCTTCAGCCGGTCCTCCAGCACCCGGCCCACCACCGCCCCCAGCAGCAGCAGATTGCCGCACAGGTAGAGCCACACCAGCAGGATAATCAGGGAGGCCAGCGACCCATAGACCAGGGCATAGCGGGAGGACATCCCGATAAACCAGGAAAACAGCACCGACGCCCCCACAATAGCCACGGCGGCCAGCAGGGAGGACAGCAGCACCACCGGCCGGCGCATGGCGCCCCGGGGCGTCCCCGCCCGGTAGACGATAAGCACCAGCATCAGCACAAAGCAGAACAGCAGCAGGTAGCGCATCCACCGCCACAGCCCGGACAGGGCGGACAGGGGGATGTGCTCAATCATATACCGGGGCAGCTGCTCCTCCAGCAGCCAGAAAAACCACTCGCCGGTGAAGATGACCACCACCGACAGGTAGATGGTGAGCAGGAACAGGGCGGACAGCCCCACGCTGAACACCGCCCGCCGGAAGGGCCGGGGGTCGGAGGCGCCGTGGAGGTCGTCCATGGCGGCCAGCAGGGTGCGCAGCCCCGCCGAGGCGGAGATGAGTATGGTAATCAGACTGGCCAGCAGCAGCGCCCGGGACTGGCTTTCTGACACGTAGCCCAGGTAGTCCTGAATCACCGCCAGCGCCTCGGCGGGCAGAATCTGGTCCAGCGACTGAAGCAGGTTTTCCAGGTCCAGGTGGAACAGGCCGATGAAGTAGTTCACACACACCAGCAGGGGAAACAGGGTGAGGATCAGGAAGTAGGACAGCGCCGCCGCCGCCCGGGACGCCCCCACCCGCAGATACAGCCCCGCCGCCTCCACCGCAAAGGAGACCGGAGGGAGCGAGAGGAATTTTTTCATTGTCGGGCCTCCTTTCGTCCGGCCTTTAATTGGCGTACTTTGTAGGGGCGCACACTGTGCGCCCGCGGGCGGACAATGTCCGCCCCTACATAGCGAAAGCGGACGCATCGTGATGCGTCCCTACACGACGGGGTACGCCCCTCATTCTACCACACACCCCCGCAAAAACAAATACGAAAAAAGCCGCCTGCATATCAGACGGCTTTGCTTTCGTGTGCAATCAGGCCAGCTTGCTCAGCTTAAGGGTCATCTTGCTTTTCTTGTTGGCGGCATTATTGCGATGCAGCAGACCCCGGGCAGCGGCCTTATCCACCGCCTTGACGGCCACCTTGTAAGCGACATCGGCCTCGCTGCGGTTGCCTCCCGCCACTGCGGCCTCAAACTTCTTGAGCTCGGTCTTCAGCGCGGACTTCGCGGCTTTGTTCTGCGCGGCCTTGGCCTGAGACACCAGAACGCGCTTCTTAGCAGACTTAATATTCGGCAAACCAAACACCTCCTCCGAATTTCATCCTTAGATTTTGGCGCCCCGCCCTGGAACGGGGACACGGTGTATTCCACAATACACCCACGCAGATTTGTATTGTACCATCCTCCGGCCAAAAAATCAACTGTTTTTTTGATTTTTTTTGCAGACCGGGGATAGTTTTTCCAAAGCCGCAAAAACTAGGGCGGCTATGAAAATAATTCCACAACATATTGCATAAGGGGGAAGGAAGCCATGCGCATGAGACGGACCGACCTGGCCCTGGAGGCCAGAGAGCTGTGGCAGGAGCGGGCGGGGGCCGCCTCCACCCTGCCCGGGGTGGAGGCCCATGACACCCTGCGGGAGGGCATCCCGGTAAACACCGTCAGGGTGCTGGACAGCCGGGGGGAGGAGGCCCTGGGCAAGCCCCGGGGGTCCTATGTCACCCTCACCCTGGAGGGCTTGGCCGGCCGGGAGGAGGGCATTTTCCAGCGGGCGGTCCGGGCGGTGGCCGGCGAGGTGGCCCAGCTGCTCCGGGACATCCCCCCCGCCGGGCTGGTGCTGGTGGCCGGCCTGGGCAACCGGGCCATCACCCCCGACGCAATAGGCCCCAAGGTCCATCAAAACGTGCTGATTACCCGGCACCTGGTGCGCCAGATGCCGGAGCATTTTGGTAGCCTGCGCCCGGTGGCCTCCCTGGCCGCCGAGGTGATGGGCACCACCGGCGTGGAGAGCGGCGAGCTGGTGCGGGCGGTGTGCGAGAAAATCGGCCCCGCCTGCGTGGTGGCGGTGGATGCCCTGGCCTCCCGGTCGCTGAAGCGGCTGTGCCGGACCGTGCAGATTTCCGACACCGGCATCACCCCCGGCTCCGGCGTGGGCAACCACCGCATGGGCCTCACCCGGGATACCCTGGGCGTGCCGGTAATCGCCCTGGGGGTGCCCACTGTGGTGGACGGAGCCACCCTGGCCGCCGACCTGCTGGGCTCCGACGACCTGCCCGACCTGAACGAAGGCCGGGACCTGCTCGTCACCCCCAAGGACATCGACAGCCAGGTAAACGACCTGGCCAAGGTAATCGGCTACGGCCTGAGCATGGCCCTCCAGCCCGGTATCTCCCTGGAGGAACTGGAGCTGCTGCTGAGCTGAAAGAAGCGGCCCGCCAGGCGGGCCGCTCAAATTTTGAACTAGATATCAAACTCCACAGATGCAGCTTCCCAGAACTCCCGAGCAGCCATATTTGGAGTGAAAATGATGGCCCGATAGTGCCCGCTGCGCAGGAAGTATCCGTGTACGCTCGATTTCGCGGTCAGGGTAATGCTCTTTCCCGGATCGATCCCTTCCAAATAGTCAAGCTTATTCACGGGAAAGAGGTCCTGTAATCGATGCCACTCGCCGTTGTCATAGTATTCCAGCTCCGGATAGGGGGCGCAAAATTGGGTCTGGCTGTCGTCAACATTGTGAGCGGTTACACTCAGCGTGTGCATGAAATGGGAGGGCGTTGTGTTCAGCTCCAGCTGAATGCCGGGCATGGGGAGATAGTGTGGGGCGGCCTCGCCAAGCCAGGGAGTGGAAAAGAACACCACGGCGGCGACGAGGATCAGCAGCGCACCTCCCATCAGGAGCAACTTCTTTTTTGTAACAGGCTTCTTCAAGCAATTACCCCCCAGTATAGAAATCAATCGTTTTTGTCAATAACAAACAGCTGCGGGCCAAGGCCCGTCTCATAAATATGGAAAGCCTCTGGAAATACCGGCCGGTACGTCATGTAGGGCAGGGGTTCTACCCCTGCCTATCCCCTTACGGGGATAAAACGGGATAGGAAAGGCAAGGGCAGAAACGAGGTAAGGCAAGGGCAGAGCCCTTGCCCTACATGCGGCAGCTTTCCTAAATTTATGAGACAAGCGTGGCAGCGGCCCAGGCCAGTCTCCCCGGAAAGGGCAGCCTTGTTTGCTCCGCACATCAGGAATAATCCGCCAAAAACGGGAGAGACTAGAGGAAAACACTGGCAAAGGATGTGACCGACATGGTAAAAGGCATCACCCGGCAGGTAATTCTGGTAAAATCCCCCGACCCCCGGCTCTTTGAGGAGGCCATCTTCATCGTCAAGGAGGAGGCCCTGGCCCGGGAGGGGGTGAGCGCCGACAAGGTGCTCCGGGAGGCCCGGCAGGCCGCCGACGGCTATATCAGGCAGGGCAAGGTTTGGAACCGGCGGCTGGAGCGCCTTCCCGCTCCCCTCTGGGGGGCGCTGGGGGCCGCTCTGGCCTCGGCGGGCTGGGCCGCCTGGCTGTTTTTGCTGTGACCATCCGCCGACAGGCGCATAGTATGGGTTGAGGGGGCGGTTGGCAGGCCCCCGACTCCGACGCCCCAGCGGCGTTTCCACCAAGGATAAGAGGTTTTCTTCTTTTTCCTCCTTACCATAGCTGGCAGCCCGGCGGGAAGTCCGCCGGGCCGCTTTCTTTGCCTCCGCAAGAGCCTTATGGGCGGGGCGCAGTCCGGGGCCGCCGTTCCGCCGCCCACAGCAGGGCCAGAATGGCCCCGCCGCCCGCCGCCAGCAGCAGGCCAGCCCTCCAGCTCCCGCCGCAGGCCCGGAGGTAGAGGGTGACGGGATTCCACCGAATGACCGGCCCCAGGGCGGGAAAGACCAGAGACAGGTCCAGCAGCACCGGGGACAGGAGCAGTCCCAGCACCGGCACAAAGGGGAGCAGAGCGGGCAGGGCGGTCCACAGGGGGCGGCGGCGGGCCAGCGCCAGGGCGGCCCCGCCCCAGAAGGTCAGATAGGGGAACAGGGCCAGAACGGGGTACAGGGGCCGCTCCACCGCCAGCAGGGCCAGCCCTCCCGCGCACAGGACGGGCAGCGCCGCCGCCGCCAGCCGGGGCAGGAGGAGGGAGAGGGTCCCCCGCAGGGGGGCCAGCCGCCGGCCAAAGGGGGCGTCCAGCCACCGGCCCAGGTCCATGGCAGTAAGCAGGGCCCAGATCAGCAGCAGAATGGCCGTCAGCCCAGTAAGCAGGCTGTTCACCCCGCTGTCTGCCAGGTCGAGGGGGTCCAGAGGGCGGCCGCCGGCCGTCTCCATGGCGACCAGCACCCGCTCCTGGTCGGTAAGGGTCTCCCTGAGCCGGGGGCGGACCGCCTCCAGCTCCTCCTCCCGGACGATGCCCCGGTCCAGCAGGTAACGCTCCGCCATGGCGGGGGAGATAAGCTCGGCCACGCAGGCCGCCGCCGTCTCCCGAACCATGGGGTAGACGGTGGAGCCGGGGCCGATGAGCAGGGTGAACAGGGGATGGGTCTCCTGCCGGTCCAGCCGCTGGGAAAAGTCCTCCGGGAGGACCAGGGCGCAGTCCCACTGCCCGGCGGCCACCTGCCGCTCGGCCCGGTCCCGTCCCGCCCGGTGGAAGGTGACCACCAGGCCGCTCCGGGCCTCCAGACGGGCCCAGAAGTCCTCGCCCCCCTCCTCCGGCAGCACCACCCCCACCTGGACAGGGGTAGACACCTCCCGGGCAGGGAGCAGGGCCCGGACGCCGAAGGTGGTCAGGGGCAGGAGGAGGAGCAGGGCCCAGGTGCGCCATTGGGTGAGGCGGGGCCCCAGGGCGGCGGTGAAGGCGGCAAAAAAGAAGCTCATGGCGTCCCCTCCTCTCCGTCCACCCGGCAGCGGTAGAGCACCGCCATCGCCAGGGCCATCCCGGCCCCGCCCAGTGTCAGCCCTGCCCAGGCGGACAGGGGGACCTCATAGTCCATGGCCCCGGCGGCCAGCTGCCGCAGCCAGGTCACCGGCGACAGGCCGCTCAGCCGCCGCACCGGGGCGGGCAGCAGCACCGGCGGGACAATCCCCCCGGCCAGGGCCAGGGACAGCAGGGCGGCGCCGAAGGACAGCAGGCCGCACCCCCCGGCGCTCCCCGCAGCCAGGCAGCACACCCCGCAGAACAGGCCGCAGAACAGGGCCATCCCCAGGGCCGCCCCCGCCAGGGCCAGCGGGCGCCCCCCCTCCCCCGCCAGCAGCAGGGCGGGGAACAGCAGCAGAAACAGGACGGGCACGCAGGCGGCCAGGGCGCTGAAGCATCCCCCTGCCGTCCCCCGGCCCGCCGCCCGCAGCCGCCGCTGGAACCGGAGCCAGTCCCCGCCGTAGAGGGGGAGGAACACCGGGGCGGCCGCCAGGGCGAAGAAGGCGGCCAGCGACAGGGCGTAGTGGAGGGGGATGGGCAGGGCCTGGGTGGCGGTGACCAACTCGGTCTGGAACATGTCCGCCCGGCCGGTGGCCAGGGAGATGTAGCGCAGGTTGATATCCACCACCACCTGGTCCCGGGTAAGGCCGGGGGGCGGGGCCGCCTGGTAGAGGTCCAGCACGGCATACACCCCGCTCTGGAAGGCGGACAGGATATCGCTGGCACTCTGGCCCACCCACAGCAGCAGCAGGGACTCCAGGGGCCGGTCTCCGGCCACAATCAGCCGAAGGTCCGGGTTCTCCCCCCACATCACCCCCTGGATAAAGCGCTCCGGCAGGACCAGCACGGCGGTGACCTCCCCCCGGCTCAGGGCCTCCAGGGCGGCCCCCTCCTCCAGGGCCACAATGTTACAATACTGGGCAATGTCTTCCATCTCCCCCATGAACTGCTCCAGCAGCTGGGGGACGCCGTCCCCCTCCGGGGCGGTGATGGCCAGGGTCACGCCGGCGAAGTTTACCCCCCGGCTCAGCAGCACCTCCGCCGCCCGGCCCGCCCCCAGGGGCAGCAGAAGGCACAAAAGGACAAGCCCTGCCAACAGCCAACGCTGTTGGCAGAGCTTCCCCATAGTCAATGCCGTCAGTTTTTCAAAGTAGCGCAGCCCCTTCATGCCCGGTTAAAAGGCGTACATCAGCGCCCAGAGCAGGTCCGAGGGCAGGCGGGAGGTGAAAAGGTCCTGCATATCCAGCGCCCAGTCCTGGGCGTTGGCCTGGAGGTCGTAGCCCAGGTCCATCAGGTCGTCCTCGTCCATGTCGGCCAGCATGGTGGGAGAGCTGACCGAGACCTCCATCCCCTTGCAGGGCCCTATGGCGTACTCCAGACTCAGGGAGAACACCTCCATACCCATGGTGCGCACCGACACATCCTCCAGCTTCAAGTCCAGGGAGTCTTTGGAAAGAGCCAGGGAGCCTTCCATCTCCACCACGCCCAGGCTGACGCCCGAGCTGTCCACGCCGATCTCCCAACGGAAGTTGTCCCCCTTCCCCTTGGGCTCGTAGCGCATCTCGGAGGTCAGGCGGCCCACGCTCCGGCCGTCCTCCTTGATGCGGATGGTGGTCTCGTCGGTAAAGGCGCCCCCCTTGCCGGTGTGGTTGCCGGCGGACTCCACCAGCAGCTCGCTGTCGTCAGCCCTGATTTCCAGGCTCAGGTTGTCCACATACTGGTCCCCGCCGCCCAGATAGAGGGCGGCCTCCACCTTGGTGCCCTGGATGCGCTCCTCATAGAGTATAGCGGAGACGCAGCCGCCGCTGAGGTAGACGTCCACCTCCACGTCGCCCAGCTCGTCCAGAAAATACTTGACGGCATCGGCCAGGTCTCCGTAGACATACACGTCCTCCAGGTCGGCCAGCAGATCATCAATGTCGTCCCCGGACACGCCCATGGCCTGGAACAGCTCCTCATACATGCTCACGTAGTCCACCGAGGACAGGACGTCCTCCATGGCGTCCACGTAGTCCTCCAGGGCATCCTGGGGGATGACCACGTGGTAGGCGGTGGTTTTGGTGCTCTTGCCGTGGATGTCCATGGTCTTGGCGCCCGTCTTCTTCACCTCCAGCGCCGCCTTCAGGGCCTTGTTGGCCTCCTTTACGGCCTTTTCGTTCTCCTCGCCGGGGGTCGCTTTCAGAATAATGTCCATCAGGTCAAACAGGTTAAAGCTGATGTCCTCCACCGAATCGTCGCCGGACAGATTTTTCAGGTCGTCCCCCAGGGTTTCGGTGTTTAAGCCGTAAAAGCTGCCGTCGGTGAACTGGGAGGAGCCCAGGTAGAGGTTGGCGTTGTCGGCCAGCATCTGGAAGGAGACCAGCTCGTCATCGTCCCAGAAGGCGGACAGCTGGGCATCCATTTTCCGGTCCTTGCCGCTGTAGTTGGCCCGCATCCCCAGGCCCAGGCCGTAGAGGTCAGACAGGTCGTAGCCCACCAGCTGGCTGCTGATTCCCGTCAGCTCCACCCGGAAGCTGCCGCTGATGGACCGGTCCTTTTGCAGCTTGACCAGGTCGGGCATACCCAGCTTGTCGCCGGCCTCCTCAAAGGCGGCGGCGGTTTTGGTAAAGGCCTTCTCCACAGTCCCTCTGGGGGAGGCGAACAGGCTGCTTACCCCCACCACCAGCAGGGCGATCACCGCCACGGCGGCCACCCCCGCGCCGATCACCAGACCCAGGCCGCGACGCTTGGGAGCGCCCTCGGCCGGGGCAGCTGCCCCGGCCCCACCGGCTGGAGCGCCCCAGCCCTGCCGGCCCGCGTCGGGCGGGACCGAACCGACCGCCGGGCCGCCGTTCACCGCGCCGCAGTTGGGGCAGAAGCGGGCGTCGTCCCGCATTTCTTTTCCGCAATTTTTACAAAACATGGCGTATCCTCCATTTTTCCCAAAAGAGTCATGAGACCAGTTTTCCGTCCTCCAGGCGCAGCACAGCGCCGCACAGCCGCTCCAGCTCCGCCGGGTGGTGGCTGCACCATATCACGCTGCCCCCTCCCGGCAGGTAGACGCCCTCCAGCCAGTCCAGCAGCCGGGGGACATAGTCCCGGTCCAGGCCGGCGGTGGACTCGTCCATCAGCAGCACCTGGGGCCGGGCCAGCAGGGCCAGAGCGATACTCACCCGCTGGGCCATCCCCCCGGACAGGGCCCGGATGGGCTTTTTTTGCAGGGGCTCCAGCCCCAGCAGCTCCAACACCTCGGGGGGCGTGGGACCGGTGAGGTCGCAGGCCCGCCGCCACAGGTCCAGCTGCTGCTCCACCGTCAGCTCCCGGGCCAGCTCGGCGCTCTGGGGGACGTAGCCCAGCTCTTGGCGCAGAAAGTGCCGGTCGCCCAGCACGGAGCGGCCCTGAAACCGGACATCGCCGCTGTCCGGCCGCTGAATCTGGGCCAGCAGGCGGAGCAGGGTGGACTTGCCGGAGCCGTTGCTCCCCGCCAGGCCCAGGCACTGGCCCGGCGGGAGGACGAAGCTGGCGGGGGCCAGTACCTGCCGGCCCCCGTAGCTCTTGCACAGCTGGCGTACCTCCAGCATGAGGTCAGGTTACAGGGGCGCCGCAGCCGTCGCAGAAGCGGCTGCCGGCGGCCAGCGCCTTTCCGCAGCTGGTGCAGAAGATGCTGCCGGCGGCGGGAGCGGCGGGCTTCTGAGCCGCGCCCAGGATGCGGTCCTCCTCCGCCTTGATCTGCTCCAGGCGGGCGTTCAGCTCAGCGATCTCCTGCTCGATGCCCTGGATGCTGGCAAACTCCCCGGAAAAGGCCTCCACACTGGCCTGGCCGGCCTTCCAGCTGGCATAGAACTTGGCCCCCAGCTCGTTCATCTCGCCGGTCATGCGCTTTTGAGCGTTGCTGATGGCGGACTTGATGCGGCTGCTCTCCACCAGGGTCTCGGATTTGACGCTTACCGCCGCCACGCTCTTGTTCAGTGTGTCCTTCAAACTGTCAAACATAGCCATAGGGTCCTCTCCTCCTTAAACGTCGTGTGTGTCCCTCCGCCCTCAATAGGCGCTGTAGGTGGTGTAGCTCATCTTGTCGTTGGCCCAGACACGCATTACATCCTTGGCCACCCGGCGCTCCTCCTTGCCGTTCCACAGGTAGAGGTCGCCGTCGGCGGTGTAGAGCAGCTGCTTGCTGTCCAGGAAGATCAGCACATTGCCGTCCAGCTCGTCATTGATGACGGTGGGTTTGTCGCCCTGGAGCAGGGACAGCTCCTCGCCGTTCCGGTCCCTGTCAGTGGCTGCGTAGATGGCGCCGTCCTCGTCCAGAATCCGAACGGCGTAGACCTCCTTGGCCAGCACCTCGGGCTCGCCGCCGCTGTAGCGGTTGAAATCGCCCAGGGTGCCATAGTTCTCGCTCTCCGTGTCGGCAAAGTAGTAGAGCACATCATTGCCCTTGGCGTCTGTGACCAGTTCCAGCGCGGAGTATTCGTCGTCGGTGACGGTGTTGGCGAGGGTGAGGGCCGTCTTGCCGATGGAGTAGGCGTCCAGCCAGTACTCGCCGTCCTCGCTCAGCTCCAGCACGGCCTCCTTGCCGTTGAGGATGTAGAGGCCATTGATGTGGGTCTCGTCATCCAGCTCCAGAACGCTCTCGGTGCCGCCCACGTTCTGATACCAGGGGGCGTCCTCGCTGCCCTTGCTCAGGTAGTCGTAGACCTCTCGGTAGTAGCTCAGGTCGGCCAGGTCACACACCTTGCCCTCGGAAGTGTTGGCCTTCTTATACAGGAAGATGCCCTGATCGGGGGCCGCTGTCCTCTGGCTGACGCTCACACCGGTGGCGATGGGGGTGTCGGCGGGGGCGTTGTTGTAGTGGTAGATAGAATAGGAGCGCTGGATGTAGCTCTCGTTTTTCAGGCTCTCCCGCATCTGATTGCGGCTGTTGGCCGCGCTCCATGACTCATATTTGCTGTTGTACTCCTCCATGGCGGCGTTATACCGCTCACGGGCGTTGGCCTCGGCAATGGGCCGGACCTCCCAGGTGTACAGCTCGGCGGCGGGACGGCCGGTGCTGGCCTGGAGCTCGCTGGTGTCGATGGGGAAGCTGTTGCCCTGGCTGTCCTTAAAGTACACAGTATTCCCTTCCACGTAGAACTCGCTGGGGTAATACTCGTTGTACCAGCTGGGGCGGACCAGCTCCTGGGCGGTGATGGCGGCGTCGCTGCTCTGCTGGGTGTCGCTGACCAGGTCGTAGAGGGAGCACTCCTCCAGGTCCTCTATCATATAGTAAAAGCTCACCTTGTCGCCGTCTACCGTCAGCCCGTTGACGGCGCAGATATCCTTCACCAGCTCGGTGGGCTCGCCGCCGGGCTTGCAGGAGTAGACGGTGACGGTGTTCCAGTCGGTGTCGTTGGCATAGGCCAGATCGTCGTCCAGCACATCCAGCTCACCCTCACCGTAGACGAGAACGCTGGAGTCGAAGTCGGTGTAGATGGTGGTGGCGCCGTCCAGCAGCTCCTCGGCCTGAGCGTCCTTCTTCAGGGCCGACTTATAGAGGGTCAAGGTGCTGTCATCCTCATCCAGCTCGGTGTAGTAGACCGTCTTATGGTCCTCGCTGAGCTCATAGGTGCTGAACGCCTTGGTAATGCGGAAGTCCTCCTTGCCGGTGTAGCAATTCAGCTCGGTGCCCCGGCTGCCGTCCTTGGTGTAGAGCACGTTTCCGGTTTTCAGCACAGTGAAGCTGGTCACGTCCCGGGAGACCCGCTCGGGCCGTCCGTCCTTTTTCAGCTCGGACACGGCAATCTTATACAGGGCGTTCCGGCTGTCTCGGAAGTACATGGTCTTGCCGTCGGCGGTGAACTGCACCCAGGTGCTGCTGTCGGCCTCATCGGTGACCTCGATGGGCTCGGTCTTCTCCTTCAGGTCGGCCAGGTACATCAGTTCTGCGTCGTCATTCACATAGGCGAAGGCCTGTCCCCGCTTGCCGCCGCCGCCCATGCCGGAAAACAGCTTGACCAGCAGCACAATCACCACAATGGCCGCCACCGCGCCCAGGCCGATGACCACCATGCCGCTGACGCCCCGGCGCTTCGTAACCGGCGCGGGGACACGTTCCTCTCCCTGAGGGGCGTCGGGCTGAACCGGGACGGCCGGGGCCGTGGGCTCCTCCACCGGGGGCGCGGGGGAGACAGGGGTCTCCTCCACCGGGGGCGCGGGGGAGACGGGAGTCTCCTCCACCGGGGGCTCCGCCCCGGGAGCTGTGGCCTCTGGAGCCACAGGGGTGCCGCAGCCGCTGCAAAATTTTGCGCTGTCAGGTAGTTCTTTGCCGCAATTTTTACAAAACACGTTCCATTCTCTCCTTACCAGCTTTTTGCCTCACCGCCGGACTGGCGACAGGGACACACAGATAAAAACCAGTTTACAGTATGACACATTTCACGATAAAAAGCAAGAACTTTTCCGATAAATCGACACATTTCCCAGCTGCCCTCTCCGCCCCGGTGCTTCACCCTATGCTCCGGCCCCTTCTCACAGAAGGCCGCCCCGGGGGATTTTAAAAAAACCTTAAGAAAATCCTCATAGTTCCTTTAGAGCATTTTTCACAACTGTATGATATGCTCTAGTACAGTTAAACGAAGGGAGCAACGCATTATGTCTGAGATTTTAACGGTTACCGACCTGAAAAAGGTCTATGGAAAGGGCGGGTCGCTGACCCGGGCGCTGGACGGCGTGTCCCTGTCCCTGGAGGCGGGGGAGTTCGTAGGAGTGATGGGGCCCTCCGGATCGGGCAAAACCACCCTGTTAAACTGCGTGTCCACCATCGACCGGCCCTCCGCCGGCTCCATCGTCATCGACGGGAAGGAGCTTACCCGCCTCAAGGGCAAGGAGCTGGCCAAATTCCGCCGGGAGCGGCTGGGGTTCATCTTCCAGGACTGCAACCTGCTGGACACCCTCACCACCTATGAGAATATCGCCCTGTCCCTGTCCATTATCCGGGCGCCCGCCCAGAAGATCGACCGGCGGGTGCGGGAGATGGCGGACCTTCTTGGCATTGCCGACTGCCTGGACAAGTACCCCTACCAGATGTCCGGAGGCCAGCAGCAGCGGTGCGCCGCCGCCCGGGCCATGGTGACCCACCCGGCCCTGGTGCTGGCCGACGAGCCCACCGGGGCGCTGGACTCCAAGTCCTCCCAGCTGCTGCTGGACCGGCTGGACGAGCTGAACATGGAGCTGGGCGCCACCATCCTCATGGTCACCCACGACGCGTTTACCGCCAGCTGCTGCCGCCGGGTGGTCTTCCTCCGGGACGGCAAGCTCTTCCTGGAGCTCCACCGGGGGAACGACAGCCGGAAGGTCTTTTTCAAGAAGATCATACAGGTAGTTACCGAGATGGGGGGAGGGATGGCAGATGTTCTCTAAGCTGGCCCTGCGCAACGTGCGCCGGTCCTTCCGGGATTACGGGGTGTATCTGCTCACCCTCACCTTCGGCGTGTGCCTGTTCTACACCTTTAACTCCATTCAGGATCAGGGGGCGCTGGTCTATCTGTCCAATGTGGGCAACCCCATCGTGGAGGCCATCACCATGCTGATAGACATTTTTTCCGTCTTCGTGGCGGTGGTGCTGGCCTGCCTGATCCTTTACGCCAACCGCTTTCTCCTCCGCCGCCGGAAGCGGGAGCTGGGCACCTACCTGCTGCTGGGCCTGAGCCAGGGGCAGGTGTCCCGGCTGCTCTTTCTGGAGACGGGGCTCATCGGGCTCATCTCCCTCATCGCCGGACTGGCCCTGGGGGTGGCGGCCAGTTTTGGGATGTCCGCCCTCACCCTGTCCATGTTCGAGATAGACGTGTCCGACATGCTGGCTGTGAAATTTTCCTCCGGGGCGGCGGGCAAGACGGTGCTGTACTTCGGCATCATCTTCCTGCTGGTGATGGTCCTCAGCGGGGTGCAGGTGTCCAAGGCAAAGCTCATTGACCTGATCCACGGGGAGCGGAAAAACGAGATCCTCAAGCCCCGGCCCCTGGGGATAGCCGTATTTCAGTTTGTGCTGGGCGTGGTCTGCCTCATCGCCGCCTACGCCATTCTGCTTACCTTCGGCATGGCGCTGGCCATTGCCGTCCCCTTCCTTTGCTTCCCCATGCTGGGGCTGGGAACTCTGGGCACCCTGCTCATCTTCCGGTCCCTGTCCGGCTTTGTGATGAAGTTCGTCCAGGGCCACCCGGGGCTGTACTTCAAAAACCTGAACGTCTTTACCCTGCGGCAGTGGATCAGCAAGGTCCACACCACCTATCTGGCCCAGACGGTGGTGTGCATCCTTCTGCTGCTGGCCATCGGCATCACCGCCAGCTCGCTGGGGCTCAACTCCACCCTCACCGCCATGACTGACGGGGAGGCCCCCTTCGATATCACGGTGCAGAACCAGTCGGGGGACACCGAGCGCGTCGACTTTGACGCGGTCCTCCGGGAGGGAGGCTTCAATCCCGATGAAAAGCTGGCCTGGAGCTATGATACCATGTTCTACTACAACGAAGGAGAGATCACCGGCATTGAGGATGCCAGCGGCGCTATTAAGGTGTCAGACCTGGACGCTCTGCTGAACCGCCAGGGCAAGCCCGCCTATTCCGGCGCCCTGCCCGCCCTGCTGGAGACGTTGGAGGACAAACTCACCACCGGGAATCTAAGTCTGCGGTGCGTGGTCATTCCGGACGATATGGCCGACCGGCTCCAGCCCCGCCGTCAGGTGTGGTCCGCCGACTACGCCGGGGAGGATAAGATGGAGACAGAAAATCAGCTTCTCCAGCTGGTCCGGCCGCTGAATGAAAGGCTGTCCGTCCGGGCGGAGACCCGGCTGTCCATCTACGGCGACATGATGGGCAACAAGATTCTGGCCCTGTTCCTGGGGCTGTATCTGGGCTTTACCTTCCTGCTGGCCGCGGCGGCGGTGCTGGCCCTCCAGCAGCTGAGCCAGGGGGCGGACAACACCGGGCGGTACGCCGTCCTGCGCCGCCTGGGGGCGGAGGAGAAGCAGATGAAAAAATCCGCCACCCAGCAGGTGGCCCTGGCCTTCCTGCTGCCTCTGGTCCTGGCCCTGGTCCACTCCGCCGTGGGCATGAAGGCGGCCAACGACATTATCTTTGCGGTGGGCAAGGTGGACAGCGCCGCCAGCTCCCTTGTCACCGCCGGGGTGATTCTGGTGGTCTACGGGGGGTACTTCCTGGCCACCGCCCTGGCCTGTAGGAGAATGGCGAAGAATGCCTAGGGAAACCTGCGTCCCGCCGCAGCGGCAAGCCTCCTTTTGAAAGGAGGTGCCCCAGTTCGCAAACTGGGGCGGAGGATTGTATTTCGCCGCAGGCGAAATGTGCGGAGCAAACACAGTTTTGCAAACTTGGGTTTACTGCGTATGTTTTGCTTCGCAAAACGCAATCCTCAGTCAGCCTGCGGCTGACAGCTCCTTTCCAAAGGAGCCTTGCCCTGCGGGGGGACGTTAGGTGTGGGGCGCGACGGCCCCGGCCCGCCATCCCCCCCGTTCCCGCCGCGCGGACAAAGGCTCCCTCCCCGAGGGAGCTGTCAGCGAAGCTGACTGAGGGAGTCACCCCGGATTCGGCTGATTGAGGGAGTCCTCAAGGCCCCCGCAGACCTCCGGAGGACTCCCTCCGTCACGGCTTCGCCGCGCCACCTCCCTCTAGGAGGGAGGCTTTTCCCCGCGGGGGACGAGGGAGAGTAACAGCATAAGTGCCCGCACAGATGTGCGGGCACTGGATTCTTATGAATTTTTATCAGAAGGCCACTCAAGATTACTCCAGTCGATTCCGCTTTTTTTATCCCGGATAATCTCACCCTCATAGGGAACAAAAATATTCTCATAGGTGCCTTCCTGAATGTGTACTATGCTGATTGACACTCCTTTGGGCCCTACCACTGTACTGGTGACTGTATCATCGTCTATCTTTTTACGGACCGTGATATATTCCCCATCTGTGCTTGTGCCCTCCGTCCAGGCTGATTGGTCGGAAGTACTTGGCTGAGAAGATGGCTGGGATTGTTTCTGGCAACCTGAGAAACAGACGGCCGAAGTTAAGAGTATGAATAGAAGTAGGGAAAGGCTTTGTATCTTTCTCATGGCAATATACCTCCACACCTTAAAGCTGGGAATAGAGAGCAACAATCTATAGCCCATCGGAAACACATCCTTTTCAAGGATATATGATTATAACATATTTAAGATTATAACTGCAAGATAAAATTGATAAAGTCATCAAGTATATTACAGCACAATGCAGAAGCGGTAATCACACTTCGCATTTTCCCCTTGATATTTTGATGAAAAAATCGAAAAGGCGAGGGGAAAAACCGTCAAAAATCAGCTAGCCAAGGAGGGGTGGGGCGGCTATAATAGGTCGGAGATTTTTAAAAGGAAGGTACGCCTGTTATGACCAGAGACCTGACCACCGGCAGCCCCATGCGGCTGATTATCGGCTTTGCCCTGCCCACCCTGTTCGGGATGCTGTTCCAGCAGCTCTACAACATGGTGGACGCCATGATTGTGGGCAAGCTGCTGGGCTCCGCGGCCCTGGCGGCGGTGGGCTCCACCGGCTCCGTCAACTTTTTTGTAATTGGCTTCTGCATGGGGGTGTGCAACGGCTTTGCCATCCCGGTGGCCCAGCGGATGGGGGCGGGCGAGCCCTCTAAAATGCGCCGCTACGTGGCCAACGCTGCCTGGCTGTCGGTGCTCTTTGCGGTGGTCCTCACGGTGGCCACCGGCCTGCTGTGCCGGCAGATTCTCACCGTGATGCTCACCCCGGCGGATATCTTCGCCAACGCCTACACCTACATTTTCGTCATCTTCATGGGCATCCCCGCCACCTTCCTCTACAACCTGCTGGCCGGGGTCATCCGCTCCCTGGGGGACAGCAAAACCCCTGTCTACTTCCTGGCCCTGTCCTCGGTGCTGAACATTCTGCTGGACTTCGCCCTGATTCTGGGCTTCCAGGCCGGGGTGGCCGGGGCGGCCATCGCCACGGTAGCCTCCCAGGGGGTGTCCGGCATCGCCTGCCTGCTCTATATGAGGAAAAGATACCCCATCCTGCGCATGACAAAGGAGGAGCGGCGGCTGGACCTCCACTCCTGCGGGGTGCTGTGCGCCATGGGCATCCCCATGGGACTGCAATACTCCATCACCGCCATCGGGTCCATTGTGCTCCAGTCCTCGGTAAACGCCCTGGGCAGCCTCTATGTGGCCGCCGTGGCGGCGGGAGGTAAGGTATACCAGCTGCTGGCCTGCCCCTTCGACGCTATGGGGGCAACCATGGCCACCTACTGCGGCCAGAACGTGGGAGCCTGCCGGCTGGACCGCCTGTCCAGGGGCATCCGCTCCTGTGCTTTGCTGGGCCTGGGCTACTCGGTCATCGCCTTCTGCGCCATGCTCCGCTTCGCTCCCCAGTGCGCCCTGCTCTTTCTGGACTCCAGGGAACTGGACGCCGCCCTGCTCACCCAGCTTGCCGCCCGGTATATCCTGATTCAGTCCGCTTTCTTCTTCCCCCTGTCGCTGGTGAACATCGTCCGGTTCTCCATCCAGGGGATGGGCTTCAGCCCCTTTGCCATCCTGGCCGGAGTGCTGGAGATGGCCGCCCGCACCGGGGTGGGGATGCTGCTGGTGCCCGCCTTCGGCTATACCGCCGCCTGCTTCGCTTCCCCCGCCGCCTGGGTGTGCGCCGACCTGTTCCTGATTCCAGCCAGTGCGCTGTGTATCGCCAAGCTGCGCAGGCTCTACCCCAACCAGCCCGAGGAGCTGCCCGAGACCCGGCCCGTCCCCCTGAAAGCGGGAGCCCACCGGTAAAAAAGCCTCCGTTTTCCATGGGAAAAGTCTTCCGCTGCCCTCTCAGTCAGCCTTGCGGCTGACAGCTCCCCCAGAGGGGGAGCTTGAGGGTGGTTTCGGGAAGGCTTTTTGTAAACAAATATCCCCCGGCATGGCCGGGGGGCGAGCTGCAAAAAGAAGACCTGTCCGCCGGAGCGGACAGGTCTTTTCAATCAGTCGGTGACG
Organism: uncultured Eubacteriales bacterium; assembly: GCA_949525845.1. Classification (GTDB taxonomy): domain Bacteria; phylum Bacillota; class Clostridia; order Oscillospirales; family Oscillospiraceae; genus Lawsonibacter. Next base: position 34,706 of record CATEPI010000011.1, read on the forward strand.
TAGGGCAGCAGGGCGACCTGACGGGCGCGCTTGATGGCCTCGGTCAGCTGGCGCTGATGCATGGCGCAGGTGCCGGTGGTGCGGCGGGGCAGAATCTTGGCCCGCTCGGATGTGAACCGGCGCAGCTTGGCGGCGTCCTTATAGTCGATGCACTCCACCTTGTCGGCGCAGAAGGCACAGACCTTGCGGCGCTTACGGCCCCGCACGGGCTTGTTATCGCGTTCCATAGCCATGAGATTAACCTCCTTTTACGACCTTAAAACGGTCAAAGTCAAAACGGCAGGTTGCCGTCGTCTGTTGAAAGCTCAGCGAACTGGTCGCCGTCCGCAGGGGGGGCGCCGTAGCCGCCGAAGGGATCGGAGCGGGGGGCCGGAGCGGAATAGCTGCTCTGCCCGCCGCTGTAGCTGGGGGAGTAGCCGCCGCCGTCGCCGTCCCGCCGGGAGTCGCCGAAATAGACGTTGTCGGCCACCACCTCGGCGGTGGTGCGCTTGTTGCCCTCCTTGTCGGTCCAGTCGCGCATCTGGAGCCGGCCCTCCACCACGGCCATGCGGCCCTTGGTAAAGTAGCGGCTGACAAATTCGCCGGTGGCCCGCCAGGCCACCACGTCGATCCAGTCGGTGCCCCGCTCGCCGGTATTCTTGTCCTTAAAGTCCCGGTCCACCGCCAGCCGGAAGGAGGCCACAGGGACCCCCGACTGGGTGCGCCGGAGCTCAGGATCCCGGGCCAGACGGCCCATGATTACAATGTGGTTGAGCAATGCCGCGCCCTCCTTACTCGTCCTTGCAGACGATCATGGAGCGCATCACGCCGTCGGTAATCCGGAAGATACGGTCCAGCTCCGCGGGAACGGCGGCGGCGGCGGTGAAGGTCATCAGCACGTAGTAGCCCTCCATCAGGTCCTGGATGGGATAGGCCAGCCGGCGCTTGCCCCACTCGTCAATCTCGGACACGGTGCCGTTTGCCTCCACCACGCCCTTGAACCGCTCCACCAGCGCCTTGATCTGATCTTCGTTCAGGTCGGGCTTCAGGATGTAGAGCGCCTCATAATTCGCATTGATTTTTGCCATGTTTTGCACCTCCTTATGGACATATGGCCCCCGAAATGCCTCCGGGAGCAAGGATTTGTCCGTCTCCGCCAGGAGACAGGCCTAATTATTATATCGGATATTTTGGAAAAGTCAAGGGTTTTTTATAATAAACTATGCCTGTTTTATAAATTCGGAAAGCCTCTGAAGATACCGGCCGGTACATTATGTAGGGCAGGGGTTCTACCCCTGCCTATCCCCGTAAGGGGATAAAACGGGATAGGAAAGGCAAGGGCAGAAACGAGGTAAGGCAAGGGCAGAGCCCTTGCCCTACATGCGTCAGCTTTCCTGAATTTATGGAGACAGGCGCAGCAAAAAAACCGCCTGTTTTTCAGGCGGTTTGGGGAAACGGGGTCAATCCAGCCCTTCCAGGCCAAAGAGGCTGGCGGGGAGGACGTCGGACAGCTCCATCAGCACCGGGTCCAGGCCGCCGTCCCGCTGGACGGCGGGGGCGCGGACCGAGCTGCGGCCGTTCAGGGGGCCGGTGGGCAGGGAGACCAGCACGCTGGGGGGGCGGTCTCCCCCCTGAACCAGCAGCTTCCCCCGATGAAGGGCGGCGATATGCCGGGCGATGGGCAGGCCCAGCCCAGCCCCCTGGCCGGGCAGGGGGAGGCCTCCGCCCTGGTCCTCCTGAAGCAGGGCGGCCAGCTGCCGCCGGCTGGGGGGCGCGCCCAGGTTGGACACCACCAGGATGGCCCAGCCGCCCCCCCGGCGCAGGGCGACCCCCACCCGGCCCTCCCCCACCGCCCGGGCGGCGTTGGAGATCAGGCCCAGCAGCAGCCTGCGCAGCAGCTCCGGGTCGCCGGGGATAAGCAGCCCCGACTCCCGGCTCCGGTACTCCAGCTGGATGCCCGACTCCCGGAGCAGGTCGCCGGCGGAGCGGACGGTATCCCGGCACAGGCCGGCCAGGTCCATGGTCACCGGGCGGAAGGGGACCCCCTCCTCCCCGGCCGCCTGCTGCATAAATTCCAGGTTGCTGATCAGGCGGAACAGGCGGTGAAAGGTCTTGTTGAAGCCCGCAGGGGCCCCCTGACCTGGGAAGGCATCTCCCCCCGCCTCGGCCAGAATGTCCCCCAGCAGGGCCCGCAGCTGCTGGAGAGCCCCGTCCAGCTGCCACTCCTTCAGGGCGGCCTCCCGGGGACTGGGCCGGAAGGAGAGCACGCAGCCCTCCGGCCCCGACTTGCAGCTGTAGCTGTAGACGGTGTCGTCAACGACAAAGGAGCCCGTTCCCGACTCCCCCTGCTCCGGCAGGGCGATGCAGGCCGGCAGCGGAGCCCCGGGGGTCAGCTGGGGCAGATATTGGCGGGCTTTCTCATTGGAGGCAAGCACAGTGCCCCCGCGGACTTGGACCACGCTCTCGGGAAAGCTGTCCAACAGGGACTGGATGGAATCAAGCATAAATACCCCTTTACAAACTGGAGCCTTCCGGGCGCGGCCGCAAGTTTTATCTGGTTGTAGCATTCGCCGGAGCATTTCCGGCTATAACCGCATTAGTATATCAAATTTTTCCACCCACTACAATAGAAAAAGTCGAGAAATGTCGAAAAAACTGACAAAGCCCCTTCATTTGAAAGGCGGCCTTTTGCTGGTTGGCAAAATTTCGGTTATTTTTTGGCTTAAAACTATGAAAAAAAACACTAGGAAAATCAATATCTCCGGGGTATAATAAATGACGCTACCAATGCCGCGGAGCGCCGCGGATAAATTGACAATAAAGGAGTCATTCACATGAGCATCAAAGTTGGCATCAATGGTTTTGGCCGCATCGGCCGCATGGTGTTCCGCGCCAGCCTGAATCACCCCGAAATCGAGATTGTGGGCATCAACGACCTGTGCCCCGCCGAGTATCTCGCCTATATGCTGAAGTACGACACGATGCATGGCACCTGCCAGGCCGAGATCGGCCACACCGAGAACGCCATCGTAGTCAACGGCAAGGAGATTCCCGTCTCCGCCGAGCGCAACCCCGCCGACCTGCCCTGGGCCAAGCTGGGTGCTGAGTATGTGGTGGAGTCCACCGGCCTGTTCCTGACCAAGGAGAAGGCCCAGGGCCACCTGGACGCCGGTGCCAAGAAGGTTATCATGTCCGCCCCCTCCAAGGACGACACCCCCATGTTCGTGTGCGGCGTCAACCTGGACAAGTACACCACCGACATGAACTTTGTGTCCAACGCCTCCTGCACCACCAACTGCCTGGCCCCCATCGCCAAGGTGCTCAACGACAACTGGGGCATCACCGAGGGCCTGATGACCACCGTTCACTCCGTCACCGCCACCCAGAAGACCGTTGACGGCCCCTCCCTGAAGGACTGGCGCGGCGGCCGCGCTGCCACCGGCAACATCATCCCCTCCTCCACCGGCGCCGCCAAGGCCGTGGGTAAGGTTATCCCCGCCCTGAATGGCAAGCTGACCGGTATGTCCATGCGCGTGCCCACCCTGGACGTGTCCGTGGTGGACCTGACCGTCAACCTGGCCAAGCCCGCCAAGTACGAGGAGATCTGCGCCGCCATGAAGAAGGCTTCCGAGGGCGAGCTGAAGGGTATCCTGGGCTACACCGACGAGGCCGTCGTGTCCTCCGACTTCCTGGGCGACACCCGCACCTCCATCTTCGACGCCGACGCCGGCATCGCCCTGACCGACACCTTCGTGAAGGTCGTGTCCTGGTACGACAACGAGATCGGTTACTCCAACAAGGTTCTGGAGCTCATCGAGCATATGTACTCCGTGGATCACAAGTAATTTTATCCCCCCGTCGGAGCGCCGCTGATGCGGCGCTCTTTTTTGTTCTTTTATGTAGATTATAGCAAATATTGCTATTTATACGTGTCGAAATTTGTTGATTGAGAAATAAATATTTATCTTTGCGTTTTATAGCGATATCTGCGACAGAAACTGCATACTGAATGACAAGAGAGGTGTCAGTATGCACTATCGAGATCGGTTAAGAGAATGGATCAGCGACCACGATTTAAAGCAGAAAAAGCTGGCCGGGGAGCTGGATATTACGGAATCCGTCATCAGCAACTACATGACCGGGCGCAGCCAGATGCCCATTGAAATGCTGGTTAAAATGGCGGACCACTTTGGTGTCAGCGTGGACTATTTGGCGGGCGTTTCGGACAACCCCGAGCCGCCTGTGAGATTAAGCACGACGGAGCAACAGCTTGTCCAAGCCTTTCGGACGCTTACACCACTTCAAAAAGAGCTTATTCTGCAAAATGTCCAGTTCATGCAGGAGCAGAACCGGAGAGAATAGGCGTCTACAGCGGGGCTGTCAGTCCCATTATGCAACACAAAAGGAAGGAGCGCGTCCCGCTGCCGGGGCGCGCTCCTTCTGATACAGGCTGTTATTTCAGTTTCCAGATATCCTCGTTGTACTGCTCGATGGTGCGGTCGGAGGAGAAATAACCGGATTTTGCGATATTGACCAGCATCTTCTTCGCCCAGGCCCGGCGGTCGCCGTAGTCCTGGATTGCCCGGTCCTTGGCGGCGATATAGTCCTCCACGTCCAGCAGGGCCATAAACCAGTCCTTGTTCTTCATGTCCCTCCACAGCTGGGAAAGGCTGGCCGGGTCGCCGATGGCCAGCAGCTCGGGGGACACCAGGAAGTCCACCAGCCGCTCCACCGCCGGGCGGTGGTAGTACTCCAGGGGCCGGTAGCTCCGGCCGTCGGGGGCGGGGTTCTCCTCCCCGGCGTACATGCGGATGACGGCGTCGCTGTGCTGGCCAAAGGTGTAGATACTGTCCTCCCCCACCAGCTGGGCAATCTCCACGTTTGCCCCGTCCAGGGTACCCAGGGTAATGGCGCCGTTGGCCATGAACTTCATGTTGCCTGTGCCGCTGGCCTCCTTGGAGGCCAGGGAAATCTGCTCGGAGATATCGCAGGCGGGGATCAGCCGCTCGGCCCAGGTGACGTTGTAGTTCTCCACCATGGCCACCCGCAACCAGGGCCGGACCTGGGGGTCGCTGTCGATAAGTCTTTGCAGGCAGAGGATCAGGTGGATGATGTGCTTGGCCATCACATAGGCGGGGGCGGCCTTGGCTCCAAAGAGGGCGGTCACCGGCCGCTCCGGCAGCCTGCCCGCCTTGATCTCCAGATACTTGTGGATGATATACAGGGCATTCATCTGCTGCCGCTTATACTCGTGGAGGCGCTTCACCTGGATATCGAAAACCGACTGGGGGTCGATCTCAATGTGCTGCCTGGCCCAGAGCACCCGGCACAGCTGGTCCTTGCTGTGCTGCTTCACCGCCAGCAGCCGGTCCAGAACGGCCTCGTCCTCCTGGAACTCCAGCAGCTTCTCCAGCTTTTTGGCATCCTGCCGCCAGTGGGGGCCGATGCAGCCGTCGATGAGGGCGGCCAGCTCCGGGTTGCAGGCCTCCAGCCACCGGCGGAAGGTGACGCCGTTGGTCTTGTTGTTGAACTTCTCGGGGTAGAGGTCGTAGAAGGGCTTCAGCTCGGCATTTTTCAGAATCTCGGTGTGGAGGGCGGCCACACCGTTTACCGAGAAGCCGCAGTGGATGTCCATGTGGGCCATGTGGACCCGGCCCTGGTCGTCCAGGATGGCCACCCTGGGGTCGGGGTGGGCTTCCTTCATCCGCCGGTCCAGCTCCTGAATCACGGGCACCAGCTGGGGGGCCGCCTTCTGGATGAAGGCCAGGGGCCACTTCTCCAGGGCCTCGGCCAGGATGGTGTGGTTGGTGTAGGCGCAGGTGCGGCGCACCTGGTCCAGGGCGTCGTCGAAGGACATGCCCTTTTCGGTGAGCAGGCGGATCAGCTCAGGGATGACCATGGAGGGGTGGGTGTCGTTGATCTGGACCACCACGTGGTCGGCCAGGGTGTTCAGGGCATACCCCTTGGCCTCCAGCTCGGCCAGGATCAGCTGGGCCCCGGCGGACACCATGAAGTACTGCTGATAGACCCGGAGCAGCCGGCCGGCCTCGTCGCTGTCGTCGGGGTAAAGGAAGGAGGTGAGCCGGTGGGCGATATCCCCCTTGTCAAAGTCGATGCCCACCCAGGGGGCGTCGGCGGGCTGGGCCACGTCGAACAGGTGCAGGCGGTTGGCGCAGCCGTTGCCCGCCCCGGGGATGGCGATATCGTAGAGCACCGCCTTCAGGTCGAAGCCGCCGAAGGGCACGTCGAAGGACACCCCGGTGGGAATCAGCCAGCTGTCCGCCTCCAGCCAGGGGTCGGGCTCCTCGGTCTGGCGGTTCTGGGCGAATTTCTGCCGGAACAGGCCATAGTGGTAGTTCAGGCCCACGCCGTCGCCGGGCAGGTTCAAGGCGGCGATGGAGTCCAGAAAGCAGGCGGCCAGGCGGCCCAGGCCGCCGTTGCCCAGGGAGGGCTCGGGCTCCATGGACTCGATAACCCCCAGGTCCCGGCCCAGGTCGGCCAGCAGGGCGCGCACCTCGTCGTGGAGCCCCAGGGCCAGCAGGTTGTTGCTCAGCAGCTTGCCCATAAGAAACTCGGCGGAGAAGTAGTAGAGCTTCCGCTCCCCCTTGGGGGCGGGACGGTTCTGGGCCATGTTCCGGGTGAGAATGAGCAGCGCCTCATAGAGCTGGTGGTCGTCACACTGGTCGGGCGCGCAGCCGAAACGGGCCTGGGTGGTCTGGAAAAGCTGTTCTTTCAGTTGCATAACATACATCTCCTTGTTCTTCGGATTTCGGGGCGCTCTCTCGTCCCCCGCAGGGCAAGGCTCCTTTTCCCCGCAAGGGGGACGCCGCATCCGTAAGGCGGCAGAGCCGCCAACGGCTGCGCAGTGAAAGGAGCTGTCAGCGAAGCTGACTGAGGATTGCGTTTTGCGAAGCAAAACATACGGAGTAATCAAAGTTTCCGCCCCACAAAAGTCCCAGACCCCTCGTTTGCTTCGCATATTTTGGCTTCGCCAAAATGCAATCCTCCGCCCCAGTTTGCGAACTGGGGCACCTCCTTTCAAAAGGAGGCTTTTTGGTGCATTCCTTGCCGTTATTTTTTCTTCTTGGGCAGTCTCTGATACACCCGCATCTCTCGGTAGAGGCGCCTGGCCAGTTTCTCGTCGAAGGTTCCGGGCAGGGTGCGCCACTTCCAGTTGCTGCCCAGGGTGGAGGGGGTATTCATCCGGGCCTCGGAGCCCAGGCCCAGCAGGTCCTGGAACTGCATCACCGCCAGCTCGGCGGGGGTGGCCCAGGCGGCGCGCATCATCCCCCAGTGGTAGCCCTCCCGCTTGCTCAGGCGCAGGTAGGCCTTGGCAAAGGACACGCTCCTTCTGGGGGCGGAGGCCATCCAGCCCTGGATGGTGTCGTTATCATGGGTGCCGGCGTAGACCACGCAGTGGGCGGGACAGTGGTGGGGCAGGTAGTCGCTGTCGGAATACCGGCTATCAAAGGCGAACTCCAGCACCTTCATGCCGGGGTAGCCCGAGTCGCGGAGCAGCTTTCGCACCGAGGGGGTGAGGAAGCCCAGGTCCTCGGCGATGATATCCTTTTTCCCCAGGCTCCGATTCACCATTTTGAAGAACGCAATGCCCGGGCCGGGCTTCCAGATTCCGTTTTTTGCAGTCTTGTCTCCGTAAGGAATCGCGTAATAGGAGTCGAAGCCCCGGAAGTGGTCAATGCGCAGGGTGTCGTAGAGCTGGAACTGCCAGGCGATGCGCCGCAGCCACCAGGCGTAGCCGTCCTCCTTCATCCGCTCCCAGTGGAACAGGGGATTGCCCCACAGCTGACCGTCGGCGGTAAAGTCGTCAGGGGGGCAGCCTGCAACCTCGGTGGGCCGCCCGTTCTCATCCAGCTGGAACTGGTCGGGATTGGCCCACACGTCAGCGCTGTCCAGGGCCACATAGATGGGCAGGTCCCCAATGATGGAAACCCCCTTCTGGTTGGCGTACTCCTTCAGGTCCCACCACTGGGCATAAAAGAGGTGCTGCACCCACCGCCAGAAATCCACCTCCTCCCGGAGCTCTTTCCGGGCCTGTTCCATCGCTTGGGGCTGCCGCAGGCGGATTTCCTCCGGCCACTCCAGCCAGGGAATTCCGCCGTATCTGTCTTTCAGGGCCATGAACAGGGCGTAGTCCTCCAGCCAGTCCGCACCCCAGAGGGTGCCCCGCATCTCAAACTTGTCCCCCCGGGTCAGACGGGCACAGGCCAGACGCAGAACGTCAAAGCGGTTTTGATAGAGGACCTCGTAATTGACCCGCGACGGGTCATCCCCCCAGTTGACATTTTGATACTCTCCGGGCTCCAGAAGTCCCCACTCGGCCAGAACATCCAGATCAATGAAGTAGGGGTTGCCGGCAAAGGAGGAGAAGGACTGATAGGGGGAGTCGCCGTAGCTGGTGGGGCCCAGAGGCAGAACCTGCCAGCAGGACTGGCCCCCCGCCGCCAAAAAATCAACAAATTTCCGCGCTTCCGCCCCCAGGGTCCCGATGCCGTAGGGAGAGGGCAGGGAGGAAATGGGCATTAAGATTCCTGCTTTTCTCACGTTGCGATCACCTGTTTCCTGTTAATGGCGGCAGGGGGCGGTCTCTGCGCCGCCCCGCCTGCCTCCTCTACGGGATATACTAGCACAAAACAGGGTGGGATTGCAATGGGCGATTTAACCCTTTACGGGCCCGGCAGCCCCCTTTTATGCTGTGTTTTTCACACATCCGGCATTATTTCGGCGGGCGCCCCGCAGGCGGCAGAGGGCTGCCCGGCGGCGGGGACGGAGTAGGGGGGCGGGCTCTGCCCCGCCCCGCTTTCCCGGAACCGCCTGCCTTCCGAAAGGCGGGCCGGGACGGAGCCCGGCCCCTACATGACATCTCTCAATAAATACGTCCAAGATTTTTATTGTCTTTTTGCCCGGAACGTATTATACTATTATACAGGGAAAGTGTTTCCAGACGGACTATCCTTATACTTACAAACCATCTCAATTGGGAGGTGTGATCCATGAGCAACTACATAATCTCCATCAGCCGGGAGTTTGGCAGCGGCGGCCGCCTGATCGGCAAGCGGCTGGCCGCCCAGCTGGGCATCCCCTGCTACGACCGAACCATCATTCAGAAGACCTCGGAAAAAAGCGGCCTCTCCCCCGACTTCATCGCCCGGGCGGAGGAGCGGGCCCGCAGCCGCTTCCATCTGTCCATCGCCCCGGTGGGGGTGGGCGTTCCCGCCATGGCCCACCAGGGGGTGCCGGTGAGTCACCAGGCCTTCTTCGCCCAGGCGGAGGTCATCCGGGAGCTGGCCGACGAGGGCCCCTGCGTCATCGTGGGGCGCTGCTCCGACTATGTGCTGGGGGAGCGGCCCGAGTGCCTGAAGGTCTTTGTCCACGCCGACATGGCCAGCCGGGTGGAGCGGTGTGTGGACGAGTACCACATCCCCTCGGACGACATGGCGCGGCGCATTGTCCAGATGGACCGGGGCCGGGCCAACTACTACAACTACTACACCGGCCACACCTGGGGGGACATGCGCCGCTATGACCTGACCCTCAACTCGGGCATCGTCGGAGTGGAGGGGGCGGTCAACCTCATCGTGGCCCTGGTGAGAGCCCGGGCCGCCCAGGACGGCCTGTGACGGCGGGGCCGGTATACCTTCAGATATCCGGCGCGGCTGGGCGGATGGACAACTACTGCGCCGCCGTCCGGGGCGCGGGGGGCGAGCCGCTGGCCGGCTGCTGTCCCGCCCCCGACCTGCGCTGTGACGGCCTTGTGCTGTGCGGGGGCGGCGATTTGGAATCCACCCTCTACGGCCAGGAGAACCGGGGCTCCCACCCCCCGGACCGGGAGCGGGACCGGGCGGAGATGGCCCTCTTTCGCGCCTTCTACGGGGCGGGCAGACCCATTCTGGGCATCTGCCGGGGGATGCAGCTGATCAACGTGGCCCTGGGGGGCGACCTCATTCAGGACCTGCCCCCAGCACAGCGCGCCCTCCACACCGCGCCTGAGGGCGACCTGGTCCACACCGTCCGGGCCCGGCCCGGCGGGCTGCTGCACAACCTCTACGGCCCCTCCTTTTCGGTCAACAGCGCCCACCATCAGGCGGTGGGCCAGCTGGGGGAGGGCCTGCGGGTCACCGCCTGGTCGGCGGAGGGCTTCCCTGAGGCAATCGCCTGGGACGAGCGGCATATCATGGCCTTCCAGTTCCACCCGGAGCGGATGTCCTTTGCAAACCGCCGGCCCGACACCGTCGACGCCGGGGCCCTTTTCCGCATCTTTCTGGAGGTCTGCCGGCAAAACAGACACGAAGCGTAACAACCCCCACGGATACATACAAAGGAGTAAACACCCATGCACAAGTTTAAAAAACGTCGCCCCTTCCAACTGCTTCTGACGGCCGGACTCTGTCTGGGGGCCCTGAACTCCACCGGAGCGGCCCTATGGCTGGAGGAGCCCGTCCGGCCTCCGGTGGCCCCGGTGGTGGAGTTTCAGGAGACGGAGGTCCCTGTTCCCAGCCCGGAGGAGGAGGCCAGAGCGGCGGCGGAGCGGGCAGCCCGGCAGAGCCGGGCCGCTGCCCTGCTGGCCGGGAAGCAGCTGACCCGGGAGCAGCGGGAGGCCCTGGCCCTCCGCATGGGGGCGGACGACGCCCTGTTCCAGAAGCTGGAACAGGGGGGGCTGAGCCTCTCGGAGCTGGAGTGGCTGGTCCTGCCCAACGCCCGGAGCCACCGGCTGGACCGCTACGCCGCCTGGGCGGAAGCCCACCCGGAGGACAGCAGGGAGACGGCGGTATTCCAGGTGAACCTGAACCGGGACCAGGCCTTTTACAGCCTGATCTGGGAGGTGGCCGACCCCGACAGCCTGGGGGTGCTGGTGAATAAGCACTACACCCTGTCCGCATCCTACGTCCCCCAGCTGGAGGCCCTGGGGAGGGACTACGGCTCCGGCTCCCTGCGGCCCGAAGCCGCCCAGGCCTTCCGGGCCATGGCCGACGGGGCCAGGGCGGACGGAATCGCTCTGCGCAGCGTGTCGGCCTACCGGTCCTATAACCAGCAGAAGAACACCCACAACCGCTATCTCAAGCAGTACAAGCAGGCTGTGGTGGACACCTTTTCCGCCCGGCCTGGCCACTCGGAGCACCAGACCGGCCTGGCCCTGGATATCAACGTGGCCAGCTCCAGCGCCCACTTTGAGAACACCCCCGCCTTCGCCTGGCTGAAGGAACACTGCGCCCAGTACGGCTTTATCCTCCGCTACGGCCAGGGGAAGGAGGACATCACCGGCTACCGCTTTGAGCCCTGGCACTACCGCTACGTGGGGGTGGAGACCGCCCAGGCCGTGATGGAGCAGGGCCTGGCCTATGAGGAGTATCTGGCCCTCCAGCCCAACTGAAAAAACATCCCCCGGCCGCCGGCCGGGGGATGTTTTTCATATCTGCGGGGGCAGGGAGTCGTCCTCCCGGACCCAGTCCTCAACCTCCACCACGGAGTAGTCCGTCTCGGTGTTGCGGATGACCACCCGCTTGATGCCGGCGTTGATAATAAGCCGGCGGCACATGGAGCAGGAGGTGGAGTGGGGAATGAGGGCCCCGGTTTTGGGGTCCTTGCATACCATGTACAGGGTGGCCCCCAGCACCTCGCTGCGGGCGGCGGAGATGATGGCGTTGGCCTCGGCGTGGACCGAGCGGCACAGCTCATACCGCTCCCCCGAGGGGATTTTCATGACCTCCCGGGTGCAGCGGCCCAGGTCCATGCAGTTCTTCCGCCCCCGGGGGGCCCCGTTGTAGCCGGTGGAGACGATCTCGTCGTGCTGGACGATGATGGCCCCGTAGCACCGGCGCAGGCAGGTGGACCGCTCCAGCACCGTTCCGGCGATGTCCAGATAGTAATTTTCCTTGTCGATGCGGTTCATAACGCGCCCTCCCGGATTCGATGGATACAGACAGTATAGCGCATATCCGGCCGCGCCGCAAGTATTTTCGGAAAAAGTGGAGAAAGAGCCCTGAAATTTACATATTGTTTACGAATACCGCCTTGACGGCGCAGGCGGGATGGATTATCATTAGCCATGTATATTGGCAGGCCGTTGCGCCTGCCGTGTCCGTTCAGCCAAGGAGGCACTTTCATGATCCGAAACGCGATTCAGCGATTTATGTACGGCCGCTATGGGAATGACCAGCTCAACCTGTTTTTGATGGGCCTGTATCTGCTGCTCTACCTGGTGTATCTGTTCCTCCGGGTGGACTTGCTCTATCTGGTCAGCTTTGTGCTGTTGTTTGTCACGCTGTTTCGCATGCTCTCCCGCAATATGGAGCGGCGGCGGATGGAAAACCTCCGGTTTATGCGGGCGGCAAACCCGGTGATCAGCTGGTTCCGCCTGCGCCGCAACATCCGCCGGGACAAGGAGCATGTCTACTTCAAATGCCCCAGCTGCGGCCAGCGGCTGCGCGTCCCCCGGGGCCGGGGCAAGATTACCGTCACCTGCCGCAGCTGCGGCGCCAGCTTTCAGGAAAAAAGCTGAACATCCTCTGTTTTCGGCCTGCCGGCTCCGGCGGGCCGTTGTGTTTTGGCCGGAGCTGTGTTATACTGACTATGTTTTCCTGTAGGGGGCGGCGCCCTCGCCGCCCCGCTGTTCTTTAAAACGGGCCGCCGAAGGCGGCGGCCCCTACAGTTTGAAAGGAGTACCCCCATGAACGCCAGATATGATGTGATTATTCTGGGCTGCGGCGAGGCGGGCATCTTTGCCGCCTATGAGCTGGCCCATCTCCACCCCGAATTGAAGGTGCTGGCCTTGGACCAGGGGGCGGACATCTACCACCGCAGCTGCCCCATAGTGGCGGGGAAGGTGAAGGAGTGCATCCACTGCCCCGTGTGCCACACCATGTGCGGCTTTGGCGGGGCGGGGGCCTTCTCCGACGGGAAGTTCAACTTTACCACCCAGTTCGGCGGCTGGCTCACCGACTTTATGGAGCCCGCCCATGTGATGGAGCTCATTGACTATGTGGACTCCATCAATGTGGCCCACGGGGCCACTACGGAGGTTTTTTCCACCGAGAGCGACGCGGCCAAGAAGCTGGCCCGCCAGGCCCTGGCCTACGACCTCCACCTCCTCCAGGCCCGATGCAAGCATCTGGGCACCGAGAACAACCTGCGCATCCTCACCAACATCTACGAGGGTCTGATGGACAAGCTGGAGTTCCGTTTTAACACGGAAGTGGCCTCCATCCAAAAGGCGGAGGACGGCTACCGGCTGCTTTTGGCCAAGGGGGGCGAGGTGCAGTGCAAATACCTTATCGCCGCGCCGGGGCGGTCGGGAGCGGAGTGGTTCTCCAACCAGTGCAAGGACCTGGGGCTGGAGCTGCTGAACAACCAGGTGGACATCGGCGTGCGGGTGGAGCTGCCCGCCACCGTCTTTGAGCACATCACCGATGTGGTCTACGAGTCCAAGCTGGTCTACCGCACCAAGCAGTACGGCGACAGCGTGCGCACCTTCTGCATGAACCCCTACGGCCACGTGGTGGCGGAGAATGTGGAGGGAATCAACACGGTAAACGGCCACTCCTACGCTGACCCCGCCCTCCGCTCGGAAAATACCAACTTCGCCCTGCTGGTCTCCAACCGCTTTACCAAGCCCTTCAACGAGCCTTACCGATATGGCAAGCACGTGGCCTCCCTGTCCAACATGCTGGCCGGCGGGGTGCTGGTCCAGCGCTTCGGCGACCTGGTGGGAGGCCGGCGCACCAACGAGCACCGCATGGGCAAGTCCACTGTCCGGCCCACCCTCACCGCCGCCGTCCCGGGGGACCTGTCCCTCACCCTGCCCAAGCGGCAGCTGGACGACCTGATCGAGATGATCTATCAGCTGGACAAGATCGCCCCCGGCACCGCCAACTACGACACCCTGCTCTACGGCGCGGAGGTAAAATTCTACTCCGCCCGCCTCCAGCTCACCCCCGAGCTGGAGACCGCCCTGCCCAACTTCTTCGCCGCCGGCGACGGCGCCGGGGTCACCAGAGGTCTGGCCCAGGCCGGGGCCTCCGGCGTCCAGGCGGCCCGGGCGATTTGTGAGAGGCTGTAAAATGGCTCCCTCCCTGAGGGAGCTGTCGCCGCCGTAGGCGGTGACTGAGGGAGTATTCCATGAACGAACTCCCTCCGTCACGGCTTCGCCGTGCCACCTCCCTCTAAGAGGGAGGCTTTCCGCCTGCGGGCGGGACGAGGAATATTTCAATGGGAGAGGCAAAATGATCATGCGGCTTTTCGGACTGTACGCCATATACCAGAACCAGGAATTCGAGCTGGTGGAGCACTCCGAGTCCCGGTGGAAGATCCCCGGCGACACTGAATACTGGCTGCTCACCGACAATCCTGGCGCTGCCGCTCTAGGTTTTGGGGAAGTCCGCCCGGGACGCTATAAAAAGAGAGTCCCGCCGGAAGATCTGTCTTTTGCCTTCCGGAAGGACACACACGCTACATACAAGGGATTTGAATTTAAAGCCGATCCGATGAAAGACGGACAGGTAGAATTGTTTGTCCCCAATACACCTGAGATGCGGGAGCTGTTCAGGGGACGGGAAATTGAGAACTATGACCGGAGCTTGAACATCGTAAAAATTCCCCTTGACGAGATTGAAACATTTACGCAGGTGTGGAAGCCTTTGAAATCCTGGCTGGATTATATCAGCTCCAAAAAATAACTTGGGGCTGCCAAAGGCCGCCCCCTACACTCGAAAGGAGTCTTTATGCGCCCCTGGTTTACCACCGAACAGCTTGCCCCCGACACCTGGGTTATCAGTGAATACCGCCACTGGGAGGAGACCCACTGCTATCTCTTAATTGGCGCGGACCGCGCCCTGCTTATCGACACCGGGCTGGGTATCTGTAATATTTACAATGAAATACGCAAACTCACCGACAGACCCGTCACCGCCATAGCCACCCACATCCACTGGGACCACATCGGCGGGCACAGGTACTTCCCCGACTTCTACGCCCATGAGGCGGAGCTGCCCTGGCTTCAGGGAGCGTTTCCCCTGTCCATAGAAACGGTCCGGGAGATGGTGCTGGACCGGTGCGAAGCGCCGGAGGACTTTGATGTAAATACATATACAATGTTCCAGGGGACGCCCACCCGCGTTTTAAAGGGCGGGGAGGTGCTGGACCTGGGCGGCCGGGCGGTCCAGGCGCTCCACACCCCGGGCCACTCCCCGGGGCACCTGTGCTTCTGGGAGGCGGCCCGGGGCGACCTGTACACCGGCGACCTGGTCTATCTGGACACCCTTTTCGCCTACTACCCCTCCACCGACCCGGAGGCCTACCTGACCTCTCTGGAAGTGATTGCCGCCCTCCCCGCCCGGCGGGTTTTTCCGGCTCACCACTCTCTGGACGTTCCCCCGGATCTCCCTGCTCAGATGCGGGATGCTTTGCGCCGGCTGAAAGAGGAGGGGAAGCTCCGCCACGGCGCGGGGACCTTTCAATATGACGGCTGGGGCATCTGGCTTTAATCCTCGCGGCGTTCTTCCTGCAAAACACCGGTGGACGCCGCCTAAAATATTCCAGTGGCCCGCCGGTCAGCGCAATTATTTTGTCACCCTCTATGCAGTTTTTTATCCACTTTTTCCACCAGACTTTCCACAGGCCTTTTCCCTGAGACAGAGGGATTTTCCACATTGTCCACAGACTTTTCCACAGCGGTTATGTCAACCCCCCAGGCGGGGAATATGCGTTTTCCAGTTTCCATAACATCTGTCAAGGCGGAATTTTCCACAAATTTTCCCGGTGGGTATTTTTGCAGGACGGACTTCGTCTCCCACCGGCTTTGAAAGGAGCAAGCCCCATGTCCCTCCCAACCGACACCATCGCCGCCATCTCCACGCCATCCGGTCCGGGGGCCATCGGGATTCTCCGCCTGTCCGGGCCGGAGGCCGCCTCCATTGCGGAAAAATGCTTTCAGCCCTTGGGGCCCAAGGGCTTGCGGGATCATCCACCCCGGGCGCTGGTCTACGGCGACCTGCTGGACAGCGGTGGACAGCCCATCGACCGGGTGCTGTGCACCTACAGCCTGGGCCCCTCCAGCTACACCGGGGAGGACACGGCGGAGTTTCAGTGCCACGGCTCCCCCATGGTGCTGGCCCTGGGGCTGGAGGCCCTCTTCGCCGCCGGGGCGAGGCAGGCGAGAGCCGGGGAGTTTACAAGAAGGGCCTTTCTCAACGGCCGGCTGGACCTGGCCCAGGCGGAGGCGGTGGGCGACCTCTTAGAGGCCCAGAGCCGGGAGGGAGCCCGCCACGCGGCAGGCCAGCTGGCCGGGGCGCTGTCGAAAAGGATCGGGGATATCTACTCCGCCCTGGTGGACGTGATGGCCCACTTCCACGCCGTGCTGGACTACCCCGACGAGGACATCGACCCCTTCCGCCTGGAGGAGTTGGACACCGCTCTTTCCGACCAGGAGGGGGAGCTGAACGCTCTGCTGGCCTCCTGCGGCCGGGGGAAGCTGTTGCGGGAGGGGGTGCCCTGCGCCATTGTGGGCCGGCCTAACGCGGGAAAATCCTCCCTGCTCAACGCCATGCTGGGCTGGGACCGGGCCATTGTCACCGATGTCCCCGGCACCACCCGGGATACAGTGGAGGAGCGCTGCGAGCTGGGGGGCGTCCCCCTGCGGCTCATTGACACCGCCGGCCTGCGGGACACCAGCGATCCGGTGGAGAAGCTGGGGGTGGAGCGCTCCCGGAGGGCCATGGAGGAGGCGGGGCTGATCTTGGTACTCATCGACGCCTCCCGGCCCGCCCAGGACCAGGACTTCGCCCTGCTCCGAGAGGCCATATCCCTGGCCCCCACCATCCTGGTGTGGACCAAGGGGGACCTGCCCCAGGCCCCCATCCCGGTGGTGAACATGGAGCTTCCCCCCTCTGTGACGGTGAGCGCCAAGGTCAGAGACCTGGATGAGCTGTGCAACGAGATATCCTGCGCCTTCCCCCAGGACCTCTGGGGGGGCTACGGCGAAATACTCACCAACGCCCGGCAGGAGGAGGCCGCGTCCCGGGCCAGGGAAGCCGTCCGCCGGGCCCGGGAGGCCCTCACAGCCGGTTTTACCCCCGACGCCCTCCTCACCGATGTGGAGGAGGCCCTGTCCGCCCTGGGAGAGCTCACCGGCCAGAGCGTGCGGGAGGACGTCACCAACCGCATCTTTTCAAAATTCTGCGTGGGGAAATGAGAAAACCCTCCGGTATAACCGGAGGGTTTATTACGCAAAGTTTTAGGCCAGAGCGGCGGTGATGATAGCCATGGAGTAGACCTCCTGGGCGTTGCAGCCCCGGCTCAGGTCGTTGATGGGGGCGTTCAGGCCCAGCAGGATGGGGCCGTAGGCCTCGAAGGAGCCCAGGCGCTGGGCGATCTTGTAGCCGATGTTGCCCGCGCTGATGTCGGGGAAGATGAAGGTGTTGGCGTAGCCTGCCACCTTGGAGTCGGGGCACTTGGTCTGGGCCACCCGGGGGGAGACGGCGGCGTCGAACTGCAGCTCGCCCTCGATGGGCACCTCGGGCATGGCGGCCTTGGCCTTCTCGGCGGCGTTGCGCATCTTGTCCACCACGGGGCCCTTGCCGGAGCCAAAGGTGGAGTAGCTGAGGAAGGCCACCTTGGGGTCCACGCCGAAGATCTGGGCGCACTTGACGGTCTCGGAGGCGATCTCCACCAGCTCGTCCTCGGTGGGGTCGATGTTAATGGCACAGTCGGCCATAGCCAGCACCATATTGCCGCCGGTGGCGTAGGGGCGCACCAGGATGAAGCAGGAAGAGACGATGGAGTTGCCCGGTTTGGTCTTCACCAGCTGGAGGGCGGGGCGGACGGTGTCAGCCGTGGAGTAGGTAGCGCCGCCGAGAAGGGCGTCGGCGATGCCCATGGCCACCAGCATGGTGCCGAAGTAGTTGCCCTTGCGGAGCATGGCCCGGCACTCGTCGGCGGTCATCTTGCCCTTGCGCAGCTCCACCATCTTCTCCACCATGGCGTCCATTTTCTCATAATTCTCAGGGTCGTAGATCTCAGCGCCCCGGATGTTGAAGCCGGCGTCCTCGGCGGCGGCGCGGATCTCAGACTCCTTGCCCACCAGGATGGGGGTCAGGAAGGTACCGGACAGCAGACGGGCGGACGCCTCCAGGATGCGGGGGTCAGTGCCCTCGGTGAAGACGATCTTCTTGGGACTTTTCTTCAGGATATCAATGAGCTTTCCAAACATATTGCATCATGCCTCCAAATCAAAATTGGTGCTTCTCACCGGAATCTCAATTATTATGGTAGCATTTCCCGGGGAAAATTGCAAGGGCCGCAGGATAGTTTTCTGCCGGGGAGACAAGAAAAATTCCAAGAGAATTTTGAAATTTTCTCTTTACGGACGGTAATGGATCAGTTATACTATACCAAGTGTATTTTGAGCGGTCCGGGATGGGCCGGCCCCGGGCCGGCGGACCCGGCAGCATCCTTGTTTGAGGTGGAGAGATATGAAATTAGAGAATCCGGAGTTTCCCCGCACCCTGTCCCTGCTGCGGCAGGAGAAGGGGGTGAGCCAGCGCACCGCCGCCGAAGCCCTGGGCATCTCCCAGGCCCTGCTCAGCCACTATGAGAACGGCGTGCGGGAGCCCGGCCTGGTCTTTGTGGTAAAAGCCTGCGACTACTATAACGTGTCCGCCGACTTCCTTCTGGGCCGTACCCTGACCAGGGACGGAACCACCATTACCTCTGAGGAGCTCTACGACATCAGCGATGAGAAAAACAACTCCCTCAAGGGGGGCGTGCTGGCCCTGCTGAGCAAAAAGCTGCTGGTCAACTCCATCGGGGTGCTGTTCGGCCTGCTGGGCAAAACGGGTTCACGGGGGGCCATCCAGGCCGCCGCCGGCTACCTGTCTACCGCGGTGTATACCGTGTACCGCCGGCTCTACGACGCCAACCCGGACAACAACCCGGACTTTTTCTCCGTTCCGCCCCGGCACTTCCAGGCCGGCCTGCACGAGGCCGACATGAAGTGCTGCGAGGCGGAGCTGTCCGACGCCCTGGCCGCCCACGCCAAGGCCAAAGGCCCCTGGCCAGACATGACCAACGACGCCCTGGCCCGGGACTACCCCGTCCTCTACCAGTCCATCCTCCAGGTGGTCCACAACACCGGCGAGCGGGTCACCGCCATCAGCGGAGGGCGGAAGGCAAAACAGGAAAAGAAATAACGTCCAGGAGCGCGCAAAAAGCCTCCTTTTGAAAGGAGGTGCCCCAGTTCGCAAACTGGGGCGGAGGATTGCGTTTTGCGGAGCAAAACATACGAAGTAAACCCAGTTTTGCAAAATCTGGTTTGCTCCGCACATTTCGCCTGCGGCGAAATACAATCCTCAGTCAGCCTTCGGCTGACAGCTCCTTTCCAAAGGAGCCTTGCCCTGCGGGAGACGATAGATTTTCACATACCTCAAGGAGGCACATCTATGACCGACCAAAGTAAAATCAGAAATTTTTCCATCATCGCCCACATTGACCACGGCAAGTCCACCCTGTCAGACCGCTTGATTGAGCTGTGCGGGGCGGTGGAGCAGCGGCAGATGGAGAGCCAGCTGCTGGACAACATGGACCTGGAGCGGGAGCGGGGCATCACCATCAAGGCCCGGGCCGTCCGGCTGGACTACAAGGCGGAGGACGGCGAGACCTACCACCTGAACCTCATCGACACCCCGGGGCACGTGGACTTTAACTACGAGGTGTCCCGCTCCCTGGCGGCCTGCGAGGGGGCGGTACTCATTGTGGACGCCTCCCAGGGCATCGAGGCCCAGACCCTGGCCAACACCTACCTGGCCATGGAGCACGACCTGGAGATTCTGCCTGTGGTGAACAAGATCGACCTGCCCGCCGCCGACCCGGCCAGGGTAAAGGAGGAGATCGAGAACGTCCTGGCCCTCCCCGCCCTGGACGCCCCGGAGATTTCCGCCAAGCAGGGCATCAACATCCCCGCCGTGCTGGAGGACATTGTCCAGAACATCCCCGCCCCCGAGGGGGACCCCGCTGCCCCTCTGAAAGCCCTCATTTTTGACAGCCAGTACGACCCCTATGTGGGGGTGATCGTCTACTTCCGGGTCATGGAGGGGACCCTGAAAAAGGGAATGAACGTGAAGATGATGGCCTCCGGGGCCAGCTATCAGGTGCTGGACTGCGGCTATTTAAAACCCCTGGGGATGGAGTCCGCCCCCCAGCTGTCCGCCGGGGAGGTGGGCTGGTTCACCGCCTCCATCAAAAACGTGAAGGACACCAGCGTGGGCGACACCATCACCGGCGCGGAGGCCCCCGCCGGCGAGCCCCTGCCCGGCTACCGCCCCGCCCAGGCCATGGTCTACTGCGGCATCTACACCGAGGACGGGAGCAAATACCCCGACCTGCGGGACGCCCTGGAGAAGCTCCAGCTCAACGACGCCTCCCTGTCCTTCGAGCCCGAGTCCTCGGTGGCTCTTGGCTTCGGCTTCCGGTGCGGCTTTTTGGGGATGCTCCACATGGAGATTATCCAGGAGCGGCTGGAGCGGGAGTTTGACCTGGACCTGGTAACTACATTACCCTCGGTAATATACGAGGTTACAAAAACGGACGGTACTGTGGTCCGGGTGGACAACCCCCACAACTACCCCGACCCCGGAGCGATTTCCGAAGCCCGGGAGCCCTACGCCAAGGTGTCTATCATCTCCCCGCCGGACTATGTGGGCAACATCATGCCCATGTGCCAGGAGCGGCGGGGGGTGTTTAAGGACATGCAGTATCTGGACACCAACCTGGTGGAGCTGCACTACTCCATGCCCATCGGGGAGATCATCTACGACTTTTTCGACGCCCTAAAGGCCCGTACCAAGGGGTACGCCTCCCTGGACTACGAGCTGGAGGGCTATCAGCCCAGCGACCTGGTGAAGGTGGACCTGCTCCTCAACGGGGATCAGGTGGACGCGCTGTCTTTCATCGTCCACCGGGAGAAGGCCTACAGCCGGGCCCGGCGCATCTGCGAGAAGCTGAAGGAAAACATCCCCCGCCAGCTCTTCGAGGTGCCCGTCCAGGCGGCCATCGGCGGCAAGATTATCGCCCGGGAGACGGTGAAGGCCATGCGCAAGGACGTGCTGGCCAAGTGCTACGGCGGCGACATCACCCGGAAGAAGAAGCTCCTGGAGAAGCAGAAGGAGGGCAAGAAGAAGATGCGCACCCTGGGCACCGTCCAGCTGCCCACCGAGGCCTTTATGGCGGTGCTGAAGCTGGATGAAGAATAGGAGCCGCCCTGCCTGCGGCGCAGCGCGCTGCCGCTCCGCCTTCTGACCATTCCTTTTCCTCCACACGGATTTGCGGCATATTCCTAACGCCTGTCCCATAAACATAGAGGCAAAGGGGGCGTGTAGGATGGCACGGGATGACAGGCGGAGAGGCGGCGGCGGGCGGCAGATTGTCAGCGCGGCGCTGCTGCTGACGGTGGTTCTGTTTTTCCTCCCGGCGCTGGTGGTGCGGGGGGAGCCGGTCTACCGGCGGGACGGCGTGGCCGAGCTGCCCAACGGGGAGGGCGGCCTGCCCATCGCCCCCGCTCCCGCCCCCGCCGGGGAGGGCCGGGACAAGGGCCGGACGGTGCGGCTGCTGACCAAGGAGGGAGAGGTGCTGGAGCTGACCATGGCAGAGTATCTGTGGGGGGTGGTGGCGGCTGAGATGCCCGCCTCCTTCCAGGAGGAGGCCCTGAAGGCCCAGGCCTGCGCCGCCCGGACCTACACCGCCCTGTTGCAGGGCAGGAGCGCCGGCAAGCACCCGGAGGCCGACATCTGCGGCGACAGCACCTGCTGTCAGGCCTACATCCAGCGCTCCGCCGCCGAGGCCCGGTGGGGGCTGGACGCCCGGGAGTACGGCGAGAAAATCGACCGGGCGGTGGCCGGGACTGACGGGCTGGGCATCCTCTATGACGGAAAGCCCATTCAGGCCCTGTTCTTCTCCTCCGCCGCCGGAAAGACGGTGGACGCGGTGGAGGTGTGGGGCAACCCGGTGGCCTACTTAAAAAGCGTGGACAGCCCCGAGGGGGAGGAGGTGCCCAACTACCGCACCCAGGTGGTGCTGGGGGCGGAGGAGGTGAAATCCCTCACCCTGAACGCCTATCCGGGGGCCGACCTGTCCGGCGACCCATCCACGTGGTTCGGGGAGGCCAGCCGGAACGACGGCGGCGGGGTCATCTCTATGACCCTGGGGGGCGTCACCCTCACCGGGGGACAGGTCCGCTCGCTGTTCTCCCTGCGGTCTGCCAGCTTCACCGTGGCCTGGGACAGCAGTCAGTTCACCTTCGATGTGACCGGCTACGGCCACGGGGTGGGCATGAGCCAGTATGGGGCCAACGCCATGGCCAAAAACGGCAGCTCCTTTCAGGATATCCTCACCTGGTACTACTCCGGGGCCGAGGTGGGGGCGCTGTGGTAATAAAATCCCCGCCGTTTGCAGAAATGGCGGGGATTTTTCATATTCTCAGCCCATGGCCCGGTGCAGGAAGGTGACGATCTCCCCGCGGGTGCAGGTGTTGTTGGGGCTGAAAGTCGTGTCGCCGGTGCCCGCTGTGATTCCCTGCTTTACAGCCCATGATACTGCTTGTGTGTAAGTTGCAGTAGAGGATACTTCGCTAAAGTCAAGCGAGGCAGGCGTAATTTGTATCATATATGGATGCCCACTTTCTCCTTTAAACCACACCAATTATATGTATCACATTTCGATTCATAATCATCAAATTCCTTTTCATCCCTGCTGGGGTTGAGCTTATTCCCGGACACCAGACCCTTGCCGGCCGCCCAAACCGCCGCTTTATAAAACAGGAAAGCTGCCACATGTAGGGCAAGGGCTCTGCCCTTGCCTGCCCTTCCCCTGCCCTTACCTTATTCTGATCCCATTTTATCCCCTTACGAGGATAGGCAGGGGTAGAACCCCTGCCCTACATGACGTACCGGACGGAATTTCCAGAGGTTTCCCGAATTTATGCGACGGGCGTGCCCGGGCTTTTGGGCCGCTTGGAAAATTTTTTCAAAAAACCCTCCATTTCAAATATGAATAAATCTTGACAGAAAAGATGTTTGCCTTTACAATGTTCTGTGGACAAATATTGAAAAACCTGTGGGGATGTTTTTCAGTTGCCGCAGGGGAGGCAGGCAGCCCGCCTGTCCGGCCCCTTGCGGCCTTTTACTGAACGCCTGCGCCGGCCCAACCCGGCCAGGCTCCGTGGCGGTCCGCCGCGGACACGAAAATTTTTGGAGGTGTAACAAGACCCAATGGACCTAATGTTAGCAGTCATCGACATGGTCGTCGCGCTGATTGTGGGCGCTCTGGGCGGCGCGGTCTTTGGCTGGAACCGCCGCAAGGCTACCGCCGAGCGGGAAATTAAATCCGCCGAGGACGAGGCAACCCGCATTGTCAACGAGGCCTATAAGAGCGCCGAAAGCAAAAAGCGCGAGGCCCTGGTAGAGGCCAAGGAGGAAATCCTCAAGGCCAAGAACGAGCACGAGAAAGAGGTCAAAGACCGCCGCTCCGAGCTCCAGCGCCAGGAGAACCGCCTTCAGCAGAAGGAGGAGAACCTGGACCGCAAGATGGAGAACATCGAGCGAAAGGAGGAGCAGCTGTCCGGCAGGCTGGCCAAGCTGGACGCCACCCAGGCCGAGGCCGAGGCCCTGAAGCAGAAACAGGTGGACGAGCTGGAGCGCATCTCCGGCTACACCGCCGAGGAGGCCAAAAACTACCTCCTCAAGCAGCTGGAGGAGGACGTCACCCACGAGTCGGCCATGAAGATCAAGGAGATCGAGGCCCGGTTCAAGGACGAGGCCGACACCCGCGCCCGGGAGATTATCTCCCTGGCCATCCAGCGCTGCGCCGCCGACCACGTGTCGGAGGCCACCGTCTCCGTCGTCCCCCTGCCCAACGACGACATGAAGGGCCGCATCATCGGCCGGGAGGGCCGGAACATCCGCACCCTGGAGACCCTCACCGGGGTGGACCTGATTATCGACGACACCCCCGAGGCCATCACCGTCTCCTGCTTCGACCCCGTCCGCCGGGAGATCGCCCGGCTGGCCCTGGAGAAGCTGATCCTGGACGGCCGCATCCACCCCGCCCGCATTGAGGAGATGGTAGAGAAGGCCAAGCGGGAGGTGGACATGGTCATCAAGGCGGAGGGAGAGCGGGCCATCTTTGAGACCAACGTCCACGGCCTGCACCCGGAGTTAGTGAAACTGCTGGGCCGGATGCGCTACCGCACCAGCTACGGCCAGAACGTGCTCAACCACTCCATCGAGGTGTCCCACGTGGCCGGGCTGCTGGCCGCCGAGATCGGCGCCAACGTCACCGAGGCCAAGCGGGCCGGCCTGCTCCACGACCTGGGCAAGTCCATCGACCACGAGGTGGAGGGCTCCCACGTGCAGATCGGCGTGGAGCTGGCCCGGAAGTACCGGGAGAGTGAGAACATCATCCACGCCATCCACGCCCACCACAACGACGTGGAGCCCAAGACGGTGGTGGCCTGCCTGGTTCAGGCGGCCGACGCCATCTCCGCCGCCCGCCCCGGCGCCCGGCGGGAGAATCTGGAGAACTATATCAAGCGGCTGGAGGCCCTGGAGGAGATTACCTCCTCCTTCAACGGAGTGGAGAAGTCCTTCGCCATCCAGGCCGGCCGCGAGGTGCGCATCATGATTAAGCCCGAGGTCATCAGCGAGGACCAGATGGTCCTCCTCGCCCGGGAAATCGCTAAGAAGATTGAGGACGAGCTGGAGTATCCCGGCCAGATCAAGGTCCACCTCCTGCGGGAGACTAAGGCCATCGAATACGCCAAATAATAAAACACCCCGGAACGGCCCCCCAAGCGTCCCGGGGTGTTTTTATGTCAAAGGGAGCAGCAGAACGGAGACGCCGCGGCGTCTCCGTTCGTTTTGCCGATTCAGGAAATGCGGAACCGGCTGATAAGACTGTTCAGGGTCCGGGCCTGGTTGGACAGCTCCTTGGAGACTGCCGCGCTCCGCTCTGCGGCGGTGGAGTTGGTCTGGACCACGGCGGAAATTTCCTTGATGCCGTTCTCCACCAGCACAATCATCTCCGACTGCTGGACGCTGGCAGCGGCAATCTCGTCCATCAGCGCCTTGATGGACTGGACGCAGTCGTGGATAACCTGCATGGCGGAGACGGCCAGGTCGGTGGACTCGGTGCCCGACTTCACGTCCTGAATGGAGCGGTTAATCAGGTTGTTGGTGTTCTGGGCGGCCTCGGCGGACTTGGCGGCCAAGTTGCGCACCTCGTCAGCCACCACCGAGAAGCCCTTACCGGCGTTGCCCGCCCGGGCGGCCTCCACGGCGGCGTTGAGGGCCAGAATATTGGTCTGGAAGGCGATGTCCTCAATGGTCTTGATGATGGTGCCGATCTGGGTGGAGGAGCGGTCAATGTTCCGGGTGGCCTCGGTGAGCTGCTCCATCTTGGTGTCGGCCTCGGCGGCGAAGCCGGTGGCCTTATCCACCAGGTCGGTGGCGTCCTCACAGCGCATGGTGCTGGTCTGTATCTGGGCAGTGATGGCGGTCACGTTGGATAACAGGCCGTCCACCGAGGCGGCCTGCTCGATGGTGCCCTGGGAGAGGGCCTGGGCGCCGGTGGACACCCGGTCGGCGCTGTCGTCCACCTGCCGGGCCACCTGGGAGATATCCCGGACCACGTTGGTCAGATTGGCCCGGATGGACTTCAGGCTCTCGGCCAGGGCCCGGAAGTCGCCGATGTAGTAGTCCTCATTTTTGGTCACGTCCACGGCCAGGTTGCCGTTGGCCATCTCGCCCAGGATGCGGCCCACGTCGTCAATGGTCTGCCGCAGACAGCCGCAGACCCGGTGGGTGGTCTGGGCGATCATGCCCACCTCGTCCGACCGGCCGTAGAAGGCCTCCAGCTCCTGGTCGGCGGACAGGTTCAAATCGCCCAGCCGGCCGATGGCCCGCTCCACCACCATGAGCTCCCGGCCCTCCCGGCGCAGGATGAACAGGGTGAGGAGGATGACGGTCACCGCCACCACCGCACACAGTACGCCCACAATAAAGCGCACCTCGCTCACCGAGCCGTAGACCTCCGCGGCGTTGTCCCGCACCATGAAGACCCAGCCCCGGTCCTTCAGGAATTTATAGACCACCAGCTGGTTGTCGCCCTTCTCGTCCCGGTAGGAGTGGGTGC
Source organism: uncultured Eubacteriales bacterium (assembly GCA_949525845.1). Taxonomy (GTDB): domain Bacteria; phylum Bacillota; class Clostridia; order Oscillospirales; family Oscillospiraceae; genus Lawsonibacter. The sequence continues at coordinate 60,875 of CATEPI010000011.1, forward strand.
CGGCCTGGGTGGAGCCCTCGGCCTTGATTCGGCTGAGGATCTCCTGGTAGCCGGCGTCGGTGGTCTCGGTGTTCAGCAGGGCCTCGTCCTGGTGGTAGAGGTACACCCCGGTGTCCACATTCAGGAACACGTATTCGCTGTCGGGCAGGCCCTTGATGTTCAGGTTCAGCAGGGCATCCATCAGGTGGCTGGCGTAGACCCCCGCCCCCACGTAGCCGATGCACCGCTGGCCCTCAAAGATGGGGTAGTACATGGACAGAATCATGCTGCCGGTGCCGGGGGACTTCATAATCCCCAGGTTGGTCAGCTGGGGCTGGGCCAAGATAGTGCTCTGGAAGCTTTTCAGCGAGTCCCCCGTCCGGGTGGTCATGCCGATGGCCCCCTGGGAGGTGTGGGTGAGCACGTGGGTCTCCGGGGTGGCGATGTACAGCCCCTCAAAGACCCCCTTGACGGCGGCGAAGTCCTCGGTGTACTTCTGGGCCTTGCGGAGCAGGGCCGGGTCGTCCGGGTCCTTCAGCAGGTCACGGACCTCGCTGCTCAGGGCGAAGGCGGTCATATATTCCTCGGCGGAAACCACGTAGTCGTCAATAATGGCGGCCCGGGACTCCACCGCGTCTGTCATCTGGTTGGTGATGTCGCTTTTTACCACGGAAGCCGCGTTGCTGGACACAACCAGCCAGAGCAGCAGCATACCGATCAGCGTGATTGCCGTAGTAATGATTCCAATTCGCGTGGCAAGCTTTTTGTTCTCAAAGAACCGCATAAACACTCCCCCATCGGACAAAATCGGGGCGAAACCGCCCCATCCGCTTTCACGCCGCCGGTTTTTGTCTCCCCCGGCGGATACAGCAACCATATTATAGCGCATCACCATTCAGATGGCAAGGGATAATCTGTACCATACCGGCAGTAAAATTTCCACCGGTTCCGCGTTCTGCGGAGCCGCTGAAACGGTTCTTCTCAAAATAATAGACAAAATTCTCCAGATAATGCCAGCTTACGACCCGATTATTTTTCCCAGAGCTGCTTCATCCCCTCGTCCGCCCAGACAACCTGGTTCCGGCCGTGCTTCTTCGCGTCATACAGCATGGTGTCCGCGATTTTCAGGTAGACCGAGTAGGGGGTCTCCATTGTGGGTACGATGGTGACCCCTCCCACGCTCACCGTGACCCACTCGGCCACCGAGGGGTCATGGGCGATGCGCAGGTCCTCCACCGCCTGGCGTATCTTATTCAGATAGCGGAAAATCTTTTCCCCCGGGTCCCCCATGGAGATGGCCACAAACTCCTCCCCGCCGTAGCGGGCGAAAAAGTCGGTGGTGCGGTGGAGCCGGGAGGCCACCGTTTTGGCCACGGCGGCAATCACCTTGTCCCCGGCGGGGTGGCCGAAGGTGTCATTATACCGCTTGAAGTGGTCGATGTCAAACATACAGATGGAGAAGGGAATTTTCAGCCGGATGGCCTCGTGCCACTTTTCCAGGCTGTACCCCTCATACCGCCGCCGGTTGGCAATGCCGGTGAGCTGGTCGGTCATGGAGCGCAGCTCCACCTCCCGGCGGTAGTCGTAGAGCTTGATGTGGGTGTTCACCCGTGCCCGCACAATGAGGGGGTTGAAGGGCTTGCTGATGTAGTCCACCGCCCCCAGCACCAGCCCGTACTGCTCGTGTTCCACGTCGGAGAGGCTGGTAATGAGAATCACCGGGATGCTCTGGGTGACGATCTCCTCCTGGAGCTTTTTCAGCAGGGTGAAGCCGTCCATCCCCGGCATCACCACGTCCAGCAGGATCAGGGAGTAGCTCTCGCTGCTCACCTGACGCAGCCCCTCCTCCGCCGTCTGGGCGATGGTCACGTCGTATTCATCTGCCAGGATGGACCTGAGCTGGGCCGCCTGCACCATGCTGTCGTCCACAATCAGAATTTTTTCCATAAAAATCCTCTCCTTTGCACTTCGGACCGCGCCCCGGCCGCAGCGTCAGTAAACATTTATTTATCCCCCGGCGCAATACATCGCGCCGGCGAGCCGCCACTCCCCGGCGCACATAGTAAATGTTTACTTACCCGAGCCCAAAATACGCGCCCGACGGCGCGTCATTTATCTCTGTTTCTCCGGCTTCAGATAGCCGCTCAGACCGGTGGTCAGCAGCTGAAACACCGTGTCCTCCGTCTCCTGGTTGTTGGGCAGCGTGCCCTCCACCACATACTTGGCGTACATCACAGTGGAGGTGAGCACGTGCAGCCACAGCAGGTCCTGATTGATCCTGTCCAGCGCCGGAAAGGCCTTTTTAAAGAGGTGGACCATGCGGATAAAGTTGTTGAAATAGGCAAAGTCCCGGGTCTTATCGTACTTTGGGAAAAAGGCGCTGTCCCGAAAGCGGTGGTAAAAGACGGTTTCGTCGGGGTGGGAGGTCCAGAAGCGGAAATAGGGCAGCCACAGGCTTTTTACCGCCCCCATGGGGTCGGTAAGCATGGTGAGGGGGTTGAGCTTCAGGTGGTCGAAAATCTCCGCGGCCTGCCGGTCCACATAGGTGAAGCACTCCACAATCAGCTGGTCCTTGCTGTTGAAGTAGCGGTACAGGGCTCCGGGTGAAATTTCCGCCAGCTCGCTGACGTTCTGGATGCGCACCCCCTCCAGGCCGTACCGGCGCACGGCCTTCATGGTTGCGAATATGATCCGCATTTTGGTGTCGTCCAGAGTAACCGCCTCCCGTTTAAACCGTCTGCTCTGTTCCGGCCCATTATACACCCCTCCATTTCCCTTGACAAGAGGCTTTTTAAAATTTGCAGTGCTTCTGTCAAACGAAGGAAGTCCTGCATTTTTTGACAATCTTCCCCGGGGGAAGGGGACAAAATCCCCGCAATGTTCACAAAAAATTCATGGGAATGTCACGATTTAGCCGCATTCATATTTTATGATGATACCGTAGCCAAGTGAATGAAATGTATCTCCTTTCTCTCTCCTTTACAACACACAGGCAAAGGGCCCTGACCAAACGGTCAGGGCCCTTTGCTGTCCTCTGTTTTATTTTGGAGTTTACAAAAAGTTCACGGAGACGTCACGAAATTGCCGTATTTATATCTTATGATGTCATTGTAGCCAAGCTACAACATGTATCTCCCATTTCTCCCTCTCCTTTTACAACACACAGACAAAACGCCCTGGTCCAAAGCCGGGGCGTTTTGTCTGTGTACAACCGTTTTATTTTTCTTGCATTTGCCCCCCGGTTGGGATATGATACTATTGAAATTAAACAGCAGGAGGGCCTATCTATGCGGGATGGCTTTATCAAAGTGGCGGCGGGAACGCCGAAGATTAAGGTGGCGGACTGCGATTATAACGCGGGGCAGATCATTGCCCTGATGCGGGAGGCGGCGGCGCAGGGGGTGAAGGTGCTGGCCCTGCCCGAACTGTGCATCACTGGCTACACCTGCGGCGACCTGTTCTTACAGGACACCCTTCTTCAGGGGGCGGAGGACGCCCTGAGCCGCATTCTGGAGAAAACCAAAGATCTGGACATGCTCACCGCCGTGGGTCTGCCGGTGTGGAACCATTGGGACAGCAAGCTGTATAACTGCGCTGCTGTCATCAACCGGGGCAAGCTCCTGGGCCTGGCGCCGAAAATTTATATCCCCAGCTACGGGGAATTTTACGAGGGCCGCTGGTTTGCCTCCGGCCGGGGAACCGACTACTTCCTCACCCTCTGCGGCCAGCGGGTCAATTTGGATGCCCACAACCCTGTTGTGTTTAACTGCGAGAATGTCCCCAACCTGACGGTGGGGGTGGAAATCTGCGAGGACCTGTGGTCCGCCGCCCCCCCTTCCACCCATCTGGCCCTCAACGGGGCCACCGTGATTTTGAACCTGTCCGCCTCCAACGAGCTGGCGGGCAAGGCGGCCTACCGCCGCACCCTGGTGGCGGGACAGTCCGGGCGGCTGGTGTGCGGCTATGTCTACGCCGATGCGGGCGAGGGGGAATCCACCACCGACCTGGTCTTTGCCGGACACAACATCATCGCGGAAAACGGGACGGTCTTGGCGGAGAAGCGCTTTGAAACCGGCCTGACTGTCAGCGAGATCGATGTGGGCCGCCTGGCCCACGAGCGTCGGAGGATGAATACCTTCGGCACGGTGGAGGGGGAGTCCTACCCCTGCAAATTCCAGCTGGAGGTAGAGGAGACCGCCCTCACCCGACCCATCGGAAAGAACCCCTTCGTCCCCGAGGACCACGGAGACCGCCAGGCGCGGTGCGAGGAGATTTTCACCATCGCCGCCCTGGGGCTGAAAAAGCGTCTGGAGCACACCCGGGCCTCCTGTGCGGTAGTGGGGCTGTCCGGCGGGCTGGACTCCACCCTGGCCCTGCTCATCACCGCCCGGGCCTTCGATATGCTGGGCCGTCCCCGGAGTGACATCCTGGCCGTCACCATGCCCTGCTTCGGCACCACCAGCCGGACCAAGTCCAACGCCCAGGTGCTGGCCGAGCGCATCGGGGCTGACTTCCGTACGGTGGACATTGGCGAGGCAGTGCGGGTCCACTTCCGGGACATCGGCCAGTCCATGGAGGACCTGTCCGTCACCTTTGAGAACGGCCAGGCCCGGGAGCGGACCCAGGTGCTGATGGACCTGGCCAACCAGCGGGGCGGGCTGGTCATCGGCACCGGTGACCTGTCCGAGCTGGCCCTGGGCTGGGCCACCTACAACGGCGACCATATGTCCATGTATGGGGTGAACGGCTCCATTCCCAAGACGCTGGTGCGCCACCTCACCGCCTACGCGGCGGAGCAGGCGGAGGGGTCCGACCCTGCGCTGGCCGCCGTCCTCCGGGACATTCTGGACACCCCCGTCTCCCCGGAGCTGCTCCCCCCCAAGGAGGGGGAAATCGCCCAGCGCACCGAGGACCTGGTGGGGCCCTATGAGCTCCACGACTTCTTCCTGTATTACGCCATCCGCTGGGGCTTCGGGCCCCGGAAGGTGTTCCGGCTGGCCATGGCCGCCCTGGGGGAGGAGTACGGCCGGGAGACCATCCTCAAATGGCTGAAAAACTTCTACCGCCGCTTCTTCGCCCAGCAGTTTAAGCGCTCCTGCCTGCCCGACGGCCCCAAGGTGGGTTCCCTGGCCCTCTCCCCCCGGGGAGACTGGCGGATGCCCTCGGACGCGGTGAATACGCTGTGGATGAAGGAGCTGGAAGACCTTGAATCCCAACCGGAGATTTGATATAATGGAGTTATAAAAGAAAAGGAGGTTTCAGGCAATGACAGAAGCAGAACGCCAGGACACGCGAAAGGCAATGGCCCTTGACCTGTGCCACATCATTGATGAAAACCCTACGCAGGAAAGCTACACGCCGGAGGAAGTGAAGAAATTGATCACCGTGTACGTTTTCTCCGCAGGTCAGAAGTAACAAAAGCAATATAACTTGGAAAGGCCCCGCCGCCGGCGGGGCCTTTCTCTGAATTATTGAAACAGTTCCCATATTTTGCAGCGGAATGCCAGTGACAGCTTATAAGCGTCATCTACCACCATTTCCTTGGGCAAAATATTTTGTTCAAGCTGCTCCAGCATGTTCAGTGGTACGCCGCTTTGCGCGGCCAATTCCTCTAAGGTCAGGTGCTGTTGTTTCCGAAGCACTCTGATATGATTGAAAAATTTCTGCTTGTTTTCTTCTGTGCTCATAGAATTTTTCACCTCAAGACTATTTTACAACAAAACACTCTGCTTTCGGGAATTTAAAACAAATTGTTGTAACAAATGTTGAAATAGGACCCTAAATCTGATACAATAGTTTTATAATAGGAAAGGAGGCAAATAAGATGTCAACTGAACGGGAAATTTTAGTGGCGCAGAAGGCCGCCATGTTTGACCTGATCCAGATTCTCAAGCAGCAGCCGGACAAAACCTATACAGTAGATGAGCTTGAGGCTCTTATCGTCGCCTATATCAAAGGAGCGGAACAAATATAGGAAAAGGCCCCGCCGGCTGGCGGGGCCTTCTTGCGCTTATTCGGCTGTGGCAGGGACAGCTTCCTCAGCAGGCGGCTGGGCGGGGGGCTCTCCCTTTTTCTTTTTCCGGGAGAAAATGTGGCTCAAATCGTCGATAACGGAGTAGTAAACCGGGGTAAACAGCAGGGTGACAATAGTGGAAACAACCATGCCGGAGATCATGGTGATGCTCATATCGCTCATCATCTCCGCCGCCCCCTCTGACAGGCCCAGGGCCATGGGCACCAGGGCCAGGATGGTGGTGAGGGTGGTCATCAGCACGGGCCGGACACGCAGGGGACAGGCGTGGAGGATGGCGTCCACCCGGCTCTCCCCCTGTTCCCGGCGCTGGCGGATATAGTCAACCAGAATGATGGAGGAGTTGACCACCGTGCCGGCCAGCATAATCAGAGCCACCAGGGAGATCATGGACAGGTCCCGGCCGGTGAGGGGCAGGGCGAACAGCGCCCCGGTGAAGGCCACGGGGAGGATCATCATAACGATAACCGGCATGAGGAAGGACTCAAACTGAGAGGCCAGCACGAAGTACACCAGTCCCAGGGCCACAATCAGGGCCAGCATCAGGTCGCCGAAGCTGTCCATCATGTCCTCGTAGGCGCCGGAAATCTGGGCGGTGTAGCCGTCGGGGAGGGTGTAGTCCTCTAAAATCTGCCGGACCTCCCGGGTGATGGCGGTGGTGTCGCCGCTGATGGTGTCGCCGGTGACGGAAATCTGCCGGGACTGGTTCACCCGGATGATGCTCTGGGGGGCCAGCTCAATGTCCACGTTGGCCACGGCGGACAGGGGCACCGTCCCGCCGAAGGCGGAGGGGATGGGCATGGACTTCAGGGCGTCCAGGCTGGCGGCCGACCGGCCGTCCCCCTTGACCACCACATCCAGCTCCTTGTTGTCGATGGTGACGGTGGTGGCGGTGGAGCCGGACAGCTCTGACCGGACGGCAGCACCCACTGTGGCGGCGGTGAGACCGTACTGGGAAGCCGCTTCCCGATTCATGGTAACTGTCACCTGCTCCACCTCCTTGGCCTCGGAGGTGCCCACATCCACTGCGTCGGGCAGCCGGGAAATCCGGGTGGCCAGGTCATCGGCGACCATGGTCAGGGTCTCGTAGTCGTTGCCGGTGATGTCCACGCTGATGTCCGCCCCGCTGCCCATAAGGGCGGTCATGTCGGAGGTGGAGACGGTAATCTCACAACCGGCGATGTCCTGCACTAGCTCCCGCAGGGCATTGGCCACATCGCTGCTGCTCCGGTCCCGGTCCTCCTTGTCGGAGAGCACCAGGTTCAGGGAGGAGGTCTCGGGCTGGGAGATGTGGTAGATGGACTCCAGCTCAGGCACGTTGTCTATGGCGATGTCCACGATTCGGTCGGCAATGGCGGCGGTGTCCTTCACCTCGGAGCCCACAGGGGTGCTGATGGACACCTGGACCATGCCCTGGTCCATCTCGGGCATGAGCACCATCTTGGTGGACATGCACGCGGCGATAAAGAGGGCCACCAGGGCCACTGAGGCCAGCATCCCCACCCACAGCCGGCGGACAAAATAGCCCAGCAGGCGGGTGTAGAGGCTGTTAAGCCGGTGCCCCAGGCCCGCCTTGCCGGCGGCGTGCTTTTTCGCCTTCTTCTCCGCCTTTTTCAGGGCGTGCTGGTGGACCTTCTTCTCGTCCAGCAGGAAGTAGCACAGCAGGGGCACCAGGGTAATGGCAATCACCAGGGAGCCCAGGATGAGGAAGGAAATGGTGAGACAGAAGTCGTCAAAGAGCATCCCGGCCATGCCCCCGGTGAGACCCAGGGGCAGGAAGACGGCCACGGTAGTGAGGGTGGATGCGGTGAGGGAGGTGAAAACCTCCCGGGTACCCTCCACGCAGGACTCCAGACGGCTGCGGCCCTCGGCGGAGTAGCGGTAGATGTTCTCCAGCACCACGATGGAGTTGTCCACGATCATGCCCACACCCATGGCAATGCCCCCCAGGGACATCATGTTCAGGGTGAGGTGGAACACGTTCATGAGCACGAACACCGTGAGGATACACACCGGCATAGACACGGCGATGGTGGCGGTGGCTCCCCACCGGCGCAGGAAGAGGAAGACCACCACGGCGGCCAGCGCCACGCCCATGATGATGTTCTGAATGGCGGCGTTCACCGCCATGTTGATGTAGTCAGAGGCGGTATACAGCACGGTGTATACAATAGAGCCGTTGCGCGCCTGGAGCTCGGCCATCTCCTCTACCACCGCGTCGGCGGTGGAGACCTCGTTGGCCCCCGACTGCTTGGACACCTGAAGCACCACGCAGGCCGAGCCGTCGGTTTTGGCGATGGTCTCCGGGTCCTCGGTCTCCAGGGCCACGCTGGCCACCTCAGACAGGCGGACGGTGCCCCCGGTCTGGAGGGGGATAATCAGGTTGGCCACGTCCTCCACCGTCTGGAACTTGGCGTCGGTGGTGACGGTGAGGGTCTGTGTACCGTTCTGCATGTCGCCGCCGGGATAGAGCAGGTTGTCCGCCGCCAGCATCTGGGCGATGTAGTTGTTGGACAGCCCGAAGCCCGCCGCCCGGGTGGGGTCCACCTCCACGGAGATCTGCTGCTCCACGCCGCCGGAGATGGTCACCTGGGCCACCCCGTCGATACGCTCCAGGGCGGGGGCCACCGTGTCCTCCGCCTGGGCCTGGACGGAGGCCAGGTCCTCCCCCTGGAGGGCAATCATGGCCGAGGGCATCAGGTCGCCGATGTTGATGTTGACGATGATGGGGTCCATGGCCCCGTCGGGGAGGGACAGCCGGTCAAACTGCTCCCGCAGCTTGGTGGCGGCGATATCCAGGTTGGTGCCCTCCACATATGTGATTTGCAGCTGGCTCACCCCGTCGGAGGAGGTGGAGCTCACCCCGTCCACCCCGGACACCGACATGATGGCCGACTCCAGGGGCCGGGTGACCAGCTCCTCCATGTCGGAGGGGCTGGCGCCGTTGTAGTAGCACATGACCAGGGCGGCGGGGGCCTCCATGTCGGGCAGGAGGGCCATTTGCAGCTGGGTGGTAAAGACCACGCCGAAGATGGAGATCATAATGACCGCCATCAGGGTGGTTACTTTGTGCTTGATACAGAATTTTGCGATATTATCCACTGGCCTCAGCCCTCCCCGGAGACGATCCGAACGGGGTCGCCCTCAGACAGATAGGCCTGGCCCACCGTCACCAGCATATCCCCCGCCTTCAGGCCGGAGGTGACCTCGGTGACACCGTTGCCCGTCAGACCGGCGGAAATCTCCACATAGCGGGCCGCGTCGTTTTCCACCACAAATACATACTGCACGTCGTTGCTGGTGAGGATGGCTTCGGTGGGGATGACAATGGTGTCGGCGGAGGTGTCGGTGCGGAAGGACACGTCGGCAAACATGCCTGACAGCAGGCCGGCCACATCCTCGTTGATAGAGACGGTGACGTTATACAGCTTGGTCTGCATATTGGCGGCCAGGTCGATGCTTTTGATCGTACCCACTACCTGGACCCCCAGGGAGCTGATGGACACGTCCACCTCGTCCCCCCGGGCCAGCTTGGGCACCAGCGCTTCGGACACCGAGACAGCCACCTCCATCCGGTCCACCCCGTCGATGACGGCCACCGGGGCGGAAGCGGTGACAAACCCGCCCTCAGCGGCGTTCAGAGAGACGACGGTGCCCGAGACGGGGGCAATCACGTTGCCGGCTCCGTCCACATGCTCCAGCACCGCGTCCAGCTGCTCCACGTTGGACTTGTAGCTCTGCATCCCGGCCTCCAGCTGGGCCAGGGTGGAGGTCCGCTGGGCCCGGGCGGTGTCCAGGCTCAGCTCCGCCTGGTCGATCTCCAGCTGGGAGGCGGCCCCAATCTCAAACAGGGCCTGCAAATCGCTGACGTTCTTCTCGGCCAGGGCGATCTGCCGGTCGAAGATGGCCGCCTGATCGTTGTAGCTCTGGACGGCGGAGCGGTAGCTGATGCTGGCGGCGTTGTAGGAGGACAGGGTGCTGGCCAGGTCCAGGGCGCACAGCTTCTGCCCGGCGGTAATGGCGTCCCCCACCTCCACATAGACGGCGGTACACTGGGCCTGTGCCGTGACAAACACCGACTCCTGCCCGTCGGTGACCACCCGACCGGATACCTTGTTTTCGGTGGAGATGGTGTCCACCTTCACCTCCTGCACCTGCACGGCCACGCCGGCGGGGGCGTTCCCCTCCGGGGGGACAGAGGTCTCCCCGCCCGACTGGCAGGCGGTCAGGCTGAGGACTAGCGTGCCGGCCAGCAGGGCGGCAAATATTTTTTTCTGCTTCATGGGGCGGTCTCCTTTAATTCATGATGCCGTAGTCCACGGCCCAGCGGTAGGTGTTGTAGGCGGAGAACAGGTCGTTTTCCGCCTTGGCCACCTTCTCCCGGGCCTCGGCCACCTTGTCCCCCGCCTCCAGAAGGGCGTTCTGGGAGATGGTGCCCTGGCTCTGCTTCAGCTGGGCGGCGGTGTAGTTGTCCTGCTCCACCGCCAGAGCGGTCCGGGAGGCAGCAAGAATCTGCTGATAGTCCTTCACCTTCAGATACAGGTTGCGCAGGCTCAGCTCAAAGCTCTGCACCGTGTTGTCGTAGGTGTATTTGGCGGAGTAGTAGGTGTGCCGGGCCTGGGTGTAGGACCGGTCGTTGGCCTTGTAGGTCTGGCCGTAGTCGCCGCCGTGGTCGTTGTATTCCTTCCGGGCGTCCTTGTAGGTCTCGGTGGCCTCATACAGGTCCCAGCTGTTTTCCTTGGCGGTCTCCAGGTCCTTCTCCAGGTCCATGGCCTCCAGCTCCTCCAGGGCCACGGCGGGCAGGGCCCCCAGGGAGAGCTCTCCGGTGATCTCCGCCCCCATGAGCAGCTCCAGCTGGCCCTTGTAGGTGTTCAGGTTCATCCCCAGGGTGGACAGGCCGCTGCTCAGGGCGGCCCGGCCCGATTTGGCCTGCTTCACCGCCATGGAGGAGACATGGCCCAGCTCATAGCGCAGGTCCAGCTCGGTGAGCTGCCGGTCCAGGGCGGCCAGCTGCCGCTCCAGCCCGTCCTCCTGTATCTCCATGGCGGCCAGGGCGATGTAGGTGGCCTCGCCGGCCATGATGATCTGATTTTGCAGGTTTTTCAGCTGCCGGATGGTGTCAGCGTTGTCGGCCTGCATGTCTCCCTCTTTAATAGCGTCAAACTGCTTGCGCACGGCGTCGTATGCGCTGTCCAGCTGGTCATAGGCGCTGTGGTATTCGTAGTCGCTCATCAGTCCCGCCTCGATCATCGCCCCGGAGGACATGACCAGGCTCCACTGGGTTTTGGCCAGCTCGTTGAGCTGGAGGCGCAGGTCCTCCCTCAGGTCGTCGTAGTCAATCTCCTCCAGCATGTCGATGCTCTCCTGAATGGACAGCACCTGCAAATTGCCCTCGTGCATCCGCCGGTTCAGGTTTCCGAAGGTGACGGACCCCACCGGGTCCGGTATGTACTCCTCCACGGGGGCCTCCGGCTCCTCTCCGTCCTCTGCGGGGTTCCCATCAGCCGGCTCAGCGCTCTCCTCTCCCTGCGGTTTCTCCCCCGGGGTCTCCGGCTCCCCGGTTGATGTGTCGCCGCTCTCCGTTGGCTCCGTCTGGATCGCAGAGGAGGCCGGCGCAGCCGGGGCTCCCTCCGCCGCCAGGGCGGCCGTCCCCAGCAGGGACAGGGCCAGCGCCGCCATGAGCAGCAGGGCCATGGTTCGTTGTTTCATAAGGTCTCCTCCTTATATCCTTCCGCCGCCCCGCCGTAGCGGAGCAGGTCCATGCGCACCTTTGTCTGCTCCCGAATCCGGGCGGTGCGCCCGGGAGCCCGGGCCTGGTCGGCCCTAGCAGGGCATTGCAGCGTCTCCACAATGGCAAAGGCCAGCACCGCACAGGTCAGGTGAAACACATGGTCGGCGTACTCCCGGCTGCTCTCCCGCAGCCGGGCGGCGTCCACCACCTCCCACAGCGGGTCAGGAAGAAAATGCTCCTGCTCACCGATAAAACCCTGGGGCGAGCCGATGAAATTCTGAAGGTCAAGCCCTTTGTTCAGCGTCACCAGCTTGATGAACAGGGCCAGCATGGGGTCGGTATCCCCCCGCTGGCTGAAGAAGCGGTCGTAGGCCATCAGGGGCATGGCGAACAGGTCGCCCCGGGCCTCCACCAGGATGCCCTGCAGCAACGAGATGAAGTACTCCCGCATGTTGTCCAGCAGATAGTGGATCAGGTCCTCCTTGTCGGAGAAATACTGGTAGAAGCTTCCCCGGGGGATGTGAGCCTCTGTGATGATCCGGTTGATGGATACGTCGGTAAACCGGACCCCGGTCAGCTCGCTCCAGCAGGCGTCCAGCAGCCGTCTGCGCTTCTCCTCCGGCAGTCGAAAAAATGTTGCGGTGGGCACGGTCCCCCTCCTTTTATGACAGGTTGTCGCAATGTGACAGATTGTCATGTATTATACTCAAGCCCCCTCCCCCTGTCAAGGCAGGAATTGTGAAGCTTTTGTTAAGATGTCCGGGGCCGCACAGATACCTGCTCTGCCCGGCAAGTCTACCATAGGTCTACCAAAAAAATATGTCAAGCCCCTGTGCCCCAAGCGGTTCAAAAATCCCCCCCAAGCGGCGCGGTCTACCAGATGTCTACCAGTTTTACTTTTTTACATGGAAAGGGGCGTCTTTGACGGATTTTCTTCTCGGTTTCGCAACTTTTCACCCCCACGCAAGGGGCGTGACACGGCGGTGGCAGGGGCGAAATGTTGAAAAACCTCGAAATTTTTGGATAAAATGGCGAAAATTGTTTCAAAAAGGTTAAATCTTCGGAAAACTACCAAATGGGACAAATTTTCACCTTTTATCCAAATCCCGGCCCCTCTCAGGCCGAAAAATTTTGTAAGGAGGAAATCCGAATGAGAAACCTGAAGCGGGCCTTCAGCCTCACTCTGGCCTCTGTCATGCTCCTGGGCATGATGGTGATTGGCACCAGTGCGGCTGCGGGCTACTCCGACGTTGACGAGGACGACAACGTCGAAGCCATCGAGGTTTTGCAGGCAATCGAGGTCATGGTCGGCGACGACCGTGGCTTCGGTCCCGACCGCCCTGTCACTCGTAATGAGATGGCCGTGGTTATGGGCAAGCTGCTGAACCTGAATTACAACTACTACGCATCTGCCTGCCCCTTTACTGACGTGGCCGAGTGGGCCCGGGGCTGGGTGGGCGCCTGCGCCGCCAACGGCATCGTGTCCGGCCGCGGCGAGGGCATCTACGACGGCGAGGCCACTGTCACCGCCGTTGAGGCCGCCTCTATGATGATGCGGGCTCTGGGCTACTTCAAGTACACTGAGGACTACGCCGACGGCTTTGTGCTGGCCACTGTCCGCCAGGGCAGCGACATCGGCATCTTCAACGGCGTGGGCTCCGACGGCAACACCGCCATGACCCGGAACCAGGTGGCGCAGATGGCGCTGAACGCCCTGCGCTCCAACATGGTTACCTTCACCGGCAACCCCGGCATCGAGGTTAACGGCGTGAAGGTGAGCTACCGGGCCGAGTACACCCCCCGCACCGGCACCGAGAGCAAGTACAACGCCATTGCCGGCCTGACCACCACCATCCTCAGCGACAACGGCCAGTACTTCATCCAGCTGGGCGAGCAGCTGTACAACGGCGACCTGCGTCTGATTGACACCGCCGCTGACGACTTCGACCGCCCCGCCCGCCACTGGGAGTACGACGGCAAGGCCATCGGCACCTATGCCAAGGATGAGCTGCTGCGCAAGGAGTACACCACCGGCATCTCCGGCAAGGACCTGTATGACCTGCTGAGCGCCGCCACCATCAAGGAGTATGAGGTCACCTACTTCGTGAACGGCAAGGTGGACGACACCATCAAGGCCAGCAACATGATCCGCACCAACGACCGGACCTACGCCACCACCGGCAAGGGCGTGCTGACCCAGGTGTTTGTGGACAACGCCAAGAAGGAGATCACCATTGTCTCCATCGACACCTACCTGGCCAAGGCCACTGCCGACTTCAATGAGAAGAAGGGCACCCTGAACGTGGAGGTCTACGCCCCCGACCTGAACCCCACCACCAAGACCATCGAGCTGGAGGAGGTCCCCGGCATCGAGGACATCAAGAGCGGCGATTACATGCTGGTGAACTGGGCTGAGCTCGGCAGCGGTTCCGGCGTCAACGGCAAGTATGAGATCGTGGCCGTTTCCACCCCCGAGACCCAGAGCGAGGTAAAGATCAGCAAGTACAGCGAGGAGAGCTATGTCGTTACCGGCGGTACTCAATACGATTACGGCAAGCACGGCATCTACGAGAACGAGCTGGGCGCATACACCACCGGCTCCCTGAAGGACCACAGCTACATCCTGTACTTCGATCAGTATGGCTATATCGCCGGCGTGCGTGAGTTCGAGGGCACCAAGAACTACCTGTTCCTGGCCGCCTACGACGGCACCGGCAGCCACATGGGCGTTAAGACCTTCCCCGGCGCCGCTGTATTCCTGGACGGTACCATGGACGAGATTCAGATTGATGTCACCGAGACCAACAAGAACCTCTCCAAGGCTGGCACTGGTGAGGACGATGACGAGATCGACGTCAACAACTATCCCTATCTGGAAGACGGCGACAACCAGTATAACCGCTGGTTCACCTACACCACCACCACCAAGAACAGCGGCACCGTCTATACCCTGAAGCCCATGGTGGAGTGGAAGGACAACAAGGTCGTCAACCACTGGGCCGAGCAGACCGCCGAGGACGCCGCGAGCAAAATCAACAGCGGCAGTGTCCGTGTGGACGCTGACAACCCCAAGAAACCCCAAAACGGCACTGCGACTGAGGCAGTAAATAAGCGGGCCTACGGCAACGACGACTCCGTGTATCTCACCATGGAGGTTGGTAAGGTTACTGATAACAACAACTCCGCTACAAAGGAGGTCGGCCTGACCAAGGTCACCGGCACCTACACCGGCGTGCAGGACGCGGACCTGACGGTGTATGCTAAGACCGATGATAAGATTAAGGATCTGGACCGTACCCCCGGCATTATCGCCGTGTTCGACAGTGACCTGTACATCATCGGCGCAGTTGTGGTCGGCGAGGACAGCAGCAGCTCCAATAAGTACATCTATATCCTGGACAGCGCCAAGAACGAGTGGTATGACGAGGAGGGCGACTGCTCCTACTGGGAGCTGGACGCCGTTGTGGACGGTGCGATTACCACTGTCACTGTCAAGGACAAGTACGGCAGCATGAAGACTCTGGTCAACAACATGACCGGCGTGGACAACCCCGGCAAGGACTGCCTGGTGGAAGTCACCTACGACAAGGATAATTACATCACCGCCATCAAGGCCATCCCCTCCGATGTCAACTCCGACAACCGCTACAGCGCGGCTGACTACACCGGGGACATCGAGGACAAGGCGAGCGGCGGCTCCAATCCCGAGTTCAAGGTCTACTCTGTGGAGTATGCCCACACCAGCACTAACGATAAGCCCGGCCCCGGCGACTTCTACCGCGTGGGCCGTACCCTGTACAACAGCAAGGCTACTGCCGACGGCAAGTTTGACGCCGGTATCACCCTGGGCAAGGACGGCAAGGTTATCGTTGTTCAGAACGACCGCACCATCGTGGGCCAGAAGGCCAAGCGCGTCTGGGACGAGTTCTCCGACCTCCAGAGCGCCATTAACTGGCTGGCCGACGCTGACGCCTTCGAGGGCTATGTCTCTGCCGTGCTGAACGACAACGGTTCCGCCAAGTACATCGTGTTCAACGGCGTTGCCGAGCTGGGCACCGTGGACGACAATGGCAACGGCGGCGGCGCTCATGTCCGTGAGTATCCCAGAGGCACCCTGGACGTGACCAGCACCGATAAGATGAACGCTCTGGACGTTGCGGACGCCATCCGTGCCTTCCTGAACGACAGCCGGATTGTCGATGTTGATTACAATGCCAGCACTGGCAAGGCCACCGTCACTTACACCGGCAACCGCAGCGTGACCTATGATGTCACCGTGAACGACAACGTCAGCAACAGCGTCCTTGCTGCCGCTGAGCTGATGACTAAGGTTCAGGAAGCGGTGGAGAAGGCCGGAAAGCCCTATGGCGCAATTACCATTGAGGGCAACAAGATGACCGCCACTGGCAGCAGTGCGGACTATGTCGATGATCAGAAGGGCGTGAATGGTACCTCTCAGGCCACCCTGGACTTCGTCAACTTCGTCGTCGCGCTCAACGGGAGCGGCGCGAAGGAGATCAAGTTCAAGGGTGACACTTACGAGTGGAACACCGCGGTACGGCATGCCAGCAAGTGGACTAAGACCGGCGCGACTGTTAACAACGGGACTACCTCCGACACTCTGGTGACCGCTGTTGTAAACGAAGTCAAGACGCAGGGCAACAATAACCAGACGTTGGCCGCCGGTAACGTCGCCACCATCACCATCACTGTGGATGGAGACCCCCTGGTGTTTGTTATCAGGATTCCTGCGGCAAGCTAAACACCATTCACACAAGAGCAGAGCGACCCCCGGGCGAAAGCCCGGGGCGCTCTTTTTATTCTTCTTCCGCAAAAAAGAGGACAGCACAATAAGGCATACCGCTTTGATTCATCTGCTGAAGGGGATTATCCGGGTGATAAACAGCAGAGCCTGTGCTGTTGGAATAAAAAGCAAGCTGACTGTCGGTCCAGATGCTGAAATGGTTTCTTATATTCTGTTCTTTGTCATTGGCAAGAAGCACATAGCGGGACAAAATCGGGCTGTCCAGCATGCACTGGTTGTCCCCAAAAATGAGCACAAACAGCGGCTTGCGGGAAAAGGTGATTACCGTGGGGTAGTCCGGGCCGTACTGTCCTGTCCCCACATAGCTGCGGAACTCGATCCGACAGTTGCCCTTCCTGGCCTCCAGCCCCGCCAAAAGGGCCGCCTGCGTTGCCAGAGCCGCGTCGATCTTGGTGTTGTCGGCGTTGAAGTCCTCCATTAGGACCCGGTCGTCCCGCTCCCATTGGTTGAGCGCGTAGTTGGGTGTGTGGTTGCTTGGCATGTTGTTTCCTCCTTTGTATGTTGTGGAGTGGCGATTGCGAAACACGGGAAAGGCTTGAAAATCAAGCGATTCCCGGTTTG
>CATEPI010000012.1:0-77033 GCA_949525845.1 uncultured Eubacteriales bacterium
AAGACGGCGGCCTCTCACGCCGCAAACATGGGTTCGATTCCCGTACGGGTCACCAATGAAAACTTTATATCGGTTTTAGTCACTTCGGTGATTAAAATAGTAGGTGCTGATTAGGGCGAGGGTCCACCCGTTCCCATTCCGAACACGGAAGTTAAGCTCGCTTCTGCCGAAAATACTTGTCTGGAGACGGACCGGGAAGATAGGTAGTGCCTACACAAAGCAGGACAGCTAATTAGCTGTCCTGCTTTTTACATTGTAAATCAATTTGATAAACCAGCATGGGCTTTCCGTCGGTGTAGAGTTTTTGCTCTATGCAGATGCCGCCGCAACGTTCTATTGCACGGATCGAAGCGGTATTATCCGCATAGCAACCAAGTTTGACTGTATTGATATGGAGGGATTGGCAGTAGGAGAGCGCAAGCCTCAGCATTTCAGTTGCATATCCCTTTTTTCGTTCAGTGGGGCGTACAGAATAGCCGATATGACCGCCATACTTTTGTAGAAAAGGGACGGCTAGTTCATGCCTTACATCAATCATCCCAACCATTTTTCTGTCAGATTTACGAAAGGCGAAGAAAGTTGTTGCCACAGCCCAGTCCTTGCGGACAGTGTTCGGGTCATGATTTCGATTTGTGTTGACCAACCATTCAGGAAACAGCATTTGGTCAAATAATGCACTACCATTGATGATAGTTTCGCCAAAATCAAAAAACTCTTGCTTCATCCTTTCTGCCTCTGTTTGATGGGAAGCGGCCGCTTGCTCAAGGCAAATTGTCTCATTCTCGATGATCATACGTGAAAACTCCTTTCGATATCGTAAATCAGACAGTGTTGTATCTGGAGTAAGGGCGACATTTAGAGCGTGGCCATCCCAAACGAAGCCGTGCTTTTCATAGAACCGCCGGGCGCGGTCGTTCTCCCGGAGGACATAGAGAAAACAGCCGGGGTAACCCGCCGCGCACAGGCGGCGGAGGACCGCCTCCATCACAAGGGAGCCGTGGCCCTGTCCCCAGTAATCCGGGTGGGCGTAGAGGGAGACCAGTTCCCCCCAGGCGGCCAGGTCGGGGGAGCTGAAATCGCAGATGGTGTCCCCGGCGGACTGATCCACCCGAGCGGGGCCGTAGGTGGCACAGCACAGGGGCTGCTCCCCGTTATACAGCAGAAGGCCGTGATAGACGCCCTCCCGATAATTTTGCCGGAAAACCGGGACCCAGCGCTCGTCAGTGATCTCCCGGGCCATGTAATCGGCGGGGATGCTGTCCCGGTAGGCGGCCCGCCAGCCCAGGGCGTGGAGGAGGGACATGTCCCGGAAATGCTGTTCCCTACAGGCATCGACAATGTGTAATTGCTCCATTAAAATCACCTCATAAAGAAAGTGGACGGCCGAGGCCGTCCATTATTTTATCCCAATCTGACGATTTGTTCAATGGGCAGGGAGCACAGCGCTGCCTGGGCCTCGCTGCGCAGGCCGTGTTCGGCGTTGATGGCCTCCATAATGGGCCCCCGAAGGCTGGTGGGTACCACAATAGCCACAATCTCCCGCTCGGCCTTCAGCTCCACCTCATAGGCCTGTTCCAGCTCCTTTCGGCCGGACAGCCGCCCCTTGATGACAGTGCCCCCCCGGGCCCCGTGGGCCTTGGCGGTGGTCATCACGTCGTCGGTGCAGCCCCGGGCACACACCACCAAAATCAGGCTGTTTTCAGAGCGTTCCATATCATTGCCCTCCTCTTTTTCCTTCAAACTCTCTGCGTGGTAGGCGGCCAGATTGGCCACCAGGCTGTTCAGCCCAGACACGGGGATGGATACCACAATCCCGGCCCCGCCGGTGTGGCCCCGGAGCTCGTTGTCCAGGTCGTGGAGCAGCTTTTTGGCGGCGGAGGCGGCGGCAAAGCTGAGGAGCACGTCCTTCTCGCTGGAGCCCAGGCCCAGAATGTCCATAATCTCCGAGGTAGCCGTGCCCTTGCCCGCGCACTGGATATGGATGGGCACCTGCCGCTTGCGGTACAGCTTCAGCATGGCGGCACCCTGGCCGCGCTCCACAATGGAGAGGATTACCTTCATTGCTTCCATTGCTTCCTCTCCTCTCAGTCAAAATAGAGGACCATGTCCTCCACCAGCTCCATACGGGAGCGCAGGCGGCGGCGGGCCAGCTTGTGGTGGATGATGCTGGACAGACCCATCACCTGAATGGTGACAAGGGGGGTCATAGCCACCATGGCCACGATGCCGAAGGCGTCGGTCATCATGTTGCCCCCCAGGGCATGGCAGGCCCCCTGGGCGAAGGGGAGAAGGAAGGTGGCCGTCATGGGTCCGCTGGCCACGCCGCCCGAGTCGAAGGCGATGCCGGTAAAGATGCTGGGCACCAGGAAGGTGAGGCCCAGGGAGATGGCGTAGCCGGGGATCAGTAGCCAAAAGATGTTCAGCCCGGTGAGCACCCGTATCATAGCCAGCCCCACAGAGACGCACACACCGATGGACATGGCCAGCCCCATGGCCCGCTGGGAGATGGAGCCGTTGGAGATCTCCTCCACCTGCTTGGTGAGGACCGAAACCGCAGGCTCCGCTTTGACAATGTAGTAGCCGATAAGCATACCGATGGGCACCAGCAGCCACTTGACCCCGTTGGCGATGGTGGCGCCGATGAGCTGGCCGGCGGGCATAAAGCCCACGTTGACTCCACATAGAAAGAGGACCAGTCCCAGATATGTATAGAGCAGGCCGGTGACAATTCGGATCAGCTGGCCCCGCTTAAACCGCCGGGTGAGGAGCTGAAAGACCAGAAACAGCCCGGCCACCGGCAGGAGGGCCATGGCTACCTCACGCAGGTAGGTGGGGAAGGACTGGATAAAGTACTGGGCCGCCTGGGCGGTGGTGGGGATGCTGGGAATAACGCTGAGGTGGGAGGCGGCCTCCTGGGGCTTATAGATGATGCCCAGCAGCAGCACGCACAGGATGGGCCCGATGGAGCACAGGGAGATCAGGCCGAAGCTGTCGCTGGCGGAATTTTTGTCGCTGCGGGTGGAGGCGATGCCCAGGCCCAGTGACATGATAAAGGGCACGGTGATGGGCCCGGTGGTGACGCCGCCCGAGTCGAAGGAGACGGGGATAAAGTTCCCCGGGGCGGCGGCGGCCAGGGCGAAGACGGCGAAGTAGAGGACCAGCAGCATCCGTCGCAGGGGTACGCCTCTGCGGATGCGCACGGTGGCCGCCACCAGAAAGAGGCCCACGCCCACCGCCACGGTGACCACCAGCACCGTGCTGTTGATGGCGGGCACCTGCTTGGAGAGTACCTGAAGGTCGGGCTCCGCCATGGTGGTGAGTACGCCCAGCAGGAAGTAGACCGTCAGGGGGATAATCAGATGCCGGCTCTTGCTCAGGGTGGAGCCCACCCCCTCCCCCATGGGGATCATGGACATGTCCACCCCCAGGGTGAACAGCCCCATGCCCCCCACCAGCAGGATGGCCCCAAAGAGGAACAGCACCAGGGTGCCCGGGTCCAGGGGGGCGATGGTGATGGACAGCAGAAAAACAATGGCAGTTATAGGGAGCACAGAGGCCATCGACTCCCGGATCTTTTCCATCAGATGTCTGTTGATTCGCATGGGCTCCGCTCCTTATTTTATGAAGATAATGCCATTATACCGGAGGAACCGGGCGGTTCCTAGGTTCTTTATGGAATCTTTACACAGGATCTGCTTTTTTAACACAGACCGGTCCCAAAAATAAAGATTGTAATTTGGCCGGGAAGGAAATATAATAGGGACAGGAGACCTGCCAAAAAGAGAAGGAGGAACTTGAGATGGCAATGGAGTACAGAAACCTGATGGAGGACATTGTCCTGCAAAATTTAGACACAGTGATGGCGGCGGAGGGGGGCTGCACCTGCGACGCCTGCAAGTCAGACGTAGTGTCCTACGCCCTGAACCACCTGACCCCCCACTATGTGGCCACCCGGCAGGGCCGGCTGATGGTCAAGCTGCAAAGCTACGAGCTGCAGTCCCGGGCCGACGTGGTGGCCGCCGTCAGCGAGGCGGCGGTTATGGTAGCCAAGAACCCCCGCCACGGACGGGAATAACCGTGTCCATAGAAGCCGCTCCGCCTTTGGCGGAGCGGTCCTTTTATCGCAAAAACAGCCGCAGCAGCCGGTCCTTGCCGGGACCGTAGGGGGCGTATCGCACGGGCAGGTCCAGCAGGGTGGACTTCTTCACAACGCTTTTCCGGTGGGAGAAGGTTTCAAAGCTGTCCCGGCCGTGGTAGCTGCCCATCCCGCTGGCCCCCACGCCGCCAAAGCCCATGCGGCTGGTGGCCAGGTGGATGACGGTGTCGTTGATGCAGCCTCCGCCGAAGGAGGTCCGGCGGAGGAACCGCTCCTGGGTACTCTTTTCCTGGGAAAACAGATACAGGGCCAGGGGCCGGGGCCGGGCGTTGACGAAGTCCAGCGCCTCCCCGATCTGATCGAAGGTGAGGACGGGGAGCACCGGCCCGAAAATTTCCTCCTGCATCACAGGGTCCTCAGGGGACACGTTGTCCAGCACAGTGGGCTGGATTTTCAGCGTCTCCGGGTCGCCCCGCCCGCCGAAGACCACCTTGGCCGGGTCGATAAGCCCCATCACCCGGTCGAAGTGCTTCCGATTGACCATGCGGACATAACCGTCGTTGTCCAGGGGGTTCTCGCCGTACATCACGGTGATCCACCGCTGAACATAGGCCAGGAAAGGAGTCTTTACCCGCCGGTCGATGAGCAGGTAGTCGGGGGCCACGCAGGTCTGGCCGCAGTTAAGCAGCTTGCCGAACACCAGCCGTTTGGCGGCCAGGTCCAGCCGGGCGGTGCTGTCCACAATACAGGGGCTTTTGCCCCCCAGCTCCAGGGTGACGGGGGTGAGGTGCCGGGCCGCCCGGGTCATCACCTCTTTGCCCACCTCCACCCCGCCGGTGAAGAAGATATAGTCAAATTTCTGGTCCAGCAGAGCCTGATTCTCCGCCCGTCCGCCCTCCACCACCGCCACGAATTCGGGCGGGAAGCATTCCGCCAAAATGTCCCGGACCACCGCTGAGGTGGCGGGGGAGTAGGCCGAGGGCTTCACCACGCAGCAGTTGCCGGCGGCAATGGCCCCAATCAGGGGCTCGACAGTGAGCAGAAAGGGGTAGTTCCAAGGGGACATAATCAGGACAACCCCGTAGGGCTCGGATACGGTGAGGCTTTTGGCGGGAAACTGGGCCAGAGGGGTGAGGTGGGGCCGGTCGGCCATCCAGCGCGCCAGCCGCTTCTCCACAAAGGACAGCTCCGACAGGGTGAGGCCCACCTCGCACATGTAGCTCTCGGTGGGGGACTTGTTCAGGTCGGAGCGCAGGGCGGCGGTAATGTCCCTCTCGTGGGCCGTGATGGCCTCCCGCAGGCGCTGGAGGGCCGCCCTGCGGGCAGACAGGGGGAGGGTGGCTCCAGTATTGAAATAGGCCCGCTGGGCCGACACAAGGGCTTGAATGTCCATAGGTTACCTCCTGAGGCTCCCTCTAAGAGGGAGCTGTCGCCGCCGAAGGCGGTGACTGAGGGAGTTTTCCGAAGGACTTCCCCCGTCACGGCTCCGCCGTGCCACCCCCCTCTAAAAAGGGGGGCTTTTTTCCAGCATACCATAAAATGGTCTATCCGTCAAAAATTTATCTTGACAAGTTTCGTGGTAGCTAGTATTATAATTTTAACAGTACTATATTTTTGTCAATAGAAAAACGGAGGAGCGCATGATGAAACAGCAAAAGCCCCTGACGAAGGAGCAGTACCTGAAAAAATTCAGCCGGGCGGTGCGGTGGCAGCTGCCGCCCGAGGAGTCGGAGGAGGCCATCGCTGACTACCGGGAGCTGGTTTTCCAGCCGGAGCGGGACGAGGAAAAGCTGGTGGAGGAGCTGGGCACGCCTGCCCAGGCGGCCCACCTGATTACCGATGTGAAGACCTACCGCCGGTGGCTGGCGGTGTTTGCGATACTGGCCTTTGGGCTGTTTTTGCTGGCAAAATGGGCGTGGACGGCGCATACCCGCCTGTACATACACGGGATAGAAGCGTGGTGGTACCCGGTATGGACGATGGCGGTAGGGCTGCCTCTGTCCCTGTACTGGTTCCGGCGGCACGGGCAGAAGAACGGGCCTATGTCCAGGTGGCTTTTGCTGGCCCTGGCGGTGGTACTCGCCTGCGGTGTAGGGACGTTGGCCTGGAACTGGTATGTGCTGAGCCCAGAATTTCTGGATTTCTACAGTGAAACATACCCCCATGTGATTCCCTGGCAGATTATCCTCCAGCGAGAACTGGTGACCGAGGGTGGATGGGTATGCGCATTGATTGCGCTGGCCGGGCTGGTGCTGGCCAAGTGCTATGACCGCCGGTGGCTGGCACTGTATGTCCTCAGCGTCACTGTGGCGGCGCTGTGCGGCTTTATCCTGCTCCATATGCGTCGCATGGATATGAGCTATGCCATTTCCAGCTCGATACAGGCTTATTTGTTTGCGCGCCTGATTCCCATCGGCGCGGTGGGCCTGATCGGAACGGGGGTGGCCCTGTGCTGAAGAAGGACCTGCTGGAGCTGTGCCTGCTTCAACTGCTGGCGGGGGGCGACAAGTACGGCTACGAGGTGCTCACCCCCCTGCGGGCAGCCTTCCCGGACACCCAGGAGAGCGCCATCTACGCCCTGCTCCGGGGGCTGGGCAAGTCGGGCTGCACCCAGTGGTACATGGCTCCTGGCGGCGGGGGGCCGGACCGGAAATATTACAAACTCACCCCCGCCGGCCGGGGGCGGCTGGAGGAACTGCGGAGGGACTGGCGCAATATGCGGGACGCCATCGCCTCCTTCGGTGTGGAGTAAAATCATATTTACAAGGGGCTCAAACCGTGGTAGAATAGAAAACTGCGGGGAGATTTCCTGCAAATGATATGAAAATGAGGAGTGTTCCTTTATGAGCCGTATGGTCGGTACAGTATCCCGGGGCATCCGCACCCCCATCATCCGAAGCGGGGACGACCTGGTGGAGATCGTCACCAGCTCTCTGCTGGAAGCGGCAGAGGAGGACGGCTTTGCCATCCGGGACCGGGACATCGTGGCCATGACTGAGGCCATTGTGGCCCGTGCCCAGGGCAACTACGCCACCGTGGACCAGATCGCCGCCGACGTCCAAAGTGGGCTGGGCGGGGAGACGGTGGGAGTGATCTTCCCCATCCTCAGCCGCAACCGGTTTGCCATCTGCCTGCGGGGCATCGCCAAGGGGTGCAAAAAGATTGTCCTCATGCTCAGCTACCCCTCGGACGAGGTGGGCAACCACCTGATCAGCCTGGACGCGGTGGACGAGAAGGGCGTGGACCCCTACAAGGATGTCCTCACCCTGGAGCGGTACCGGGAGCTTTTCGGCTATGAGAAGCACCCCTTCACCGGCGTGGACTACGTGGCCTACTACCAGGAGCTGATTCAGGACTGCGGAGCCGAGGTGGAAATCATCTTTGCCAACGATCCCAGGGCCATCCTGCCCTACACCAAACACGTCCTGTGCTGCGACATCCACACCCGCCAGCGCACCAAGCGGCTGCTCCGGGAGGCCGGAGCGGTGTCGGTCTACGGCCTGGACGATATCCTGATCCATTCGGTCAACGGCAGCGGGTACAACGAGAGGTACGGCCTGTTGGGCTCCAACAAGGCCACCGAGGAGCAGGTGAAGCTCTTTCCCCGGGATTGCCAGGGGCTGGTAGAGGCCATCCAGAAGCGGCTGCTGGAGAAGACCGGCAAGCATGTGGAGGTCATGGTCTACGGCGACGGCGCCTTTAAGGACCCGGTAGGGAAAATCTGGGAGCTGGCCGACCCGGTGGTCTCCCCAGCCTACACCGCCGGCCTGGAGGGAACCCCCAACGAGCTGAAGCTGAAATATCTGGCCGACAACGACTTTGCCGACCTGTCCGGTGAGGCCCTGAAGGAAGCCATCAAGGACCGCATCCACAAGAAGGACGGCAACCTGGTGGGCCAGATGGTGTCCGAGGGCACCACCCCCCGCCGCCTTACCGACCTGATCGGCTCCCTGTGCGACCTGACCTCCGGCTCCGGCGACAAGGGTACCCCGGTGGTTTTCATCCAGGGATATTTTGACAACTATACCACAGAATAAGGTGAAAGGACCGCCGCCCGGTGGGGCGGCGGTCCTTGATACTTTAGAGGTCTGCTGTCCAGCTGGGCGGCAGTTTTTTATTACTTCCGGGGATTGGCAATCGCGGCCTGGGCGGCAGCCAGCCGGGCGATGGGTACACGGAAGGGGGAGCAGGACACGTAGTCCAGCCCGATATCGTGGCAGAACATCACGGAGGAGGGATCGCCGCCGTGCTCGCCGCAGATACCCAGATGCACATTGGGGTTGGTGGAGCGGCCCCAGCGGCAGGCGTTGGCAATCAGGCGGCCCACACCGTGCTGGTCCAGACGGGCGAAGGGGTCCTGCTCGTAGATCTTCTTCTCGTAGTAGGCCTCCAGGAACTTGCCGGCGTCGTCCCGGGAGAAGCCGAACACCAGCTGGGTAAGGTCGTTGGAGCCGAAGGAGAAGAAATCGGAGTGGGGGGCAATGTCGTCGGCGCACATGGCGGCCCGGGGAATCTCGATCATGTTGCCCACCTTATACTTCATGTCGGAGCCGGCCTCTTTGATGAGCTCATCGGCCACGCTGGTGACGATGTTCTTCACATAGGCGAACTCCTTCAGCTCGCCCACCAGGGGAATCATGATCTCAGGGACCATAGTCCACTCTGGGTGGCGGGCCTGGACGGCCAGGGCAGCCTTGATGACGGCACGGGTCTGCATCCGGGCGATCTCCGGGAAGGTGACGCTCAGGCGGCAGCCGCGGTGGCCCATCATGGGGTTGAACTCGTGGAGGCTGGCAATAATGGCCTTGATATCGGCCACGGACTTGCCCATATCCCTGGCCATCAGCTCAATGTCCTCCTCCTCGGTGGGCACGAACTCATGGAGCGGGGGGTCCAGGAAGCGGACGGTCATGGGACGGCCCTCCAGGGCCTCGTACATGGCCTCGAAGTCGCCCTGCTGCATGGGCTCCAGCTTGGCCAGAGCCTTCTCCCGCTGCTCCACGGTGTCGGAGCAGATCATCTCCCGGATGGCGGGGATGCGGTCGGCCTCGAAGAACATGTGCTCAGTGCGGCACAGGCCGATGCCCTGGGCGCCGAATTTCACGGCCTGGGCGGTGTCCCGGGGGTTGTCGGCGTTGGTGCGGACGCCCATCTGGCGGTACTTGTCCGCCCAGGCCATGATCCGGCCAAACTCGCCGGAGATGGAGGCGTCCACGGTGGGGATGGCCTCGCCGTAGATGTTGCCGGTGGAGCCGTCCAGGGAGATCCAGTCGCCCTCCTGGTAGGTCTTGCCGTCCAGCTCGAACTTCTTGTTCTCCTCGTCCATCTTGATGGCGCCGCAGCCGGACACGCAACAGGTGCCCATGCCCCGGGCCACCACGGCGGCGTGGGAGGTCATGCCGCCCCGGACGGTGAGGATGCCCTGGGAGGCCACCATGCCCTCGATGTCCTCGGGGGAGGTCTCCAGCCGGACCAGACAGACCTTCTCGCCCCGGGCGGCCCACTCCTTGGCGTCGTCAGCGGTGAAGACGATCTTGCCGCAGGCGGCGCCGGGGGAGGCGGGCAGTGCGGTGGCGATGGGGGTGGCCTTCTTCAGCGCGTCGGGGTCAAACTGGGGGTGGAGCAGGGTGTCCAGGTTGCGGGGGTCGATCATGGCCACCGCCTTTTTCTCGTCGATCATGCCCTCGTCCACCAGATCGCAGGCGATCTTCAGGGCGGCGGCGGCGGTGCGCTTGCCGTTGCGGGTCTGGAGCATGTAGAGCTTGCCGTGCTCCACGGTGAACTCCATGTCCTGCATGTCCCGGTAGTGGTCCTCCAGCTTCTTGCACACATCGGTGAACTGAGCGAAGGCCTCGGGGAACTTTTCCGCCATCTCCTGGATGGGCATGGGGGTGCGCACGCCGGCCACCACATCCTCGCCCTGGGCGTTGGTGAGGAACTCGCCCATCAGCTTCTTCTCGCCGGTGGCGGGGTTGCGGGTGAAGGCCACGCCGGTGCCGCAGTCGTCGCCCATGTTGCCGAAGGCCATGGACTGCACGTTGACGGCGGTGCCCCAGGAGCCGGGAATGTCGTTCATGCGGCGGTAGACAATGGCCCGGGGGTTGTTCCAGGAGCGGAAGACGGCCTTGATGGCCCCCATCAGCTGCTCCTTGGGGTCAGCGGGGAAGTCGGCGCCGATCTTCTCCTTATACTCGGCCTTGAACTGGTTGGCCAGGGTCTTCAGGTCGTCGGCGTCCAGCTCCACATCCTGGGTGACACCCTTTTTCTCCTTCATCTCGTCGATGAGCTGCTCAAAATACTTCTTGCCCACCTCCATGACCACATCGGAGTACATCTGGATGAAGCGGCGGTAGCAGTCCCATGCCCAGCGGGGATTGTTGGACTGCTTGGCAATCACTTCCACCACCTGCTCGTTCAGGCCCAGGTTGAGGATGGTGTCCATCATGCCGGGCATGGAGGCCCGGGCGCCGGAGCGGACGGAGACCAGCAGCGGATTCTCCAGGTCGCCGAACTTCTTGCCGGTAATCTTCTCCAGCTTGTCGATATACTCCATAATCTGAGCCTGGATATCGTCGTTGATCCGCTCGCCGTCCTCATAATACTGGGTGCAGGCCTCGGTGGTAATGGTAAAGCCCTGAGGGACGGGCATGCCGATGTTGGTCATCTCAGCCAGGTTGGCGCCCTTGCCGCCCAGCAGGTTGCGCATGTCAGCGTTGCCCTCGGAAAAGAGATACAAAAATTTGTTGGCCATTGGTAAACATCATTCCTTTCTAGCGTATACGGCGCTCCAGACGTCCGTCTCCCGGCGGGGCCGCCCCGTGGGGAGAGCGTCTGGACTAGAAAAATTGTCCGCGTTTCTAGAATACCGTGCATAATATTATACAGATGGCTGGGTGATATTGCAAGTTCATTTAGAAAATTTTCCATAGAAATTGCGGACAAAATTTTGTTGAAAAAGGCGGTTGACCGCGCTATAATTAAAATAGGCGAGAATTTTATTTTGAAAAAGGAGGCGGCGGAAAATGCCGAAGGAGCTGTGGCAGCTGCTGGGTCTGTACCTGCTGGCGGTCAATCTGGCCGCCTTTTTGCTGATGGGGGCGGACAAGGGCCGGGCCCGGCGGGGCGCGTGGCGGGTCCCGGAGTGGAGCCTGTTCCTCCCCGTCCTTCTGGGCGGAGCGTTGGGCGGTGTCCTGGGGATGCAGGTCTTCCGCCACAAGACCAGGCACTGGTATTTCCGCTTCGGGTTTCCCCTGCTGCTGATCGTGCAGC
Organism: uncultured Eubacteriales bacterium; assembly: GCA_949525845.1. GTDB lineage: Bacteria > Bacillota > Clostridia > Oscillospirales > Oscillospiraceae > Lawsonibacter. Next base: position 11,366 of record CATEPI010000012.1, read on the forward strand.
TGGCCGGACTGCTCTGGCTGGCCCGGAGGGCGGCGGGGTAAAGCGCCCCGGCCCGTTACGCCGGACATTGCCGCCCGGTGTGGTCGATGGTGTACTCCCCGGTGAGGATGATCTGAGAGATGGGCACAAAGGTGTACCCCTCCTGGAGCAGGGTTTGAATGATGGCGGGCAGGGCCTCAGGGGTGTGCAGGGCGGCGTTGTGGAACAGAACGATGGACCCCGGCTGTACTTTTGAGGTCACTCGCTGGGTAATCTCCCCGGCGGCCAGATCCTTCCAGTCCAGGCTGTCCACATCCCACTGGATGGGCTCCATGCCGATGGAGCGCACGGCGTTGACCGAGCTGTCGTCATAGTCGCCGTAGGGCAGGCGGACCAGGGTGGGCCGCACGCCGGTGACCGCCTCGATCTTGTCGTTGCAGGCGTTCAGGTCGGCCACCACCTGGTCGGCGGAGAGCTGGGGGTAGTGGGCGTGGGTGTTGGAGTGGTTCATCACCTCGTGGCCCGCGTCGTGGAGGGCCTTCACCGACTCGGGGTATTTATCCACCCATTCCCCCACCACGAAGAAGGTGGCCGGGACCTTGTACTGGCTGAGAATGTCGATGAGCTGCTGGGTGTCCTCGTTGCCCCAGGCGGCGTCGAAGCTGATGGAAACCAGCTTCTGGTCCCGCTGGACGCAGTAGATGGGCAGCTGCCGGGCGGAGGAGGAGGCACCTACAGCGGCGGGGTAGTTGACTGCGTAGAACATCACCGCTGCCAGACAGAGGCAGGCGGCCACAGTCCACCACTTTCGTTGGATGAAAAAGATTTTGATTTGTTCCCGTTTTCTGGCCATGTGGCAGCACTCCCATTCATATTAGTTTGGCCCTGAAAGGGCTTGGCAATATTTTATTATATGAAAGCCGTGCCCGGAACATGAGCGTTCCGGGCACGGCTTTCACCGGGTGTGGGTCAAAGGGTGCATATCTCCGTCCAGACGTCCTGGGCCAGTCGTTCCACCAGCCCGAAGTCCACATGGGGGTTGTAAATGGCCTCCAGGTCGTCGTGCATGGCCTTGGCCTGGGCCAGGGAGGACACCGCCTCCTCCACCAGGGCTGCGGAGACCTTTTTGGCAAAGCGGAGCCGGGGGCGGCTGCGCCGCAGGACCTCACCCTCGGCGGCCGTGTCCAGCCGGATACGGCGGCCGGGCTCGCCCGGGAAGGGCAGGTCGGCGGTGGAGGTGAGGAAGGCCAGCCCCAGCTGGGGGATGAGCAGATGGGCCAGCCGGTCGGGGGCCATAGGGTCGGGACAGGCCACTACGTTGTAGCCGTTGGCGGTGGCGCCGGCCAGCAGGTGGATGAGCAGCTCATGGGCCAGCCCGCAGTTGTCGGTCAGGACATATGCCCGGCCGCACTGGGCCAGAGCGGTGCCGTAGAGGCACACGGGGCCCTTGTGGGTGATCGCGCTCAGAAAACGCTGCTTTACCTGACCGGGCTGCCTGGCCTTCTGCCGGGGAATCTCCCGGGTCAGAATGCTGCGGGCCCGTTTGGCCAGCTTCTGGGCCAGCGGGTCGGTGAGCAGTGCGGAGCGTTGGTCCTCCATAATCTCCGCCGCCGCCCCCAGACAGCGGTAGGCCCGCTGGTAGCAGCCCTTGTACCCGGACATGCAGTCCATAATGTCCTGCTTCAAAGGCCAGAGGGCGGCCTTGTCATAACAGTCCCCCATGTTTACATACCGCTCCACCGCCCCGGGATATTTGGGCTCCACCACGTGGGGCGCGGTCCCATCCACAATAGCGGCGGCCTTGTCAGGGAAGACGACGGCGTCCAGGGAATCCGGGTCGCCGGAGCATAAAATGTACTCGGTCTCCAGCCCGGCCTCCTGAGCCCAGGCGGCCACCTTACGCATCAGGGTGGACTTGCCGCAGCCGGGTCCGCCCTTTAAAATGTATATAGCCCTGGCCTGTTCCGGGGGGAGCAGGTGGTCATACAGGGAGTAAAAGCCGGTGGGGGAGTTGGCCCCCAGGAAATATTCAATATGTGGCAAAGCAGTCATAAGCGACCCTCCATATTAACAATTTTACGCCTCAGCCTATGTCCGGACAGGCGGTTTTGTGCAAAAAACGGCTGTCAAAAATATATCTCGGGGATTGTATCCCGGTTTTGCTTTTGGTATAATGAGGAAAACTAATCTATAATCCGCCGGGGGGATCCCGGGGAATCACAGACTAAATTAGGGAAAGGCTGGAAAACCATATGAACAAGCAGTGGACCGATACCTTGCGCGGAGAGATTGAGGACTTCAAGGAGACTATCCGCGCCTTCGACCAGGGGGAGATCGACCGGAAGGCCTACAAGGGCGTGTCCGGCGGCCTGGGCTCCTACGCCCAGCGGGACGCCTCCAAACACATGCTCCGCCTGCGCCTGCCCGGCGGGCGGCTGACCCTGGAGCGGCTGAAATTCCTCACCGAGGTGGTGGAGCGGGAGCAGGTGGGCCGGATGAAGCTGACCACCTGCGAGACCATCCAGCTCCACGACCTGTCGGCCAATCAGGTGCCTGCCCTCATGGCCGAGGCGGTGGGCTGTGAGATCTACACCAAGGGGGGCGGCGGCGACAACCCCCGCAACGTGATGGCCAGCCCCCTCAGCGGCGTCCAGCCCGGCGAGGCCTTCGACGTGGTTCCCTACGCCGAGGCGGTGACCAAATATCTGCTGTCCATCTGCCGGGACATCAGGATGCCCCGCAAGCTGAAAATCGCCTTCTGCAACGGGGTGGACGACTGCGTCCACAGCGCCTTCCGGGACATGGGCTTCCTGGCCCAGCCCGACGGCACCTTCGCCCTGCGGATCGCCGGCGGCCTGGGGGCGGCCCGGCCCTCTATGGGCGTGCTGGTGGAGGAGCATGTGAACCCCAGGGAGGTCCTCTACTACGTCCGGGCCATGGTGGACACCTTCTGCGCTCACGGAAACTACGAGAACCGGGCCAAGGCCCGCACCCGCTATATGCAGGACACCCTGGGCCCCGACGGCCTGAAGGAGGCCTTCCTGAAAAACGTGGCCGCCCGGAAGGCGGAGGGCGGCCTGGAGCTGAAAGACCTGGAGGCCCCCGCCAGCATTGCCCGGGACAACAGCGGCACGGTGGACCACCCCCGGGCCATCCCCCAGAAGCAGGTTGGCATGTACGCCGTGAAGTATCACCCCGTCGGGGGACTGCTGCCGGTGGAGAAGCCCCGCCAGCTCTATGAGCTGCTGAAAAATATCCCCGGGGCCGAGATTCGCATCGCCCCTAATGAGACCCTGTATATTATCAATCTCACCGCCGCGGAGGCGGAGAAGGTAATTGCCGCTACCAGCGACAGCGCCGCCACTGAGTTTGAACACAGCGTGGCCTGCATCGGGGCGGCCACCTGCCAGCAGGGGGTCCGGGACAGCCAGAGCGTCCTCCAGACGGTGGTGAAGGCTGTCCGGGAGGCCGGTATCCCTGACGGGGCCCTGCCCAAAATCTGCATCTCCGGCTGTCCCTCCAGCTGCGCCGCCCACCAGGCGGGGGCCATGGGCTTCCAGGGGGGCGTGAAGCTGGTGGACAAGAAGCCTCAGCCCGCCTTCAAGATGTTCCTCAACGGCACGGACCAGTTGGGACAGGCCCGCTTCGGCCAGGAGGTGGGCACCGTTCTGGAGGCCGACCTGCCCGCCCTGCTGGTGGAGCTGGGCCAAGCGGCGGCGTCCGCCGGACAGGGCTGGGAGCGGTGGTCTGAGTCCCACGCCGCTGAGCGGGACGCCATCATTGCCAAATACGTGTAAGCACAGAAACCGCGGGGCGGCCCGGCCGGGCCGCCCTGTTTTAAGGAGGAACGCTTGTGGACATAAAGAAGATCGACCCCTGGCTGTTGAAGGCCATTGAGGAGGCGGCGGGCTTTCCCAACAAGCCCTACGATCTGACCAAGGTAAAAGCCATTACGAAATGGCGCAATAAGTGCGACCCTCAGCTCCAGCTCTGGCGCGACGGTATGCTGGCTCGGGACTGGCTGGAAATTGAGGCGGGGGCCTTCGACATTCTGGGGGAGCTGCCCAACCTGCACACCCTGATTTTCCCCTGGGGCTTTAGCCATAAGGATTATGCGTTTCTGAAAAGCTGTAAATTGTTGAAAAAATTGGACGCGGGGGAAACGAACTTTTGGGACTGTTCTCTGCTGAGCGAGCTGCCCAAGCTGCGGTATGTGCGTCTGCCGCAGAAAAAACAGCTGATCCATACGGAACTGCTGGATGGGCTGAGCGCTAAGATGGACTTTTCCCCCTACCTCGCTGAGGAGCACAACCCGGTCCAATCCGCCCGGCCGGTGTCCCGGAAGAAGCCCTACCAGGGGGCCGCCCCTCTGGAGGCCCTGCTGGAGGACATCCAGGCCCGGACCAAAGTCCCCGCCTACCGCTTGCGGGTCCAGCGGGGGAAGACCCCCGGCCTGACCGACAGCAAAATCGGCGGACTGCCCTACTGGGACCTGAGCCAGCCCTACCCGGCGGACGAGAAGGGCCAGCCCATGCAGCTGCTGGCTCAGATCAACTTCGGGGCGGAGGACATGGACAAGCCCTTCCCCAAAACCGGCCTGCTCCAGTTTTTCATCGGGCTGGACGAGATGTTCGGCTGTAATTTCGCCTACGCCCCGGACCAGAAGAATTACCGGGTGGTCTACCACCCCGAAATTGACGGGAGCGTCACCCCGGACCAGGTGTCCGCACTGGGCGTTCCCGGCCTGGTGAACGACTACAGGGTCAGTCCCCTGGAGGAGGAGCTGGCCATCTATGCGGAGCGGGAGGACAGCTTCGCCAACGACCGTTCCTTTGTCTTTGAGGGCGCCTTCCGGGCGGCGGTCCAGGCGGTGATGGGGGTGGACATGGGGGAGAAGGAATCCTACGAGTTTCTGGACGAGGACGCCTATGACGAGCTGTTCGAGTTCTTCCAGGAGACTGACGACGGCTGCATGAACGGCGGCCACTGGATGCTGGGCTACCCCAGCTTTACCCAGGAGGACCCCCGGACAGAGGACAGCCCCTTTGACACCCTGCTGCTCCAGATCGACTCCATGCGGGACGAGGAGAACAACTACTCTATCCTCTGGGGGGACTGCGGCGTGTGCAATTTCTTCATTGCCCGGACGGATTTGGAGAAGCTGGACTTCAGCCGGGTGCTCTATAACTGGGACTGCTGCTGATTTTATGCCCCGTGCCGGGGGATGCTCTGTAGGGGCGCACATTGTGCGCCCGCAACGAAACCCCGAAAGCAAAACCCGGAGCAGCGGGCGGACAATGTCCGCCCCTACACCAATATTGCACCAGATATGCGTGTAGGGCGTGACCACCGAGCACGCCGCCCTAAAACAAAACGGCGCGCCGGGTCGTCGCGCCCTACGAAAAGGATAACAAACCATGAAACAACGCATCTTTATCACACTATTGCTCCTCACCCTTCTGCTGGCCTCCTGCAGGCAGACGGCCCAGCCCCCCGCTCAGTCTGAGCTGGCGGCCACACCCTCGGAGTCGGGAAAAATCACCTTCACCGACGCCCTGGGTCAGGACTTCTCCATCGACCCGCCGGAGCGGGCGGCGGTGATGATCGGCAGCTTTGCCGACGTGTGGGCGCTGGCCGGGGGAGAGGACACCCTGGCCGCCACAGCCAACGACGCCTGGGAGTCCTACGGCCTGGAGCTGGGGGAGAAGGTGGTCAACATCGGCTCCCCTATGAAGCCCAATGTGGAGCTGGTGCTGGGGGCGGAGCCTGATTTGATTATCGCCAGCAGCCTGTCCCCCTCCAACCTGGAGCTGAAGGAGACCTTCGACAACGCCGGCATCCCCGCCGCCTACTTCGACGTGTCCTCCTTCCAGGACTACCTGGACCTTTTGGCGCTGTTTACTCAGCTCACCGGACACCCGGAGAATTATGAGACCTACGGGACCGCCGTCCAGGAACAGGTGGACGGGGCCATACTGCGCAGGGCTGTCTATAGCTTCGCCCCTTCGGTACTGACCATCCAGGTGTCGGGGAGCAGCGTGAAGGTGAAAAACAGCGAGGACAACATACTGGGCCCCATGCTGAAGGAGCTGGGCTGTGTCAACATCGCGGACCAGGACGGCGCTCTGCTGGAGGACCTGAGCCTGGAGGCCATCCTCCAGGCCGATCCGGACTATATCTTTGCCGTCTACCACGGCACCGACGAGGCGGCGGCCCAGGCCAACCTGGAGGAGACCCTCCTGTCCAACCCCGCCTGGGCCTCCCTCAGCGCGGTGGAGGGGGGGCGGTTCCACACCCTGGAGCGGCGGATGTTCAGCCTGAAGCCCAACGCCCTGTGGGGGGACGCCTATGAGCAGCTTGCGGACATCCTCTGTGGGGAATAAGGGCCGGGCCGGGCTGATCGCCCTGCTGGCCGGACTGCTGGCTCTGTCCGGCGTGGCCAGTCTGGCCTTCGGAGCGGTGTCCATCCCGCCTGGGGAGGTCATCGCCGCCCTGTTGGGCCGGGGGAGCGGCACAACGGCCTCCATCGTCCTCTATGCCCGCCTGCCCCGGCTGTGCGGCTGTCTGCTGGCGGGGGCGGCTCTGGCCTGCGCCGGGGTCATCATCCAGGGCGTGCTGAACAACCCCCTGGCCGCGCCCAACGTAATAGGCGTCAACTCCGGGGCGGGGCTGGCCACCGCCCTGTGCTGCGCCCTGGCCCCCGGCGCGGTGCGGTGGACCCCCTTGGCCGCCTTTCTGGGGGCGCTGGTTGGGGTGCTGCTGGTGCTGTTCATCGCCGAGCGGGCGGGGGCCGCCCGAATCACTCTGGTGCTGGCGGGAGTAGCTATGTCCAGCATGTTCGGCGCGGGCATTGACGCGGTGGTCACCTTTGTGCCCGACGCCCTCAGCGGCTACACCGATTTCCGGGTGGGCGGGGTGAAAAACCTGTCCATGGCCCGGCTGGCCCCGGCCTTCTGGGTCATTTTGATTGCCCTGCTGATCGCGCTGTCCCTGTCCAACGAGCTGGACCTGCTCCTCCTGGGCCGGGAGACCGCCCAGAGCCTGGGCCTGCCCGCCAAATGGCTGCGGCTGGCCCTGCTCATGGTGGCGGCCGCCCTGGCGGGGGCGGCGGTGAGCTTTGCCGGACTGCTGGGCTTTGTGGGCCTGCTGGTGCCCCACATCATGCGCCGGCTGCTGGGGGAGGACAGCTTCCCCCTGCTCCTGTCCTCCGCCCTGGGGGGCGGGCTGCTGCTGACGGTCTGCGACCTGGCCTCCCGGCTCATCTTCGCCCCCTTCGAGCTGCCCCTGGGGGTGGTGCTGTCCCTGGCGGGAGGGCCCTTCTTTATCTGGCTGCTGCTGAAGCAGCGGAGAGGGGGCGGCGGGCTGTGATTGCGCTGAAAAACCTCCGGGCGGGCTATCCCGGCCGCCCGGTACTGGAGGGAGTAGATCTGGACTTCCGCCCCGGCGAGGTGCTGGCAGTGATCGGCCCCAACGGCTGCGGAAAGTCCACCCTTCTTCGTGCGGCCAACGGCCTGCTGCCTCGTACCGGCGGGGATGTTCTGCTGGACGGCGTCCCTCTGGAGCGCCTGTCCGCCAGGGAGACCGCCCAAAAAATCGCCTACCTGCCCCAGTCCCGGTCCGTCCCCAATATCACCGCCGGACGGATGGTTCTCCACGGCCGGTTTCCCTACCTGTCCTACCCCCGGCGCTACCGCCGGGAGGACCATGAAATGGTGAAGCGGGCCCTGGCGTGGGTGGGGGCCTCCGGCTTGGCCAGCCGGCCCCTGGCTGAGCTGTCGGGAGGCCAGCGGCAGAAGGTCTACCTGGCCATGGCTCTGGCCCAGGACACGGAGACCATCCTCATGGACGAGCCCACCACCTACCTGGACGTGGGCTGTCAGCTGGAGGTGATGGCCCTGGCCCGCCGGCTGGCGGAGGAGGGGCGGGCGGTGGTGATGGTCCTCCACGACCTGACCCTGGCCCTGCGCTGCGCCCACCGGGCCGCCCTGCTGCATGAGGGCCGGGTCCGCCAGCTTGGGACCCCGGAGGAGCTGTACCGGGGGGAGGCCCTGGAACAGGTGATGGGCGTTACCCTGGGCCGGGTGGAGACGGCGGAAGGCTGGCGGTATTTTTACCGGTGAGGGCCCCCTACTGTAATAAACGCTAAAAGGGGCTGGTCAAAGGGGGCGGAATGGTGTAAAATGTCTCTTGACAGAGCGTTGTCCCCGGAGTAGAATGGGGGGCGAAATGAAAGAAATCCTGCATTTTGCAGGAAAAACCTCCATAAACTGCAAGAAATACCGCCGTAACGGATATTGAGGAAGGAGCGTACCCATGCACACTTTTGAAACAAAAATTCAAGAGCTGAAAACCTCTGTTCTCACCGAGGTGGCCCGTCTGACCTGGGAGGACAAGCTCCAGACCGGCATTCTGGACGTGCCCGAAAAGATCATCCCCGGCCCCGAGGCCAGCCTGCGCTGCTGTATCTACAAGGAGCGGGCCATCATCAACAGCCGAGTGAAGATGGCCATGGGGGGCGACAAGACCAATCCCAGCGTGGTGGAGGTGCTGCCCATCGCCTGCGACGAGTGCCCTGTCACCGAGATGACGGTGAGCGCCTCCTGCCGTGGCTGTCTGGCCACCCGCTGCGTCCACGCCTGCCCCAAGGACGCCATCAGCATTGTCAACCACCGGGCCAGCATCGACCACAGCAAATGTATCACCTGCGGCAAGTGTGTCAGCGCCTGCCAGTACAGCGCCATTGTGAAGAACCAGCGCCCCTGTGAGAAGGGCTGCCCCGCCAAGGCCATCTCCATGGGCCCGGACAAGAAGGCGTCCATCGACATTAACGAGTGTATCTCCTGCGGCAACTGCGTGTACCAGTGCCCCTTCGGCGCCATTCAGGACAAGTCCTGGATTGTGGACGCCATCCAGATGGTCCAGGGCGGCGCCCACTGGGGCTATAAGACCTACGCGGTAATCGCCCCCTCCATTGCCGGCCAGTTCGCCCCCGCTACTTACGGCCAGGTGGTGGCCGGCATCAAGCAGCTGGGCTTCTCCGGCGTGGCCGAGGTGGCCCTGGGCGCCGATATGGTGGCCGACCGGGAGTCTGAGGAGCTGGTGGAGAAGGGCGTGCTCACCTCCTCCTGCTGCCCCGGCTTTGTGGGCTACGTGAAGAAGAAGCACCCCGAGCTGAACCAGTACGTCTCCCACACCCCCTCCCCCATGGTGATGATCGGCCTGCACCTGAAGGAGAAGGAGCCCGACGCCAAGGTGGTCTTCATCGGCCCCTGCGTGGCCAAAAAGAAGGAGTTCCAGCTGGGCCGCACCATGAACGCCATCGACTGCGTCCTCACCTACGAGGAGCTGTTCGCCCTGTTCCAGTCCCGGAACATCGACCTGGAAAAGCTGGCGGAGGCCGAGCTGGACGAGGCCAGCGGCTACGGCCGCAACTTCGCCCGCAGCGGCGGCGTGGCCGAGGCCGTGGTCCAGACCCTGAAGGAGAAGGGCTCCAGCTTCGAGGTGAAGGCCGTCCCCTGCAGCGGCACCGCCGCCTGCGAGGTGGCCCTGATGAAGCTGAAGGTGGGCCGTCTCGAGGGCAACTTTATCGAGGGCATGGCCTGCGAGGGCGGCTGCGTCCAGGGCGCGGGCTGTCTGGTGCGCAGTCCCAGGAACAAGCTGGATGTGGAGAAGCACGCCAAGGAGGCCAAGGACCGGGGCGTGGTCCAGGCCGTCAACACCGCCAAGGGGGTAGAGCCCCCCGCCAAGGCCGCGGCAAAAACCGAGAGCAAGGCCGGGAAGGCGTAACGGAAACAAGATCGAAACCTCTGGTGAAAACCGGAGGTTTCGTTTTTTTACGCCCAAGGTGAAATGACAATTGCATTTTTTTCGGGCTTTTGATATAATGTAACATCTATCATTGTAATTGACGCAAATTGGAAGCAGAGAAAATGACCAACTTGGTTGTTTTCGGATACGAGGTGGCCTGATTGTATTTAAAAGCATTGGAAATCCAGGGCTTCAAGTCCTTCCCGGACAAGACGGTGCTCACCTTTGGTGAGGACATCACTGCCATCGTGGGCCCCAACGGCTCGGGCAAGTCCAACATCTCCGACGCCATCCGCTGGGTGATGGGGGAGCAGTCCACCCGGGCCCTGCGGGGGGGCAAGATGGAGGACGTCATCTTCGGCGGCACCGCCAAACGCAAGCAGACGGGCTACGCCGAGGTCTCCCTGGTGCTGGACAACACCACCCACCTGTTCGACCGGGAGGAGTCCGAGGTGATGGTCACCCGGCGGTATTACCGCTCCGGCGAGAGCGAGTACTATATCAACCGCCGCTCCGTCCGGCTCAAGGACGTGAATGAGCTGTTTATGGACACCGGCCTGGGCCGGGAGGGCTACTCCATCATCGGCCAGGGCCGCATCGACGAGATCCTGTCGGTGAAGTCCGCCGACCGCCGGGAGGTCTTTGAGGAGGCCGCCGGTATTTCACGCTTCCGCCACCGGAAGGAGGAGGCGGAGCGCAAGCTGGAGCGCACCGACGAGAACCTGGTCCGAATCAATGACAAAATCTCAGAGCTGGAGCTCCAGGTGGAGCCCCTCCGGGAGCAGAGCGAGAAGGCGAAAAAGTTCCTGGTCCTCCGGGACGAGCTGCGGGGGCTGGAGATTTCCGTCTGGCTGGACACCCTGGAGCGCATCCGGGCCAACAATATTAAGCTGGAGGCCGACTATCAGGAGGCCGTCCGCCGCCGGGAGGAGGTCAGGGTGGCCCAGGAGAAGGCCTACGCCGCCGCCGAGCAGTTTTCCGAGGAGATGCGGAGCAAGGACGTGGAGGCCGACCGCCTCCGCTTCGAGATGCAGGGCCGTCAGGCCAAGACCAACGAGCTGGAGTCGGCCATCGCCGTGTTAAAGAGCAGCATCCAGCACAACCTGGAGTCGGCCCAGCGCATCCGGGCCGACCTGGAGCAGCAGGAGGGCCGGGAGGGCTCCCTGTCGGAGCAGATTGACCAGCGGAAAGCGCGCCTGGCCGAGATCGAGGCCCAGCTGGAGGAGGGGCGCGCCGCCCTCACCGCCAAGGGCCGGGAGGCGGAGGAGGCCGCCCGCTCGGCGGGGACCCTGGCCAAGGAGCTGGAGGAGCTGCGCAGTCAGGCCGACCTGGGCACCGCCGGGGCCGCTGAGGCCAAGGCCCTGCTGTCCGCCCTGGCCGCCGCCGCCCAGGAGGTTATGGACCGGGACGGCGCGGTCCGCAGGGAGGCCAACGAGCTGGAGGGCCGGCTGGAGGAGGCTAAGAAAGAGTCCCGTGCCGCCCAACGGAACTATGACGACGCCGTGGAGGAGCGGGACGCGGTTAAAAACGTGATCCAGGGCTACCAGCTGCGGATGGACGCCCGAAAGAAGAAGTGGGACCAGACCAGGGATGCCCACATGAAGCTGCAAATGGAGGAGAACGCCCTCACCTCCAGAATAAAGCTCCTCACCGAGATGGAGAAGGAGCACGAGGGCTACACCAGGGCAGTCAAGCTGGTGATGGGCGAGGCCCAGCGGGGAGCGCTCCACGGTATCCACGGCCCGGTGGCCGACCTGTTAAAGGTGCCCGACCGGTACACCGTGGCCATCGAGACCGCCCTGGGCGGGGCCATGCAGAACATCGTGGTGGACCGGGAGGAGGACGGCAAGGCGGTCATCCAGTACCTGAAGCGCCGGGACGGAGGCCGGGCCACCATCCTGCCCCTCAGCTCCATCCGCCCGGGTTTCCTCCGGGAGGGGGACGCCCTGGAAAAGGAGCCCGGCTTCGTGGGGGTGGCCAACAGGCTCATCTCTTTCGACCCCAGATATCAAAACGTCTTTTCCAACCTGCTGGGCCGGGTGGCCGTTATGGAGAATCTGGACGCCGCCATCGCCGCCGCCCGGAAGTATGGCTATAAGTTCCGCATCGTCACCCTGGACGGCCAGGTGCTCAACCCTGGCGGCTCCATGACCGGCGGCTCGGCCAGCCGCAGCGCCGGAATTTTGAGCCGAGCCAATGAGCTGGAGCGGCTGAACAGCCAGCTGGGGGATATTCGCACACGGGTGGCCGAGGGGACAAAGGCCCTGGCCGAGGCGGAGCGGGAGTCCACCGCCGCCGCCTACGAGCTGGAGACCGCCCAGGCACAGCTGCGCCAGTGGGAGGACGCCATCCTCAAGGCGGAGGGCGAGCTGTCCCAGCGGCGCACCGTGGCCGCCGAGCTGGAGCGCCAGGGGGAGAGCCATCGGGAGGAGCTGGAGCAGCTGAAAAGCCGTTCCGCCCAGATCGAGGCCGACACCCAGGCGGCCCGGGCCCGCATCCAGACCCTGGAGGGGGAGACCGCCGCCCTGCGCAGCGAGGCCGAGGGCAAGGCCCGGGGCCAGAGCGAGGTTCAGGACCGGTCCGCCCGCATCGCCCAGGAGGTTGCCGCCCTCACCGCCGCCCAGGCCGCCCTGGAGGCGGAGCGGGAGGCCACCCGCTCCGGCCTGTCTGAGCTGGAACACCTCAAGGCCAGCATGGCCGGCGACCGGGACCAGAGCCGGGCCCTCATGGCCGATTATGAGGAGAAAAACGCCGGTCTCACCCAGGAAATTGCCCAAAAGGAGGAGGCCCTGTCCGCCCTGAAGGGGGAGAACGAACGGCAGAACGAAGCCATCGCCCGGCTGAACCAGGAGAAGCTCGACCTGGAGGGCCAGCGGATCAAGGCCACCAAGGAGAGCCAGTCCCTGAATGAGGAGCTGCTGCGCACCGAGGGGGAGGTCTCCCGGTTGGACCAGCGGCGGGTGTCCGCCTCCATGGAGGAGAAGCAGCTGCTGGACAAGCTGTGGGAGACCTACGAGCTGAGCCACGAGGCCGCCCGCCAGCAGCGGGTGGAGATCGAGTCGGTCCAGAAGGCCAGCCGCCGGATTTCTGAGCTGAAGCGGTCCATCTCCGGGCTGGGCAATGTGAACGTGGGGGCCATCGAGGAGTTCCAGCGGGTCAACGAGCGATATACCTACCTCACCGACCAGCGGGACGACGTGGACAAGGCCAAAAAGGAGCTGGAGGAGATCATCGCCGGCATCACCAACGAGATGAAGACCATCTTCCAGCGGGAGTTCACCACCATCAACGAGGCCTTCGGCCAGACCTTTTTGGAGCTGTTTGGGGGCGGCAAGGCCACCCTGGAGCTGGAGGACCCGGAGGACATCCTCAACTGCGGCATCGAGATCAAGGTCCAGCCGCCGGGCAAGGCGCTGAAAATCATCACTCTGCTGTCCGGCGGGGAGAAGGCCTTTGTGGCCATTGCCCTGTACTTTGCCATTTTAAAGGTCCGCCCCACCCCGTTTGTGGTGATGGACGAGATCGAGGCCGCTCTGGACGACAGCAACGTGGTGCGCTTCGCCCACTATATGCGCAACATGTCAGCCAGAACACAGTTTATCGTCATCACCCACCGCCGGGGCACCATGGAGGAGGCCGACGTCCTCTACGGCGTGACCATGCAGGAGCAGGGGGTGAGCCGGATGCTCACCATCAATTTGAATGACGTGGAGAAAGAGCTGAATATCCGGTAACCCCCGTCCCGCCGCAGCGAAAAAGGCCCCTTTGGAAAGGGGCTGTCAGCCGCAGGCTGACTGAGGATTGTATTTCGCCGCAGGCGAAATGTGCAAAGCAAACATAGGTCTGCAAAACCTTGTTTATTTCATATATTTTGCTGCGCAAAATGCAATCCTCCGTCTGGCCTTCGGCCAGCCACCTCCTTTCCAAAGGAGGCTTTTGGTCCTGCGGGGGACGGGAGAGTTTGGAGGAAAAACCGTGAACGAGAAAAAAACAGGCGACTGGAAAGTAATCCTTGGCGGCATTGTGCTGATTGTGGTGCTGTTCATCAGCATCAAGCTTATCTTCTGGGGATTGGATCAGGCCATCCCCAAGCAGCCGGTCGGGGATGTGCAGAGCGTCCAGAGCAGCCAGAGCGTGCCCTCCGGCGGAGATACGGAGGCCCCCAGCTTCTGCGTCCACTGTGGCAAAGAGCTGCCGGACAGCTTCCAATGGGGGCAGTTCTGCCCATACTGTGGGAAGAAGGTGGAATAGTGGATAAATTGAAGTGTCTGCGCTGCGGCGTGGAGATGGAATTTGTCGCACGGGAAAAGATACAGCTAGGCCAGACCGGCTGGCTGCTGGGCGACCTGGGCAATTTGCTGGCCGGGGCGCTGGAGACGGCGATCTTTACCTGTCCCAAGTGCGGAAAGCTGGAATTTTTCCGGGGGGACTTCTTCGACGATGCTGGGGAGGAGCCGGGGAGCATTGCCCAGACCCGCTGCCCCGGCTGCGGGACCCTGTACGAGATGGACTACCCCAAGTGCCCCCGATGCGGGGCGAAAAATGAGAACTGGTAAGAGAGGGAGCAAACCATGGGCTTTTTTGACAAGCTGAAAAAGATCAACATTTTCGCCGGCTTCGGCTCGGAGCTGACGGACGACTTCTATGACGAGCTGGAGGAGTCGCTGATTCTGGCGGACACCGGCATGGACGTCACCCTGGAGCTGGTGGAGGAGCTGCGCCGCCGGGTGAAGTCGGAGGGGGTCAAGACCGTGGAGGGGGCCCGGGAGGTAATGGTCCGGGTCATCGCCGACGCCCTCAGCGCCGGGGAGCTGTCCCTGAACCTGTCCACCAAACCCGCCGTGGTGCTGTTCATCGGCGTGAACGGCGTGGGCAAGACCACCACCATCGGCAAAATCGGCCACCAGCTCCGGGACCAGCGGAAAAAGGTCCTGTTCTGCGCCGCCGACACCTTCCGGGCCGCTGCCGCCGACCAGCTCACCATCTGGGCCGACCGGGCGGGGGTGGACATCATCAAGCAGCAGGAGGGGGCCGACCCCGCCGCCGTGGTCTTCGACGCCATGTCCGCCGCCAAGGCCCGGAACTCCGACGTAGTCCTGGTGGACACCGCCGGCCGGCTCCACAACAAGCAGAATCTCATGAACGAGCTGAACAAAATTTCCCGGGTAATCGACCGGGAGCTGCCCGGCTGCGCCCGGGAGACCCTCCTCGTCCTGGATGCCACCACCGGCCAGAACGGCCTGATCCAGGCTAAGCAGTTCAAGGAGGCGGCGGGCATCACCGGCATCGTCCTCACCAAGCTGGACGGCACCGCCAAGGGCGGCATCGCCATCGCCATCGCCAAAGAGCTGGGGGTGCCGGTAAAATACGCCGGCGTGGGCGAGGGCATCGACGATTTGAAGCCCTTTGACGCCCAGGAATTTGCCCAGGCGCTGATTTAAAAAGCCTCCCTCTTTGAGGGAGGTGGCACGGGCGGAGCCCGTGACGGAAGGAGTCCGTCTGCGGAAAACTCC
The DNA here is from genome assembly GCA_949525845.1 of uncultured Eubacteriales bacterium. Classification (GTDB taxonomy): domain Bacteria; phylum Bacillota; class Clostridia; order Oscillospirales; family Oscillospiraceae; genus Lawsonibacter. The sequence goes on from CATEPI010000012.1 coordinate 26,665, forward strand.
CTCAGTCAGCCCTTTCGGGCTGACAGCTCCCTCAGAGAGGGAGCCTATGCACAAATCCAAAAATTTAACACAATATCAATAGACAGAAAGAGAAAATATGGTAGAATAAGGGGGAAGCCTGTATGAAGCTGGTACTGGCGAGCAAGAACCAGAAGAAGCTGGTGGAGATGAACGACATTCTGTCCCATCTGGGAATCGAGGTCTGCTCGGAGGCGGAGGCCGGGGTGGACCTGGAGGTGGAGGAGACCGGAACCACCTTTGAGGAGAACTCCCTGCTGAAGGCCAAGGCGGTGATGGAGGCCAGCGGCCTGCCCGCTATCGCCGATGACTCCGGGCTGTGCGTGGACTGCCTCAACGGCGCGCCGGGGGTGTACTCCGCCCGGTACGGCGGCGAGGGCCTGAGCGACGAGGACCGCTACCGGATGCTGCTGGAGAACATGCGGGGGCAGATGACAAGGGCGGCGAAATTCGTCAGCGTCATTACCTGCTGCTTCCCCAACGGGGACGTACTCACCGCCCGGGGGGAGTGCCCCGGAACCATCGCCTACGCCCCCATGGGGGAGGGCGGCTTCGGCTACGACCCGGTGTTCTTCGTCCCGGAGCTGAAAAAGACCTTCGCCCAGCTCACCGCCGAGGAGAAAAACGCCATCTCCCACCGGGGGAAGGCGCTAGAGGCCTTCAAAGTGAAGCTGGAGGAGTATTTGAGGTGAATGTAGGGGCGCACATTGTGCGCCCGCCGGGTTTGCACATCTCTTTCAACGGGCGCACAATGTGCGTCCCTACAGAAATTGCCGAAAACGAGGATAAAATATGGATTTAACAAGCAAACAACGGGCTCAGTTACGGGGCCTGGCGAATAATATCGACACCATTCTGATCGTGGGCAAGGACGGCATCGGGGACAACTTGGTGAAGCAGGCCAACGACGCCCTGGAGGCCCGGGAGCTCATAAAGGGCAGAGTTTTGGAGAACTCCCTCCTCTCCCCCCGGGAGGCGGCGGAGGAGCTGGCCCCCCTGACCCGGAGCGAAATTGTCCAGGTAATAGGAACAAAATTTGTTTTGTATCGTCCAAGCCATAAGAAGGACAAGAAGGATAAGATTGTGCTGGTACAGGAGAAGAAGCGGCCCCGGATTTAGGAAAAAAGCCTCCTTTTGAAAGGAGGTGCCCCAGTGGGCACACTGGGGCGGAGGATTGCATTTTGGCGAAGCCAAAATATGCGAAGCAAACAAAGCTTTGCAAACTTGGATTTACTGTGTATGTTTTGCTTCGCAAAACGCAATCCTCAGTCAGCCTGCGGCTGACAGCTCCTTTCCAAAGGAGCCTTTTTGGTGCAATCCAGTAAATTTTCATTCTGAATAAGGCGGTGTCAGTGATGAAAATCGGTATTTTTGGCGGAACCTTCAACCCGCCCCACCTGGGGCATCTGGCGGCGGCCCGGACAGCGGTAGCCGTGCTGGGTCTGGATAAGCTGCTTATCATCCCGGCGGCCATCCCCCCCCACAAGGAGCTGCCGGAGGGCACCCCGGAGCCGGAGCGCCGGCTGGCCATGGCAGCCAAGCTGGCCGACGCCCTGCTGCTGCCTGAGAAAGTGGAGGTCTCCTCCCTTGAGCTGGACCGGACGGGCAAGAGCTACACCTCCCACACCCTGGCCCAGCTGAAAGGGACCTACCCCGATGCGGAGCTGTGGCTGCTCATGGGGACGGACATGTTCCTCACCCTCCACCTCTGGCACGAGCCGGAGCGCATCCTGGAGCTGGCCGGCGTGTGCGCCTTCGGACGCACGGAGCAGGATGGGGAATCGGTCTTCGCCCCCCAGCGGGAGCACCTGCAAAAGGCCTTCCCCGGGGCGAAAATCACCACCGTTACCCTGCCCGGCCTGGTGGATATCTCCTCCACCCGCCTGCGGGAGCTGCTGGCCAGGGGCGAGGGGGCGGAGTATCTCCAGCCCTCGGTCTACGGCCACATTTTGATGAACGGCCTCTACGGCACCCGCGCCGATTTAAAGCATTTGGACATCCCCGAGCTGCGGGCCTGCTCCTACTCCATGGTGATGGAGAAGCGGGTGCGGCACATCCGGGGCACCGAGGAGGAGGCGGTCCGTCTGGCCCGCCGCTGGGGGGCGGACGAGGACATGGCCCGCCGGGCGGGCATCCTCCACGACTGCACCAAGTACCTGTCCGGCGAGGAGCACATCGCCATCTGCGAACAGTACGGAGTGCCTTTGGACGACCTGGAGCGCACCGCCCCCAAGCTGCTCCACTCCAAAACCGGGGCGTGCATGGCCCGCCACATTTTTGGAGAACCTGATGAGGTGTATGAGGCCATTTTCTGGCACACCACCGCCAGGGCGGACATGACCACCCTGGAAAAAATCCTCTACGTGGCCGACTACATGGAGCCCAACCGGAACTTTGACGGGGTGGAGCGCCTGCGGGAGCTGGCCTACAGCGACCTGGACCGGGCCCTGCTCCTGGGGGTGGAGACCACCGTCCAGGAGATGAAGGAGCGGGACCTGCCCGTACACAAAAATACCCTCCAGGCCCAAGCCTGGCTGCGGGAGCACGGCGTTACAACAGAAGGGTGATACTATGAGCGAAAATCAGAACCATCGGGGCCGGCGGGAGGCCCCGGGCAATACCTTCCCGCTGGTCCTCTGGTGGCGGCAGCACCGGTCCTGGGTGGCCGGGCTGGACCGGAAAGGAAAGCTGCGCTACCGCCTGTTTCAGGCGCTGGTGATCCTGTCCATTCTTATCATCGCCGTCACCCTGTTCCTGCGCTCCTGGATTCAGCTGCCCGATGTGCCCGACCCGCCGGGGATGAACCTGACCCCGGGGGGCAGCACCTCCCAGCTCCAGCCGGGGCAGACTGGGGACGTGTCCTACGAGGGGGCGGAGCTGCCCGACGTGGCCAAAAGCGGCCGGAAACCGGGCTATTACACCTTCCTGCTGGTGGGCAAGGACACCACCAGCGGCCTGACCGACACCATGATGCTGGTCACCTACGACACCCAGGGTAAGAAGATTAACGCCATCAGCCTGCTGCGGGACACCATGGTGAACACCTCAGGTAAGAGCGGCGGCCAGAAGCGGCTGAACGTGGTCTATAACCGCAACCGGGGCGATAAGAAGCTCAGTGAGAAGGAGCGCATCGAAAACGGCATGACCGCCCTGAAGAAGGAGGTCAGCCGCCTTACCGGCATCTACCCCGACTTCTACGTCATGGTGGAGTGGGAGGCCATCGGCCGCCTGGTGGACGCCGTGGACGGCGTGGAGTTCGAGGTCCCCTTCGATATGAACTACGACGACCCCTATCAGGACCTGCACATCCACCAGAAAAAGGGCCTGCGGGTGCTGGACGGCCGGGACGCCATGGAGGTTATCCGCTTCCGGAAGAACAACGACGGCAGCCACTCCCTGGGCGACGTGGGCCGCACCGAGATCCAGCGGGACTTTCTCACCGCCGTGCTGAAAAAGTGCCTCACCCCGGAGATTCTGCTCAAGCTGCCCACCCTGGTGGACATCTTCGTGGACAACGTGGACACCGACCTCGCCGTGGGCAATATTCTGGCCTTCGCCCAGCTGGCCATCGGCATGGACGTGGAAAACGGGGTGAAATTCGTTCCCATGCCCTGCTACGGGGTGTCCTATGGCGGTGCATCGCTGGTGTGCGTCCAGGAGAAGGAGCTGCTGGCACTGCTCAACGACGGCATCAACCCCTATCTGGACGGGATCAAGTCCAGCGACTTGCAGCTGATGTATAAAAAGAGTGGGGGCGGCTTCGGCGTGACCAACGGCACCCTGGCCGACCCGGCGGTGGCCAATCCCCCCGCTCCCAAGCCGGCGGAGCCCGACGAACCCGACGAGCCCGACGAACCCGATGAGCCCGACGAGAATCCCGATGCCTCCACCGACCCGGGAACCACCACCGACCCCGGCACAACCACTGACCCGGGAAGCAGCGCCAATCCCGGCGCCACCGACCCCGGCGGGGCCACCGACCCGGGCGCCTCGACCAACCCGGGCACGGACCCCGGAACCACCACCAGTCCCGGGGATATCGGAACCATCGACCCCGGCGACATCTTCCCCGATCCCTCTCCGGATATTCAGGGCGGGGAGATCGAGGACACGACCCAGGCGGCGGCGTAAATTTGAGCCTCCCGCCCGGGGGGCGGAGGCCAAAAATAAACGAGAGGAGCAATGGAATGGAATCCTATGAACTGGCGGTCCTGCTGGCCAGAGCGCTGGACAGCAAAAAGGGCGGCGATATCAAGGTGCTGAAGACGGAGGGGGTCACCACCCTGGCCGACTACTTCGTCATCTGCACCGCCACCTCCAACACCCAGGTAAAGGCCATGTCCGACGCCTGTGAGGAGGCGGCGGAAAAGAACGGCGAGCGGGCCCACCACATCGAGGGCCACCGGGGGGGCACCTGGCTGCTGATGGACTTTTCCGCAGTGGTGGTCCACGTCTTCACCGACGAGGCCCGGAAATTCTACGACCTGGAGCGGCTTTGGAGCGACGCCGAGGAGCTCGACATTGCCAAGGTGCTGGGCGAGTAAGTAAACCCCCGTCCCCCCGCAGGGCAAGCCTTCCACCCTCCGGGGGGAAGGTGCCCCAGTGCGCACACTGGGGCGGATGAGGGGGCGGGGCGGGCAAGCTGTCCTTGCGATAAGAGGCAAAACCTGCCGCGCACCCTCATCCGTCATCCGCTTCGCGGATGCCACCTTCCCCCTGGAAGGGGGAAGGCTTTTTGGACGCATTCTGTCACAGTGTGCTTTTTAACCGCCAGAGAGCCGCCCCACCAGGCGGCTCAGTTTGTCAAAGAAGTAGCTGCGAGACGCAGGGCGCCAAAAGGAGCCTACCCCCTCTGTCGGCTTCGCCGACATCTCCCCCTGTTAGGGGGAGTCGGCCCTGTGGGAGACGGAGATTTTTCGACAGTTGAAATGGCTCCCCATACAGGGGAGCCATTCTCTATTGCACATGTGTGTGGTTGTTAATATGGTTAGCGCAGTAGCAGTAGTAGCCGTTGCACTTGGAGCAGTAGCGGAACTCCATATTGGGGTCGTCCTGGTCGGTAACGCCGCAGACGGCGCACTTGTGGAGGTACCCCCGCCGCTGGCGCAGCTCCTTCTGGGCCTTTTTAAAGTTGATGGTCTGGGCGGAGGTCCGGTGCTTCACCTGAGCGCTTTTTCGCCCCAGCGCGTCCATCATGTCCTCCCAGAAGAAGATGAAGAAGTTCAGGATGGCCACCAGGGGCAGCAGGGCATACAGCCAGAGCCCCATCAGCAGGCTGTTGAGCACCTGCCAGGCAAAGAAGGCGGCGTCGATCCAGGCCAGCCACTTCACCTTCACCGGCAGAATGAACATAAACAGCACCTGCATATTGGGAAAGAGGACGGCAAAGGCGAAAAACATGGACATATTGACATAGGCGATGGAGGACACTCCCATAATCATGCCAAAGATGATGTTGAGCACCACGCCGGAGAAATAGAAGCAGTTAAACTTGGCGGTGCCCCACTCCCGCTCCAGCAGACTGCCAATCCAGTAGTAGAAATAGGCGGACAGGACGGTCATGAAAAAGGAGGTGCCGGGGACTGTAAAGTTGAGGATGCCGAAGTCTCCGGTAATGGGGACAAAAATGAAGGAGATCAGCCGCCAGATTTCCCCGTGAAGGATAGCGGGGCGGAAAAAGAACAGGGCGCTGGAGAGGGGGTAGGCGCTGAAATTGTCAATCAGCCCGATGGCCACATTCCCCACCGCAATGTACATCATCAAATTGGGGATGCCGAAATTCGGGTGCTTGTAGCAAAACTGAGAAATCCAGTGAGAAAGCGTTTTCAAGGGTAAAACTCCTTTAAAATGATAGTCTGACACGGGCCGCAGGAGCTATTTCTTCTGGCTGCGCCTCTTTTTGAAACAGCAGAACAGGAACACCGCGATGCTCAGAAACGCGATACCGGCCAAGCCCAGCGGGAGATGTCCAGACAGGCCGCTGCCGCCGCCTGCGGCAATCCCCCAGGTGCCAGCGGGGCTGTTTTCGTTCCAATACGCCTCAACCTTATCCGCGACATCTTCCAGGGTCATAGCCGTTCCATTGTTCAGTTTTAAGAAATCAGGACGGGAAGCGTATGGAACGACCCAAAATACTCCCTCCGCCTCCGCAACAACAAGCTTCAGATGAATGTCGGTGACAGAAGCCAGATAAAAGTGGGCGTCCTCGCTGGCTCCGGCACGATACAGAACCTCAACCGCCTGTTCCGGGTAAAAAAGGTAGTCGTCTGCGCCGAAATCATTCGCGGATGCTGTCGAAATGATATAATCAAATGTTCCGTTGTTTAAATATCCAAACGACACACATTGATAAGCGCCTGTTTCCTCGTCCATATAAATTGGAAGTTCCCAGGAATAGCTGTCGTCGATTGCCGATAATCCAAAGCTGCCGTCGCGGCATAAGGCCAAAAACTCGTCTGGAGAAAGCGTATAAAGGCGCACCGCATCGTCCAGCCCTTCGGCGGAAAAGCGATACGCACCTGGGGGCAGTGAATCCGCAGAATCGAAAGCAGATTGCCTGACAAGGGACATAAAGCGGTATTCAGATGAATCGGAGACGGGGTCTTCCATGAAATGATAAGCGGCAGCCGTACAGCAAAGGAGATTGGCAAGCAGAAGCAGGCAGCAAAAGCAATGGAAAGCTCTCCTTATCATATTTCCCCCTTCCTCTATACCGTTTTTCCACCATACAGCGTTTAATCTGTGAAGCAATTCTAAATAATTGTACCCGATTTTCCCAAAAAAGTCCACACCCAAATTGTAAATAAATTTTTCACTTTCGCTCTGCTTAAAAATATGCTACAATGTAGCCGCCGAAATCTCCCTATTACAAAATAGGATAACACAGGAGGATCACCATGAGCATCGTAAAAGACATGTCCCTGGCCCCCTCGGGCCACCAGAAAATCCAGTGGGTGCGGGACTTCATGCCCGCCCTCAGCGGCATTGAGGAGCGTTTCCGCCGGGAAAAGCCCTTTGCCGGCCTGACCATCGCCGTCTCCGTCCACCTGGAGGCCAAGACCGCCAACTTGGGGCTGGTCCTCCGGGAGGGGGGCGCCGAGGTCCACCTCACCGGCTGCAACCCCCTGTCCACCCAGGACGATGTGGCCGCCGCCGTGGCCGACTCCGGCGTGGCCACCTACGGCGTCCACGGTGTGAGCATGGAGGAGTACGAAAATCTCCTTGTCGAGACCCTGAAGTGCCGCCCCCACCTCATTGTGGACGACGGCGGCGACCTCATCAACCTTCTCGGCGGCAAGTGCGCCCAGTACGGCGACCGGCTCATCGGCGGCTGTGAGGAGACCACCACCGGCATCCACCGGCTCTACGCCCGGGAGCGGGAGGGCATCCTGCCCTGTCCCATGATGGCGGTGAACGACGCCAAGGCCAAGCACTACTACGACAACAAGTACGGCACCGGCCAGTCCACCTGGGACGCCATCATGCACACCACCAACCTGATTGTGGCGGGCAAGACGGTGGTGGTGGCCGGCTACGGCTGGTGCGGCAAGGGCATCGCCATGCGGGCCAAGGGCATGGGGGCCAACGTGGTGGTCTGCGAGGTGGACCCCTTCAAGGCCCTGGACGCCACCATGGAGAATTTCCGGGTGATGTCTATGGACGAGGCCGCCAAAATCGGCGACATTTTCGTCACCGCCACCGGCTGCAAGGACGTGATTGTCCAGCGGCACTTTGAGGTGATGAAGAACAACGCCGTCCTGTGCAACTCGGGCCACTTCGACTGCGAGGTGGACGTGGCCGCCCTGCGGAGCATGTCCACGGAGACCTTCCCCCGCCGCCAGAATATCGAGGGCTTCCGCCTGTCCGACGGCCGGGTACTGAATGTGCTGGCCGAGGGCCGGCTGGTCAACCTGGCTGGCGGCAACGGCCACCCCGCCGAGATTATGGATATGTCCTTTGCCGTCCAGGCCCTGTCTCTGGAGTGGCTGGCCAAGCACCGGGAGGGACTGGAAAAGAAGGTGTACATCGTCCCCGACGAGATCGACGACCAGATCGCCCGGGTAAAGCTGGCCGCCATGGGGCTCACGATTGACACCCTCACAGAGGACCAGAAGGCCTATCTGTCCGGCTGGGAGGCGTAACGTGCATAACGAGCTCACAGCCATCGACCTGCAAAAGATGCAGGAGGAGCTGAACTACCGGCGCATCACCCTCCGGCCCCAGCTGCTGGAGGAGGTGAAGGTGGCCCGGGGCTTCGGCGACCTGAGCGAAAATTTTGAGTACAAGGCGGCCAAGCAGGAGAAGAACAAAAACGAGAGCCGCATCCGCTATCTGGAGAACATGATAAAAACCGCCCGAATCATCGAGGACCACTCCGCCGCCGACACGGTGGGTCTGTATGACAAGGTGACCATCTGGCTGGAGGACGACGAGGAGGAGGAGACCTGGCAGGTGGTAACCACCGTGCGCCAGGACGTCTCCCACGGCCTGATCAGCAAGGAGAGCCCCATGGGCTCCGCCCTGATGGGGAAGAAGGTGGGGGAGCGGTTCTATGTCCAGGTAAATAAGGACTTTGGCTACTATGCGGTGGTCCGCGCCATCGAGAAGGGCCAGGACGACGGAACCGCGGAGCTGAACCGGTTTTGAACGACAGAGTGAAGACTTTTGGAGTATACCTAAACGTGGTGAGCAAGGCAAGGGTAGAACCCTTGCCCTACATGACGCACCTAGGCGCATGATCGCGCAAAAAGGCTCCCCCCTTGTGGGGGAGCTGTCACGCGAAGCGTGACTGAGGGGGGCAGGTAAGCTGTCCTTTCATTTTGCCGATAAGCTGATGTACTGAAGTATATAAGCAATCCCCCGCAGGGCAAGCCTTCCACCCTCCGGGGGGAAGGTGCCCCAGTGCGCACACTGGGGCGGATGAGGGGGCGGGGAGGGCAAGCAGTTCTTACGGTAAGAAGCAAAAACCTGCCGCGCACCCTCATCCGTCACGGCCTACGGCCGTGCCACCTTCCCCCTGGAAGGGGGAAGGCTTTTAATCGCTCTCTTTTTTGCAGCACTTTGCCGATAAGCTAATGTACTAAAGTGAGTGTATAAGCAGTAGGTCAACATTTGCAACATTTAGGCCCATTTACGCGGAGACCTGCGCCGGTTGATATGCTAAGATAGGCCCATCCGGGTGCCGCAGCTGGAAGGGCGGCGCCCCAAATCCGAAAAAGGAAAGAAAAGGGGTCAAAACTATGGCTATCCAGAATATTTTTGTAGTAGGCGCCGGTCTGATGGGCAGCGGCATTGCCCAGAACGCCATCACCAGCGGCTACACCGTCACCATCAACGACCAGCGGCAGGAGGCCCTGGACCGGGCCAAAGCGGGCATCGAGAAGGCGCTGAACCGGGACGTGGAGAAGGGCCGCATGGCGGCGGAGGACCGGGACGCCGCCCTGGCCCGCCTCACCCTGGACTCCACCCTGGAGGGGGCCAGACAGGCCGACCTGGTCATCGAGGCCATCATCGAGGACCTGAAGGCCAAGCAGGCGGTCTTCGCCTCCCTGGAGGACATCTGCCCTGAGCACACCATCTTCGCCTCCAACACCTCCTCCATCTCCCTCACCGCCCTGGCCGCCGCCACCAAGCGGCCTTCCCGTGTGGTGGGCATGCACTTCTTCTCCCCCGTGCCCCGGATGCGGCTGTGCGAGGTCATCTTCGGCCTGCTCACCACCCAGGACGTGCTGGATGCGGTGAAGGAGGTAGCCGAGAAGATGGGCAAGACCATCATCCAGGCCGACGACAAGCCGGGCTTCATCGTCAACCGGGCCCTGCTGCCCATGCTCAACGAGGCCTGTGTAATCGTGGGCTCCTACATCGGCTCGGTGGAGGAGATGGACAACGGCATGAAGCTGGGCTGCAACCACCCCATGGGCCCCCTGGAGCTGGCCGACATGATCGGCCTGGACGTCCTCCTCAACGTGATGACCGTGATGGAGAAGGAGATCGGCTCCAAGTACGCCCCCTCCCTGCTGCTGCGCAAGCTGGTGGTGTCCGGCTTCCTGGGCCGAAAGAGCGGCGCGGGCTTCTACACCTACGAGAACGGCAAAAAGACCGGCGTAAACCCGGTTCTGACCCACTTCCAGAGCCTGGCACGGTAAAAAACATTTTCAGGGCCGCCTGCGGGCGGCCCTTGCTTTTTCCCTCCAAACAGCTATAATATAGGCATAGGACAACAAGGGGGAGAGGCACATGCTGAAGGTACGGCAGGCGGTCCCGGCGGACATGGCGGCAGTTCTGGCGCTGTACGACGGGGTGATCGACCTGTTTCAGGCTCAGACCGGAAACCTGGGCTGGCAGCGGGGGGTGTACCCCACCCAGGTGGATTTCCACAGAGCCATCCAGGCCGGCACCCTGTACCTTGGGGAGCTGGAGGGCCGGCTGGCCGCCGGGATGATCCTCACCCAGGGGACGGACAAGACCTACGGCGAGCCCCCCTGGCGGGTGGACGCCCCGGACGAAGAGACTGCGGTAATCCACACCCTGGGGGTGTCCCCGGCGTTTTCCGGCCGGGGCCTGGCCCTCCGGATGATAGAGGGGGCCGCCGCCCTGGCCCGGGAGAAGGGCTGGAAGGCCCTGCGGCTGGACGTGCTGGAGGACAACGTCCCCGCCCAGCGCCTCTACCGGCGTGCGGGCTTTGTGTACATCGAGACGAAACAAATCTGGTACGAGAGCACCGGCCTGGCCAACTTCCTGCTGTACGAATACGCGGTATAAGCCGGAACGTCCTGCCGGGCAGGGGGTCTGCCCTGCCTGTCCTTGAAGGAGGGAACGGAATCCCCCCGCCATCGGACTTTGTCCGGCGGCCCTCCCCCCTTTGACAGGGGGGAACGGAATCCCCCCGCCACCGGACTTTGTCCGGCGGCCCTCCCTCTTTGACAAGGGGAAACGGAATCCCCCCGCCACCGGACTTTGTCCGGCGGCCCTCCCCCCTTTAGCAAGGGGGGCTTTTCGGCGCTGGCTGGTCCGTTCCTGCTCCAAAGGCCCCCTTGCTAAAGGGGGCTGGCATTTGCGAAGCAAATGACTGGGGGATTCTAAAATACCGCTTGACAAGCCCCTCATACCTGCGCTATAATAGCCCTGAACAACTGAATAGCCTTATCAAGAGCGGTGGAGGGAACGGCCCGATGAAGCCCGGCAACCTGCGGATACAAAGTCAGTGTGTATGCGCAAGGTGCTAAATCCGGCGGTAGTGTATCGAAAGATGAGGGTGCAACCAGACATAACGCTCCGCCGTCCGGCGGGGCGTTTTTGCGCTCCCCAACAACAGAAAGGAGAAAAAACCATGGCAAAGAGACTTTTTACATCCGAATCCGTCACCGAGGGACATCCCGACAAAATCTGCGACCAGATCTCCGACGCGGTGCTGGACGCCATCATCGCCAAGGACCCCCAGGCCCGTGTAGCCTGCGAGACCACCGCCACCACCGGCCTGATCCACGTAATGGGGGAGATCACCACCTCCTGCTACGTGGATATCCCCAAGGTGGCCCGCCAGGTGGTGAAGGACATCGGCTATGACCGGGCCAAGTTCGGTTTTGACTGCGGCACCTGCGCGGTGATCACCTCCATCGACGAGCAGTCCGGCGACATCGCCATGGGCGTGGACAAGTGCCTGGAGGCCAAGGAGGGCGAGCAGAACGACGGCCTGGACAACGGAGCCGGCGACCAGGGCATGATGTTCGGCTACGCCTGCGACGAGACCCCCGAGCTCATGCCCCTGCCCATCTCCCTGGCCCAGAAGCTGGCCATGCAGCTGACGAGGGTCCGCAAGGAGGGCAAGGTGGACTACCTGCGGCCTGACGGCAAGACCCAGGTGACGGTGGAGTACGACGAGGACAACCGGCCCATCCGGGTGGATGCGGTGGTGGTCTCCACCCAGCACGGCCCCGAGGCGGAGCTGGAGCAGATTCGGAAGGACATGATCGAGCTGGTCATCAAGCCCATCATCCCCGCCAACCTGCTGGACGGGAACACCAAGATTTATGTCAACCCCACCGGCCGCTTCGTCATCGGCGGTCCCCAGGGGGACTCCGGCCTCACCGGGCGGAAGATCATTGTGGACACCTACGGCGGCTCCGCCCCCCACGGCGGCGGCGCCTTCTCGGGCAAGGACCCCACCAAGGTGGACCGCTCCGCCGCCTACGCCGCCCGCTGGGTGGCCAAGAACGTGGTGGCCGCCGGCCTGGCCTCCCGCTGCCAGGTACAGCTGGCCTACGCCATCGGCGTGGCCCGGCCCGTCTCCGTCCGGGTGGACACCTTCGGCACCGGCACGGTGGCCGATGCCAAACTGGAGGAGGCGGTAGAAAAGGTCTTCGACCTGCGCCCCGCCGCCATCATCCGGGACCTGGATCTGCGCAGGCCCATCTACCGCCAGCTGGCCGCCTACGGCCACTTCGGCCGGGAGGACCTGGGCGTGGCCTGGGAGAAGACCGACCGGGTGGACGTTCTGAAGTCCGCCCTGTAAAAGGGAAATAAAATACCGCTCCGGCTGTCGAAAAGCCAAAAAAGTGCTTTTTGACAGCCGGATTTTTTCACTTTCCACAAATAGACAATTGGGGGCATGTGGGGTAGAATAATACGGCAAAAATGATAACCCGCCGGAAAAACCGGGATAATTCCACCGAAATGGCGGGGAAAGGAGCAAGCATGATGGAACAGAACGAAATTTTAAGCCGGGTAGACCACACCCTCCTCACCCCCACGGCCACCTGGGAACAGGTCCGGGCGCTCTGTGACGAGGGGAAGCAGTTCGGCGTGGCCAGCGTGTGTATCCCGCCCCGCTATGTAAAGCGGGCCAACGACTATGCCGGCGGCCTGAAGATATGCACCGTAATCGGCTTTCCCAACGGCTATGCCACCCCCGAGGTGAAGGTCTTCGAGACAGAGGACGCCATCCGGGACGGCGCGGACGAGATCGACATGGTCATCAACCAGGGCCTGGCCAAGGCGGGGGACTGGGAGGGTGTGCTCACCGAGATCAAGGCGGTAAAGGAGTCCTGCAAGGGCCGCATCCTGAAGGTTATCATCGAGGCCTGCAACTTTACCCGGGAGGAGAAGATCGCCCTGTGCCGGGTGGTGTCCATGTCCGGGGCGGAGTTTATCAAGACCTCCACCGGCTTCGCCGCCGGCGGGGCCACGGTGGAGGATGTGCAGCTCTTTCGGGAGCACATCAGCCCCGACATGCGGATTAAGGCCGCCGGCGGCATCCGCACCTTCGAGCAGGCCCAGGCCATGCTGGAGGCGGGAGCCGACCGCATCGGCGCCAGCGCCCTGGTGGCCCTGGCCCGGTAAACCGGCGTACAGAACAACACAGCCGCGGCCCGCATGGATGGGCCGCGGCTGTTTTCAATCTGGCACAATTGGGCATTTTAGGTCCCATCCAGAACCGGCGGTTGCCTCTGCCACAACCGCCCGTAGGGCAAGGGTTCTACCCTTGCCTATCCCCGTAAGGGGATAAAACGGGATATGAGGGGCAAGGGCAAAGGAATGGGTTACCCGGAATCCCCCCGCCACCGGACTTTGTCCGGCGGCCCTTCCCCCTTTAGCAAGGGGGGCTTTCCGGCGCTGACTGGTCCGTTCCCGCTCCAAAGGCCCCCTTGTGAAAGGGGGCTGGCACCGCCGCAGGCGGTGACTGGGGGATTCCCTCCCCTCTCCATCTCCTCCAGGCCCGGTAGTTCTCTCTGCCACAACCGCCTGTAGGGCAAGGGTTCTACCCTTGCCTATCCCCGTAAGGGGATAAAACGGGATATGAGGGGCAAGGGCAAAGGAATGGGTTACCCGGAATCCCCCCGCCACCGGACTTTGTCCGGCGGCCCTCCCCCCTTTAGCAAGGGGGGCTTTTCGGCGCTGGCTGGTCCGTTCCTGCTCCAAAGGCCCCCTTGCTAAAGGGGGCTGGCACCGCCGCAGGCGGTGACTGGGGGATTCTGCGCCCCCCTGATCGAAAAGGCATGCCCCCGTCCTGCCCCCTCAGTCACGCTTCGCGTGACAGCTCCCCCACAAGGGGGGAGCCTTTTTTCTGCGGCAGACGGCGGACTACCTTGCCACAACCGCCCGTAGGGCAAGGGTTCTACCCTTGCCTATCCCCGTAAGGGGATAAACTGGATAGGAAAGGCAAGGGCAGAGCCCTTGCCCTACATGCGACCCGGCCGCAAAACCCCTGCCCCTCACCCCTCCTTACACAGCAAAATATCGTGATAAAACTTATCCAGCTTCTTCTGTGTGGGGAAGGTAGCCACATACATTTGGTTGCCCATGGCGTCGGACAGCACGTCAGGAATACGGTCCACCAGCTTCATCTGCTGGCCGTACTTCTTCATAATGGCCTCGTGGTCATAGACAAAGGGCTTGCCGTCCCGGCGGCCGGCGAAAGCGCAGAAGGCGTGGGGCCCGCCCTCCACGGTGGAGTGGTCAAAGGCGATCATATCGGCCCAGATTTTATACACATTGGTGGAGTTGGCAAAGTTCATCATGTCCGGGCTGAAGCCGCCGCAGGGCCGCATATTCACCTCCAGGGCCACCACGTCCCCCGCTTTTCCCATCCCCTCCTGGTCCCGGGTCAGGCGGAAAAACTCAAAGTGGACGAACCGGCTCTTAACCCCGAAGCTCTTTACCGTGGCCCGCCCGGCCTTCCGGGTGTCGGCGGGCAGGTCCTTGACGATGTAATAGACGGAGTTGTCCGCTTCGTTGACAATATCCATAATGGAGATGGGGGTAACGTTGCCCGTCTCAAAGATGGGGTTGCCCTGGGAGTCGATAATGGCGTCGTAGGAGTTGACCTCGGCGTAGATAAACTCCTCCATAATGTAGGCCACGTCGGGGTTTCTGGTCTTCAAAAACTGGTCCAGATCCTTGGCGTCAGACAGCTTGTGGGTGTCGGAGGCCCCCACGCCGTTGTCGGGCTTGACCACCACCGGCCAGCCCACCTCCTTGATGAAGGCCATGCAGTTTTTCCGGTTGTCCACCATGTGATACCGGGCAGTGGGGATGCCGGCGGCCTGGTAAAACTCCTTCATCCGGGACTTGTACTTGATCCGGGGCATGTCCTCCTCCTGGAAGCCGCTGGTAATGCGGAAGTCAGAGCGCAGGCGGGCGTCCCGCTCCAGCCAATACTCGTTGTTGCTCTCCAGCCAGTCGATCCGGCCGTACTTGTGGATGAAGAAGGCCACCGCCCGATACACCCCGTCGTAGTCCTCCAGGGTGTCCACCTTGTAGTACTCATTGAGGCTGGCCTTCAGCTCCCCGGACAGCTGGTCATAGGGCTGGTCGCCGATGCCCAGCACGTTCATCCCGTTGTTCTTCAGCTCCCGGCAGAACTGCCAGTAATTGGTAGGGAAGTTGGGCGAAATAAAAATGACGTTTGACATGGTACCCTCTCCTTCTATGTTGTCTCACACACATCCCATACAGGGCCCAAGCCCCGGAAATACTGTCCGCCAGCGGTGGACGGTACCATTTGGGGACCGTTTAGGGCCCTTTTTTGCCCTTTAAAGGACCAAAAAGGGGCAAAAACAGGTGTATTATTTTGAGTAAAAATTACGAAGCGTATAAAGTCCACCGCTGGCGGACATTATTGTCCCGGCTCGCCCCCCAGCAGCCAGGGGAAGAAATAGGCGGCCTGCTTATACCACCAGGGCCAGTCGTGGGCACAGTCGTGGCCCCAGAAGTCCACCCAGGTGTGGATACCCTTCCGGTAAAAGATGTCGGCCAGCTGCCTGGTGGTGTCGGGAAGCTCCCAGGGCCCCAGCCCCACGCAGATGGCGGCCCGCTGTTTGTTAAAAATGTCGATATAGTAGTGGTTTTCCGGTAAATTGGCCATATAATGCACCGGGGAGTTCTGATAAACCACCTCGTCCATATAGCCGTCAAAGCCGTAATCTGCGTTATAAATGCCGCTGAGGGCCAGCATTCCATTGAACAGATCGGGCCGGCGCAGGTAGAGGTTGGCGGCGTGGGTAGCCCCCAGGCTGCACCCGAAGGAGAGAATCCCGTCCTGCCCGGTCCGGTCGAGCATACGGGGGGCCATCTCCTTGGTAAGGTAATCCATCCACTGCTCATGCCGCCGCGCCCGCCAATAGGGCTCCCCGCCCTTGTCCGACCAGGTCTCCCTGTCGATGGTGTCCACCGAAAAGACGATAATCTGGCCGGATTCGATCCAGGGGGCCAGGGTTTCGGCCATGTGGAAGTCGCCAAAGTCGAAGAAGCGGCCGTCCTGACAGGGGATATACAGCACCGGCCGGCCGGCGTGGCCGTAGACCATGCACTCCATATCCCGCCCCAGGGCGGGGCTGTAATCGGTGAGATACTCCGTTTTCATAGAAAAAACCTCCGTTTTGCAGGGGCGGACATGGTCCGCCCCCAGGATAGTTAGGGGCAGGCGGGCGCACAGTGTGCGCCCCTGCCGTCAGACCTCCAGCTCATACATCAGGGTTTCGATGAAGAAGGGGATCTGCTTCTCCCAGCTGGCCTCGCAGTGGTCGCCGCCGGGGACGATGCGGCAGGTGAGCCGGACCCCCCGGGTAAGCAGCTGGCCCGCGATCCGGGCAAACTGCCCCTGCATCAGCTCGTGATTGCCCAGCTCCCGGGAGCCGTAGTCCATATAAAGCACCGTGTCTGACCGCACCTCCGCCCCCCGCACCAGCCGGGCCAGCCGGTCCGGGGCCACCCACAGGGAGGGGGACAGGGCCGCCGCCCGGGAGAAGACCTGGTTATACTCCAGCAGGGCGAACAGGCTCATCAGCCCGCCCATGGAACTGCCGGCGATGAAGGTGTGGGGCCGGTCGGACAGGGTGCGGTACTTCCGGTCGATGGAGGGCTTGAAGGTGTGGACAAACCAGTCCATTGTGACCCTGCCGTGGCCCGTCACATGGCCGAAATCGGGCTCGTAGAAGGTATAGGGGGAGTACTCCGACAACCGCCCGTTGTCCGGGTGGTGGTTGCACTCCACCGCCGCCACAATGAGAGGCACCTGGAAGGCGTCCAGATACTCCCCCAGCCCCCAGCTCTTGCCGTAGGTGGCGTCGGAGTCGAAAAAGACGTTGTGGCCGTCGAACATGTACAGCACCGGATAGTGCCGCTCCGGCGAGCTGTCGTAGTCCACTGGCAGATAGAGATAGACCCCCCGGGGCTCGTTCCCGGTCAGCTCGGGGATAGTCACATTCCATTTTTGAATCATTCCGCTTCCCTCCCGTTGGTTCTTTGACAGTTTACCACAGTGAAGTCCAGATTTCAATTCTTCCCAAGGGATTTTTCCGTATTTCCCGATTCCCGCCGGGGAGCGGACAGGAATTTGTGGGATATAACAAGGATATTGCGGCGGGCCGGGCTGTGTGGTAAAATACAGGGAACAGTATGAGCCGCTCGCCGCAGCAGGCGAGGGTGACAGGGAGGAGGAAACACTGTGGCGGAGCTGACATCCATGCGGAATATCGGCAAGGAGATGGCCCGGAAGCTGGCGGCGGTGGGTATCGAATCCCCGGAGCAGCTGGCGGAGGCGGGGGCCAAGGAGGCCTTTTTCAGACTGAAGAAGACCTTCCCCCAGGTGTGCCTGGTGCATCTGTATGCCCTGGAGGGGGCGGTCACCGGCCAGGAGTATAACCAGCTCCCGGAGGAGACAAAGCGGGAGCTGAAGGCTTTCAGCGATTTTTTGAAGAATGGGAGCGTTTAAAGGGCGGGGCTCTTTGGCGGGTTTTCCGGTAGGGGCGGCCTTTGGCCGCCCGCAAAAGGTTGCTGTTGTTTCACCTCTTGCCGAAACGACAGCAGCCCTTTTCGTCCCTTTTTCCGCCCCGGTAGCGGGCCCTACAGGCGCCGTTTTATCGGACATGCAGGGGCAGAAGCCCTGCCCTGCGAGGGTATCCCTGCTTGCCGGCGGCCGGGATGGGATGTTATGATGGGGCATGGGGCTGAAAAAATTAAGGGCTTCTTAATATTTTCCCACTTGCGATTTAAACTGTCTGTGCTATGCTAGGTTCGGAAATAAACAGGGAGAGGAGCGGCGAGATGTATACCATCCTGATTTGTGACGACGACAGAGACATTGTATCCGCGCTGGATATCTACCTTACCAGCGAGGGTTACCAGACGGTGAAGGCCTACGACGGCCAGGAGGCTATCCGGGCGGCGGAGACCCACGAGGTCCACCTCATCCTTATGGATATCATGATGCCTGAGCTGGACGGTATCCGGGCCACCGCCAGGCTGCGGGAGGGGAGCAACGTGCCCATCATCCTGCTGACCGCCAAGAGCGAGGACACCGACAAGATTCTGGGCCTGAACATCGGGGCGGACGACTACATTACCAAGCCCTTCAACCCCCTGGAGGTCATTGCCCGGGTGAAGTCCCAGCTGCGGCGGTACACCGCCCTGGGCGGGGCGGAGAAGGGCCCCGGCCTGATTACCGCCGGGCCCATCGCCATGGACGACGGGGCCAAGGTGGTCACTGTGGACGGCGAGCCCATCAGCCTCACCCCCATCGAGTACAACATTCTCAAGCTGCTGCTGTCCCACCCGGGGCAGGTCTTTTCCTCCACTCAGATCTATGAGCAGGTGTGGAACGACCCGGCCTACGGCTCGGAGAATACGGTGGCCGTCCACATCCGGCATCTGCGGGAGAAGATCGAGATTAACCCCGCCGAGCCCCGGTATTTAAAAGTGGTATGGGGGCTGGGGTATAAGATTGAGAAGGGGGCTTAGCAGTGAAAAAGCTGCAACGCAGCGCCGCTGCAAAAATCTGCGCGGTGCTTGTCCTGCTGGCCGCCGCCTTCGGCGCGGGCGTGTTCGGGGTGCGGGCGCTGGTCAGCTCTGTTTCCATTACCAGAAGCAGCTGGCAGGACAGCTCCCGCTTCTACAGCGCCATTGACGAACGCCGCCAGGGCCTGGTGGAGGGGATCGAGCTGTCCCAGACACTGGAGGAGCTGGAGAAGCAGATTGCCGAGGGGGCCGCCAACCCCCTGGCCTATGCCGACGCGGAGGCCCTGCGGGAGGAGAAGGCCCGGGTGGAGGAGCAGTTTTCCCGGCAAAATACCTGGTTCCGCTTCCGGCTGCTCACCGACGACGGGCAGACCCTGCTGGGGACCAACCTCAAAGACGACGAGGCCATAAGCCGGACGGTGAAGGAGATGCACTACTTCTCCTTTGAGCTCTGGGACGGGAGCGTCAACTATGACCCAGAAACGGGCGACCTGGGTCTATCCCCCTCAGACGCCAACCCAGAGGGGGAAACCGCCCCGTCGATGAAGCTGGTGCTGGAGTACGGCGTGCCCGAGAAGGTTGACGATTCCATCCAGGACGAGTTCAGCCAAATCTGGAGGCTGTGGGACATGGACCGGGCCTCCTTTGACCAGTACCTCACCGGCTTTTTGAATCTGGGGGCGCTCACCCTGCTGGCACTCATTTGGATTCTATGGACCGCCGGGCATAAATCCGGTGCGGAGGAAATCGTCCTCACCTGGCAGGAGCGTATCTTCTTCGACGTGTACGCGGTTGTCATGATTGCCGGGATAGCGTGGCTAGCTTTCGGCACTGTCTGGGCGGCGGAACAGCTCTACTGGGGGCAGTCCTACGCCGTCCGGGGGGAGGACTTTGATACCTTCTTTAACCTGGGTGTCACCGGGGCCGGGGCACTGTTTGCCGCCGGGGTGGGGTGCGCTGTCCTGCTGCTGCGCACTCTGGCCGTCCGGGTGAAGGCCCGGTGTCTGGGGAAAACCACCCTGCTGTGCAGGGTGGCCGCATGGATGGCAGGGACCATCCATGACTTTGTTCGATTCCTGCCCTTTACCTGGAAGATAGTGCTGGGCTTTGGAGCCTATGTGATAGTGACCTTCTTCCTGATTATGGGGGGAGTCTATAACGGTGCGTTTATGTTTATGTATCTCTGCTTACAGCTGGCCCTGGTGCTGTTTCTGGCCTGGTGGGCCTACGGCTACTACCGCCTGCGCCAGGGCACCAAGACCATTGCCAGGGGCGACCTGGAGTATCAGATCGACACCCGGCACATGCCCTACGACCTGCGCCTCCAGGCGGAGGATTTGAACAACATCTCGGTGGGCCTGGCCGGGGCGGTGGACGAGAAGATGAAAAGCGAGCGGTTTAAGGCGGAGCTGATTACCAACGTCTCCCACGATTTGAAAACGCCCCTCACCTCCATTATCAACTACGTCAACCTGCTGAAATCCACCCAGCAGACCGACCCCAAGGCCATCGACTATATCGAGGTGCTGGACCGGAAGTCCCAGCGGCTGAAGAAGCTCACCGAGGACCTGGTGGAGGCCTCCAAGGCCTCCACAGGGGTGCTGTCGGTGACCCGGGAGAAGATCGGTATGGGCCAGCTCATCGACCAGGCGACGGCGGAGTGGGAGGAGAAGCTGTCTGACCGCAGGCTCACCCTGGTGACCACCCTCCCCGAGGGGGAGACCTGGGTGTATGCCGACGGCCGGCACCTGTGGCGGGTCATCGACAACCTGCTGTCCAACTGCGCCAAATACGCCATGGAGGGCACCCGCATCTATCTGGACCTGGAGCGGGGGAAGGGACAGGTGGCCCTGTCGGTGAAAAATATCTCCCGGGACCCCCTGAACGTCCCGGCCGAGCGGCTGATGGAGCGGTTTGTCCGGGGGGAGGAGTCCCGGTCCACCGAGGGCTCCGGGCTGGGGCTGTCCATCGCCCGGTCCCTCACCGAGCTGCAGGGGGGCGCCTTCGACCTGGCCGTGGACGGCGACCTGTTCAAGGCTATCGTTACCCTGCCTCAGGCCAATTGAATACGGTGCCTAAACCGTCTATCCTGTTTTCCGGGATGGGCGGTTTTTTCCATGGGATAAAAATTACAAAAAGCTATGGATTTTTTCGGGAATTGTGGTATGATGATAAATACCGCCATTATGTGGTGAATTTGTGTGGAAAGGGGGGTGGACGCCGTGGGGAAAAAGAGGACGGCCCTGGCCCTGACGCTGGCTGTGCTTCTTACGCTGAGCGGCTGCCTGTTCCGCTCCCCGGATGACCTGTACCGCCAGCCCGAGAAGTCGCCGGGCTATGAGCAGCTCAACGCCGCCATCCGGGCGGTGCGCACCGGCCTGGAGGCCGAGTTCAACACCCGGGTGGAGGACGTGACCATCATGGCGGGGGACAATACCGCCAGCATCCAGCTTCAGGACCTGGACGGGGACGGCCTGCGGGAGAGCGCGGTCACCTTTTTCCGGGTGCCCGGTATTGAGAAGCCCATTAAAATCTACATCTTTACCCAGATCGGGGAGGAATATGTCCCCACCGGCGTGGTGGAGGGCGAGGGCAGCGCCGTCTACGCAATCGCCTACGCCCAGATCAACGGCGAGGGCCGGAAGGAGCTGGCGGTCAACTGGCAGATCAGCTCCGGGGCCTACCAGCTGGGGGTGTACACCCTGGACGAGGTGGAGCTGCCCGGGGGGGACATGGATGAGGAGGAGGCCCTGGCCGCCGTCCGGGCCATGTCCCGGACCGACCTGATGGGCAGCGAGCGGCTCCTCACCCGGTGCAGCGTGGCCAGCGACGGCTCCAGCGGCTGCCGCCTGCTGGACATGGACCAGGACAGCCGCATCGAGGTGCTTGTTACCCGGATGGACGCCGGCGGGGCCAGCAGCCAGGTGGAGGTCTACGGCTGGGAGGACGGGGCTGTCGCCTCGCTGGGGGTTACCGAGCTGTCCGCCGGCGTAAGCGGCATCAACCGCATCCGCACCAACTACCTGGCCGGAGGCTACAACCAGCCCGCCCTCTATGTCACCAGCACCCTGGCCGAGGGGGGCAAGGTGATTGACGTGGTGTCCTGGCTCAGCGGCCAGCTCACCAATGTCTCCATGGGGCCCGAGGGAGTCAGCCGGGAGCTGATTCTGGGCTATACCGAGATCAACCCCACCGACATCAACCAGGATGGGGTGGCCGAGCTGCCCTCCCCCTTCCAGCTGCCCAGCTACGGGGAGAGCGCCTCCAGCAACTTCTGGCTTATCGACTGGGCCCAGTACGACCAGCGGGGCAAGCGCAACCACGTGCTTACCACCTACCACAATGTGAGCGACGGCTGGTACCTGACCATCCCGGAGAGCTGGCGGGACCAGATTACCATTTCCCGCAACGACCAGGTGACGGGCCGGCGGGAAGTGGTCTTCTCCCACTGGCTGGGGGAGGAGCGGGAGCCGGTGCCCTTCCTGTCTGTCTACCGCATGGCCAGCAGCCGCACTGCCGACCTGGAGGAGGAGGGCTGGACCATCCTCCGGGAGGAGGAGAACATCACCTATGCCGCCCGCTTCCACGAGGACGGCTGGAACTGCGGCCTGGACGAGATGGACCTGCTGGAGCGGTTCGACACCATACGGAGAAGCTGGTATAACGAATAAACCGCCTCCCTCTTAGAGGGAGGTGGCACAGCCGAAGGCTGTGACGGAGGGAGTCCGTTAAAAAAAACTCCCTCAGTCAGCCCTATGGGCTGACAGCTCCCTCAAAGAGGGAGCCTTTGGAGAGGAAGGAGGAACAATATGCGCAAGGTACTGGTCCTGGAGGACGAGGAAAATATCCGCAGCTTTGTGGTTATCAACCTGAAGCGGGCGGGCTATCAGACGGTGGAGGCGGGCACCGGCGAGGAGGCCCTGGAGGCCGTCCGGGACAACCCGGATATCAAGGTGGCCCTGCTGGATATCATGCTGCCCGGCATCGACGGCTTTGAGGTCTGCCGCCGCCTGCGGGCCATGGACAACAAAATCGGTATTATCATGCTCACCGCCCGCACCCAGGAGATGGATAAGGTCACCGGCCTGATGACCGGGGCGGACGACTATGTGACCAAGCCCTTCTCCCCGGCGGAGCTCACCGCCCGGGTGGACGCCCTGTTCCGCCGCACCGGCGGGGACGAGGTCGCTGTCTCCCCCGACGAGATCAGCGACCCGCCCTTTTTGCTGAACACCCGCAACCGCACCCTGGAGAAGAACGGCCAGCGGGTGAAGCTCACCCAGGTGGAATACTCCATTGTCAAGCTGTTTATGGAGAATCCGGGCAAGGCCCTGTCCCGGGAGGAGATTCTGGACACCGTATGGGGCAAGGACTACTTCGGTGAGCTGAAGATTGTGGATGTGAATATCCGCCGCCTGCGCATCAAAATCGAGGACAACGCCCAGAAGCCCACCTTCGTCAACACCGTGTGGGGCTATGGGTATAAGTGGGGGAGCTGAGGGCTCCCATGTCCCCTGCAGGGCCAGCCTCCTTTTGAAAGGAGGTGCCCCAGTGCGCACACTGGGGCGGAGGATTGATTTCGCCGCAGGCGAAATGTATGAAATAAACAAGGTTGCAAAACTTTGCTTACTTCGTGGGGCGGGACGACCTCGGCCCGCCAAATCGATACGCTGAATAGAATGGCGCGCCGGGGTCGTCGCGCCCCACAGGCGGGGCAGAAACTTTGATTACTCCGTATGTTTTGCTTCGCAAAACGCAATCCTCAGTCAGCTTCGCTGACAGCTCCTTTCACTGCGCAGCCGTTGGCGGCTCTGCCGCCTTACGGATGCGGCGTCCCCCTTGCGGGGAAAAGGAGCCTTGCCGCCTGCGGGCGGGACGAAAGAGCCTCTGTATAGGCGGAGCAGGAAAGGCAGGTGAACACAATGGCCAAAACTACAAAGGTACAGGACCAGGTAAAGATCCGGGGCATCCGGCGGCGGTGGCTGCTGAACAGCGTGGCCATTGTGCTGCTGATTCTCACGCTGGCGGTGGGCGCCTTTGCAGCAATGCTCTGGAGCTACTACTACGGCGGCACGGCGGACGACCTGATGCGGAAGGCCACCTCCTCCGCCAACGGCTTTCGTATGTACACCCGCTCGGACTACCGGGCGGCGGCCCAGCAGACGGTGAACAGCTACGAGGACAAGAGCAGCCTGGAGCTGCAGTTTCTGGATACCGGCGGGGCGGTGATTTTCTCGGGGAACGACCTCACCGCCGGCAGCACGCCGGGGACGCCCGATATCCAGCAGGCCATGAGCGAGCTGAGCACCCGGTACTGGCGGGGCCGGGACCCGGCCACCGGTGAGCGCATTCTGGCCGCCTCCAGCCCGGTGATCTACCAGGGGGAGGTGGTGGGGGTGATTCGCTATGTCACCTCCCTGTCGGGCATCGACCGGCAGTTTCTCTTTGCCATGACGGTGATTGCCGCCATCGCCCTGGGGATTTTTGCCATGGTCTACTTCTCCAACCTCTACTTTGTGCGCTCCATCGTGGAGCCCCTGGCCGGCATTACCGAGATTACCCGGGTGATTGCCGACGGCAGCTACGGGGTGCAGATTGAAAAGAAGTTTGACGACGAGATCGGCGAGCTTACAAATGCCATCAACGATATGTCTATGAAAATCGCCCAGGCGGAGAAGACCCAGAGCGAGTTTATCTCCTCGGTGTCCCATGAGCTGCGCACCCCCCTGACCGCCATTACCGGCTGGGCGGAGACCATCCAGAACGGCGAGGCCCGCTCCGCCGACGACATCCGCAAGGGCATGGGCATCATCGTGTCCGAGTCCAAGCGGCTGGGCAACATGGTGGAGGAGCTGCTGGAGTTTTCCCGTATGGAGGACGGCCGGTTTACCCTGTCCGTTGAGCCCCTGGACCTGAAGGCCGAGCTGGAGGACGCGGTGTATACCTACACCGAGTTTTTCCGCAAGGAGGGCATCGCACTGGAGTATTTCGACGGTCCGGAGGAGGAGCTGCCCATCTCCGGCGACCCGGAGCGGCTGCGTCAGGTGTTCTGCAACCTGCTGGACAACGCCGCCAAGCACGGAGGGGCGGGCAAGCGTATCGACGTGACCGTCCGCCAGGAGGGGGAGGAGGCGGTGATCGCCATTCGGGACTACGGCCCCGGCGCCCCCGAGGGGGAGCTGCCCTTCCTGAAGAACAAATTTTATAAAGGCAGCTCCAAGGCCCGGGGCTCGGGCATCGGCCTGGCGGTGTGCGAGGAGATTGTCACCCGCCACGAGGGCCGCATGGATGTGAGCAACGCCGAGGGCGGGGGATTCCAGGTGACCATCCGCCTGCCCATTGAAAATTAGGGCCGGGTCTGGTAGAATGAATATTAGGCCTCCCTCTTTGAGGGAGGTGGCACGGCGAAGCCGTGACGGAGGGAGTCCGTTATTCGGAAAACTCCCTCAGTCAGCCCTTTGGGCTGACAGCTCCCTCCAAGAGGGAGCCTTTTGAGCGGCTAAATGAAAAACCAAAGGAGAACCCAAATGTCCAAGCAGAATTGCCAATGTCCCAAGTTTAAAACCATGTGCGGCGGACAGGCCCTCATTGAGGGCATTATGATGCGCGGCCCCAAAAAACAGGCGGTGGTGGTCCGCAAGCCAGACGGCGAGTTGGAGGTCCAGGAGAAGGAACTCAAATTTATCAAGGACCGGTATCCCGTTCTGGGCTGGCCCCTGATCCGGGGGGTGGTCAACTTTGCCGACTCCATGTACAACGGCGTTACCGCCCTGATGTTTTCCGCCGAATTTTTCCCCGAGGACGGGGAGGAGGACGAGGAGCCCTCCAAATTTGAGACCTGGCTCAACAATAAGCTGGGCAGTGAGAAGTTTACCGCTCTGATTACCACCCTGGCGGTGGTGCTGGGGCTGGCCATGTCCATCGGGCTGTTTTTCTTCCTGCCCACCCTGCTGGGCACGGCGGTGACGGTCCTCACCGACTCCATGCTGGCCCGGAACCTGGCGGAGAGCGTGCTGAAGGTGCTCATTTTTGTGACCTACCTGGCCCTGTGCTCCCGGATGGGGGAGATGAAGCGGGTCTTCTCCTACCACGGGGCGGAGCACAAGACCATCTTCTGCTATGAGGCCGGACTGCCCCTTACGGTGGAGAACGTGCGGGTGCAGCCCCGGCACCATCCCCGGTGCGGGACAAGCTTTCTGTTTATGGTGATTGCCATTTCCATCATTGTGTCCACCGTGGTCTTCGCCATCTGGCCGGTGCACAACCCCTTTTTGCGTTTTCTGGCCCACCTGGCCATGCTGCCGGTGATTGTGGGGGTCAGCTATGAGTTCAACCGCTGGGCCGGCCGCCACGACGGGCCCGTTACCCGGTTTTTTACTGCCCCCGGCCTGTGGCTGCAAAACTTTACCACCTTCGAGCCCGACGACTCCATGATTGAGGTGGGCATTAGAGCCCTGGAGCTGGTGCTGCCGGAGGAGAAGGGGACGGATGCGTGGTAGGAATCCCCCAGTCACCGCCTTCGGCGGTGCCAGCCCCCTTTAGCAAGGGGGCCTTTGGGAAAGAACGAAAGTATATGGCGCGAAAAGCCCCCTTGCTAAAGGGGGGCGGGCCACGAAGTGGCGGGGGGATTTCCCCCAAAAACATCAGGAAGGTGATTTCATGGCCACCACCTATAACAATCTGTTTCTGGACACCCGGGCCCGGCTGAAGCGGGCTGGGGTGGAGTCGGCGCAGCTGGAGGCCCGGGAGATCATCTGCTTTGCCGCCGACAAGAGCCGGGAGCAGTTCTACCGGGATATGTCCCTCTATGTCTCCGGGTCCATGGAGCAGCGGGTGGAGGAGCTGGTCCAGCGCCGCCTGGCGGGGGAACCGGTGGCCTACATCATCGGGGAATGGGAGTTCTACGGCCTGTCCCTGGACGTGTCCCGGGACGTGCTGATTCCCCGGCTGGACACTGAGCTGCTGGCCGAGCGGGGCATCCTCAAGGCCCGAGAGTCGGGGGAGGGGGCTCGCATCCTGGACCTGTGCGCCGGCAGCGGCTGCGTGGGGCTGGCCATTGCCGCCAACGCCCCCGAGTGTCGGGTGGTGCTGGGGGAGCTGTCGGAGGGGGCCCTGCGGGTGTGCAAGCAGAATGTCCGCCGCAACGAGCTGAACGCCCGGGTCACCTGCCTGTCGGTGGACGCCCTGGAGGCCCCCAGCTCCACCCTGTGGGACTTCGACGCCATTGTGTGTAACCCGCCCTATATCCCCTCCGGAGACATTTGGGGGCTGGATGTGTCGGTGAAGGACTACGAGCCCCACATGGCCCTGGACGGCGGGGACGACGGCCTGGACTACTACCACGCCATCGCCGCCAAGTGGAAGTCCGCCCTGCGGCTGGGAGGCACCCTTATTTTTGAGGTGGGCCTGGGTCAGGCCGCCGCCGTGGAGGACATTCTGGAGAAAAACGGCTACGAGGATGTGAAGGTCCTGCCCGATACCCAGAACATCCTCCGTGTGGTGGAGGGGACCATCAATAATTAAAACTGGGGGCATGCGCAATGAGCAGATGCATTGAACACAGGGAGTTTATCACCGTGGCTGAGGCCCCGGCGGAAATGCCGGAGGGGGTTAGAATAAAATACTATAGCCACGGAAAGACACAAGAACTCACTTCGGACAGCTTGAAACGAGTCTTGAAAAAACTGCACAGAGGCGATTGGGGCGATATTTACCTGGCCGACGACCCGGATATGGAGGACAGCTATATGCAGTTGGAGAGCGGGAAGGGTCTGTACGCTCTGCAATATGCCAAAAATGTTGGAGTGGCTGGGGAGGAAACCTGGTGGTCTACTTATGACCCGAATTACTTGGGCTCTGACGAAAAGACCGACATCGACGCTTCCGACGGACAGTCCATTATTTACCGGGAGACTACCACCGCCGACAAGGAGGCGGTGATGACCGCCATCGAGTACTTCATCCACACCGGCAAGCTGTGGGACGGCATCCCCTGGATGAAGAGCTGGCAGGAGTGGGTGGAGGAGTAGGGGCGGCCTGTGGCCGCCCGAAAGCCTCCTTTTCCCCGCAAGGGGGACGCGATAGCCGTAAGCGGCAGAGCCGTTAACGGCTATCCAGTGAAAGGAGGCGCCCCAGTTCGCAAACTGGGGCGGAGGATTGTATTTTGGCGAAGCCAAAATGTGCGGAGCAAACAAAGTTTTACAGACTTGGGTTTACTGCGTATGTTTTGCTCCGCAAAACGCAATCCTCAGTCAGCCTTACGGCTGACAGCCCCTCTCAAAAGGGGCCTTTGCCGCCTGCGGGCGGGACGGGAGAGCATTTTTGGAAAAGTCCGTTTTATGGGACATAGAAAAGAGTAATATATGGGACAGAACGAGGCCGGAGGCTCTGAATCCGCCGGCGGGAAAGGATGATTGACATGGCACAGAAGAAACCCATGATCGAGTCGGCCGCGCCGGCCGCGGATAAGAAGAAGGCGCTGGAGACCTGCCTGGCTCAGCTGGATAAGACCTACGGCAAGGGCACCGTCATGCGTCTGGGGGAGAACGCCGGCGTGGTGGTGGACTCCATCCCCACCGGCTCCCTGTCCCTGGACATTGCCCTGGGCATCGGCGGCGTGCCCAAGGGCCGCATTATCGAGGTCTACGGCCCGGAGTCCTCCGGCAAGACCACCCTGGCCCTCCACATTGTGGCCGAGGCCCAGAAGCGGGGGGGCGAGGTGGCCTTCATCGACGCGGAACACGCTCTGGACCCCAGCTACGCCCGGGCGTTGGGTGTGGATATCGACTCCATGTTAATCTCCCAGCCCGATACCGGTGAGCAGGGCCTGGAGATCTGCGAGGCCCTGGTGCGTTCCGGGGCTATCGACGTGGTGGTGGTGGACTCGGTGGCGGCGTTGACCCCCCGGGCTGAGATTGAGGGCGACATGGGCGACAGCCATGTGGGCCTGCTGGCCCGGCTGATGAGCCAGGCCCTGCGGAAGCTGGCGGGCTCCATCGCCAAGACCAACTGCATTGTCATCTTCATCAACCAGCTTCGGGAGAAGGTGGGCGTGATGTACGGAAACCCGGAGGTGACCACCGGCGGCCGGGCGCTGAAATTCTATGCCTCCGTCCGCATCGACGTGCGCCGGGTGGAGGCCATTAAAAATGGCACTGAGCTGATCGGCAATCGGACGCGGGCCAAAATTGTCAAAAATAAGGTGGCCCCCCCCTTCCGCGAGGCGGAGTTCGATATCCTCTATGGCGAGGGTATCTCCAAGTGGGGTGAGATGGTGGACCTGGCCGTCAAGCTGGATATCATCCAGAAGTCGGGCTCCTGGTTTTCCATGGGGGAGACCCGCATCGGTCAGGGCCGGGACGCCGCCAAGCAGTTTTTGAAGGAAAACCCCGAGGCGGCCGCCAGCGTGGAGGAGCAGGTCCGGGCCAACGCATTCAAGCTGATGAGCAAGCAGTCCCAGGTGGCCGCCAAGGCCGCCGGCCGGGCGGTGGACGTCTCTGCCGACGACTTCGACGACGGCGCTCCGGCGGACGAGGCGTAAATGGTTATTGAGGAATTAAAGCCCTCCAAGCGGGTCCGGGGCCGCTGGCTGGCGGTGCTGGAGGACGGGGCCATTTTGCGGCTGAGCAGAAATCAGATCGCGGATTTCGCCCTCTACGCCGGCCGGGAGCTGTCGGACGAGGAGGCGGACAGGCTCACGCAGGCCATCGAGAACGAAAATTTCCGCGCCCATGCCCTGCGCATGATTACGGATACCCCCCGTTCCCGGAGAGAGTTTGTAAAGCTGCTGGAGAAAATGGACTGTCCGCCGGAGAAAGCCCAGGAGATTGCCGACTGGCTGGAGGACTTGGGCTATCTGGACGACGCCGCATATGCCCGTGAGGTGGCGGAGCTCTACACCCGGAAGGGCTACGGAAAACGGAAGATCCGGGATGAGTTCTACCGCCGGGGTGTCTCCCGGGAGCTGTGGGACGAGGCCCTGGAGCAAATTGAGGAGGAGGACAACGCCTCCGCCATCGATGCCTTTCTGGAGAAAAAGCTGAAGGGCAGCCATGACCCGAAGGATGTCAAACGGGCCTCCGACGCCCTGGCCCGCCGGGGCTTCGCCTGGCCGGAGATCAGCGACGCCCTGCGGCGGTATGGGATGGAAGTTTGGGATTAGAGAGGTGGAGGGCAGAAGTGGGAGACTGGATGAACCTGATTCCTGGCAGCATTGCTGATAAGTATGAATTTTATAATTTTAACAGTGCGCTGGAGATTTTAACCCAGAGCTATCCGGAGGAGTTTGCGGAGCTTGTGCAGACGTTGGAGCGGTTTGAAATCCGGCTGGACGATATTCTGGAAAAGGGCGGAAATGAATCCAATATCCCTAAAAAGCTGAGTGAGCTGCTTCGGCCGCTGGATTGGAGAGAAATGGAGATTTCCGGGGATTTGGTTGTCAGACTTCTGGAAGGAAAAAAGAGGAAGGAAGTTTACCGGGAATTTGCGTTGAAGGAGTTCATCAGCGGGCACAAGATTGATTATGTCAAGGGCAACGTAGCGATTGACATGGAGTGGAACAGCAAGGATCAGACCTTTGACCGGGACCTGTATGCCTTTCGGACCTTCTATGAATGCGGCGTGATTACCTGCGGCGTGATTATAACCCGCAGTGAAGGGATGAATCAGATATTTTCCTATTTAGGCAGTGACATTAAGAAAAAGTATGGAGCAAGTACTACCTGGATGGGAAAGCTGCTGCTGCGCATCCATGCCCGGAGGCACGGGGGATGTCCCCTGCTGGTTGTGGGATTGACGCCTGATACAGTTTCTGACTGGGCGGGAGGAATATCATAATGGAAAAAGATTGCCTGTATCACAAAAAGTATGATTTGCTCCAGTTTTGTGCCGGGGAGACGTTTAAAACTATTTTGGCGGATCCCCCCTGGCAGTTTCAGAACAGGACGGGCAAAATGGCGCCGGAGCATAAGCGGCTCAACCGCTATCCCACCATGAGGCTGGAAGAAATCAAGGCGCTGCCTGTAAACGAGGTTGCGCAGGAGAACAGTCATTTGTATCTGTGGGTCCCCAATGCTTTGCTGCCGGAGGGCCTGGAGGTTATGAAGGCTTGGGGCTTCCAGTATAAGACCAATATCATATGGGAAAAGGTCCGCAAGGACGGCGGCCCTGACGGGCGCGGCGTGGGGTTTTATTTCCGAAATGTAACAGAAATGCTTTTGTTTGGCGTAAAAGGAGCCAATATCAGAACATTGTCCCCGGCCCGGACACAGGTGAATTTAATCCGTTCCCAAAAGAGAGAGCACTCCAGAAAACCGGATGAAATGATTAAGCTGATAGAGGCGTGCAGCCCGGGGCCCTACCTGGAGCTGTTTGCCAGAGGGGAGCGGGAGGGGTGGACGCTGTGGGGCAATCAGGCAAATGAGAGCTATGCCCCGGACTGGCCAACCTATTCAAGCGCCGAAGCGCAGGCGATTGCGCTGTAAAATAGAATGAATATTAACTGGAGCGATACCATGCCTTATAAAATTGCCTTTATCTCCCTTGGCTGCGCCAAGAACCTGGTGAACACCGAGCAGATGATGGCCCTAACCCGGGCGGCGGGGCACACCGTCACCGGCGACCCGGAGGGGGCCGACGTGGCGGTGCTGAATACCTGCGGCTTTATCGAATCGGCCAAGAGCGAGGCCATTGACCACATCATCCAGCTGGGTGAGCTGAAAAAGGCCGGCAAGCTGAAAAAGCTGCTGGTTGCGGGCTGTCTCAGCCAGCGCTACCCCGGCGATATCCGCGCCGAGCTGCCCGAGGCGGATGGCCTGCTGGGCACCGGCAGCTACACCGATGTGGTGCGTGCCGTTGAGGCGCTGATGGCGGGGGAGAGACCGGAATATTTTTCCGACATCCACCGTACCTATGAGGACGGGGAGCGTCTTGTTACCACCCCGCCCTACACCGCCTACCTGAAAATCGCCGAGGGCTGCTCCAACGGCTGCGCCTTCTGTATTATTCCCAAACTCCGGGGAAAGTACCGCAGCCGGTCCATGGAGGCCCTGCTGGCCGAGGCGGAGAAGCTGGCCGCCTCCGGGGTGAAGGAGCTTATTGTCATTGCCCAGGACATCACCCGCTATGGGCTGGATTTGCCGGAGAAAACCTCCCTGGCCGCGCTGCTGCGGGAGCTGTGTAAACTGGATTTTCACTGGATACGTCTCCACTACCTCTATCCCGAGGCCATCACCGGCGAGCTGATCGACGTGATTGCCTCGGAGCCCAAGGTGCTCCACTATCTGGATATCCCCATCCAGCACTGCAACGACGGGATTTTGAAGGCCATGCGCCGCCGGAATACCAGGGCGGAGCTGGAGGAGCTGTTCGCCAGGCTCCGGGCGGCCATGCCCGATGTGGTCATCCGCACGTCCCTGATCTGCGGCCTGCCCGGCGAGGGGGAGGCGGAATTCGAGGAGCTGTGTGGATTTCTCCGGGAGCAGAAGCTCCAGCGGGTGGGGGTGTTCCAGTTCTCCCCGGAGGAGGGAACTCTGGCCGCCGCCATGGAGGACCAGGTGGACCCGGACACCGCCGCCCGGCGGGTGGAGCTGGTGGTGGACCTCCAGTCCCGGATTATGGACGGGTACAACGAGGAGCGGCTGGGCACGGTGATGGAGGTCCTGTGCGAGGGCTTTGACCCGGCGGAGGGCTGTTATGCCGGCCGCACCTACGCCGACTCGGTGGACATCGACGGCCGGGTGCTGTTCACCGCCGCCGGGGTGGTCCCGGCGGGGGAGTTTGTCAATGTGCGCATCACCGGGGTTTCCGACGGGGATTTGACCGGCGAAATAGAACTGTAGGGGCCGCCCTAGGCGGCCCGCAGCGGGCCTGATACACGGGCCGCCGAAGGCGGCGGCCCCTACAGAGCAATGAGGAGAAGATATACCATGCCAATGAATACCGCCAATAAGCTGACCATCCTGCGGGTGGTGATGATACCCGCCTTCCTGCTGGTGCTGTACTTAAACGTGCCATATGCCAACTATTGGGCGTTGGCCATTTTCGCCGCCGCCAGTATTACTGACACTTTGGACGGCTACATCGCCCGGCATTACAACCAGATTACCGACTTCGGCAAGTTTATGGACCCCCTGGCCGACAAGTGCCTGGTGTTCGCCGCCATGCTGTGGTTTGTGGAGGTGGGGCAGATGCCCGCCTGGGCCCTGCTCATCGTCGCCGTCCGGGAGTTCGGCGTGTCCGGGCTGCGGATGGTGGCCGCCGACAAGGGCCGGGTGATTGCCGCGGGCTGGTCGGGGAAGGTGAAGACCGCCGCCACTATGGTGTGCATTATCCTGATGCTGCTGCCCCTGCCTGAGATTGTCAATCAGATCGGCACGGCGGTGATTGTGCTGACCACCATCTACTCCGGGGTGGAGTACTTTATGAAGAACGCGGATGTCCTGGCTGAGGCCAGGTGAATAGGAGGCCTCCATGACAACTGCCAACCAACAGGCCAGGCTGAAGGAGTTTATCACCCGGGTGGGGATGATTGCCCTGTCCTCCCTGATTGTGGCCATCAACCTGAAAAGCTTTGTGGCGGCGGGGGACCTGTTTCCCGGCGGCTTTACCGGCATTACCCGCCTCATTCAACGGTGCGCCCTGGAGTTTGCCGAGGTGGAGCTGCCCTTTGCCCCCATCAACCTGACTCTGAACGCCATCCCGGCGGCCATCAGCTTTAAGCTGGTGGGCAAGCGGTTTACCCTCTACTCCTGCCTGACCATTGTGCTCACCAGTATCTTTACCGACCTGATTCCCGCCTTTGCCATCACCGAGGATAAGCTGCTGATCTGCATTTTCGGCGGGATTATCAACGGCTTTGCCGGCTGCCTGTGCCTGTGGGTGCGGGTGACCAGCGGGGGCACCGACTTCATCGCCATCTCCCTGTCAGAGCGGAAAAATGTGGACGCCTGGAACTACATCCTGTGTGGCAACGTGATTATGCTGATGATTGCCGGCGCCCTGTTCGGCTGGGAAAAGGCGCTGTACTCCATGCTGTTCCAGTACGCCACCACCCAGGTTATCAGGATGCTGGACCCGGACGGCCGGCGGGCCACCCTGCTTATCATCACCGGACGGGAGAGCGCCGGAGGGGTCTGTGCCCAGATTCAGGACACCAACCACACCGCCACCCTTATCGAGGGGGTGGGGCTGTATAACGGCGACCCCTGCGTGATGATCTACTCGGTGGTGTCCGACAGCGAGGTGCGGGTGCTGGCCCGGAAGATTCGCCAGTCCGACCCCAAGGCCTTCGTCAACGTGCTGCGCACCGAGCGGGTGGTGGGCAAGTTCTACCGAAGACCCAGAGATTAAAAAAAGGACCTCTGTCCGGGACAGCCGGGCGGAGGTCCTTTTGTGCAAGATACGCAACGGGGGCGGGGAGAGCGATTGGCGGATATTGACATAAAATTGCCCGTTCAGCGCCCCGGTTCCCCCGGAATCAGCACCTGGTCGCCGGTCTGATACTCCTTGGCGTACTTCCCGGGGGTGAGGCCGGTGAGGTGGCCGAAGGTGCGGATGAAGTGGGAGTTGTCCGAAAAACCGGACAGCTCCCCCGCCTGCTGGACGCTGACCCCCTCCTGAAGCAGCTGCCGGGCCCGGAGCACCCGGCTGTATATAATATATTCCATCACCGAGAAGCCGGTGGCCGCCTTGAAGATGCGGCACAGGTAGTGCTTGCTGATGTAGAACTGCCCGGCGATCTGGTCCAGGGTGAGGGGCTCCGACAGGTTGTCCCGGATGTAGTCCAGGATGGGGGAGACCCGAAGGAAGTCCTTGTTCTGGATGGACTCGCCGGCGTCGGCCACGTTGAGGGTGGGGGCCAGCCGAATCAGCAGGTTGAGCAGGGCCACCAGCTGCCGGGTGTCGCTGCCGAAGGAACCGTCGTTTTTGTTGCGCTCCAGGGCCTGGAACAGCTCGATGATCTCGGTCATCTCCCCGCCGGACAGCTCGGCCCGGCGGAAGGAGGCCCCGCAGAGCTGGGTCAGGTCGGTCTGGGGGGTGGACAGCTGGGCCAGGGCCTTTTTGCTGATGTGGAGCACATACCGGGCATGAAAGCCCTCCGACATGGTGCGGTGGAGGGTGTTCTCTCCAATCAGATACAGCGTGCCCCGGCGCAGGGGGTAGACCTGGTCGCTGACGAAAATATTCCCCGGGCTGACCAGGGGGAGCAGCAGCTCGCAGTGGTCGTGGAAGTGCAGCCGGCTCATGTTCCAGGTCTCGTTGTGGTTCAGTTGCAGATGAAATTCCACGTTTGTCATGAAAACTGCCTCCTTTGTGAGAAGGTGGGTAGGGGGCGGCCTCTGTGCCGCCCTGCGCGCCCGGTTTTTCAGATTTTTCCCATTATACCACGCCAGTTCAAGATATGCAAACTTTATGCTAAATTACAGGCTAGACCAATTGTGATATATGTGGTAAAATGGCTACCGTAGAAAAGCGCGTTGCGGCACCTTGACAACCAGCGAAAGAAAGAGAAAACCCAAAAATATTTTGTAATGGGGGTATTACTATGAACAAAGTATATTCCATGCACGACGCCGTGGCGAAATTCGTCGAGAGCGGAGACTGCGTCTGCTTCGGCGGCTTCACCACCAACCGCAAGCCCTATGCCGTGGTTAACGAGATTCTGCGCCAGGGCCAGAAGGACTTCACCGTCTGGGCCGGTCCCGCCGGCGGCGACTGGGACATGATGATTGGCGAGGGCCGGGTGAAGGCGTACATCAACTGCTACACCGCCAACTCCGGCTACACCAACGTCTCCCGCCGCTTCCGCGCCGCCATCGAGAAGGGGGAGCTGGTCTATGAGGACTACTCCCAGGATGTGCTCATGCTCCAGCTCCACGCCGCCTCTCTGGGCCTGCCCTTCCTGCCGGTGCGCCTGATGCAGGGCTCCGGCCTGATGAAGTACTGGGGCATCAGCGAGGAGCAGCGCAAGGCCCTGGAGAAGGTGGACGACCTGAAGTGCGTGGAGATCGAGAACCCCTTCAACCCCGGCGAGAAGGTGGTGGCCGTGCCCACCCCCAAGCTGGACCTGGCCGTTATCCATGTGCAGAAGGCCAGCCCTGACGGCACCTGCATCATCGAGGGCGACGAGTTCCATGACGTGGACGTGGCCGTGGCCGCCCGTAAGGTGATCGTCACCTGCGAGGAGCTGGTGAGCGACGAGTACATCCGCCGCGACCCCACCCTGACCCGCATCTTCGGCGAGTGCGTCTCCGCCGTGGTCCACGCCCCCTACGGCGCGTGGCCCTCTCAGTGCTACAACTACTACGACAACGACTCCCATGCCCTGATCGAGTATGACAAGGCCTCCAAGTATCAGGACGCCGAGGATGCCAAGGCCCAGCTGGCCAAGGCCGCCGCCAAGGCTCAGAAGGCCGCCGAGGCCAAGCCCGGCGACGAGAAGGCCGCCGCTGCCGCCGCCAGGGCCCAGAAGGCCGCCGACGACGCCGCAGCCGGAACCGCCATCCCCGAGACCTTCAAGGACTACCTGGAGAAGTGGGTCTACAGCGTGAAGGACCATGACGAGCTTCTGGATAAAATCGGCGGTTCCCGCCTGATGCGGCTGAAGAACGAGCCCCACCTGGGTTATTCCACCCGGCACTAAGTATAGGGAGGTACATAGAAATGGCTGAATATAAGATTACCAAGCAGGAGCGTCAGGCTTACGCCATCGCCAAGAACATCAAAGAGAACCAGATCGTTATTGTGGGCACCGGCCTTCCTCTGATCGGCGCCTCCCTGGCCAAGCGGGTGGTCTGCCCCTCCTGCCATCCCATCGTGGAGAGCGGCCTGATGGACTGCTCCCCCGTGGAGGTCCCCCGCTCCGTGGGCGACAACCGCTTTATGGCCCACTGCGCCGTCCAGTGGCCCAACATCCGCTTCATCGGCTTTGAGGCCAACGAGTGGCTCCACGACGAGGACCGCCTGATCGCCTTCATCGGCGGCGCACAGATCGACCCCTACGGCAATGTGAATTCCACCTGCATCTACGGCAAGGGCGACTATGTGAAGCCCATGACCCGCTTCACCGGCTCCGGCGGCGCCAACGGCATCGCCACCTACTGCAACACCATTATCATGATGCAGCACCAGAAGCGCCGCTTCATGGAGCACATCGACTACATCACCTCCTGCGGCTGGATGGACGGCCCCGGGGGCCGTGAGAAAGTCGGCCTGCCCGGAAATCGCGGCCCGCAGATGGTGGTCACCGACCTGGGCATCATGAAGTTCGACGACGCGACCAAGCGCATGTACTGCGCCTACATGTTCCCCGGCGTCACCCCCGAGATCGTCCAGGAGAACACCGGCTTCGAGATCGACTGCTCCAAGGCCGAGGTCTTCCCCGACCCCGACCAGGAGATCCTGCGCATCATCCGGGAGGAGATCGACCCCGGCCAGGCCTTTATCAAGATTCCCAAGGAGTAA
This sequence comes from uncultured Eubacteriales bacterium, assembly GCA_949525845.1. Taxonomy (GTDB): domain Bacteria; phylum Bacillota; class Clostridia; order Oscillospirales; family Oscillospiraceae; genus Lawsonibacter. Next base: position 63,877 of record CATEPI010000012.1, read on the forward strand.
TGAAAAAGCCTCCCTCTTTGAGGGAGGTGGCACGGCGAAGCCGTGACGGAGGGAGTTCGACAAACAGAGCATTTTCAGAAAACGAACTCCCTCAGTCACCGCCTGCGGCGGCGACAGCTCCCTCAGAGAGGGAGCCTGTGGATGTGCGTCCAGGCGAATCAGATAATATTTAGGAGGAGTTTACATTGGGTAATTATTCCATGCCCCGGTATTTCCAGAACATGCCCGTGGTGGGCAAGCCCGTGAAGGCCAACAAGGAGAACGTGGACGAGCTGCGGGCCATTGAGGACGACATCCACGCCCACATTGTGGACGCGCTGTCCAGCGGCAAGGCCGACGAGGACATGAACGCCAAGGGCCAGCTCACCGCCATGCAGCGGGTGGCTCTGCTGGTGGACCAGGGCACCTGGTGCCCCCTGAACAGCCTGTATAACCCCGAGCACAACAAGAACGGTTCCACCTCCATCGTCAAGGGCCTTGGCCGGGTGAACGGCAAGTGGTGCTGCATCATCGCTTCCGACAACAAGAAGCACGCCGGTACCTGGGTGCCCGGTCAGGCGGACAACCTGCTCCGGGGCAGCGACACCGCCAAGCGGCTGCGCATTCCCCTGATCTACCTGCTGGAGTGCGCCGGCGTGGAGCTGGACAAGCAGGAGAAGGTGTACCCCAACCGCCGGGGCGGCGGCACCCCCTTCTACCGCAACTCTGAGCTGAACCAGATGGGCATTCCCGTGATTGTGGGCATCCACGGCACCAACCCCGCCGGCGGCGGCTACCACTCCATCTCTCCCACCGTGCTGGTGGCCCATCAGAAGGCCAACATGGCCGTGGGCGGCGCGGGCATCGTGGGCGGCATGAACCCCAAGCCCCATGTGGACATGGAGGCCGCTCTGGCCCAGATCGAGGCCACCAAGGGCCTGCGGGCCGACCCTCCCGGGTCCGTCTCCATCCACTACGGCGAGACCGGCTTCTTCCGCGAGGTGTACACCGAGCAGGAGGGGGTCATCGCCGGCATCAAGAAGTATGTTGACATGCTGCCCACCTTCGACCTGGAGTTCTTCCGGGTGGACACCCCCCAGTCTCCCGCCATGTCCGACGTGGAGCTGTACGACCTGGTGCTGAACAACAAGAACCGCCCCTACGACATGTACTCCGTCCTGGGCCGCCTGTTCGACGGCAGCCAGTTCATGGAGTATAAGAAGGGCTACGGCCCCGAGATGATCACCGGCATCGCCAAGGTGGACGGCCTTCTGGTGGGCGTGGTCGCCAACCAGCAGGGCATTTTCCCCAACTACCCCGAGTATAAGATGGCCAAGTACGGCCAGGCTATGGGCGCGGGCGGCAAGCTGTACCGCCAGGGCCTGATTAAGATGAACGAGTTCGTCACCCTCTGCGCCCGTGACCGCCTGCCCATGGTGTGGATTCAGGACACCACCGGCATCGACGTGGGCGACGACGCCGAGGTGGCCGAGCTGCTGGGCCTGGGCCAGTCCCTGATCTACTCCATCCAGTCCTCCGGCCTGCCCATGATGGAGATTACTCTCCGCCGGGGCACCGCCGCCGCCCACTACGTGCTGGGCGGACCCCAGGGCAACGACAACAACGCCTTCTCTCTGGGCACCGCGGCCACTGAGATCAACGTCATGAACGGCAAAACCGCCGCCAACGCCATGTACACCGGCCGTCTGGCCAAGGATCAGAAGGCGGGCAAGGACCTCCAGCCCACCATCGACAAGATGAACGCCCTCATCGACGACTACAACGTGAAGTCTCAGCCCCTGTTCTGCGCCCAGGCCGGTCTGGTGGACGAGGTGGTCGACATGCCCATGATGCGCAACTACATCGTGGCCTTCGCCGACTCCTGCTACCAGAACCCCGCTTCCATCTGCCCCTTCCACCAGATGCTGCTGCCGCGCACCATCAAGGACTACGAGGACGGGCATAAATAAAATTTGCGCAATTTATATGTAGGGCGCGACGACCCGGCGCGCCGCTTCCGGGTCTTTGCGGAGGTCTGTGAAAACGGGCCGCCGGGGTCGTCGGCCCCTACACAGCTCCACAAGAATCACAAGGAGAAACAACCATATGAGTATCTACACCCTGGGAATCGATATCGGTTCCACCGCGTCCAAGTGCATTATGCTGGCCGACGGCAAGGAGATCGTGGCCAAGTCCCTCATCGCGGTGGGGGCGGGCACCAGCGGGCCCCAGCGGGCCATCGACCAGGTGCTTCAGGAGGCCGGCAAGACCCGGGAGGACATGGCCTTTATCCTGGCCACCGGCTACGGCCGCAACTCCCTGGAGGAGTTCGCCGACAGCCAGATGAGCGAGCTGAGCTGCCACGGCAAGGGGGCGGCCTTCCTGTTCCCGGAGGTCAGCACCGTCATCGACATCGGCGGCCAGGACGTGAAGGTCATGCGGGTGGAAAACGGCGTGATGACCAACTTCCAGATGAACGACAAGTGCGCCGCCGGCACCGGCCGGTTCCTGGACGTGATGGCCCGGGTGCTGGAGGTGGATGTACAGGACCTGGGCACCCTGGGGGCCCAGTCCACCAAGTATGTGGGCATCAGCTCCACCTGCACCGTCTTTGCCGAGAGCGAGGTCATCAGCCAGCTTTCCATGGGCACCGACAAGCGGGACATCATCAACGGCATCCACCAGTCGGTGGCCAGCCGCGTGGCCGGGCTGGCCCACCGCATCGGGGTCCAGGACCAGGTGGTCATGACCGGCGGCGTGGCCCAGAACACCGGGGTGGTGAACGCCCTCCAGGAGGCCCTGGGCCGGGAGATCCACACCTCGCCCCTTACCCAGTACAACGGTGCCCTGGGCGCGGCCCTGTTCGCCTATCAGAAGTATCTGAAGGCTCAAAAGTAAGGAGGAAATTCGGAATGGACCGCTTTCAAAAGATTTACAGCCAAGGTGTTGTAAATATCATTGAGATTTGGGTTGACCGCGAAACCGGCGTAAACTATGTCTTTCGTAAGGACGGGTATGCCGGAGGACTGACGCCCCTTCTGGACGAGAACGGGAAGCCCGTTGTAACGAAAAACTAGTTAGGAGGAATTTACCATGGCAAAAGAAGTTAGCCCCGGCGTACTGGCGCTGCGCAAGGTGGTGGAGGACGTCTATGCCGACGCCCGTGTGGCCAAGAAGGAGGGCAAGCTGGTGGGCTGGTCCAGCTCCAAGTTCCCCTGCGAGCTGGCCGAGGCCTTTGGCCTGAATGTAATGTACCCTGAGAACCAGGCCGCCGGCATCGCCGCCAACCGGGACGGCGAGATCATGTGCAAGGCCGCCGAGGACCTGGGCTTTGACAACGATATCTGCGGCTACGCCCGTATCTCCCTGGCCTACGCCGCCGGCAAGCGGGCCAGCCGGAAGTTTGACCCCGAGACCCTGGAGTATGTCATCAACCCCGCCAGCGGCCGTCCCCTGAAGGACGAGAACGGCAAGGTGGTCATGGGGGAGGACGGCAAGCCCGTCAAGGACCCCAAGACCATGCAGCCCTACACCGTGCTGGACGACATCCATGAGATCGAGGCCCTGCCCGAAACCACTGAGAAGGAGATCGCCTACAAGAATTTCCGCCGGGAGGCCATCAAGCCCTACCGTCAGATGCGCATGCCCCAGCCCGATTTTGTGCTGTGCTGCAACAACATCTGCAACTGCATGACCAAGTGGTATGAGAACATCGCCCGTATGTGCAACGTGCCTCTGATTATGATCGACATCCCCTACAACAACACCGTGGAGGTTCACGACTCCAACGTGGCCTATGTCCGGGGGCAGTTCGACCTGGCCATCAAGCAGCTGGAGGAGCTCACCGGCAAGAAGTTTGACGAGGAGAAGTTCAACGAGGCCTGCAAGAACGCCAACCGCACCGCCAGCGCCTGGCTGCGGGTGTGCGACTACCTCCAGTACAAGCCCGCCCCCTACTCCGGCTTCGACCTGTTCAACCACATGGCCGACGTGGTTACCGCCCGTGGCCGTGTCCAGGCCGCCGAGGCCTTCGAGCAGCTGGAGAAGGATCTGGCCGAGGCCGTGAAGGTGGGCAAGTCCACCACCCCCTTCCCCGAGCAGTACCGGGTCATGTTCGAGGGCATCCCCTGCTGGCCCAAGCTGCCCAACCTGTTCAAGCCCCTGAAGGAGCACGGTGTCAACGTCACCGCCGTGGTGTACGCCCCCGCCTTCGGCTTTGTGTACAACAACATGGACGAGATGGTCCGCGCCTACTACAAGGCCCCCAACTCCGTGTGTATCGAGCAGGGCGTGGCCTGGCGTGAGGGTATCTGCAAGGACAACAAGGTGGACGGCGTTCTAGTCCACTACAACCGCTCCTGCAAGCCCTGGTCGGGCTACATGGCTGAGATGCAGCGCCGCTTCACCGCCGACCTGGGCATCCCCTGCGCCGGTTTCGACGGCGACCAGGCCGACCCCCGCAACTTCAACGAGGCCCAGTATGAGACCCGGGTCCAGGGACTGGTGGAGGCCATGGAGGCCAACGCCGACAAGAAGGAGGGCTGAGCGATGAGCATGGAAAAGATTGAAACTCTGCTGAAGGAATTTGCCGAGGTCTCCGAGCATCCCCACCGTCAGATCAAGGCCTTTAAGGCCGAGGGCAAGAAGGTAATCGGCGTTCTGCCCTACTACGCCCCCGAGGAGCTGGTGTACGCCGCCGGCATGGTGCCTATGGGCATCTGGGGCAGCAACAAGAAGACTATCTCCATGGCCAAGGAGTACTGCGCCACCTTCTACTGCACCATCGCCCAGCTGGCCCTGGAGATGCTGCTGGACGGTACCCTGGACGACCTGGACGGCCTGATTACCCCCACCATCTGCGACACCCTGCGCCCCATGAGCCAGAACTTCCGGGTGGCCATGAAGGATAAGCTGCCCTGCATCTTCCTGGCCCACCCCCAGCAGCGCAAGCCCGCCTTCGGGCTCCAGTTCACCATGGACCAGTACCAGCATGTGAAGGGTGAGCTGGAGAAGATCTCCGGCAACACCATCACCGACGAGGCCCTGCGGGAGGCCATTAAGGTCTATAACCGCAGCCGGGCCGCCCGCCGGGAGTTTGTCAAGCTGGCCGGCCAGCACCCCGACGTAATCTCTGCCGTCAACCGCTCCGCCGTGCTCCGCTCCGCCTGGTTCATGATCAAGGACGACCACACCGCCAAGGTGGAGGCCCTGAATGCCGAGCTGAAGGCCCTGCCCCCCTGCGACTGGAAGGGCAAGAAGATTGTCACCTCCGGCATCATCTGCGACAACCCCAAGCTGCTCCAGATTTTCGACGACAACAAGATCGCCATTGTGGCCGACGACGTGGCCCACGAGAGCCGCATGATCCGGGTGGACGCCGCCGAGACCGGCGACCCCATGATGGCCCTGGCCCAGCAGTTTGCCGATCAGGACTACGACATCCTGCTCTACGACGAGTTCTCCAACCAGAACCGCCGGGCCGACTTCGTGGTCAAGCAGGTGAAGGACGCGGGCGCCCAGGGACTGGTGCTGTTCATGCAGCAGTTCTGTGACCCCGAGGAGATGGAGTACCCCTACTTCAAGAAGGCGCTGGACGCTGCCGGCATTCCCCACATCAAGCTGGGTGTGGACCAGCAGATGCGGGACTTCGGCCAGGCCAGCACTGCCATCCAGGCCTTTGCCGATGTGCTGTAAGGTGTGACACTGTAGGGCGTGACGACTCGGCACGCCGTTCCGGTTATTCCGGGCAGAGCCTGGAAGAACGGGCCGCCGGGGTCGTCGGCCCCTACAAATGTACAGTCCAGCACACGGGGCATTACCGTGGTTGTGCTGTAAAAAAAGCGTTCAGTTGCAAGAAGCCTGTCTAATGTTATATTGACACTTCTCACAGAAAAATGGTATAATGTTCCCAATTTCGGCCCTCCTTCCGCCTGAACGGCGGGAGGAGGACCGCAATGCGCGTCCCGCCGCCGGATATGCCGGCTGGACCAAAATAATGTAAAGGGGAAAAAGAAGCTATGAATTACAATGTGACTGTCAACGGCAAGGTCTACAACGTCTCCGTTGAGAGGACCGGCGCCGCTGCCCCCGCCGCCCCTGCTGCTCCCGCGCCTGTGGCTGCCGCTCCTGTTGCCGCCCCCGTGGCAGCTCCCGCCGCCGCCCCGGCTCCCGCGCCCGCTCCGGCCCCCGCCGCTGCTCCCGCTGCCGTCGGCGCCGGCGAGACCGCCGTGAAGAGCCCCATGCCCGGCAACATCTTTAAGGTGGAGTGCTCTGTGGGCCAGTCCGTCAACGCCGGCGATGTGCTGGTGGTGCTGGAGGCCATGAAGATGGAGATCGAGGTGTCCGCCCCCGTGGCCGGCACTGTCAAGGCCGTGGCCGCCTCCGTGGGCACTGCCGTCAACACCGACGACCTGTTGGTTACCCTGGGCTGATAAGGGGGAATTACGACTATGCCTAATGAAGCAAAAGCGATACTGCCCCCTAACAGTCCGCTGACTGTGCCTGAGGCGCTGCTGACCGCTGTCTGCGGCCTGCTGGTGGTGTTCATGATGCTGGCCATCCTGATGGCAGTCATTATCGTCATCTCCAAAGTGGTGGCATCCATCGACGCGAAGAAAAAGCCTGTGGCTGCGCCAGCCAAGAAGGCGGCACCCGCACCCAAGTCGGCGGCACCGGCAGCTCCCGCTGCCCCTGCCCAGGATGAGGGCGAGCTGGTGGCCGTGATGATGGCCGCTGTGGCTGAGGAGTCCGGCATGCCCATGGGCTCCTTCCAGATCACCAACATCGCTCCCGCCGCTGCGGCTCCCACCCCCGCGCCTGTGGCCGCCGCTCCTGCTGCCGCCCCCGTGGCAGCTCCCGCGCCTGCCCCGGCTCCCGCGCCCGCTGCGGCTCCTGCCGCTGCCCCCGCCGCCGGTGAGACTGCCGTCCGCAGCCCCATGCCGGGCAACATCTTCAAGGTAGAGTGCTCCGTGGGCCAGTCCGTCAATGCGGGCGACGTCCTCGTGGTGCTGGAGGCTATGAAGATGGAGATCGAGGTGTCCGCCCCCGTGGCCGGCACTGTCAAGGCTGTGGCCGCTTCTGTGGGCACTGCCGTCAACACCGATGACCTGCTGGTCACCATCGGTTGAAAGGAGGGGTAAAGTATGGAATTTTTCACTCGAGTAATCTCTGAGATCGCTGGTGGATCTGGCTTTGCCTACCTTCCCGAGGACTGGCGTCAGGTTCTTATGATTGGTATTGCCTGTATTCTGCTGTATATGGGCATTGGCAAGGGCTACGAGCCCCTGCTGATGGTGCCCATCGCCTTTGGTATGCTGCTGGCCAACCTGGCCCTGCCCCTGTCCGGCCTGATGGCTGAGCCTGACACCGCTAATCACACAGTTGGTTTTATGTGGGTGCTCTATCAGGGCGTGGCCTACGCCATCTATCCGTCCATTATCTTTATGGGCATCGGCGCCATGACGGATTTTGGTCCTCTGCTGGCCAACCCCACCTCCCTGCTGCTGGGCGCTGCTGCTCAGCTGGGCATCTTCGCCGCCTTCCTAATGGCCCTGTGCGTAGGCCCCATCACCAGCGCCTTGAATGGTGTAATGCCCTTTATCCCTGTCATTAACTTTACCCCTGCGGATGCAGCTGCCATTGGCGTCATTGGTGGTGCAGATGGTCCGACAGCCATTCTGACGGCCTCCAAGCTGGCCAATAAGCTGATGCCTGCCATTGCCATTGCGGCCTACTCCTACATGGCTCTGATTCCCATGATTCAGCCGCCTCTGATGAAGGCCCTTACCAGTAAGGAGGCCCGTCAGGTCAAGATGAGCCAGTTGCGTCAGGTGTCCAAGACCGAGAAGATTATCTTCCCCATTGCGGTCACCATCTTCGTCATCCTGCTCATCCCCGACACCGCCCCCCTGATCGGTATGCTCATGCTGGGCAACCTGTTCCGTGAGAGCGGCGTCACCGAGCGTCTGTCCGACACCGCTCAGAACGCCCTCATCAACATCGTCACCATTCCTCTGGGCCTGTCCGTGGGCTTCAAGGCCACCTATGACAGCTTCCTGACCGGCGAGACCCTGTTCATTGTTGTTCTGGGTCTGACTGCCTTCCTGCTGTCCACTGCCGGCGGTCTGATCCTGGGCAATGTGATGTACGCTGTCACCGGCGGCAAGGTCAATCCTCTGATCGGCTCCGCTGGCGTGTCCGCCGTGCCCATGGCCGCCCGTGTGTCCCAGACCGTGGGCCAGAAGGAGAACCCCTCCAACTTCCTGCTCATGCACGCCATGGGTCCCAACGTGGCCGGCGTGATCGGCTCCGCCTGTGCGGCCGGCTTCATGATCAAGGTGTTCGGCGGCTGAGTTCCGAAATTCTGCGGCTTCAACGCAAACCCGGCGCACTGCTTGGCCTACCCCTGACAGGGGTATTTAAAATCCGGGGAAGCGCCCCGGCAGGAATCACACTGAGATTTCCTGCCGGGGGCTTTCTTTGTCTTGCGGAATGTCCCCTCCGATACAGCCAATGTCATTGTAATGGATTTCAATGGTCTGCATGGCTTTCTTCGACCACTTTGTGCTTTTCTCATGCACCACGATCTTCTGGATAAACAGCCGCAGCAGTTCCGGCATCAGCTCCGTAATGTCTGTGTAGCGTTTGGCCTTGGCGATGAAACCCTCGGTGCTGGAAACCGTATCCCGCAGCTTCTGGATGGCACTTTCCTTCGCTGGGATTTCCTCTGTCAGTCTTGTCTGCTCCTCTGTGTAGCCGCCGGACAGCGTCTGGAACTGCTCCACCGAGATATGGCAGAGTACCCGATCCTCGTATAGTTTTTTGAAGATGGCATCCAGCTCTGCTCCACGTTTCTGCATAGCGGTCAGTTCCCGTTCCTGCCTGCGGATCTCCCGCTGGATCTCAGCGGACTGCCTGCTGCCGATGTACTCCGCGAACTCCCTGGTGTGTTCCCTGGCTATCGCCGTCGCCCGTCTAAGATCCGCCAGGATCACCTCGTCCAGCACACACTCCCGGATGTAGTGGGCGGTGCAGACTTCAGCCCCCTCTTTCTTGTAGGTGCGGTAGATGAAGTTGTTCCAGGTGGGCTTCATCGTTTGCGCCCGGTGCAGCACCATCGTGGATCCGCAGTCCGCGCATACCACCAGCCCGGAGTACTTATTCTGCTCGTTCATCTTGGTGGGGCGGCGTCGGTTCTGCCACACCCGCTGGACAATATCCCAGATCTCCTGCGTCACCAAGGCGGGGTGCGTTCCCTCAAATACCAGACATTCCTCTCTGGGGTGTTCCACCTTCCGCTTGTCCTTGTAGGACTTGCTGCTGAATCTCATGTTGATGGTATTGCCCAGATACAGCTCGTTTTCCAGCATATTCGCAATCGTGCTGTCTGTCCAATGACAGGGCTTTTCCAAGTCCAACGACACGTGACCGACCCCAAACTTCTGATAGGCATAGGTCGTGGGGCATAAAACCTGTTCCTCGCTTAATTTTCGGGCGATCTGACTCGGCCCACGGCCTGCTGCGCACATGGCGAAGATACGGCGCACGACTGCGGCGGCTTCCTCATCCACCACCAGCTTTTTGCTGTCATGATCATCCTTTTTGTAGTCATAGGGCGCTCTTGTGCCCAGCCGTTCCCCGCGTTCCGCCTTGGCCTTGAGTACGGCCCGCACCTTGCGGCTGGAGTCCCGAACATACCATTCGTTGAACAAATTCTTAAACGGCATCAGCTCGTTACTCTCGCTGCTGTCGGTATCCACGTTGTCGTTGATGGCGATGTATCGAACGCCGAACATGGGGAAGCGTTCTTCGATATACAGCCCGGTTTGAAGCTGGTTTCGGCCTAGTCTGGACAGGTCTTTCGTGATGATGATGCCAATCTCGCCGTTTTCCATGTCGACCATCATCTGCTGAAAGCCTGGGCGCTGAAAAGACGGCGTTAGATAACGATACTTCTCAAAACACAAGAAAATCAATGGGTATGGACGGCAGGCAAGCATGGTATGTATGAAACAAAAAAGCGGTGTTCTCCGCCTCGCTTTGGCTGGGAACACCGCTTTATACGCTGAAAGGAGCAGAAATGACAGTATTTCATGTTGCGAAGAACACAAATTACACAGTCATGTCCAACCATCATTTGCGGAACCGGGAGCTATCCCTAAAAGCCAAGGGCCTGCTGTCGCAGATGCTCAGTCTCCCGGAAAAGTGGGACTACACCCTGCAAGGACTGGCCTACATTAACCGGAAACAGATCGACGCCATCCGTCAGGCCGTCCACGAGTTGGAGCGAGCCGGGTATATCGTGCGAGCAAGGGAACGGGACAGCCGTGGACGGCTGCGGGGAGCGGAGTACACTATCTACGAAGAACCCCAGCCGCCGTCCAGTCAACCGGCGTTGGAATAACCTGCGTCGGGAAAACCTATGTAGGTAAATCCGACGCAATAAAATAAAGATATAAGTAAATAAAGAAAAATCAAGTAAAGACTTATCAATTACCCATTCCTTTCCTATCCTTTCCCCTACCCCCTCCCGTGGAGGACAAGCGGCAAAGCCGCCGGAAGGGAATGGAACGGAAACGAAAAGCGAGAGGTCAAATAGCAGCGGGGGTTATCGTGAACATTATCTGACCCGCAGAAACCGTACAGACGCGAAGCGGGTGTACGGTTTCTGCGGGTGTCACAAGAGGGCCTGCGGCCCTCTTGTGTGATAGCACAGTTTCATAGGCCCAAAAGCCAGGACAGAAGCGCCGGGGTGTCGGCCTCCTGCCCTGGCTTTTTGTGTCCTTCTGTACGCCGTTAGAAGCCCGTTTTGGCGAGTGCAGGTCAAATCGTATTGCCCCCCTATCGACCACAGCCGGAAAGCCATGAAATATCAGGGTCGTTTTGCATCTAAAGCGTTACACATCAGCCCTATCTTGGCGGCAGAGGTTTCTCGCCCATTTCTACACAGTTAGAAACCCGTTTTTGAGGGTGCGGGTCAAATCGTATTACTCCCTACGTGACCGCCACTTGAAAGTCCTGAAAACAGGACGATGGATAGGGCCTAAATGCGTAGGCTGGCGGGCTGATTTAGAGCTGTCAGCCAAAGTGTCGGATAGAGGGGCTGTGTAGAAAGACTTGTCCCATTTTCGGGAGAACAGATATAAACACCCTGCCCCTTTCCGATGCCCACGAAAAAAGCCTATGCTTTCAATACCTCTGGGAGCTGCTTTTTCTACGCCTGGCCCCGATTTTTGCCCTACTCTTGACTGACGCACTATCAAGGCGGCCTTTTCTTCGTTGGACTGTCAGGGTATGCCACTGTGTCTGCCATATCTCCGCCAATATCGCCTCCGCTCGGCATAGGGGTTTGGGACTATCCCAATAAGCAAAACGGACACGGCCCGGCAGGGCAAAAAGGGCCGTTTTTCGGGAGTGTGGCCACACTCCCTATGAATGAGTTTTAATAGGAACACTGTAATATCAAGGCTTTTCGGAGCCAGCAACCACAAAAAAATATTATTTGAGCTATCACATTACGCAGAAAGCCGTCCGGCATGAAAAAACGGGCGGCTTTTTTGCGTGGATAGCCGGGAGGGAGGCGAAAAAATAGTAACAAACTTTTAGCGCAAGATTTGTGCAACATTCACGAAATTAAAAAAGGAGGTAACGAATGGCAGACGAAAAATTAAACGTGAGCCCGGAGGAAAATCCCCAGCCCAGCTTGTTCGATACTGGCCCGGCGGATGCTCCTGCCCCGGAAACATCCGCGCCGGAGCCCCCGGCCCCGGAGAACATTCCCGAGCAGGCCGCCGTGGATGCGCCCGCCCAGGATGCCCCGGCTGGTGCTCCCGGCGAGGTGAGTGTATCCGCTGACCAGATTGAAAAGCTGATGGCGGAGCGCCGGGCGGCGGAACGTGCGGAGGTGGAAAAAAACGAGCCGCCCGAACCGGAACAGCCGCCCACCCCGGCCCCGGAGGATAAGGCCGCCGGGGAAAAGGAGCCCGAGAAAAAGGGAAAGGTCGCCAAAGAGAAAACGCCCGAGCCGGATAAGTCCAAGGGCAGGCGAGGCCGCAAGCCCAAAGAAGAAAAAGCGGGGCCCGGCGAACCGGGAGGGACGGGGGCCCGCCGTGGCCGCCCGGCCAAGGCTGACAAGGCGGCCACGGACAGGCCCCCGTCCCCACCTCGAGACAAAATGTCCCAAAGCAAGGAGGCCAAGGCCGCCACGGTAAAGGGCAGGGAAGAAGCCCCTGCCGCTCCTGCGCCGGAGCCGCCGCCCCAGCCCCGTGACGCGACCCGCGCTGAAAAGGAAGAGATTGTTTATCTCAACCTCTCGGAGCTGTTCCCGTTCAAAGACCATCCCTTTGGGGTGCGGGACGATGCGGAAATGAAAGGGCTTGTGGAGTCCGTCAAGGACAACGGCGTACACCAGCCCGCGCTGGTGCGTCCCCGGGAGGGCGGGGGCTATGAAATCATCGCGGGCCACCGCCGCCAGCGGGCCAGTGAGCTGGCCGGGTTTGCAAATATGCCGTGTATCGTCCGCAACATGACGGACGATGAGGCCATCCTTGCGATGACGGACGACAACCTGCGCCACCGGGAAAAGATTCTGCCGATGGAAAAGGCCCAGTCGCTGAAAATGCAGGTGGAGGCCATCAGCCATCAAGGGACGAAGATGGAGGGCGTGGCCGCCGGGGACGTTGGAAAACGCTCCACGGAAATCGTGGGGGAGCGGAACGGCATGAACTACAAGCAGGTACAGCGGTATATCCGGCTGACCGAGCTTGTGCCGGAGCTCCAGTCTATGGTGAACGAGAAAAAGCTGTCTTTCACCCCCGCCGTGGAAATCTCGTTCATCAAGCCCAAAAACCAGAGGTTTATCGCCGTTTCCATTGAGGGCGAGCAGGCATCCCCCTCGCTCTCCCAGGCCCAGGAGCTCCGCAAGCTGGATAAGGACGGGAAACTGAACGGCGATGTGATTGACGGCATTTTGAGCCGTGAGAAAAAGGAGGTAGACAAAGTGATTATTTCCGCCGCTGAACTGAACAAGTATTTCGGCAAGGACGCCACGCCCCGGGAAATGAAAGACCAGATTATGTCCCTGCTGGCCGAATGGAAAGAGAAACAGCCCCCGGAGCGCACCGCCCCGGAGAAAAAGACCGACCGGGAAAAGTAAGCCTTGAGACATTTTGTCCCGAGGC
>CATEPI010000013.1:0-74735 GCA_949525845.1 uncultured Eubacteriales bacterium
GCTTGCAAACTGGAAATATATAGTTGTGAAAACTACAGAAGTTCGCTAAAGGTAACACTGTGACTTTAGCGAACAGGCGGCTCTGCCGCCGGAGTGTCAAGCCATACGACGGTGCCGCCGCTCCGCTCGGCGTTTCGCTCCGCTTCCCGCTCTCGCTTCCGCTGGCGGTCCCCGTCTGCGGCGGTCCGGGGTCCGCCGCTCTCGGGGGGGATTATGGCTTGCTTTGTGGCGGCATGAAAGGGGGGCCCGGTTAGGGGCTCCCTGATGTTGGCGTGTTAGGATAGAGGGTGGTGTGCATCTTTGTACACACTATGATGGATTTGGGATTTATTCGATATAAGAAAAGTAACGGATGATCCGTTGCCTTTCTTAATGTATTATTGTATTCCTTTCCAGCCTTCTACTACTATCTCTTCAGTAAGTTCTCTACCTCCTGCAGTGTCATACCCACTCCAATCTGGTGCATCTTTTGTTGGATCTATCAAACCAGCACCAGGAACGAAATCACCTTTGCTACCACTAGGCTGCTGGGTTTGACTGCTTGTCGGTTGTTGAGTTCCACCTGTCTGTTGCTGTCCGCCACTCGGTTTTGACTGCTGCCCACTACTGGGTTTGCTGGTCTGCTGTTGCTGAATTACTGGCTTTGTAGTGCTTAAGTATTTGTTTGACACATAAACTACATTGCCGTCACTTAATTGGATTCTGCTCCAGCCTTCTGCTTCAGTGCCTGCTATTGCGATGCCTGTGCGTGTTACACTATCTCCCTTATTCAGACTTCCTAGTTTTTCGCTGTCTGCTGTATAGCTGGCCCGGATGTTGACGGTGCCTGTAGCGTATACGGTTTCGTTACAGTCGGTGAATAACTGCACCTGCTCCACTTGGGATTCTACTTCTTCGGATTCTGTTTCTTCCGGGGGCTGGGTGTCCTCGGTTTCAACGGGGGCCGCTGGGGTCTGCTCGGGTTCAGGCTCCGGGGTTGTGTCCTTGATTGGTTCGGGGGTTGCGATTGGCTCCGGGGCCGATGTACTGGAGGCGGGGTCTGTGGGTTGCTCCGTCTTGGGCTGGCCGCAAGCTGTCAACGATAACGCAAGGGCCAGCGCAAGGGCATATATGAGGGCCTTTTTCATCGTGTGTTCTCCTTCCACATTATTTTTCGTTCTGTCTCAACGGTCCGGCCCTTGGGGGTGGGTTCTTCCCGTCCCCCGTGGGCTTTGCTCGGGACCGCCGAGACAACAAAAGCGGCGCAGGGTTTGCAATTTATCCCTACACCGCCGAAAGCTAAACACACATTCCCATTTTCACGCTTGATTAACCTATGGATATTTGATAAAATGGGTGCGGCGCAAGTTTCTTGCTGTGTGGGAGGTCGTGTCTCCTGCATAGGGGTGCAGGGTGTTGGTAGCACCCTGCGCCCTGCCTTTATTTGCTTTTGCTGTCTCTTGCTTCATTATAGCCGATAGAGGAAAATTGTGCAAGGGCTTTTTGATGTTGTTGTTGACAAAGTGGCGTGGTGAGTGTGTCGGCGGCTGGGTGGCCCGCCACGGCTGGCGGCTGGGTGGTTGTCGGCGGCTGGACGCAAGGCGGGGTCAAATGTTGGTTCCGCTCCATGCAATCCCCCGCCGATAGGTTGCGGGATGCGGAAAGCTGGCCCCCGTGGGGATTGCGTCGCTCTGATGCGACCCGCTGACGCTCTCGCATTTCCTTGCGGGGTATGGTGCGGTTATCGGAAACATGAAAAAACAGGGGGCCGGGTTTCGGCTCCCTGTTTCTTGCGTTCTGGCTATGTTCTCCGGGCTGGTGTTAGAAAGTGCCGTGTGGGGGGCTGTCCCGGTTTCAGTATCTTTAAGTAAGGGAATCCCCTCGTTCCCACTTACTAACCGCCTTGTCGCCCACGCCGATGGCCTCGGCCAGGGCCTTCTGGGTCAGTCCCTTTTGGGTGCGCAGGGCCCGGATCAGCCCGCCGGTTTTGCTCTGGTCCATGTGTTCCACCTCCTGAAGACAGGGTAACAGGTCTTTGAGGAAAAAGCAATCGACGCTCCGTAGAGTTTATAGCGCCTGTATCTCGGCACAGACGGCCTGAACCGATTTTCCGGTGGTATCAATTTTTACAGTATCCAGCTTTTGATACATAGGAAGCCGGGTAAGACTTCTTTCCATCGCGTCGGACGTTCGGAGACCGCTGGACACATCCCGGGACAGCCGCTCTCGAAGGGCGGCCTCGCTGGCGGTCAGGGAGACGGACCTGAGCCGACACCTCCCTGTCTCCAGGCGGCTGAGAATCGCATCCAGAATGGCCTGTTCATGCATGACCCAGCAAAAAATGATGTTGTCATAGGCCGAACAGCGGAGAAAATGATTGAGCACATAGGTAATGTTGTCCAGCACCATGGCTTTTGTCTCGTCCGTCACCTGAAAGGGGCTGGCGTCCCAGCACCAGTCGCCATCCAGAAATACGCTGTTGGGCAGCGCTTTTTTCAACTGCTGGCAGACGGCGGTCTTTCCCACCCCCATCGTACCACTGATGATATACAAATTTTTCATAGGAACACCGCCTAAAGTTATTAGCGCTGCATGTACTGTTGCTTGAACTGCTCCAGACGGAGGATATCCCGCCCGTAGACAAAAATTCGGTAGGCGGTCTGTCCTGCGCGGTATGGGATATCGTTGCGTTTGTATCGGATTCTCATACATTTTAACTCACTTTCCGCCTCTTGAATCTGCTTCTGGTCAAAGGTAAACGCAACGATGTGGGCCTTGCACCAGGGGTCCCTGTCTAACTCGGCCAGGGTATAGCGGACCAGCTCCTCCTCGGATTGGAAGGCTTTGAGCAGGGTCTCATGGCCTCGTTCCGACGAGAACAGACAGTACCCCAGGGCGCAGTTTTTCACCACCAGGCCCTCGTAGGCGTAGTGGCGGCCGATGGTGATGCCGTCAAAATTGTAGCAGTTCTCCTCCAGATACTGCTCCAGCTCCTGAATGGTTTTCATCCTTTCGCCTCCCAAGTGCCAGAATTATAACATAAACCGATAGAAAAAACAAGAAAAAGGGAAGCAGGAGCGGCGCAAAGCCGCTCCTGTCAATCTGTTACAGTCCCTCCAGAAGCTCCTCCGGCGACACCCCGTAGAGCTTCGCCAAAGCGATCAAATTGGCGGTAGAGGGGTCCGACGCGCCGTTTTCCCATTTGCTCACCGCCTGACGGCTGACGCCCAGCGCCTCGGCCACAAACTCCTGGGTCATCTTACAGCGGACCCGGTGCTCCCGCAGCTTTTCCGCCAGGGAGCCGCGGACGGCCCTGTTTTCCTCCCGGATGGGCGCGCTTTTTATGTACTTGCGCAGCGCCCGGATGATGAGGACCAGCAGGTAAATCAGCAGCGCAGTCAGGGGGAGCATGACCAGAGTAAAAAAGATTGCGTTTCTCATATCGCACCTCCTTTCTTGGACCGATTTTACCTCAAAAGTGCCGTTGCCGCTACAAACTATCGCGCAACTTTAGGTTGCGAAGGGAAAAAACAGCGTGTGGAGCGGGTCCACACACTGTTTTTGACTATTTCACCAGACAGCTCATGTCATACAGTCCCGGCTTTTCTACGCCGGCAATGAACTTGGCGGCCTCCACTGCTCCCTGGGCGAAGATTTCCCGGGAGAGGGCGGTGTGCTTGATTTCCATAATCTCGTCGTGGCCAGCGAATATAATCTCATGCTCTCCCACGATGGTGCCGCCCCGGACGGCGGAGATGCCGATCTCCTTCTTGTCCCGGGGCTGGCGGGTGGAGTGGCGCTCGTAGACGTATTCCGTCTCGTGGCCGCAGGCCTGGGCCGCCGCGTCGGCGATCATCAGGGCGGTGCCCGAGGGGGCGTCCACCTTCCGGCGGTGGTGGCGCTCCACAATCTCGATGTCGTAGCTGTCCCCCAGGACGGAAGCGGCCTTCTTCACCAGCTCCAGCAGCACATTGATGCCCAAAGACATGTTGGCGGAGCGGAAGATGGGCACGTCGCAGGCGGCGGCCCCCACCTGGGCCACCTGCTCCGGGGAGTAGCCGGTGGTGGCCAGCACCAGGGGGATCTTTCGGGCTTTGGCGAACTCCAGAAGACCATCCAGAGCGGCGGGGGAGGAGAAGTCGATCACCGCGTCGGCCTCACCGGTAAACTGGGCGGGGGAGGTGTAGACGGGAAAGTCCCGGTCGGAGGTGCCCAGCACATCGAAGCCGGCGCACACCTCCACAGCGGAATCGTTGGCGCACAGGGCCTCCACCACCCGGCCCATATGGCCGTTGCAGCCGGAAATGATTATCTTCAGCATAGTATGCTCCTTTCGATGGCTCCCTCTCTGAGGGAGCTGTCACTGCCCCAGGCGGTGACTGAGGGAGTTTTTACAGCAACCCCATCCGCTCCATGGAGGCGCGGAGGACGGCCAGATTCTTCTCCGACATGTCGCACAGGGGCAGGCGCAGGGGGCCGGCCTCCATACCCATCAGGTTCATGGCCGCCTTGATGGGTATGGGGTTGACCTCGCAGAACAGGGCGTCAATCAGGTCCATGTACTTGATTTGGAGCTGAGAGGCGGCTTCAAAGTCGTTTTCCAGACACAGATGGCTCATTTTCACCATGACCTCGGGGATGATGTTGGAGGCCACCGAGATAACGCCCTTGGCCCCCAGGGCCATCATGGGCACCACCTGGTCGTCGTTGCCCGACCAGATATAGAAGTCGTCGGGGCAGAGGTAGCGGGTGTGGGCCAGGAGGGAGAAGTTGCCGCTGGCCTCCTTCACGCCGTTGATTTTGGGGTTTTCGGACAGAATTTTATAGGTGTCGGCGGTGAAGGACACCCCGGTGCGGCCGGGCACGTTGTAGAGGATGATGGGCAGCTCGGTGCGGTCAGCGATGTACTCATAGTGCTTGATGAGACCGGTCTGGCTGGCCTTGTTGTAGTAGGGGGTGACGTGGAGCAGGGCGTCGGCGCCCGAGTCCTGGGCGTGCTGGGACAGGTAGACGGCGGCGGAGGTGTCGTTAGAGCCCGCGCCAGCAATCACCTTCACCCGGTGGTCCACCCGCTTGACGCAGAACTCCACGGCGGCGATGTGCTCCCGGATGGACATGGTGGCCGACTCGCCGGTGGTGCCGCAGACGCACACCGCGTCCACGCCGGATTCAATCTGAGCGTCAATCAGCTTGCCGAAGGCGTCGTAGTTGATGGTGCCGTGGTCGTCAAAGGGGGTCACCAGGGCGGGGCAGGAGCCGGTGAAGACTGGAGTTCTCATAAAAATACATCCTTTCTGGTGAGCTCAAGATTATTGAAACATGATTGGTCTGTTTTTTTCCATGGCTAAATTGCACAACTCAATCAATCTGTCAATTAAAAATTCGCAGTCTGAATCTACAAAACACTCAAACAGATTTTTGGGTGTTATTCCGAAAAACTGAAAAATGTCTTGCTTGGAAGCAATTATTTTAGCGGAGGGAGGTTCTTCACAAAAAACCTGCTTGATTTCTTCCAATTCCGCTTTCAGAAGCTTGCAGTCCTGGACGCTCCAACTGCCGTCACAGTCAGAATGGTTCAATAAAGTGGACATTGGGGATGAAAATATCTTTCTGCCGGGTTTCACAAACAGAGAAATCAAACCCTTGTTAGTATATTGATCCACTGTGGCCCTGAAATCTCCAAAATATTGATAAAGCCCAACCTCTACACCGCAGATATCATCTCCGGCTTCATCAAATATGCACAGATACAGCCCCATTTACCGCTCCACTCTTTTCACCTTTGTATTTTTGTGTTCTTTTAGGAACTGCCGCAACTCCGGACTGAACCTGCACCCTTTGGGGACGTTCAACTGGAAATAAAACTCGCCCCGCTCTGCCGCCTCCGCTAGATTACGAATCTGCCAGGTTAAATTTAGCCTGGAGCAGGCCTTTACCAGGATTCCAGTTGACAGAAATATTTTGTCCGGCAGACTTCTGCGCTGTGTCTGCCACTTGGTATATTGAATCTGCATTATCTGTGGTCAATATACCCCTCGGCACACAGCAGCTCGGCCAGCAGGACGCTGCCACCGGCTGCGCCGCGCAGGGTGTTGTGGGACAGGCCCACAAACTTGTAGTCGTACTGGGTGTCAGGACGCAGGCGTCCGGCGGAGATAGCCATGCCGCCCTCCAGCTCCCGGTCGGTTCTGGCCTGGGGACGGTCGGGCTCCTCGAAGTAGTGGATAAACTGCTTGGGGGCGGAGGGGAGGTCCAGCTCCTGAGCCCGGCCCTTGAAGTTCTTCCAGATGTCCTTGATCTGCTCCTCCGTGGGCTTTTTGCCCTCCTTGAAGCGGACAAAGACGGCGGCAGTGTGGCCGTCGGACACAGGCACCCGGAGACACTGGGTGGTGATGGCGGGGCCGGCAGCCTTGACGATCCTGCCGCCCTCAATATGGCCCCACACCTTCAGGGGCTCCTGCTCGCTCTTTTCCTCCTCGCCGCCGATGTAGGGGATGAGGTTATCCACCATTTCGGGCCAGCGCTCGAAGGTTTTTCCCGCGCCGGAAATGGCCTGATAGGTGCAGGCCAGTACGCTGTCCACCTCGTAGCCCGCCCGCATCAGGGGGGTGAGCAGGGGGGTGTAGCTCTGGATGGAGCAGTTGGACTTGACGGCGATAAAGCCCCGCTTGGTGCCCAGACGCTTGCGCTGGGCGTCAATAATCTTGATATGTTCGGCGTTGAGCTCGGGCACCACCATGGGCACGTCCTCGGTCCAGCGGTTGGCGGAGTTGTTGGAGACGACAGGGCACTCGGCCTTGGCGTACCGCTCCTCCAGGGCGCGAATTTCGTCCGTTTTCATATCCACCGCGCAGAAGACGAAGTCCACCATGCCGGCGATCCTGTCCACATCGGCCTGGGCGTCCAGCACCACCAGGGCCTTGGCCTCCTGGGGGATGGGGGACTTCATGGCCCAGCGGCCGGCCACGGCCTGTTCATAGGGCTTGCCGGCGGAGCGGGGGCTGGCAGCCAGGGCGGTAAGCTGGAACCAGGGGTGGTTCTCCATCAGGGTGACAAACCGCTGGCCCACCATGCCGGTGGCACCGATGATACCTACTTTATATTTTTCCATGTTCAACAACCTCCATATCAGTTCAGGACATTCTATGTCCGGGTACAAAAATAGATGAATTTGGCTTCCAAATAGAAACAAATGAAAAAAATAAATCAGCGGCTTTTCAAGCGGCTGATTTTGTACTATAATGTCGGGGAGAGCAATTTGCTTGCGCAAAGCCGCAGCCCTCCACATTGTTGCTATCCTACCATGGTTTTAACCATGTTGTCAATAGAAATGCAACCGGGAAACCAGAGAAATGGAGTACATTATGAGAAAAAGATTTATGCAGCTTGCCGCCGCCCTTTTGACCCTGTGCCTGTCCGCCCCTCCGGCGGGAGCGGTGGCCACCAACCAGAACGGAGAGATTATGATTCGGGTGGGCTTGGCCTCCACTAGCAGCCACGTGCCCACCGGAGAGCTGGAATCCGCCAATCTGGAGAACAACAACAGCCAGGGCTTTGGCTGGGGCTACCGCTTCGGGTACTATGACGGGAATCTCAATTTTGTGGAGCTGGCGCGCACAGACCGGAACACCATCGCCGTTTCGGTGCTGAAGACCCAGAATCTGCGCTATGACGGCAGCCGCTATTCCTCCGAGGGCGGCGGTGTTCTGGTGGGGTGCTACCACGTGCAGATCCCCGGCAGCTATAACGGCTACGGAGAAGCCGCAGCGGCGGCGGCCGGTTACAGCGGCGGCTTTGTGGCCTGGATCGACGGGGCCTATCAGGTCCGGGTGGGGGCGTATGCCTCCAAGGAGGAGGCCGAGGCGGCCGGGCTCGGCGGCACCGTGGTGGGAACCAGCTCCTACGGTATGAGCGTGGTCAAAACGGGCACCAATCAGATTTTGTTCCAGTACGACTGTGGCCAGTCGGGCCGGCTGGCCATCCAGCCCGATGTGACCGGGGCGGGAGAGACCCGCACCTGGTTTGACGGCTATAAATACCGGGGCGGCTTCCAGTACCACCGGCAGACCGGCGGCAACCTCACCGTGGTCAACGTGGTGGGGCTGGAGGACTATGTGAACGGCGTCATCTGCTATGAGATGGGCCGGGATTGGCCGCTGGAGGCCCTGAAAGCTCAGGCCATGTGCGCCCGCACCTATGTGCTGAAAAATCTCAACAAGCACAACAGCTACGGTTTTGATATATGCACCTCCGCCAACTGCCAGGTCTACCACGGCATGGGCAGCAATAAGGCGGACTACGGCCCCAGTGATGTGAGTATGCGGGCGGTAGCCGAGACGGCAGGGCTGGTGATTAAATACAACGGCCGCCTGGCGGAGACACCCTACTCCTCCAGCTTCGGCGGGGCCAGCGAGGACGCCAACTATGTCTGGGGAACCAACACCACCACCGAGCACCCCTACCTCCGGGGGGTGGAGGACCCCTATGAGGCCGACCTGAACGACCGCAATTCCCACTGCCCCTGGACGGTGAACTACACCGCCGCCCAGCTGACCCAGCAGCTCCAGAAGGCCGGCATGGGAACGGGTACCTCAGTGAAAAGCCTGGAACTGACCTACTCCAAGCTGGGCAACGTGATTAAGGCGGTCGTCCGCTGGAGCAACGGACAGAGCAACACCATCAGCGCCGGCAATATCCGCAGCCGCTTCGGAGTGGATTCCATCCGCTTTACCGTCAACGGCGCCGGAACCACAGGCACACAGCCGCCGGAGCAGGCGGGGGATATCTCCATCGACGGCTCCGGGACGGCGGGCAGTCTGGAGGGTAAGTATGTCATTACCGGAAACGGATCGGTGTCTCAGATCGGCGGGAGCGCCTATATTATCTCCGGTACCGGCTCGGTGTCTCAGTTGGAGGGGAGCGGGTCCGGCGGGAATACCTCCGCGCCCCAGCCCGGGAGCGGAACGGTGACCGTCTCCGGGGACACCTATACCTTTAATGGCGGCGGCTGGGGCCATCAGATCGGCCTGAGCCAGTTTGGCGCCAACGCCATGGCCCGCCGGGGCTTTACTTACGATGAAATCGTCACCTTCTATCTCCCCGGTGTTCAAATTACAACGTACTGAAAAGGATGTAAGCCTTGAAAACTTCTGATTTTGATTTTCAGCTCCCCGAGGAGCTCATCGCCCAGACTCCTCTGGAGCGGCGGGACGCCTCCCGCCTGCTCACTTTGGACAGGGAGAGTGGGGCCGTCGGCCACCACCATTTTTACGACCTGCCCCGCTTCCTCCGGCCGGGGGACTGCCTGGTGCTCAACGACTCCCGGGTGCTCCCCGCCCGGCTCATCGGCCACCGGCCTACCGGAGGGGCCTGTGAAGTACTTCTCCTTGTCGATAAGGGCGGCGACCTGTGGGAGTGTCTGGTCCGTCCGGGGCGGAAGCTGAAGCCGGGGGCTCAGGTGATATTCGGGGATGGCCAGCTCACCGCCACCGTGGAGGAGGAGCTGAACGACGGAAAGCGGACGGTCCGGTTCCACTATCAGGGGATTTTCCTGGAGATTCTGGAACAGCTGGGCCGGATGCCTCTGCCGCCCTATATCAAGGCGGAGCTTCAGGACCAGGAGCGGTATCAGACGGTCTACTCCAAGGTGGTGGGCTCCGCCGCCGCCCCCACCGCCGGGCTCCATTTTACCCCGGAGCTGCTGGAGCAGGTGAGGGAAATAGGTGTAAAGGTCTGCTACGTTACACTCCATGTTGGCCTTGGGACTTTCCGCCCTGTGAAAGCGGAGGAGATCACCGACCACGAGATGCATTCGGAATTTTGCAAGATCAGCCAGGAGACCGCCGATATCATCAACGAGACAAAACGAAATGGCGGGCGGGTCATCTGCGTGGGTACCACCTCCTGCCGCACGGTGGAGAGCTTCGCGGCGGAGGACGGGACGATGTCGGAGCGCTCCGGCTGGACCAGTATCTTCATCTATCCGGGGTATAAATTCAAGGTGCTGGACGCCCTTATCACCAATTTCCACCTGCCGCAGTCCACCCTCATCATGCTGGTGTCCGCCCTGGCGGGACGGGAGCATGTCCTGGCGGCCTACGAGGAGGCGGTGCGGGAGAAATATCGCTTCTTTTCTTTTGGTGATGCGATGTTTATTTCGTGAGGAGGGGGCTCAAGATTTTCGATGAAATATTATTATTTGGGGCATATTTTGGAAAAATACTACGATGACTGCCGTACGGGGATTTTAAAGCATAGGTGGGACGATCACCTGACCCTATGGGCGTTGGATATGCTTGAAGCTGGTTATAGCAGTCCGGCTCTGCTGGAGGCAGCCGGCGGCTTCAACTGGGAGCGGACCCACGACCTGTTTGAGACCATCCTGGCCGAGCTCCATATTGCGGAGGACCCCTCAGTTATTGACGACGACTTTATCGACAACATCTTTATTGAGGAATACAAACATGGTGTCATTGCAAGCGGATGCGAGCTTTTGTTCCACCGGGGACATTTGAGGAAAAAAATCAACTTTCCTTACTATGTTTATCATGGAAAGTATTACCCCTATGGTGATTCAGGACGGTTTAAATTGGGCTGGCATGTAGACGAGGTTCCGGACCTGCACACAGACAAGCTGGAGCAATTTGTAACTGACTTTTTGCAGGAAGCAGGTATTACAAGGTAAAAGGAGTTTTTGCGTGTTTAAAGTTTTGAAAAAAGAGGGAAGCGCCCGGCGGGGTGTCTTCACCTGCGCCCACGGGGTGGTCCAGACCCCGGTGTTCATGAATGTGGGCACCCAGGGGGCCATCAAGGGGGCGGTTTCCGCCCACGATCTGAAGGAGATTGGCTGTCAGGTGGAGCTGTCCAACACCTACCACCTCCATCTGCGCCCCGGGGACGGGGTAGTCCGTCAGATGGGCGGGCTCCACAAATTTATGGGCTGGGACGGCCCCATGCTCACCGACAGCGGAGGGTTCCAGGTCTTTTCCCTGTCCGGCCTGCGGAAGATCAAGGAGGAGGGGGTCACCTTCGCCTCCCACATCGATGGCCGGCGTATCTTCATGGGCCCGGAGGAGTCCATGCGCATCCAGTCCAACCTGGGCAGCGACATCGCCATGGCCTTTGACGAGTGTGTGGAGAACCCGTCCCCCTACGAGTATGTAAAAGCCTCCTGTGAGCGGACTGCCCGGTGGCTGGAACGCTGCGTGGCAGAGCATGACAAGCTGAACGGCTTGTCAGATACGGTTAACCCCCAGCAGCAGCTGTTCGGCATCAACCAGGGGGGGACTTATGCCGATTTACGGGTCTGGCACATGGAGGAGATCGCCAAGGTGAACTGCGACGGCTACGCCATCGGCGGCCTGGCGGTGGGGGAGCCCACCCAAGTGATGTACGACATTATCGACGCGGTGGAGCCCCACATGCCCCGGGAAAAGCCCCGTTACCTGATGGGGGTGGGGACCCCGTCCAACATCATCGAGGGGGTAGCCCGGGGGATCGACTTCTTCGACTGCGTCATGCCTGCCCGGAACGCCCGCCATGGCAAGCTGTACACCTGGCAGGGGACCATCAACATCAAAAACGAGAAGTACAAGCTGGACGGGCGGCCCATTGACCCCACGTGCTCCTGTCCCGCCTGCCGGTCCTTCTCCCGGGCCTACCTGCGCCACCTGCTGACGGCGGGGGAGATGCTGGCCATGCGGCTGGCGGTGCTTCACAACCTGCACTTCTACAATGAGCTGATGGCCCGCATCCGGGAGAGCCTGGACAGCGGGACCTTTGAGGATTTCCGGGCCCGGTACTCCGGCCTGTTGGACCGGCCCTGCCAGGAGGATTAGAGAAATTTGACAAAAGGGCTTGTCAATCGGGAAATTATCCGCTATAATACTTTTCACTGTGTCAAATAGTTATTCTGTTGACCGACTTAATCTTGCAGTAATTATTGGAGGAAAGATTTATGATTGATCCCAGCTTTATTTTGATGATTGTTCTGATGTTCGCCATGATGTACTTTTTCATGATCCGCCCGGAGAACAAGCGGAAGAAGGAGGCCCAGAACCTGCGGGATTCCCTGAAGGTGGGCGACGTCATCACCACCATCGGCGGCATTGTGGGCACCATCTGCAAGGTGGATGAGAGCACAATTGTCATCGAGACCAGCGCCGACCGGGTGCGTATCGAATTTACCAAGTGGGCTGTGTCCACCAAGAACGTGGCTTCCAACCAGCCGACTACCTAAAAGAAACAGGCATGTCTTTTACCCTCCCCGCATAGGTTTTACCAAACCGTGGGGAGGGTGTGTTTTATGAAGAAAAAGGAGCGGCGGCCGAAGGAGATGGGCAGCCAGTGGCTCAACGCCATGTGTGAGGTGCTCAAGGGAGGTGTGCTGGCCGGAGTGGTGACCATTCTGGTGCTGCTGATCTGTGCGGTGCTGGTGTCAGTGGGCCTGGTGCCGGTGGAGGCCATGTACGGGACGGTGCTGGCCGCCTGCGCCCTGGGTGCCTTTGCAGGCGGGATCTATGCGGTCCGCCATGTGGAGGGCCGGTCCCTGCTGGCGGGACTGGGCGTGGGAGTCGTGCTGTTTCTTCTGCTGCTGACGGCCGGTTTTATCGTCTATCAGGGGGCATCCGTTGCCAACGGAGGGGCGGGAATCCTGTGCTCCTGCCTGTGCGGCGGGGCAATTCCCGGACTGCTGGGAAGAAAGCCCAAGAAAAAACGCAGAAGATGATTGAAATTTCCAGAGCACTGTGTTATAATACCTCTACTATGGCAGAAAATGCTGTAAGCAAACCAAACAGGAGGAGAAATTAAAATGAAACATATCCAGACGCTGAACGGGGCCACCCTGAAGGCCAGCGCCGCCAAGGGCGGCTGCGGCGAGTGCCAGACCTCTTGCCAGTCCGCCTGCAAGACTTCCTGCACCGTCGCTAACCAGAAGTGCGAGAACAAGTAAATCACAGAGCCGAAAAGGGCGGGCGCGTTCGCGCCTGCCTTTTTGCTGTGTCCGGTTAGTTGGGAGGACATATGGCAAACACAATTGGAATCAATTCCAAGTCCTGCGGCCGCGGGCTTCTGCAAATGAGCAACGGGCTGACCGATGTCTTTGTGAACGTTCTGGTCCTCAGCGGCTCGGCGCTGGCCAAAACGGTGTCTGAAAAACGGCTGATCGTATGGCTGGCGGAGAAGGACCAGAGCAGGGTGGGGGCGGGAACGGTAGATTTCGACCTGTGGGAGATGCCCTGGGATTCCAACACCTTTGAGGAAGACCGGGCGTTTCTGCTCCGGGTGGTCTCGGGGGCAAAGGAGCGGCTGGGCTGGGAAAAGCTGGACTACCGCCCCAATGAGGACGTGCTGTTTCCCTGCCTGGACCACTTTTCGGAGCTGATATCCGGCCTCTCTCAAATTCAGCCAGGCGCTCTGGAGGAATGGCTGGCGGAATCAGACCCGTCTGACCCGGTGATGTCCGGGTTTCCCAGATGTTCCAGGCATCAAACCCTGCTGTCCATCTTTGGCTGTCACATCTGCAACAACTGAAAGGGGGGCGTCGCTTTGGAGGAACTGCTGGCGTACGCCATCCTGCTCTATGAGGGGATTGTCACAGAGGAGGAGTATCAGGAGCGGCTGCACGCCCTGTTTTTGGCGCACCCGGACGACAGGACGCTGCTGGACCTGGAGTGCGAGACAAATATTCAAGAAGCGGTCATCTACATCCGAACACGGGCGGACTATGGTTATCTCGGCCTGCACCCGGAGACCTTTGGGCGGGCCTTGATGGAAAAGCTCAGGGACTGCTATGACAGGTGCACAGACCTCCGACAGTTCGGAAGTAAAATGCATTCTGTATGGGAGAGCCTTCCCGGCAGGCTTTACAACCAGGAGCCGTTTTGGACATTGAGCTATGCCGACGATCCTCTCTCCTGGGGAGACGAAGAACAGACTCGTTCCTTTTATGAGCGGATGTTCGCCTACTACGGGGAGGTTATTTGAGAATGGAACAGGTGTGGCGTGAAATTTTGAAACAGATCAAGCTGGCTTCCGAGGACATTTACGCAAGTGTCAACCCACCCGCCGATGCTTTGGAGATACAGCGCCTGGAGAAGGCGGTGGGGGTGGAGCTGCCTCAGGACTTTCGTGACTATCTGTCCACCATGAACGGCCAGCGGAATACCGAGGAGGCAGTGCGGGACCGGAACACAGAAATCCCTCTCCTTGGGTACAATCCATTTCTGTCCGTCACCGGCATCATCGAGACCTGGCAGATGATGAATGCACTCTTTGCGAAAGAGACAGAGCCGTTGGAGTGGGTGACGGAGGACAAGATCAGGCCCTATATCTGGCGCAGGCACTGGATACCCTTTACCGAATATGAGGGAAGCTACTATCTGATTCTGGACTGCGACCCAGGGAAGAACGGGACCTATGGGCAGGTATTTTGCTGGTGCTCCGGCATGGACTATTCCGATGTAACGGCAAACTCCTTTACAGAGTTTTCCGAAAAGGTACTGGCCCGATTGACAGAGAAACGATATGAGCTGACCGAATTTGGAACCATCGAATTTGATGATTATTACATTTAAATCATTAGAACAGGAGAGAAAAACTATGAAAACTGTACATACCTTTACCGCCCTTGGGCAGTACCTGGCGGCGGATGTAAACAGCGGAGCGGTCCACGTTTTGGACAAGCTGACCTATGATTTGCTCTCAGCCGTGGGCGAGGGGCCGATAGGGGAGGGGAGGGTCCCCCGGGAACTGGTGGACTGGCTGTGCCAATATGACCCCGCAGAGCTGGAGGAGGCCTGGCAGGAGCTGCGGGTGCTGCAAAACGCCGGACTGCTCTTTACCACCGACGACTATCTGGATCCCGAGGCCGCCATGGCCCTGCCCAAGGCGGCGGTGGTGAAGGCCCTGTGCCTCCATGTGTCCCACGACTGCAACCTGCGGTGCAAATACTGCTTTGCCTCCACCGGCGACTTCGGCACCGGCCACCGGATGACCATGAGCTTCGACACCGCGAAAGCGGCCATCGACTGGGTGGTGGCCAAGTCGGGCAAGCGGCGGAACATCGAGGTGGATTTCTTCGGCGGCGAGCCCCTGATGGCTATGGACACGGTGAAGCGGACAGTGGAGTACGCCCGGTCTCTGGAGGAAAAGTATGACAAGGTATTTCGCTTTACAATCACAACCAACGGCATCCTGCTGGACGATGAGACCATCGACTACATCAACCGGGAAATGTCCAACGTGGTTCTGTCCCTGGACGGCAGGGGAGAGGTGAACGACCGGATGCGCCCCACGGTGAACGGGAAGGGGAGCTACGAGATTATCGTCCCCAAATTTCAAAAGCTGGTGGCCGGGCGCGGGACAAAGGACTACTACGTCCGGGGCACCTTCACCCGGGACAATCTGGACTTTTCCAAGGATGTGCTCCACATGGGGGAGCTGGGCTTCCGCCATGTGTCGGTGGAGCCGTGCAGCGGTCCTGCCGACGACCCCTTTGCCATCCGGGAGGAGGACCTGAGCAGGGTAGGGGAGGAGTATGAGAAGCTGGCCCGGGCACTGGTGGACCGGAAGGACCTGAATTTCTTCCACTTCAATGTGGACCTGGCCCAGGGGCCCTGTGTGATTAAGCGGCTGAGAGGCTGCGGCGCGGGCTGTGAATATGTGGCCATCACCCCCGACGGGGATATCTACCCCTGCCATCAGTTTGTGGGAAAAGAGGAGTTCCGCATGGGCAGCGTCCACGATTCCTCTTTTGACATGGCGATCTCTGGTCAATTTGCCCAACAGAATGTGTATACCCGCCCGGCCTGTCGGGAGTGCTGGGCCCGATTCTATTGCAGCGGTGGATGTTCTGCCTCCAATCTGCTTGTCAATGGCGACATAACAAGGTCCAATGAGGTCGCCTGTGCAATGGAGCGCAAGCGTCTGGAGTGTGCTATCGCCCTGAACGCCATTGACGCTGGGATGTCAGAACGGCAGAATACAGATTGTAATAATACGGAATGTAATCTCTGTAATCGCTAAAGCCCCAGGGGGTTCGCCAATATCTAGCGCCGAACGCCTTCAAAAACACCAGATTTAGCCGTACCGAGGCCCGCAAGCCGGGCCTCGGTACTTCTTTGGTTGCAAAGTTTACATAATGCAATTTACATAACAAGTTGATAGAATTGGCAAAAATGGAGAAAATCGCAAAACCCCCTTGCGAAAAGGAGCGGAACGCGCTATAGTAGGGAGTGTCCAAAGGGTGAAGTCCACTTCTATTTTCTCCCCCCCTCTCATAGGCTGTTGCTGAGGTGACATCTATGGGAATGAGGATCCGCAAAAAGTGGGACTTGCCGTCGGAGCAGAGCGGCGCCTTGGCCCTGCTGGCCGTCGCTTTTTTCGTCGGAGGCACTGCCGGCTGTCTGCTGGCCGGGCTGTCCGGTGGGGCTGGCGCGGAGGAGCTGGGCAGCTATTTGACCGGCTATATGGCGCTGGCCCGGGATGGCAGCCTCCCCCGCGGCCTTTGGACGGTGCTCTGGGGGCAGGTAAAGTATCTGCTGGCCGCCCTGATCCTAAGCGTGACCGCTCTGGGCGTTGTGGGTCTGCCGGTACTCTTTGGCGTGCGGGGTTTTTTTCTCTCCTTTTCGGCGGCCTGCTTCTGCCGGGTGTTCGGGGGAAGGGGATTGCTTCCGGCCCTCGTTCTGTCCGGCCTGCCCGCCCTGCTGTGGGCACCCGCTATGTTTTTGACGGGGGTCCCGGGGCTCCTCTCGGCACAGCAGCTGCTGCGCCGGTCTGTGGGAGAGGGCCGGGGTGGCACGCCCCTAAACAGCGGGGGCTGCTGGTGCCGGGCCGGTGTGTGCGCGGGCCTGACCCTGGGGGCTGGCCTGCTGGAGTACTGGGTGGTCCCGGTGCTGCTGCGGGGATTGTCCCGCGTGATTCTGTAACAAAGGTTGGGAGTTGTGGACGTGTCTGAACTGCTGTTGGCCTATGAGGACTTTTTAAAAATTGAAAAGCAGGCCTCGGCCAACACTGTCAGCTCCTACCTCCGTGACGTCAACCAGTTTGCCACGGCGATGGATGGCCGGGGGGTGGACCTCACCCAGGTGGTGGCCCGCGACGTGGAGGACTATGCCAACTCCCTGGTGAAGCGGGGAAAATCCCCTGCCACCGTCACCCGGTCGGTGGCCTCCATCAAATCCTTTTACACCTGCCTGATTGGCAAGGGCTATGTGGGCCAGAATCCGGCGAAGGGTGTGGCCCCCGCCAGGGTGGAGCGCAAGCTGCCCCAGGTGCTTACCAGCAAAGAGGTGGAGCTGTTTTTAGAACAGCCCGAATGCACCGATTTAAAGGGTTACCGGGACCGGGCCATGCTGGAGCTGCTCTATGCCACCGGTATCCGGGTCAGCGAGCTCATCGAGCTGGATGTGGACGACCTGAACCTGCCCGGCGGGGTGCTGAAATGCTTCAGCAAGGGCCGGGAGCGCGTCATCCCCCTGTATCCCACGGCGATCCGGGCCTTGGGGGAGTATATAAACAGCGTGCGGCCCCAGCTGGTGGATTCGGTGGATGAGACGGCCCTTTTTGTGAACATGAGCGGTGAGCGGATGAGCCGTCAGGGCTTCTGGAAGCTGATTAAATATTATCAGGAGAAGGCGGGCATTCAGAAGGATATTACGCCCCATACCCTGCGCCACTCCTTCGCCGCCCACCTGCTGGAGAACGGAGCTGACCTGCGGTCCATTCAGGAGATGCTGGGCCATGCGGATATCTCATCCACTCAGATTTACTCCAAGCTGATTAACCAGAAAATCAAGGATGTATACAAAAAGGCCCACCCCCGGGCGTGACAGATAAGGAGAGAGTACCATGACAGATCAGGAGCTGCTTCAAGCCATTGGCCAGGTCATAGAGGCCAAGCTGGACCCTGTCCGCCAGGATATTTGCGAGCTGAAGGGCAGCGTCCAGCGCCTGGACAGCAGAATGGACCGGCTGGAATTGAATATAGACCGCCTGGAGAGCAGAATGGACCAGCTGGAGTTGAATATGGACCGCTTGGACAGCAGGATGGACCAACTGGAATCCCGAATCAAACAGCTGGAGCTGGGAATAGATAAGCTGGAGCGCCGGACGGAGGAGCTGGAGGAAAAGGTAAATGGTATCCGCATCTACATGGACACAGAGCAGAAGCGGACTATGAATCTGTTGCTGGAGGGCCAGCAGGCTCTTTGGGACCGCTTTGTTCCGAACGAGGAGTATGACCCTCTCAAGGAGAGAACCGACGTGCTGGAGCTGGTGGTGAAGCGCCACAGTCAGGAGATTCGGGAACTGCAGCTGGCATAGAGACGGAAGAACGGCCCGCACGGTATGATGCCGCGCGGGCTTTTCCTATTAAAACTTGCTGTGTCTAAACGGTTGACAAAGGCACAAAACTGTGGTAGAGTATGTACCACTGCGAAGAAAAGGACAAGTAGCACTGCGATTTCCCGCACAGAGAGCCCCTGGTTTGGTGGAACAGGGGAGGGGAGCGCCCTGTGAATACCCCTTGGAGCAGCCGCCCGAACCGCGCAGGCGCAGTAGGGGACAGGCCGGGCTGCGCCCGTTATAGCGCCGGAGCTTCAGGCTCTATGAGGCTCGTCCCGTGAGGGACGGGCGAACCAGAGGTGGTACCGCGTGATTACGCCCTCTGTCCGGTTTCCGGGCAGGGGGCTTTTTGTAAGGAAGTGATTGTTTTGTCAGCGCGTCAAAGAGGAACGCTGTGTGTGTTCCTGGCCGCTGTGCTGTACAGCATCGGGGGACTGTTTATCAAGCTGATCCCCTGGGGCGGCATGGCAATCAACGGCGGCCGCACCGCCGTTGCCCTAGTGGTGATCGGACTATACCTTAAACTGACCGGCCACAGGCCCAAAATGAACCTGTGGGTGCTGGTGGGGGCACTGGCCGTCTGCGGCACCAACATCCTTTTTTCCATCGCCAACAAGCTGACCACCGCCGGAAATGCCATTGTGCTCCAGTTTACAGCGCCCATCTTTGTCATTTTGTTCTCCGTACTCTTTTTCGGCAAACGGCCCCAACGGCTGGATATGCTGGCCTGCGGGCTGGTGCTGGGGGGCGTGCTGCTGTTCTTTATTGACAGCCTGTCGGCAGGGGGGATGCTGGGCAATGTTTTGGCCCTGCTGTCCGGGATATCCTACGCCGGCGTGTTCCTGATGAACGACATGCCCGACAGCGACCCCATCTCCTCCGTCTTCTGGGGCGACGTCATCAGCGCAGTGGTGGGCCTGCCGTTCCTGGGGTACGAGACGGACTTTTCCGGGAATATCTTCGTCGCCCTGCTGGTGTTGGGGGTGTTCCAGGTGGCTCTGGCCTATATTTTGATGGTGGAGGGCCTGAAAACCACCCCGCCTGTCACCGCCAGCCTGGTCTCCGGCATCGAGCCGGTGCTCAACCCCATTCTGGTGGCGGTGTTCTACCACGAGATGATCGGCCCTGTCGCTCTGGTGGGGGCCATGGTGGTGGTGGGCAGCGTGGTGCTGTACAATGTGATGCTGGCCCGGCACACAGAGCCGTCGGAAACAGGAGGTGCGCTGTGAATAAATTTCAATTTTTCTGGGATACCATGGAGCTGTGTGACTGGTCCCATGAGGGAGACGACGGCCAGGTACTAAGGCCTGTCATCCAGTATCTGGCGCAGCAGGAGGACGACAGGATTTTTCAGTTCGACGATCTCATGTCTGAGCTCCTGTATGGGCTGGATACCCAAAAGCTGGCAGCTCAGTGTGAAAAAGCGGAGCCCCTTATGAGCGATGATTCTTTTTTGTACTCCCGCTGTGTGGCTCTGGTTAACGGCCCCGGCTACTATGAGAAGGCGAAGCAGGGGGGAGCAAAGGAGATATGGAACATGGAATTTGAATCACTCCTCTACGTTCCGTCGCGTGCCTGGGCCCTGAAGCACAAAAAACCGGAGGAGGATTATCCCCATACCGCTCCCCTGAGCTATGAGACCGGCAGCAACCGGGAACAATGGAAGTAAACTATAAATGATAAAGGAGAGACAACAACATGACCTGTTATGAAGAACTGAAAGCCCGCGGGCTTATCGCCCAGGTGACCAATGAGGAAGAAATTTCCAAGATGATCAACGAGGGGAAGGCGGTATTTTACATCGGTTTCGACCCCACTGCCGACTCCCTCCACGTGGGCCACTTCATGGCCCTGTGCCTGATGAAGCGCTTGCAAATGGCGGGCAACCGGCCCATCGCCCTGATCGGCGGAGGCACCGGCATGATCGGCGACCCCTCCGGCCGTACTGACATGCGCTCCATGATGACCGAGGAGACCATCTGCCACAACTGCGACTGCTTCAAGAAGCAGATGGAGCGGTTCATCGAGTTCGGTGACGGCAAGGCTATGATGATCAACAACGCCGATTGGCTGATGAAGCTGAACTATATCGAGGTCCTGCGGGATGTGGGGGCCTGCTTCTCGGTGAACAACATGCTCCGGGCGGAGTGCTACAAACAGCGCATGGAGAAGGGACTCAGTTTCCTGGAGTTCAACTACATGATTATGCAGTCCTACGACTTCTACTACCTGTTCCAGCACTACGGCTGCAATATGCAGTTTGGCGGCGACGACCAGTGGTCCAACATGCTGGGGGGCACCGAGCTGATCCGCCGCAAGCTGGGCAAGGACGCCCACGCCATGACCATCACCCTGCTGCTCAACTCCGAGGGTAAGAAGATGGGCAAGACCGCCAAGGGGGCTGTGTGGCTGGACCCCAACAAGACCAGCCCCTATGAGTTCTACCAGTACTGGCGCAACGTGGGGGACGGCGACGTGCTGAAATGCCTGCGGATGCTCACCTTCCTGCCCCTGGAGCAGATTGACGAGATGGACAAGTGGGAGGGCAGCCAGCTGAACACCGCCAAGGAGATTCTGGCCTTTGAGTTGACCAAGCTGGTCCACGGGGAGGAGGAAGCCGTCAAGGCCCAGGAGGCCGCCAAGGCCCTGTTTGTGGGGGGCGGCGATATGTCCAACGTGCCCGCCACCCAGCTGACGGAGGCCGACCTCACCGACGGCGCCATCGGCGTGCTGGACCTGATGGTTAAATGTAAGCTGGCCCCCTCCAAAAAAGAGGCCCGCCGCCTGGTGGAGCAGGGCGGGGTGGAGGTCAACGGCGAGAAGGTGGCCGCTGCGACCGTTAGCTACACCGCCGGCGACCTGTCCGGCGACGGCCTGATGATGAAGAAGGGCAAAAAGGTGTACCACCGGGCCCATATGTAATATGATAAGGAGCTTTTTATGGGACTTTCCTTGATTTTTTGCGCAGGTAGCCAGGCCGAGGATACAAAAGGTATGCTGGAAGCTCTTGAGGCGGCAGATTATCAGGCGTTAAACCAGCGGATGGCCCGAAAGGCAGATTTTTCTCTGCACCTGTTCCCCAGAGATTTACAGACTCTGTCGGAGTGTGCGGCCGCCTTTTCTTCTCGGGAAGCGGCCCCATTCCGTGAGGGTTTGACCTGTTACTTTGATGCGGAAGACCGCGGGTTTTTCATCGTCTCCGAGGTGTGGGAGCAGTATATAGCTGCTGTCGAAGCAAAGGATGCGAAACCTTTGGCAGAAGCGTGGTATCAGGCCATGGGCCTGAAGGAATCGTTACCGCCAGAGGCAATAGCCGCAGTGAAAGATTTAATTGAGTTATGTCAATATGCGGGGCAGACCGGGAATCCGGTGGTACACATCTGGGCTGCATAGAAAAAATGACTGAATTATACCCAAAAATAAAAGATGCTCTGCTGAAAATCAACTTTGTTGAGCGGTATGAAAAATTATCCGCCCGCTTTAGTGCGGCCAAAACACTGTCGGATGATCGCTTGATTTATTTGGATGGGGAAGAAGTGATGGCGATGATCCGGGCGGCAGGATATTCGCCGCAGTTTGACACCAGAGAGAAATTTTACAGAATCAAAGAGGAGCACATCGGAAAATACTCGTTTAATATCCACATTATCCTGCGGTACGGCATTGCTGAACTGGTCTGGGTGGTGAAGGAGGACGGTGTCCTGCTCCTTGGCGCTCCCTGGAGTACGTATTCCAGACGGTTGATTGATGTGAACTACCGCATCAAAAATCCGGTTTTTGGAACATATGAGGATTTGAAAGAGATTTTAAAAATTGTATTTGAGATGTACGAGGACTTTAAGCGTGCTTTAATGTGATTGTGCGAGGTATTATAAGGGGAGAGGTGCAAAGCGCCTCTCCCTGTTTTATCGCAGCAGCGGCAAGCTGCCGGTGAGCTGATTCACTTTTTTCTTTGGCCCGCAGACAGCCACGCCAAAATACTGTAATGCCTCCTCCGGGACCTGTTCCATTTTGCAGATAAACTCCTCGTAGGTTCTGCACCCCTGAGCCAGGTCGGAAAAATCAACGACAGTCAGCTCCTGAAACTCCGGCTGGTAGAGTTTTTCTCGCACCGCTTTGATGATCTCCGGGGAACCTCTCAGAATCGGAACCGGGAACTCGATAATTCCCAGATGCAGGTTGCCGCTCCGGTCCGCAACATCTGTGCCCACTACCTCCGGCAGCTGCTTCCCAAGGGTAATGCCCATAATCGCCGCTGTATTTGCAATCAGGCCCAAGGGCAGGCTTTCATCAAGAATCATAACACATTTTTCATTTTTCCAGTCCATTTCAAACCCTCTTTCTATTTTTTCCTGGAGAAAATATTCCGATAGGCTCCGGGGGACAGGCCGAGGAAACGGTCAAAATAATTGGTAAAGTGGCTCTGGTCTGAAAAGCCGGTTTGCAGGGCCGCCTCAATAGGGGGAACTCCCTGCTCCAGCAGCTTTTTTGCCTGGCCCACACGGACATTTTCCAGATAGCGGTAAGGTGTAACGCCCTTCAGCCTGGTAAAGGCCCGGAGCAGGGTGGAGCGGCTCAGCCCGGCGCAGCTGCAAAGCTGATCCAGACAGATGCGTTTCGAGTGATTTTGCTGGATAAACCGGCACACCCGCTGGATTTCCTCACTATACCGGGGGATACAGCAGGGGAGAGGCTGCCCGTACTTCTGAACCAGCAGCGCCGTGAGCAGCAAGAGATTTTCCCTCTTGTCGCCCTCTCTGGAGCCGCTGAGGACCAGATCATGGAGGGTGCGCAGACAGCTGGCCGTCTCGCTGTCAAAAATCACATTTTGGGAAAAAACGGGCAGGTCCTGGTTGTTGTCGAGCTCTCCTAAAAGGCTCAGCATTACATCTCTGGAGATGTTAAATCCCCGATAGTCCAATGAGCCGCCGTCACTCTGCACACAGGCATGGCTGTCGCCGGGATTAAAAATCAGGATGTGGCCGGGCCGAACGGCGTACTCCTGATTTTTACATGTAAGGGCGCGCTGTCCGGATTCTATATACCCAATGACATAGTACTCGTGAAAATGGCCGGGGAAGGGCCGCACAAATCCCTCAAAGCGGTAGGCCTCAATTTGAAGATCTTCATCATATACTACAGTTCTTATCTCTCGTTTCATACCTGCCTCCTTGCGGTCTATTATACCAGCCGCCGCCACTGCTGGCTTGTAAAATATCTTCAAATTGGATAAAAACCGGTCCACCTGCTTATAAAAATCCTCGTAATATGGGAGCGTTTTCCTGATTTCTTCGTCATATTTTGCCACGCAAAAGGCAGAAGCATTGTCATTCACGTTTATTGCTTCATTATATCGCGCCCATCGCATTTTAACAAGATTATCAGACGGCAGGGGAGTATACTTTTGTTGACCGTACATCGCAATTGTGCTATACTACTAAACAACCTTTGGATTTTTGGAGAAAATTATGGTAAGAACATTTCAGGCCGGCGATTTGGACGCTGTCATGTCCATCTGGCTGAACGCCAATATAGAAGCCCATCATTTTGTTGACCCGGAATACTGGAGAAGCTGCTACAACACGGTCAAAGCCATGATCCCACAGGCGGAGGTCTATGTTGCGGAAGACGGCCATGGAATCAACGGCTTTATCGGCATTGCAGGCGACTACATCGCGGGTATATTTGTGGACAGCTCCGCCAGGACGAACGGGATCGGCAGTCAGCTGCTCGACCGCGCCAAGAAAAACCGCCAGAAGCTGAGCTTGAGCGTCTACAAAAAGAATGTAACAGCGGTATCGTTTTATCGCAATCGAGGTTTTCAAATCGACGCAGAGGGCGTTGACCCGCAGACGTCGGAATCAGAGTACACCATGAGCTGGAATGGATAGAAAGGAGGGACGCCGGGACCTCAAATTCTCCCAGAGCATCAGGTCAACAAAATAAAAATTTTGTTGACCTGAGTGGAGGCAAATCGCTGTTATTTGAGGAATCCGGCCTGTCTATGGACTACCGCACCGAAGCGCCGCCCATTCTCCGGGACTTTCTAGTTTACCACGAGACCATTCAGGGACACTCCCGCCGGACGGTTGACGAATACTGCTTAGACCTGCGTAATTTTTTCCGCTTCCTGAAACAAAACAAACGTCCGGCGTTCAAAGATGTCCCGCTGGACGATATCTCCATTGACGATGTGGACCTGTCTCTGGTCCGGGACGTCACTCTGACGGATATCTACTCCTACATGAATTACCTGTCCCGGAACCGCGGCCTGAACAACACGTCCCGGGCCCGCAAGGTTGCCACCATCCGGTCCTTTTACAAATACCTCACCAACAAGGCCAAGCTGCTGGAGACCAATCCCGTCCAGGACCTAGATTCGCCCAGATTGAAGAAATCCCTGCCGAAATATCTGAATCTGGACGAAAGTCTGGACCTTTTGGACAGTGTAGACGGCAAAAACGCCAATCGGGATTATTGCATTTTGACCCTGTTCCTCAACTGCGGCCTACGTATCTCTGAGCTGGTTGGGCTGAACAAAACAGATGTTCGGGGCGATCAGCTGCGGGTACTGGGCAAGGGCAACAAGGAGCGGATGCTGTATCTGAACGACGCCTGTCAGCGGGCGCTGGCAGACTGGCTCGATGAGCGGGACGCCATGACCTTGGTGGACCAGAACGCCCTGTTTGTCACCCTCCAGAACCGCCGGCGCATCTCCACCGCGGCGGTCCACAAGCTGGTGAAAAAGCACCTGGCCGCCGCCGGGCTGGACAGCACCCAGTACTCCTCCCACAAGCTGCGCCACACTGCCGCCACCCTGATGCTGCAAAACGGCGTGGATGTGCGCACCCTTCAGGAGGTGCTGGGCCACGACCACCTGAACACCACGCAGATCTACACCCATGTGGACAACGAGGACCTGCGCACTGCCGCCAGAGCCAATCCGCTGGGTGGCGTCCGGCAGAAAAAGAAGCCAAAAAAATCCAAAAATGGAGAGGAAACGTGAGATTTTTATGTATATACTCTATTTTATCGTCGTCATGCTGTCCCCCGTAGCCATGGTGATCGTTGGGCTGATGTGGAAAATTTCCCCTCCCCCCTATCAGTCCAAGGGTCTGGCCTACAGCACCGAGCTGACCCGAAAGGACCCGGACGCCTGGGCCGCCGCCCACCGCCACTGCGCCAGGCTTTGGATGCGCACCGGGATTATCAGCGGCGGAGCCAGCGCCTTTTTGATGGTTCTCTTTCGGGAGAGCTACTCCTCCTTTTGGATGTGGCTCATTGTGGGGCAGATGGCGCTGTTCTGCGTGTCGGTGTTTATGATCGACCTGCTGCTGAAAAATACGTTTTCTGACGAAAATAGCGGAAAAGAGGAGTGAAATGAGCAGCCCCTCCGGCTTGGCCGGAGGGGCTTGCTGTTATCCCATAGAGAGCATCCACTGAGTAAAGGCGTCCTGGGATTCAATAGGGTCTGGAACATCTCCATTTTTGACAAATCGCTTCTGGGCGTAAGAGACATAGGTTTCTTGGTTCATCTCCGCCTCGATCTTATCGGCCAGAGCGTAATCCTCATAATTTTTGTCCGGATTCCAGTCCAAGTAGGGCCGGTATTCCTTTTTTAAGCCGAAGAACTGTGCAAAAAAATCGAACAAATTGGGGGCGATCTCCTCAAACTGGCCTTCTGTTTCCCCATAGACCTTCCCGGTTTCGCTCCAGTAGATGAGTTCAGAGCTCCAATACCGGTCTCCGTGGTCCACGTTGCCAATCTCTATCAGCAGCTCATCCCGCTGGAGCTGGATCACTTCCACAGTCGGGAGAAACCAGGGTTCACAATATGCAAGCTCGTTGGCCGGTGTTCGCCATCCAATTAGGGTCATCTCTTTTTTCACATCTGACCGGGGCGGAAGGAACGCTCCCTTCATCTGCATTCCGCCGAACTGTTCCACAAAGATGCGGGCAGCTGGAAACAGATAGAAACCGAACAGGTCCAGCTGCTCCAGGGCTTCGATGCCCTCCTGGCGCTTGGAACCGTTCCAGCCGCATTGGGCAAGGGCCTGCTTTACCTTCTCCTCTAACGATTCCATCGGAGGGACACCCCTTTACATCTCAATTAACTCATACTCCCGGGAGCCCAGGCCAATCTTCTCGGCGTGCTCCAGGCAGCTGCGCCACTCCGACTCCGGGGTGGAGTTGATGAAGTGGTCGTGGTGGTCGTGGAACGCCGGGTCGGCCAGGTGCTTAGCCAGCTGACTGCCGGGCATGGGCTGGGCGGCCAGGCAGGCATCTACGCAGGCCTGGTCCAGAGCCAGGGGGTCGGTGGAGACGAACATGCCGATGTTGGGCAGGATGGGCACATCGTTCTCCCCGTGGCAGTCGCAGTTGGGGGACACATCCACAATCAGAGAGATGTGGAACTGGGGCCGGCCGTCCACCACCGCCTTGGTGTACTCCGCCATGCGGCAGTTGAGGGCCGCCTGGGCGTTGTCGTTGGTGAAGTAGATGGCATCGAAGTTGCAGGCTCCCAGACAGCGGCCGCAGCCCACACAGTGGGCGTCGTCCACGCGCATCTTCCGGGTCTGCTCGTCAAAGACCAGTCCGCTGTTGGCGCACTCTCTCTGGCAGCGCATACAGCCCCGGCACCGCTTCTGGCTGATTTTGGGCTTTCCGCTGGCGTGCTGCTCCTTTTTCCCCGCCCGGGAGCCGCAGCCCATGCCGATGTTCTTGATGGTGCCGCCAAAGCCGGTCATCTCGTGGCCCTTGAAGTGGGTCAGGCTGATGAATACGTCGGCGTCCATGATGGCCCGGCCGATTTTGGCCTTCTCCACATATTCGCCCCCCACCACGGGGACCTCCACGTCGTCAGTACCCTTCAAGCCGTCGCCAATGAGGATGGGACAGCCCACGGTCAGAGGGGTAAAGCCGTTCTGCCAGGCGCACTCCAGATGCTCCAGGGCATTCTTCCGGCTGCCGGGGTACATGGTGTTGCAGTCAGTGAGGAAGGGCCTGCCCCCCAGCTCCTTGACCACATCCACCACCGCACGGGCGTAGTTGGGCCGCAGATAGCTGATGTTGCCCAGCTCGCCGAAGTGCATCTTAATGGCCACAAACTTGCCGTCCAGGTCCAGGTCAGCGATTCCCGCCTTCTTCATCAGCTTTTTCAGTTTGGTGGGCAGGCCGTCGCCAAAGGCCTCTGTGTGGAAATCGGTAAAATAAACCTTTGCTTTTTCCATGATTGCCTCTCCTTCTAAGTAAATGTGGTAGAACTATATCATATGAAGTGCCCTTTAAGTCAAGAGGAAATTATGATTTTTCCTGTCTGCTCTCCAGAATCCCCGGAATGATGGCGCACAGGGAGCCGACCACAATGAGAATGATACCGAGGAGCATGTTTTGGGTAATCTCCTCCCCGTGGACAGCCCAGCCTAAAATG
Organism: uncultured Eubacteriales bacterium; assembly: GCA_949525845.1. GTDB lineage: Bacteria > Bacillota > Clostridia > Oscillospirales > Oscillospiraceae > Lawsonibacter. The sequence goes on from CATEPI010000013.1 coordinate 27,755, forward strand.
GGAGACAGGGCGGGCTTGAAAAAGTAAACCAACGACACCACGCTGGCCGGCTGGTACTCCATGGCCAGGAAGTAGGCGCAGAAGCCGATTCCCGCCACCCCCATGGATACAAAGAGGACATAGGGTAGATTTTGCAGGGTGTAGCCCGCAAAGACGGGGATGTTGGCGAAGCTCTCTAGGCCAACATCCTGAAACAACTGGGCTACCATCGGGATGTGGGAGAGCAGAATAAAGGCCAGCACAATCAGGCTGCCGAACAGGAAGCCGAAGCATGTGACCACCGCCCCGCCGAACTCCGCCACCTTCCGCTTGCCCATCACCCCGTACAGGGAAAACAGCAGGGTGGACAGCAGGGCCAGGGCGGCGCCGGTCATGTTCACCCTGGTGTTCCAGGGGCTGATAATCACCACTGTGCCGATGATTTCCAGGGTCAGGGCGGCAATATGGCGGGGCTTAATGGGCTCTTTTAACAGGAAAAAGGCCAGAAACGCCACAAATACCGGGTTACAGCTGAACATCAGCGCCGACACCGAGGAGCCGGTATAGCTCACCGCCATCTGTAAGATGGGCATACAGAGGGCGATGCCGATAAGGCCCAGCAGGGCGAAATAGGCCATGGACTTGCCGTCCAGCCGCTTCCCCCGCTTTTTCAGATTGTGCAGGGCCATTGGCAGCAGAAACACAAAGCCGATGGCAAACCGGCACAACGTCAGCTGGACCGGGTTGATCTGTCCGGCGATGAATTTCAGCACCACCTCGAAGGAGGTAAACATCACCACTGCCACGGCAATATAGAGATATCCTTTTTTCACCCGGCCTCTCCCCTTTTCTCTATTATTTCAGCAGCGCTAAAAATTCTTCCTCTGTGAGGACGGGTATTCCCAGCTCCTGGGCCTTCCGCAGCTTGGAGCCGGCCGCCTCCCCTGCCACCACGTAGGTGGTTTTTTTGGACACCGAGCCGGAGGACTTGCCCCCCCGGGCCTCGATCATCTCGCTGGCCTCGTCCCGGGTGAATTTCTCCAGCGTGCCGGTGAGGACAAAGGTCATGCCTTCAAACCGCCGGTCGCTCCCCTGCTCCGCCGCCGTCATGTTCACGCCGGCCTCCCGCAGCCGGTCGATCAGGTGCCGGCTCTGGGGGCTGGCCATCCAGTCCAGAATACTCCGGGCGGTGATCTCTCCAATGTCGTCCACAGCGGTGAGCTCTTCCAGCGTGGCATTTTGCAGGTTTTCCAGCGTCTGGAACCGGGCCGCCAGAATTTTGCCCGCCTTCTGCCCCACCTGACGGATGCCAAAGGCGTAAATCAGCCGGGACAGGTCCTGCTCCTTGGACTTTTCCAGGGCGGCCAGCAGCTTTTTGGCGGAGCGCTTGCCCATCCGCTCCAGCTGGGCCACATCCTCCTCCTTTAAGAAATACAGGTCCCCCGGAGTTTTAACCAGCTGGGCATTGACCAGATTTTCCACCACGGCGATACCCAAGCCCTCGATGTCCATGGCGTCCCGGCTGGCAAAGTGGGCCAGGTTGCGCAGCAGCTGGGCGGGGCACTCCGCTCCGGTACAGCGGGTGTGGGCCCCGTCCTCGTCCCGTTCCACCGGGGCCCCGCACACCGGGCAGGTTTTGGGTAAAAACCAGGGCTGCGTCCCCTCCGGACGCTTGTCCTCCACCACCGACAGCACCTCGGGGATGATCTCCCCCGCCTTGCGCACCAGAACGGTGTCTCCGATGCGAATGTCCTTTTCCGAAATAAAATCCTGATTGTGGAGGGTTGCGTTGGTGACGGTAGTGCCCGCCAGCCGGACGGGAGTGAGCACCGCCTTGGGGGTGAGCACCCCGGTGCGCCCCACCTGGATCACGATATCCACCACTTGGGCCGGCTTGACCTCCGGGGGGTACTTGTAGGCGGCGGCCCAGCGTGGAAACTTGGCTGTAGAGCCAAGCGCCGCACGCTGTGACAGGTTATTTACCTTTACAACTGCGCCGTCAATATCAAAGGGGAAAGTCTCTCTGGTTTCCCCAATTTCGGTAATGCGCTCCGTAGCCTGAGATACCTGGGCACAGCTGTAATGTGGTATCACTTTAAACCCCTTGTTCCGCAGGTAGTCCAGCGTTTCCAGGTGGGTGGAAAACTCCTCTTGGGGCCACTGGATATTAAACACCGCGATATCCAGCCTGCGGGAGGCGGCCACCTTGGGGTCCAGCTGGCGCAGAGAGCCGGCGGCGGCGTTGCGGGGATTGGCAAACAGGGCCTCTCCCCTGCGCTCGCGCTCCTCGTTCAGGGCGTGGAACACTTTTTTGGGCATATACACCTCTCCCCGGACGATAAGCCGGGGCGGGGCGTCGGAAATTTTCAGGGGGATGGACCGGACAGTGCGCAGGTTTTCAGTGACGTCCTCCCCCACTTGGCCGTCGCCCCGGGTGGCTCCGCGGACAAAGAGGCCGTCCTCATACTCCAGAGCCACTGACAGGCCGTCCACCTTGGGCTCCACCACATACTCCGCTTCGGGGACAACTCCCTTCACCCGCTGGTCGAAGGCCTCCAGCTCCTGAAAATCGAACACATCCTGAAGGGACTCCAGAGGCACCTGGTGGCGTACCTGGGTGAAGGCGTCCAGGGGCTGGCCACCCACCCGCCGGGTGGGCGAGTCGGGGGTGACGGTCTCCGGATGGGCCGCCTCCAGCTCCTCCAGGCGGCGGAGCTTGTGGTCGTAGTCGAAGTCGGACATGGTGGGCTTGTCCAGCACATAGTACTCATAGCCCGCCTGGGTCAGTTCCCGGCGGAGCCCCTGAATCTCTGCAAAATCATCCACAATAATACCCTCCTTTGGGCTGACATTGAAACTTTTCAGTGAACCTTGTTGGTAACAGCAGCCGCAGCAGACAGAAAATCCAGAAGCCCACCAAGGCTCCAGTGGTATTCAGGATCACGTCGTCGATGTCGGTGCTGCGGCCGATGAAAAACTGGATAAACTCGATGGAAACGGAGGTGCAGAAGCCCGCCAGCAGAGACTTCCACCACTTCCACCTCCGCCACAGCAGGGCCGGGAAGAAGCCCAGGGGCATAAACATGATGATATTGCCCAGCAGCATGAACAGCAGCCAGTAGCTCCGCCGGTTCAGCGCCCGGGATATCTCCTCAAAGGGCGTAAGCATGTTGGGCAGGTACGCAAACTGCGACGCAGTCTCCTCCCAGCTGGGATAGAAGCTGAAAAACGAAACCCCATCATTCCATCCTTGGCCGAAGGAAATGACATAGGACCAGATATTGGCGGGAAACAGGGTCAGTGCCGCAAGCCCGGCGCAAAACACCACAAACAGGACCAGTGCGGTCTCCCGCCAGGCGGAGCTGACCAGATTCAACTGGCTCAGCCGCTTTTTTCGCATGGGACGCAGGAGCATCAGAATTACCAGGGCGCTCAAACCCAGCGGGATCATCTGCGTCACATATCTCCACACGTCCTGCGCCACTTCCAACATGCGCTTTCTCTCCTTTGTTCATTGCTGTCCCAGTTGCAGATAGGTGTCCGGCACCTTCCCTACGATTACCGTCTCAGCCACGCACAGCCGGGTGTGGAGGCTGGCCTCCACCTCCCCGCCGGGGAGCAGCAGGGTCATGGGGACGTCCACCTCCAGCCAGATGCGGTGGAGGGTCTGATTTACCCCGGCGGAGGTAAACTGGCTGTCGAACTCCGCCCGCACCGTGCCTACCGTCATAGCTTTGGCTTTCAGCGCCGGACCCTTGGCCCACAGGGGCTCCAGGTCAAAGAGGCTGCCCAGGGGAACTTGGACATCGGACACGTCCACCCCCTCCAGGGCCTCCAGGACAGCGGCGGTGAGCTCCGACCGGAGCAGATTCATCCGTGCCATGTCGGTGGTCAGGGCGGTGATGGCGCCCCCTTCGTCCCGCTGGATGGTGACAAAATCGACGTAGCTCACTTGACGGGCGGCCAGGTCGGCGGTAACGGCATTTTCTACCACAGCGGTCATGTTATTTTGCGCCTGGGCGGCGGCAATCTCCGCCACTACCGGGCGCAGCTTGTTCTCCAGCAGGGCAATCACCGATGCCGCCACCACCAGGGCCACCGCCAGGGTAATCAACACCGGAGGAATTTTCAGCTCAGGGCCGGGGCCCGTCCAAGCCGCCTGCCGGCGGCGTACCGGACGCCGCAGATACCGCACCAGCTCCCGCCGCCATGGACGCATTACCCTCACCCCCTATGGGTCAGGATATTCCAGAGTGGGCTTGGCCTATACAGGTTTAATTAAATGGTGCTCAAAAAAGGTCTCAAAAGTATTCGCAGCGCCGCCATGCTCAACGATTCTTCCATCTATCACTTTGTCAATATCTACTCCTGTAACCTCCAAAACTTGATTCGTAGGTGTTATTCCAGCAAAATTCCCTTTGTGTGTTCCCCTCATGACAAATTCTGAAATAACATAATCATCTGCTGTATATTGACGAATAATTTTCATGGTGTAGTCGGGATAAGTTTCTCTCAATGCCAAAAGATGTCGTTTCATTCCATCTATCCCCATAAAAATTTCTTTTTCCCCGGTTCTCAGCACACAATCCTCCGAAACGTATTTGAAAAGTTCATCAAGCATATTTTGGGAAACGACAACTTCATAGAAATATTTTATGATATCTTTACGATTCATTCTGACCTCCTTCCGAGGAACTTAAGAGCTGCCGCCCAGCAGTTCCTGGACCGCCAGCAGGACGCCCAGCCGGCCAGACTCAAAGGTGAGTCCCCCCTGGAGGTAGACGGTGTAGGGCTCCCGCATGGGGGCGTCGGCGGACAGCTCAATGGACGCCCCCTGGATGAAGGCCCCAGCGGCCATGATGACCTGGCAGTCATACCCCGGCATGTCCCAGGGCTCCGGGGTGACGTAGGAGTCCACCGGCGCGCCGAACTGGATGCCCTTACAGAACTTTTTCAGGGCTTCCGGTTCCTTCATGTGAATCATCTGGATGATGTCGTGACGGACCGCTGAGGAGTGGGGTTGGGTCTCGTAGCCCAGCAGCTCCATCAGCTTGGCGGCAAAGACGGCGGTTTTCACCGCCTGGGCCACCGTGTGCGGAGCCAGGAACAGGCCCTGATAGAGCAGACGGTTCTGCCCCAGCGTACACCCGCACTCCCCGCCGATGCCGGGGACGGTAAGCCTCATGGCGGCCCCCTCCACCAGGTCCCGCCGCCCGGCGATGTAGCCTCCGGTGGGGGCCAGTCCGCCGCCAGGGTTTTTGATGAGGGAGCCTACCACCAGATCGGCCCCCACATGGGTAGGCTCGACGGTCTCCACAAACTCGCCATAGCAGTTGTCCACCAGAATGGCGGCACTGGGGTTGGCCTCCTTAATCACGCGGCACATCTCCCCAATCTCCTCCACCGACAGGGACGCACGGGTGGAGTAACCCTTGGAGCGCTGGATGAGTACCGCCTTCACCCGGGGGTCTGCGGCGGCTCTGGCCATCCCGTCCAGGTCGGGCTTGTTGTCAAGGAATTCTACTTGCCTATACTCCACGCCGTAGTCCTTCAGGGAGCCGGGGCCCTTGTCCACCGCCCCCACTACCCCCAGCAGGGTGTCGTAGGGCGCGCCCACGGCGGACAACAGCACATCACCGCTTTTCAGGGCTCCAAACAGAGCGCAGGCAATGGCATGGGTGCCGTTGACGAACTGGATGCGCACCAGAGCAGCCTCCGTACCAAAGAGGTCAGCATAAATTTCGTCCAGCTTGTCCCGGCCCAGGTCGTCGTAGCCGTAGCCGGTGGTACCGGCAAAATAGCCGTCTGCCACCCGGTGCTTCTGAAAGGCGGCCAGCACCCGGGCGGTATTCTCCTGGGCGATGGCGTCGATGCGGGCAAATTCCTCGGCCAACTGGCCCTGGGCCTGGTCGCCCATGGCTTTGACGCGGTCATTTATCTGTAAAAGCATTTCATTTGTCAGTCCTTCTGTTTCAATTATAAATCATTTACCAGCTGCTTAAACACCTTGCCCCGTTCCATAAAGTTTTTGAACCGGTCGAAAGCGGCGCAGGCTGGGGACAGCACCACCACATCCCCCTCCCGGGCAATCTCCCGGGCGGCGGACACGGCGGTGGCCAGGTCCTCGGTCTCAATGAGTTGTAGGCCGCTTTCTATATAGCCCTCAGCCTCTTCCACTGCCTTCTTGATGGCGGGAGCGGTGTCGCCGGTGAGAATCAGGGCCTTAACCTGGCGAACGATCTCCACCCCAAGCTGTGTAAAGGGTACACCCTTGTCATACCCTCCGGCAATTAGAATCAGCTTCTGATCGAAAGAATCCAGGCAGGCCATGGTGCGGGTGGGGCTGGTGCCGATGGAGTCGTTGTAGTAGCGGACCCCGTCCAGCTCCCGCACCAGCTCGATGCGGTGCTCCACCCCGGTAAACCGCTGGGCCACCGCCCGAACACACTTGTCGGGTACAATGCCGTCCACCGCGGCAATAGCGGCCATGTAGTTTTCAATGTTGTGCACGCCGGGAATCTGAATGTCGATCAGCGGCAAAACCTCCCGGCTGCCCATGCGGTTGGTCAGCCAGATAGCGCCGTCCCGGAGGTACACCCCCTCCTCCAGCTTCTGCTTGCGGCTAAACAGCATCGCCTGTCCGACAGCGGTCTTGGCCAGGGACCGGGTAATGTCATTGTCGTAGTTGAAAATGGCCCGGTCCTCCGGCTTCTGATGGCAGAAGATATTCAACTTGGCGCTTGTGTACTCCTCCATGGTGTGGTGGTAGTCCAAATGGTTGGGGGACAGATTGGTAAACACCGCCACATTGGGGCTGCGATCCATGCTCATCAGCTGGAAGGAGGACAGCTCCACCACCGCCACGTCCTCTGCGGTCATGCCGTCCACATCAGGCAGCAGGGGCCGGCCAATATTGCCCCCCAGATAGACGTTGAGACCCGCCTCCTTTAAAAACTCGCTGATAAGGGTGGTGGTGGTGGTCTTGCCGTCGCTGCCCGTCACACCGATGATCCGGCAGGGGCACAGCCGGAAAAACAGCTCCATCTCAGAGGTGAGGATACTCCCCCCCTCCAACGCCTTTTGCAGCTCCGGTGTGTTGGGACTGAGGCCGGGAGTGCGGAAAATGACGTCAGCCCGGTGTATTTTAGCCAGGTAGTCGGGGCCCAGCCGCAGCTTGGCCCCCAGGCTCTCCAGCTCAGAGGCCTGCTCCTCCACGCGCTCCCGGGGGGACTTATCGCAAACCGTCACCTTCAGCTCCGCCCGCAGGAGCATACGAATCAGCGGGGTATTGCTCACGCCCATACCGATTACGGCGATGGACTTGCCCCGCAGGCTCTCCAAATATTCAGACATGGTGGACATAGAACGTCCTCCTTCCATAATTTTCTTCCGATTAAATATATTACCATATTCCCCCGGATAATTCAATCATAACCACAGGGACAAGCCCTATTTTAGACAAGCCCATCTCAAAATCCGGAATGCCTCTGGAAATATTCGCTGGTACATCATGTAGGGCAGGGGTTCTACCCCTGCCTATCCCCATAAGGGGATATAATAAGGCAAGGGCAGAGCCCTTGCCCTACATTCGGCAGCTTTCCTTAATTTTTGTTCAATCCAGCCAATCCAAAGATGTGTCATCCTGAAACGGCCGCTTCCAATAGACCTCATTTTTCTGCGCCTGCAACAGCAGTTCCTTTTTCCGTCTCAACAGTTCCCTGTCCATTCTGGAAATATATATCGCGGCGCCGATCTGGCAGTCTGAACCGTCATAGTCCTCATTCAGCAGAAAATCGAATAAAAGCTCAGCTAAACTATCATCGTTTTGATATTCCGCCATGAACTCGTCAATATACTGTTCAAAACCACGGACACAGCTGTATATTATGTATCCCTTCAAGATTTCTTTATTCCAGATTCCGCTTTCCATTGGACAACATGCTTTTAGTTCCTCTAAATTTTTGAAATACATATACACAATCTATCAACCCTTTGGATTGTTTCGGCTGTAAATCAGCTCCGCAAACTGCCCGTATCGCTTCACCTCGTCCAGGCGGAACCGCATCTGCCCCTCCTTCTGAGTGAACAGCGGTATCCCCTCTCCCAGCAGGACGGGGGCGACCTGGACAATCAGATGGTCCACCATGTCCCGCTCCAGCAGCGGGGCCAGGATGGTATTTCCGCCGATGATCCAGATGTTCTTATCCGGTCCCAGCCCCGCCACAAACTCCGCGACGTCTCCCCTCACCGGGATAAACCCCTTCTGAAGCAGGCTGTCGGCGTGGGTGAAGACATAGTTTTCCGTGGTGGGGTAAAAACTGGCGGCGTTCTCCAGTTGGGCGATCTCCTCAAAGGTCCGCCTGCCCATGATGGCAACGTCCATCCCCTGGTAGAAGCGGTCGCAGTCCGTCTCGTCCGGGCTGCCCGTCTCGTGGAGCCAGGACAGTCCGTGGTTTTTGTCGGCCAGATAGCCGTCCAGAGTGATACAGCCGTAGAAAAATACGCTCATAGTCTCTCCTTTCACGTGTGTTACACGATATCCTCACCCAGTAAAATTTTGGGCATTGTGGTTAAGCAGCGATTCCATCTTTTGTAAAACAGCTCCAGACCAAGCTTTGAAACACGGGCGTGGGCTTCTTCGTCCTCGAGGGTCCAGTGCAGAATGTAGGTGACCTTGCCCACCCATTTTGTCAGGCGAATGGGCGGTTTTCCCTCTTTGACGGCGTTAAAGCTCTCTTGCCGGTGCGTGCGTTTGATGTACTTCACATCAATCACTCCGGGCTGTGAATGATAGAAGGCGGAAACCTCTTTCATTAAAGCTTCAATTTCATCCTGCTTATCAATTTTTGCCTCGTAGATACAAATTTCGTGAAACATTCCAGCACTACCTTTCACGATTCCGGTCTGAATACAATGGTATCCGCCAGAGGGAGTGTCAGCGTTTCCTCTCCCCAGGGCATTGCGATGTGCAGTGTATCGCCGCCCGTGATTTTGGAGATAGCAGAGGGCCCATTTATCTCCTCCTCCCAGGTTTCGGATGGATAGACATGAAATTCGTGCCTGCTGAGCGATTTGGATTTTACGTCCAGGATATTGATTTCTCCGTACTGAAAATAAGGAACGCCCTCCTCGTCTTGACCGGCATCCTCGATGTACCAGGGGCCGAAGCCGCCCAGCAGGGACTGAAAAAGGACCCCTTCGTCATCGGAAAACAGGTAGCTTGCCCCCTCGCCGTAGAAGTACTCCGACTCAAACAGCGGGACCAGGCGGCTGTCCTCAATTTGGAACAGGCTGAAGCCCTCCTCCGATTGTCCCGAGAAAAAGGAAAAAATCAGGTATTGCTCCGAGGGCGACAGCAACAGCGTCCCGCCGCCATAACCTCCCGACGGGCAAGTAAACGGATAGGAGGAAAGTGTCTCATGACCGGAGCAAAGCAACAGCAAAATCTCCTCATCGTCCTGCAAGAGGATTTCTCGTCCGTCCTTCAGTGTGAGGTGTGTTCCTTCTTTCATCGCTGTATCCCCTTTCCATTAAATCCTTGCCACGCCGGACCTGCGGGCGGCCTCGGCCACCGCTTTAGCCACGGCGGGGCCCACCCTGGGATCAAAGGCCTGGGGGATGATGTAGTCGTCCCGCAGTTCCTCGTCGGAGATGAGCCCGGCCAGAGCCTGAGCGGCGGCCAGCTTCATCTCCTCGTTGATATCGCTGGCCCGGACATCCAGCGCACCCCGGAACAGCCCCGGGAAGGCCAGCACGTTGTTGATCTGATTGGGGTAGTCGCTGCGGCCGGTGGCCACCACCCGGGCCCCGCCCGCCCTGGCGTCCTCGGGGAAAATTTCCGGGGTGGGGTTGGCGCAGGCGAAGACAATGGCGTCTTTGTTCATGGTGGACACCATCTCCGGGGTCACCAGGTTGGGCGCGGAGACGCCGATAAACACGTCGGCCCCCGACAGCACGTCAGCCAGCGTGCCTTGGCGTTTCTCACGATTGGTCACCCTGGCAATCTCCTGCTGGGCCCAGTTGAGCTGGTCGCAGCCCTCATACACCGCGCCGAACTTGTCCACCAAGGTAATGTCGGTAAACCCGGCCATCAGCAGCAGCTTGGTGATGGAGATGGCGGCGGAGCCTGCACCGGAGAAGACCACCCGGACCTCCTCCTTCCGCTTCCCCACCACCCGCAGGGCGTTGGTCAGCCCGGCCAGGGCGATGATGGCGGTGCCGTGCTGGTCGTCGTGGAAGACGGGGATATCGCACAGCTCCTTCAGCTTCCGCTCAATCTCGAAGCACCGGGGAGCGGCAATGTCCTCCAGGTTGATGCCGCCAAAGGAGCCGGAGATGTTATACACTGTCTGGACGAACTCGTCCACATCCTTGGTTTTGACGCACAGGGGGAAGGCGTCCACCCCACCGAAGGTCTTGAACAGCACACACTTGCCCTCCATTACCGGCATCCCGGCCTCGGGGCCGATATCCCCCAGACCCAGAACGGCGGAGCCGTCGGTGATGACGGCCACCAGGTTGTGCCGCCGGGTGAGCTCGTAGCTCCTGGTAAGGTCCTTCTGAATGGCCAGGCAGGGCTGGGCCACCCCAGGGGTGTAGGCCAGGGACAGGGATTCCCTGTCGTTGGCGGGCACGGTGGCCACCACCTCAATTTTGCCCTTCCATTCGCCGTGCAGGCGCAGGCTTTCCTTCGCGTAATCCATGTGAACGCTCCCTTTCTGCTGAAATAAGTATAGTTTTCACGGATTCTATTATACTAAACTCTGGAAAAAGTGCAATGGTCACTTGGTTTTTATGCGCTTCCTCGGCTTTTTCCTCACAAATCCCCGCTTTTTTTGCCCAATTTTATCACTTTCACCGTTGACGGGGACGGATAATTCTGGTAAAATGGCGTTTAACTGGCATTTCAGTGTGAATAAATTGTAAACAGGAGGAAATTATGGAACAACATCATCACAGAGGAGAATGGGGCAGCAACCTGGGCTTCCTCATGGCTGCCGTGGGCTCCGCGGTGGGTCTGGGCAACATCTGGGGCTTTCCCTATAAAATGGGAGCCAACGGCGGGTTTGCCTTTTTGGTTATCTATCTGATCCTGGCCGCCACAGTGGGCTTCAGCATTATGCTCTGCGAGCTGGCTATCGGTCGGCGGGCAGGCCGCAGCGTTCTGGTGAGCTATCAGCAGGCCGCCGGTCCCATGGGTACCTTCCTGGGCTTTTTGGCCATGCTCTCCCCTTTCCTGATTCTCAGCTTCTACACCGTGCTGGGCGCCTACTGCATCGAGTATATGTCCCTGAACATGGCCGACCTGGCCTTTAGTGTAGCGGCTGCGGCCGGTATGTCCGGCGGCGACTCTTTTGCCGCTGTGCGTTCCAACCAGTTTGGCGCTGTGGCGTTCACCTTCATCTTTATCTTCATCTGCTTCCTTATCATCCGGGGCGGCATCAAGGACGGCATCGAGAAGTTTAACAAAATCGGTATGCCCGCCCTGTTCATCATGCTGGTTATCGTGATTGCCCGGGCTGTCACCCTGCCTGGAGCCGGCGAGGGCCTGTCCTTTATGTTTGCCCCCGACCTGACCCCGCTCACCAGCCTGAAGGGCTTCCTCGGCGTGCTCTCCGCCGCCGGCGGACAGATGTTCTTCTCCCTGTCCCTGGCCATGGGCATCACCGTCACCTACGGCTCCTACCTGAGCAAGAAGGAGAGCCTGGTGAAAAACTCCCTGATTATCATTATCTCTGACACCATTGTGGCGGTTATGGCCGGTATGGCCGTTCTGCCCGCCGCCTTTGCCCTTGGCGGCCCCGACTCCGCCAAGGCGGGCCCCGCCCTGCTGTTCATCACCCTTCAGGACGTGTTCAACGCCATGGGTCCCACCGGCCCCCTGTTTGGTGTGTTGTTCTATCTGCTGGTCATCCTGGCCGCCATCACCTCTGCCATCGCTCTGCTGGAGGTGCTGGTCACCTTCCTGTCCGACCGTGTTGCCTTGAAGGGCCACATGCCCGACCGGAAGAAGCTGGTTACCATCGTCTGCCTGGTCGTCTTTGCCGAGGCCGCCCTGGTGGCCGCCGACGGCCTGGGCGCCAACGGCCTGTGGATTCCCTTCAACGAGACCGGCCGCCCCCTGGGCGCCTCCTGGCTGGACTTTATGGACTTTATCTCTGAGGGCGTGGCTATGCCTTTGGGCGCTCTGCTCATGTCCATTGTGATTGGCTGGTTGGTCCGTCCCAAGCTGATCCGGAACGAGGTGGAGCAGGAGGGCCACAAGATGAGCAAGGGCCTGTACTCCTTCTTCGTTGTCTGCATCTGTGCGATCGCCCCCCTGGGCATGGCCTTCATCCTCTATGGCCAGCTCCAGAGCTTCTTTACCATCCCCACCTAAAACAGAACGAAACAGGGCGCACAGCTTGGCTGTGCGCCCTGTATTTTGTTCTAGTTCCGGCCCCGGACCAGTTCAATGGCCTCTTTGCCAGTGATATGGTCAATTTCCATTTCCAGCATGCACAGCGGTTCCCACTCCCGCTGAATAGCCGCCTCCCTGTCCTCAGCCCTGCCGTCCGGGGTATATTTGAGGGCCAGCTTCTCAATAGCTGCCCGCTTCTCCGTTTCATCCTTCAGAATACGGATGCGCCCGAAGGCAATGACACTGCGAAAATAGGTGGTGTACTCCTCCGGGACGATCTGGTCCTGGTCAATAACACAGAAGGAGGCTTTCTCATTTCTTCGGATGGCATCCAGCTTGTGACCGCTTTTTGCACAGTGAAAATAGAGCTTTTCCCCATCGTACACGTAGCTGATGGGGACGGCATAGGGATAGCCCCCGTCTCCCGACAGGGCCAGCACCCCGGAGGTTCCCCTGTTCAGCACGGCTGTAGTCTCCTCCAAGGACAGCAGCTGTTTTTTTCTGCGCATCGCACGAAACATATGTCCCTCTCCTTTATTTTTTCTGACTCCGGTAGGCCTCCGCCTGAGCCAGCAGCTCGGAGGCGCTGGCCCGCAACGAGTCGGTGACAGCGGCCCCGCCGATGAGGCGGGCCAGCTCGTCCACCCGCCCCTCCTGTTCCAGCCGCTCCACATTAGTGAAGGTGCGGCCCTTCTTCTCCCCCTTCTCCACCGAGAAGTGGGTGTCCGCCATTGCGGCGATCTGGGGCAGATGGGTGACGCACAGCACCTGCTTGCGCCGGGCCACGTCGGCCATCTTCTCGGCCACCTTCTGAGCCGCCCGGCCGGACACGCCGGTGTCCACCTCGTCGAAAACCAGGCTGCCGATACCGTCGTCCTCAGCCAGCACGTTTTTCAGGGCCAGCATGATCCGGGCCAGCTCACCGCCGGAGGCCACCTTTTGGATGGGCTTCAGCGCCTCGCCCAGGTTGGCGGACATGAGGAACTGCACCTGGTCCATGCCGGTGTCGTCCATGCCGTCCTGGCCGGTGCTGGGGGAAAATTCGGCCACAAACTGCACTTTTGGCATATCCAGCTGACGCAGCTCCTCCTGCACCCGCTTCTGGAGGCTGTCCGCCGCCTTTTTCCGGGCCTTGGACAGGGCCTCTCCCCGCTTCCGGGCCTCTTTTCGGGCCTTATCCAGCTCCTTTTCCAGCTTCTGGATGGTGTCGTCGGCGTCCTGGATTTGCTCCAGCTCCGCCTTGCATTTCTCCAAATAGTCCAGCATGTCGGCCACGGTAGGGCCGTATTTCTTTTTCAGGCGGTAGATCACATCCAGCCGGCTCTCCAGCTGGTCCAGCTCCTCCGGTGAGAAATCAAATTCGTCGGCAAAGTCCCGAACGGTCTCCGCCGCGTCGTCGGCGGCGCAACGCAGGCTGGTGAGTTTCTCCCCCAGCTCCTCCAGCTGGGGACCCAGCCGGGTAACCGAGCGGATGGCGCCCTCCGCCTCGCTGATAAGGTCGCAGGCCCCCTGGCTTTCCTCGCCGCCAGACAGCGCATAGATGGCCTCCTGAATGGCCTCCATCAGCTTGCCGGAGCTGCGCAGCAGCTGTTTCCGGGCGTCCAGCTCCTCATCCTCACCGGGGCGCAGCTCGGCCCGTTCCAGCTCCTTGATCTGATACTCCAACGTGTCCACCCGGCGGGACCGCTCCGCCTCGTCCATCTCCAGGGAGGTAATCTGTTTGCGCAGCTCCGCCATGGAGCGGTAGGCGGTCTGGTAGTCCTCCAGCAGAGGGGCGGTCTTGCCGAAGCTGTCCAGATAGCCCAGGTGGCAGTCCGGGTCCAGCAGCTGCTGGCCGTCGTGCTGGCCGTGGATGTTCAGCATCTGCCGGCCCAGCTCCCGGAGCTGGGCCACCGTCAGCGGCCGGCCGTTTACCCGGCAGGCGTTGCGGCCGTCCCCCTGAATCTCCCGCTGGAGCATCAGCTCCTCCCCGTCCATGGGGAAACCGTTGTCCTCCAGCCACTTCAGGGGCAGTGAGCCGGTAAACACCGCATTCACCAGCGCCGACTTGGCCCCGGTGCGGATCAGCTCCCGGCTGGTCCGCTCCCCCAGGACGGCACTGATGGCGTCGATGACAATGGACTTGCCCGCGCCCGTCTCGCCGGTGAGCACGTTGAAGCCACAGTCAAAGCTGATATCAGCTGATTCGATAATGGCAATATTTTCAATGTGTAGCAAGGAGAGCATAGCGCCTCCCCTCCTGTTCTCTCTATTTTAACAGCTTGTGAACCTCGCTGCTGAACTGCTGAGCCAGAGCGTTGTCCCGCATGATAAGGATGCCGGTGTCGTCGCCGGCCAGCGTTCCGACCACCCCTTCGATTTCCATGTTGTCCAGGGCGGAGCAGGCGGCGGAGGCCAGGCCGGGCATGGTGCGCACCACCACAATGTTTTGGGCCACATCCACCGAGATGACCCCCTCCTTAAAGATGTTGCGCAGGCGGGTGTCGGAGGTAGAGGCCGTTTTCCGCTCGGACAGAGCATACCGGTAGCCGCCGGAGCCGGTGAGCTCCTTCACCAGCCGCAGCTCCTTGATATCCCGGGAAATGGTGGCCTGGGTGGTGGTAAAGCCCCGGGCCCGCAGCTCCTCCAGCAGCTGTTCCTGGGTGTCAATGTCCCTGGTCCGCACGATATTTAAGATTTCACTCTGCCGGACGTTCTTCATTGGCTCAGTCCCCCCAGTTTCTGGTTGATGATCTGATAAAAGCTGCGGTCAGCCAGACGGACCAGCTGCGTGGCCCGCCTGGAGCAGCCAATCTCCACCCGATCCCCCCCCGTCAGGCGGACCGCTTTTCCACCGTCCACTGACAAGTATAAATACTTTCTATTCCCTCTGGGAAGCTGAACGGTCACCACTCGCTCCGGGGCCAGCACCATAGCCCGCGCCGCCAGCTGGTGGGCACAGACCGGGGTGACAATGATACTTTTGGAGGTAGGTTCCACAATGGGCCCCCCCGCCGACATGGAGTAGGCGGTGGAGCCGGTGGGGGTGGCCACAATGACGCCGTCTCCTGTAATGGCAGTTACCTTTACACGGTCTGCCAGCACCTCCATCTCGGCCACCCGGGCCATGGAGCCTTTAGAAATGACCGCATCGTTGAGGGCGGTGTCCTGACTGATAAGCCTCTCCCCCCGCAGCACCTTCACATCCAGCATCATCCGCTCTTCGATGGTGTACATGCCGTGGGCCAAAGGGGCCAGTAGGGGCAGCTCGCTGCGCTCCAGCTCTGCCATAAAGCCCACACTGCCCAGATTGACACCCAAAATGGGCACTCCGTGGAGGGTGGCGTCCCGAGCAGCGTGGAGGATGGTACCGTCCCCGCCGAAGCAGATGAGCAGGTCGGCGGTGGGCAGCTCCTTGTCCAACAGGGAGAGGGCCAACTGCCGGGGCAGGTCCAGCCTGTCCCCTTTTTTAGGCTGAAAGGGCAGACACATCACGGTCTTGGCTCCGGCGTGCTCCAGCACCCGTCTGGCCTCCAGTGCCACCCGCAGCCCCTTGTCCCGGTAAGGGTTGGAGCTGAGTACAATTTTCACGGCCCCTCCTCCTTCCAGATGTTGTGGGACTGCTCCACCAGAGTTTTCAGGTCCACCGCACAGGCGGGACCCGTGCCGGCCTGGAGATAGCCCAGATACTCAATGTTGCCCTCAGGGCCCTTGATTGGTGAAAAGGTAATATCCTTTACAGTGAATCCGGCGGAGGCGGCGTGCTCCAGAAAGTGCTCCAGCACCTCCAGATGGACAGCCGGGTTCCGCACTACCCCCTTCTTGCCCACCTTGTCCTTCCCGGCCTCAAACTGGGGCTTTACCAGACAGACCGCCTGTCCTTCCTCTCCCATCAGCGGACGCAGGGCCGGCAGGATCAGGTTCAGGGAGATAAAGGAGACGTCCACAGAGAAAAAGTCCAGAGACTCCGGGATGTGTTCCGCAGTGAGATACCGGGCGTTGGTGCGCTCCATGCACACTACCTGGGGGTGGATGCGCAGCTTCCAGTCCAGTTGATTGTAGCCCACGTCCACCGCATATACCAGCTTCGCCCCATTTTGAAGCATACAGTCGGTGAAGCCGCCGGTGGAGGCGCCGATATCGGCACAGATTTTGTTCTGGAGGTCGATGGGCCACAGGGACATGGCCTTTTCCAGCTTCAAGCCGCCCCGGCTCACATAGCGCAGCAGGTGCTTGGTCCGCACCTCAACGGTGTCGTCATCCCCCAGGCTGGCCCCTGCCTTCAGCTGCTTCTGGCCGTTGACATATACCTCCCCGGCCATGATAAGGGCCTGGGCCTTCTGGCGGCTCTCCGCCAGCCCCAGTTCCATAATGGCAACGTCAAGTCTCCGTTTGGACACGGCCCAACACCTCCATCGCTTTTTTGCAGAGCCCCGCCCCATCCAGAGACAGATCCCGCTTCAGCAGGGCCGCTGCCCCGTGGGGTACAAAGCCGTCTCCACAGTTTACCAGGGCCACCCGGGCGGGCAGACCGGTTACCTCCAGCCGGGCGGCCAGCCGCTGGCCCACACTGCCCCGGGCTGTCTGCTCCTCCGCGAACAGAAGGGCCCCTGTCTTGCGGATAGACCTCTCTATTACTTCCGGGACAAGTGGCGTAAGCTGATTTAGCTTTACAACCTCGGCACGGATGCCCTGCTGCTCCAGAAGGTCAGCGGCCTCCAGAACTTCGTTGATTTCCGTGCCGTAGGAGGCCAGGGTAATGTCGTCTCCCGAGCGCAGAACGGCTGCAGGCTCCTCTCCGGCGGTGCCCACATAACGGCCCTCGCCGCCGCGGGGGTAGCGCACCGCCACCGGGCCCTTCAGGCGGAAAAGCGCATGCTCCAGCATGACCTCCAGCTCGGCAAAGCTGGCTGGGGCCAGTACGGTCATATTGGGAACGGAGTCCAGATAGGCCGCGTCGAAGACACCGTGATGGGTCTCGCCATCGTCTCCCACCAGACCGGCCCGGTCCACCCCCAGCACCACATGGAGGTTGTCAATGGCCGCATCGTGGAGGAGCATGTCGTAGGCCCGTTGCAAAAAGGTGGAATACACCGCAAAGACGGGGATTGCCCCCTGCTTGGCCATGCCGGCAGCCATTGCGGCGGCGCATCCCTCCGCAATGCCTACATCAAAAAAGCGGTCAGGGAACCGCTGGGCGAACTTCTCCAGCCCCGTCCCCCCGGTCATGGCGGCGGTGATGGCACACACCCGCCGGTCCTGTCCTGCCAGCCTGGTAAGGGTACGGCCAAAGACGGCAGAAAAATTTTCTCCTGGCTCCCGTTTCAGCCTGCCGGTAAGCGGATCGAAGGGAGCTACGCCGTGAAAGGCGTCGGGATTCGCCTCAGCAGGTGGAAAGCCTTTCCCCTTTACGGTTTTGATGTGGAGCAGTACCGGCTCGTCGATATCCTTGGCGTACCGCAGAATTTTGGTCAGAAAGGGCAGGTTGTGGCCGTCCACCGGGCCCAGGTAGCGGAACCCCATATTTTCAAACATACTGCACGGCAGCAGGGACTGCTTCAGGGCCTGCTTGACCTGATGGGTCACCCGATACACTGCCCGGCCTGGGGCGGTGGCGTTCATGATGCGGCGGTAGTGCTTTTTAAAGGTGAGGTACTGGGGTTTCAATCGCTGTTTGGCTAGGTGTTCGGCCACCCCACCCACGTTGGGTGTGATGGACATGCCGTTGTCGTTGAGAATGACCAGAATCTGCCGGCCGCACTCTCCCGCATTGGACAGCCCCTCATAGGCCAGGCCGCCGGTGAGGGCGCCGTCGCCGATGAGGGCGATCACCTTATAATCCTCCCCCAACATGGTCCGGGCTCGGGCCATGCCCAGAGCCACCGCCACCGAATTGGATGCGTGGCCCGCGATAAATGCGTCGTGAGGGCTTTCGGCGGGCTTTGGGAAGCCGGCGACCCCTCCGTACTGCCGCAGAGTGGACAGAGTCCGCCCGGTGAGTAGCTTGTGGGCGTAGCACTGGTGCCCCACATCGAAGACCAGCCGGTCCACTGAGGTGTCGAACACCCGGTGGAGGGCCACTGTCAGCTCCACCGCCCCCAGGTTGGAGGCCAGATGGCCGCCGGTTCTGGACACGTCCTCCACCAGCTCCCGGCGCAGCCGGGCGCACAGCTCCTCCCCCTGCGGATCGGTCAAATCGGAAAGGACAGGCTTGTATTGTGTTGTTACTGTGGGTACGGTCAAAGCGCGATTCCCCCCAAACTGGGTTATTTGGTCCGCTGGGCCAGGGATTGGGCCAGCCAGATGTGGAAATCGGGGGCGTCGAACCCGCTGAGGGCCTCAACCCCCTGCCGGGTCAGCTGGTCCACCAGGGCGGCGCAGCCCTCCAGGCCCAGAACGGTGACAAAGGTTGTTTTTTCGTTCACCTGGTCGGAGCCTACCGGCTTGCCCAGCTCCTCCTGGGAGCTGGTGACATCCAGCATGTCATCCCGGACCTGGAAGGCCCGGCCCAGGGCCTGGGCATAGGCCCGTACCCGGGCCCGCTGCTCCGGAGCCCCTCCGGCGGCGATACAGCCCAACTCGGCGGCAGCGGCGATGAGAGCGCCTGTTTTCAGGCTCTGAAGCAGCTCCAGCTCGGTGCGCTCCAGGCCGCGGCCCTCTCCAGCCATGTCCAGCGCCTGTCCTCCCACCATGCCGGCGGAGCCAGCGGCATGGGACAGACATTCCACCGCCGCAACAATCCGGTCAGCGGGCAGGCTGGCCCGGGTTAGCTGGCTAAAGGCGGCGGTGAGAAGGGCGTCCCCTGCCAGGATGGCGGTGGCCTCTCCATAGACGATATGGTTAGTGGGCCGGCCACGGCGCAGGTGGTCGTTGTCCATGGCGGGCAGGTCGTCGTGAATGAGGGAGTAGGTGTGAATCATCTCCACCGCACAGGCAAAGGGCAGAGCCGCCTCCGCCTCTCCGCCGCACAGGCGGCAGGTCTCCAGGGTGAGGATTGGCCGGATGCGCTTGCCTCCGGCCAGCAAGGAGTACTCCATGGCCTCCTGCAAATCGGCATGGCGGACCTCCCGGTCAAAGGCGCGGGCCAGATAATCCTCAATCAGGGCCCGGTCCCGGGCCATTCTATCTGTAAAGTGGTTTTCCATGTCAGTCCTTACCCGGGAAGGGCTCCTCTCTCAGTTCTCCATCTTTTCCAGCGGTGAGAAGCGTGACCTTCTGCTCCGCCTCGTCCAGCTGCTTTGTACACTCCCGCAGCAGCCCGGCCCCCTCCTCAAAGAGGCTCATGGCCTTCTCCAGGGGGGCGTCCCCCTTCTCCAGAAGGGAGACGATTTCCTCCAGCCGGGCCATGGAGCTCTCAAAATTCAGTTTCTTTCTTGCGGCCATTGCTTACTCTCCTTTTTTAAAGTACCCGGCAGTCTACACTGCCGTCCGATAAGGTCAGGTTCAGCTTGTCGCCGGGCGCCACATCGCCGGTGGAAATCACGGCCTTTCCGTCCGCCCGCCGGGCGATGGCGTAGCCCCGGCCCAGCACTTTCAGGGGACTCAGGGCGTCCAGAGAGGCGGCCAGGGCGTTGAGCCGCTCCCGGCGCTGTGTGACGGCCCGGGCCGCACTGCCGGGGAGCGCCGCCGACAGCCGGCTCAGCCGCTCCCGCTGTCCGGCGGCGGAGCTGCGCAAGCCATGGGCCAGGCGGCTGCTCTGGAAGTCCAGCAGCAGGCGCTTCTCCCGAAAATAGGCGGCGGGCTCGGTCATGGGACGGCTGGCGGTCAGGCGGTCCAGCGTCTGCCGGTGCCGGGTCAGCCGGACGGCCAGGGCCCGCTCCAGCCGCTCCCCCACCCCCAGAAGGGCTCCATAGACCTCATTCTGGTCGGGCACCGCCAGCTCGGCGGCGTTGGAGGGGGTGGACGCCCGCAGGTCAGCCACAAAGTCGGCGATGGTCACATCGGGCTCGTGGCCCACGGCGGAAATAATGGGAGTGTCCACACTGTAGATGGCCCGGGCCACAATCTCCTCGTTGAAGGCCCACAGGTCCTCCATGGAGCCGCCCCCCCGCCCGGTGATCAGCAGGTCGGCCACCCGGTTGGCGTCCGCCCAGCGGATAGCGGTGGCAATCTCCTGGGGGGCCTCCGCCCCTTGGACGCGGACAGGAATGACCGTCACCTCCGCCAGAGGCCAGCGGGCTCCTAAAATGCGGATCATGTCCCGCACCGCCGCCCCGGCCGGGGAGGTAATCAGGGCTATTTTCCTGGGAAATACTGGAATATCTTTCTTGTGAGCCGGGTCAAAGAGCCCTTCCCGGGCCAGCTTCTCCTTCAGCTGCTCGAAGGCCAGGGCCAGATCCCCCACCCCCTCAGGGGTGAGCCGGGCGCAGTACATCTGGTACTGGCCGTCCCGGGGGAAGACGGTCACCCGGCCGGCGGCAATCACCTGCATCCCGTTCTCCGGCCGGAAGCGCAGAGACTGGGCGTCGCTGCGGAACATAACGCACCGCAGGGCCCCCTCCCCGTCCTTCAGGGTGAAATAGTGGTGCCCGGAGGGGTACATCTTGTAGTTGGACAGCTCTCCCCGCACCAGCAGCCGGGAGAGCAAATGGTCCCGGTCCATCATATTTTTCAGATACTGCCCCACCTGGCTGGGGGACAGGATGGCGTCCTCTCTCATGGCCGTTCCCCCGCTTTCAGCGCCCGCCAGGTGAGAACAGCCGTCCCCATGGCGTTGTCGGTGGAATACCGGGGCTCGGCAAAAATGGCCCCACAGATATCGGTCAGTCCCGACCGCAACCGAGAATTGGAGGCCACTCCTCCGGAGCACAGCACCGGCAGGCCGGGGTAGCGCCGCTGGGCCTCCTGGGTGGCGCGCCACACCACGTTGGAAACTGCGTCGATGGTGAAGCGGGCAATGTTGGCCGGTTTCTCGCCATCCTTTGCCAGGGACTTCACTTGGTTCTCCATCCCGGACAAAGAAAATGTAAGGTCTTTTAGCTTTACCCTTGGCTCATAGCAGGCGTCCGCTTGGGCATACAGCCCGTCCAGGGCCTTCCCCGCCGGGAATTGCAGCCCCAGCAGCACACCGGTGCGGTCGATGAGCTGTCCGGCGGACAGGTCACTGGTGCCACCGATGATTTCGGCGGTGACGGAGGTCCCCTCCGGTCTCACCAGCAACAGCTCGGTGGTTCCTCCCGACAGGTGCCAGGCCAGAAAGGGGGCATTGAGGAGGTCCATCCGCCCGGCGGACCAGGCGGCAGCGGCCAAGTGTCCCTGCTGGTGGGAGTGGGCATAGAACGGGACGCCCAGGATGGCGGCAATCCCCCGGCCCTGGCTCTCCCCCGCCAGAAAGCAGGGCATGTAGGAGCCCTCTACCGCCCTGGGACGGGTGGAGGCCCCTACCGCCCGGACGTCCCCTATCTCCAGCTGCTCCAGCAGCTGGGGCAGGCGCTTCACGTGCTGAAACAGGGCGTCGCTCTGCCGCAGGCCCAGCTCGCCGGGACGCACCTCCAGCAGGCAGCCGAGATTCACCCCCCTCTCCCCGTCAAAGAGGGCAACGGAGGTGGTGTAATTGCTGGTGTCCAGCCCCAAAACAGGCATCACACCTCCTCCTCCGGGGCCTTTTTCTCCGGCCGGGGCGGGGTGTCCTCAAACTCCGTGCGGACGAAGGTGCCCAGGATGCCGTTGACGAAGGATACCACGTCCGCCGGCTCATACCGCTTGGCGATCTCCACCGCCTCGTTGATGGCAGCGGCGTTGGGGATGTCGGGCATGTAGAGAACCTCGTACATGGCGGTGCGCATCACCGCCGCCGCCATACGGGGGATGCGGGCAAAGGACCAGCCCACCGAGTAGCGGCTGATGCAGTCGTCCAGCTCCGGCCCGTGGGCGAACACCCCTTGGACCAACTCCCGTATGTACCGCTCCTGCTTCTCGTTGGGAAACTGTTCATAGAGGGGCAGCTCCTCCGCCAGCTCCCGGAACCGCTCGCGGGTCAGTTCGGCGTCCAGCACCTCCTGGGCGCTGCGGGTGTCGAAGCCCAGGGTGAAAATAATGTGAATGGCAATCTCTCTCGCACTGCTTCTTGTCATCAGTACAGCCTCCTAATACAGGTCCATAAACTTCCTAGAGTATTATATACATGAATATACAAAAAGAAAAGCCCCATTTTAAAAAACTTCGCCCAAAATCCTTTGGGCCTGCAAATGCGGGTGCGGCTTGTGCTTAGACGGTCATTTCGGTATAATGGGAGAAAAAAAGCCCTGTGCAACCGCCGGTTGCCCCAATGCAACGGGGATGCGGTTTACTTTTGGGGGCGCTCCCCCTACACTGGACGAGGTGAACATATATGGACTTGAAGAAAAAGCTGTCCCAACTGCGGAAGGAAAAGGGACTGACACAGCTGGAGCTGGCCGAGGCCCTGCAGGTCTCCCGCCAGGCCGTATCAAGATGGGAGGTGGGAACGGCAGTCCCCACGCTGGACAATCTGGTGAGTCTGAGTGAGGTGTACGGTGTGCCGCTGGATGACTTGCTTCAAAATGAGACCGCAGTCCCGGCGGCGCAGACAGAGGAAAAAGTCCCAGAGAGAGAAATACAGGAGGAGACACCGCCTCCCCCACCCCTGCCGGTCCGGGTGTTCAGACCCCGCACCGCGCTGGCTTCTCTGCTTCTGGCCGTTCTGCTTGTCGGCGTGGGAGTTTTGATTGGTCTCAATCTCCCCCGGAAGGAAAAACTGGACCTGGGAGAACAGGTCATGATAAAAGACCTCCCCCCTGCCCAGCTGGAGCGGACTCCCACAGACATTGAAGATGAATTAAACTGGTTAGAGACAACGGTAAAAGGTCTTCTGGAGGAAGAACCGTCACCATGAAAGGAGAAAATTTAATTGAGCACTTATGATTTAGCATTATACGCCACGGCGCCTGGTTACAGGTTCGATAGAGAAAAACTGATGGTTACTCCCATCCCGGGCTTTTTTTCGGATATCCTGGCAAAGGAGTCTGAGCTGGCCAAAACTGGAGAAAACAAACTTACAGCAGAGGAAATTGAGCTGTTTTCGGGTAAATGTGACATGAGCGAAATGACTTCTCAGGAGTACAAGGATATTGTTGACCTTTTGGCGGATAAGGGACTGGTCGAACGTCCGAAACCCCTGGACTACGACCCAGGAGAACGTGTATGCATTACAGGGTGGCAAGCATCGTTTGAGCCTGCAAGAACACCCACAGGGCCGTTCAATGTTGCACGGTTTTTGAGGGACCTTCAGGTACATTATACTGTCTAAGGGAGAACAGCAGGGACGCATTACACGTCCCTGTTTTCTTGTATAGAAATCAGGGATGCCACAAAGGCATCCCTGATCTGCTTAGCCGTAGAACTTGTGTCCGCCGATGGTGGCGATGTGCCGCTTGTTCCGGGCGGCCCAGCTGTTTACGCCGGAGTCGAAGAACAGCGCGCCCTGAGTCTCCTCCACCACGCCGCCGTCCATAACCAGCTTGGCGGCAATGGTGCTGTTTTCCGAGGGCTCCGTGGCGGCCAACACCCCGGATTTGTAGGTGCTGAACTGGTTTTTCTGAGCCAGCACCCCCTCTACCGTGTCGGGGAAAACAGGGTCAGACACCCGGTTGAGCACCACATTGCCCACCGCCATCCTGCCCTCCATGGGCTGGTTGCCGCTCTCCCGGTGAATCACCCGGGACAGCCAGAACAGGTCGTCAGGGTTATAGAAGCTCTCGCCGTTGAGGATAGCGCCCGAGCCACTGGTTACGGTGGTCAGACCGGTGGCCGCATCGTAGCCCACTGCGGCGTCAAAGGCCTTGGCCACCACCCGCAGGGGGACAATGACCTGACTTGCATGATTGATCTGAACCAGCTCAGGGGTATAGAGATACCGGCCGTTGGCCACCACATAGAGCTGGCCCACCTCGGCGGTAAGGGTCAGCTGATCGGTCACCACCGTGGCGGCGGAGCCGTTCCAGCTGATTTGGGCGTTAGGCGCCAGCTGCCGGGCCATGACGGACAGGGACACATAGGTAATCCCCTTCTGCATCTCCTTGTTCAGCTCCTGGGGGGCCGGCTGACCGTTGATAATCAGGCTGGGGTCTCCCGCCGGCACAACCACAGGGGGCTCTCCCTCTCCGGGGTCCTCCACCTGGGAGGGGTCCTCGTTCTCCGAGGGGTTCTCCTCGGGGGTTTCGTCCTCTGCCTGTTCTGCGTTCTCGTCGGGCAATTGCGCTTCAGTCTCAAGCGCCGCATCGGTGGAAGCGGTGCTCTCCTCCTCTGGCACGAGGGCGGCTGCCGGGTCAGGATTGGCGGCAGCGCCCATCAGGAGGAGCATGGCAAAGATGCTGAGCAGAATAGAAATCAGCTTTCGCTTCATTGTCTGCACTCCTTTTGGATTGTAGTTGTGTCAAAATTATGACAACCAGAGCCCTAATTATGACAACCAAAAGCAACCCCTGTTACTTTTGTAACCACATTGTAACCAATTCTGAAATGCAAAGCAAGGGCAAAATTAACTAGAAATGACTGTGCTATCTTATATAAGTTGTTCAAAACTCACAGGAATAACTGCGTTTTGTTCTACTTTCGTCCGTTCCTACCAAAAAATTACAGAAATCGTGTATCCAAACAAAGACCGCCTCCCGGAGCCAGCGGACCGGGAGGCGGGGGGATTTTTGGGGTCAAATGCCCCGGTTCAGCGTTTTGCGCAGTCGAATTTTGCCTGCCAGGGCCTGGTCGATCATGTCCAGGAATTTTTCCTTGTCCTCCGGCAGACCGCCCTTCAGGGGCAGGTAGTTGGAGGCGTGGTTGCTGGTGAAGTGGAGGGGGGCCACGTCCAGGTGCTCAATGAGCAGGCGGCACTCCTCCAGCACATGGTCGGCGGAGCAGACCTCAAACCGCCCAGCCAGCACATCCTCCCCCAGAGGGGTGCCCTTGGCGGGCGCAAAGGTCATGGCTGACAGGTGCCGGGGCCTCATGGCGTTAATCATTTTTGCGGTGGACAGGATGTGCTCCTCCCAGTCGCCTCCCTCTCCGTTGGCCCCGGTCATCCCCAGGATGACGGTGACCCACAGGTCGATCCCCGCCTCCACCAGCCGCTGGCCGGCCAGCAGCATCTCCTCGGCGGAGCAGCCCTTGTGGATGAACTGGAGCACCCGGTCGCTGCCGCTCTCCACCCCCAGGTAGGCCCGGGACAGTCCGGCCTCATGCAGGGTGCGCAGTTCCTCCGGCGTCTTGGACAGGGTGCTCCTGGGTCCGGCGTAAAGGGTCACCTTTTCCAGCCTGGGGAAGCAGTCGTACAGCTTGCGGAGAATCTGGAGCAGTTCCTCCGTCTTCATGATGATGGCGTCGCCGTCCATGAGGAACACCCGGCGCAGTTCCGGGCCGTAGTAGTCCCGGGCCATGTCGATGTCCTCCAGGATGTCCGCCACCGGACGGATGCGGAATTTTTTCTCCTTGTACATCCCGCAGAAGGTACACTGGTTGTTGGAGCAGCCGATGGTGCACTGGAGCAGGTAGCTTTTCCACTCCCCCGGCGGCCGGTACAGCAAATCGCTGTCATAGCGCATATTGTAAGGCTCCTTTCCTTTACAGGTTTTCCACCGGCTGGCCGTCCCGAAAAACCTTTTTGATGTTCTTCTCCGCCTTGCTCCGGGGGAGCATGACGTCATGCCCACAGCCCTGGCAGCGCATCTTGAAGTCCATCCCAACCCGAAGGACCAGCCACTCTCCGCTGCCGCAGGGGTGAGGCTTCTTCATCTTTAATATATCGTTGACGTGGATATCCATGCCAGCCTCCTCTAAGAATCAGTCAAAAAATTTGCCGGTGAAGCAGTTCTCGTTTCCCAGAGGCCTGGCGGTGAGACGGAACATCACACAGCCGTCCGGGCAGACGATTACCTTGCTGTACCTGCTGTCTCCCCCCACCTTCTCCAAATCGCCGCCGCTGCGGACCGCCTCCATCAGGGGAAAGAGCATCATCATGGTCTTGGAGCAGATGCCAAAGCCCTGAGCATTGATGGGACAGCCATAGGTGCAGGTGTACCTGTCCCCGATCTCCTCTCCGTTACGGCAGTATCGCTCAGTGTGGTCGCCGCGCAGGAAGCCGATGACCTCAACCTCAAATTCATACTCCTCATCATACCACTTTTTCATATCATATTCCTCACTTTACCGTTTCTTATGGGGTATTATAGGGCATATTCCCTGCCTTGTCAACGCTGTCCAGACACGCAAAGCAAGCTGCCAGTGTCCCGTTTTGCGCAATATCTTCCACCACAGCCTCAATCAAGGGACGGGATAGTTCCTCTACTAAAATCAAGTGTGGAATATCCAAATACTGCCCAGACAGGCACTCCCCTGTCCGGCGATTTTTCTCCGCGAGGGTTTTTATGTTTTGATAGGTCGTAAAGAGAGCCGCCCAGCGGCTCCCGTCCTCCAAAGTTACGATCACGTCGGAATTGTCATCCAGCGGGTCATAACTGGACCACACCTCAAATTCACACCAGACCGTCATAGCGTCTACCTCACCATTTCCCAGCAGGTCAGCTCTTTCTCACTCCAACGGTAGGTAAAAATAGTCTCATGGAGCACTTGAAGGCCGTCTTCAAACACAAATTCTCCCTCAAATTCGTGGTGAAATATCATTTTCTCCTCCGGGATGGAATACAGCCATATAGCGTTATCCCGAATCAAAAACAGCTGGGTCTCATCCTGGGAGAGGACAAAATCCTGAGCCGGCTCCCCCAATATAAGTTCTCGGGGGGTGCCGCCAGCGGCAGAGGGATAAATCACAAGCTTGGGCAAAGCGCTTTCCGGATCCTTGCACAGCAGATACAGCCGGCCGGATTGGCTCAGCCTGCCTTTGGCGCAGGGCGGTGTATCGGCCAGCTTTTTCAGCGCATTCCCGGCCAGGTCATAGCGCAGGATCGCGTCTCCGTTCAGAACGAGAAAGGAATTTTCGTCCTCCTTCCAGATTCCGCAGCAGGTATCCACCTTCTTTTTTCGGGTTTTCTCGGTATTGAGGTCGAACACATTCAAAAATCCGCCGTTCCAGCTCATCAGCAGGAGCTTGTCCGCCCCGTTAAAGCTCACGTAGTCCATATATTGGGGCACGCCCTTTTTATAGGCGCGCCGCACACGGAGATCATTCCGGTTCAGCTCCAGAAGCCGCTTGTTCAGCACCGCAAACATCCGGTCCTCCTCTATATGGACGCACCTTGTGCTGTCCCGCGTCAGAACACTCGCCAGTTCCTCCCCCGTTTCCGCGGACAGTTTCCGCAGCCGCATGGAAGCATACAGGGAGCCCCATCCGTCCGATACGTAAAAAACCGTGGGGTCAAAGGGATCGGACACCGGCGCCATAACACCGCCGCCGCTGATGTTGTTTTTCATCCGGGCGGACCATCTCTTACGCAATTCCATTTATCCACCTCCCAAATTAAAATGCACCGGACGTCTTCCGGCGTCCGGTGCGTTCAGGCGTGATTTTACTTAGCCAGCGCAGCGGTGTCGATAGCGATCATCAGCTCCTCATTGGTGGGGATGAGCAGCACCTTCACCTTGGAGTCACCGGCAGAGATAATGGTCTCCTTGCCCCGGACGTCGTTGGCGGTCTCGTCCAGCTTCAGGCCCATGAACTCCAGACCCTCGCAGGCCATGGCGCGGATCACCTTGTCGTTCTCGCCCACGCCGGCGGTGAAGATGACGGCGTCCACCCCGCCCATGGCGGCGGCGTAAGCGCCCACATACTTGCGCACCTCGTAGGCAAATTTCTTCTGGGCCAGCGCGGCCTTCTCATTGCCCTCGGCGGCGGCGTTCTCCAGGTCGCGGAAGTCGGAGCTGACGCAGCTCAGGCCCTCCACGCCCGACTTCTTGTTGAGCACATTGAGCATCTTGTCGATATCCATGCCGTACTTGTTCATCAGGTACTGGAGGATGCCCGCGTCGATGTCGCCGCAGCGGGTGCCCATGGGCAGGCCGGCCAGGGGGGTGAAGCCCATGGAGGTGTCCACGGATTTGCCGCCGTCTACAGCGGCGATGGAGGAGCCGTTGCCCAGGTGGCAGGAGATCAGCTTCAGCTCCTCGATGGGCTTGCCCAGCATCTCGGCGGCCCGCTGGGTGACGTATTTGTGAGAGGTGCCGTGGAAGCCGTAGCGGCGGACCTTGTCCTTTTCGTAGTACTCATAGGGCAGGGCGTACATATAGGCGGCGGCGGGCATGGTCTGGTGGAAAGCGGTGTCGAACACGGCCACCATAGGGGTGTCAGGCATAAGAGCCTGACAGGCCTTGATACCAATGATGTTGGCGGGGTTGTGGAGAGGGGCCAGGGGGTTGCACTCCTCGATGGCGGCCATCACCTCGCCGGTAATAAGGACGGATTTGGCGAACTTCTCCCCGCCGTGGACCACCCGGTGGCCCACCGCGTCAATCTCCTTCATGGAGCCGATGACGCCGTTGTCCTTGTCCACCAGGGCGTCCAGCACGGCCTTGATGGCCTCGTTGTGGGTGGGCATGGCAACGTCGGCCTCTTTCACCGCCTGCTTGCCCTCGGGCTTGTAGGTGAACTTGCCGTCGATGCCGATGCGCTCGCACAGGCCCTTGGCCAGCACCTGCTGGGTCTCGGGATTGAGCAGTTGATACTTCAAAGAGGAACTGCCGGCGTTGATTACCAAAATATTCATGGGAATCGTCTCCTTCTCAAATCAAATTTGGGTTGCCTCCCGGCTGGAAATGTACTACAATAGAGGCAACCCGGTCGATACCCCTATTCTAACGCTTTTTTTCAAAATGGACAACCACTTTTTTGTTTTTCTTCCAGATATTTTTCCGCAGGAGGGCCGCCCTTGAAAATCATCGGAATTGTCGCCGAATACAACCCCTTCCATACCGGACACGCCTGGCACATTCAGCAGACCCGGCGGATGTTTTGTGAGGAGACCGCCGTGGTGGCCGTTATGAGCGGCAACTGGGTCCAGCGTGGGGAGTGCGCAATTATCGACAAGTGGACCCGGACGGAGATGGCCCTGGCCGGCGGCGTGGACCTGGTGCTGGAACTGCCCACCGTGTGGGCCGCCGCCTCCGCTGAGGGCTTTGCCAGGGGGGCGATAGCCCTTCTGGCGGCCACGGGGGTGGTGGATGTCCTCTCCTTCGGCAGCGAGTGCGGCGAAATTCCACCCCTGCGGGAGCTGGCCAAGTGTCTCAACGGCCCGGGCTTCTCCCAAGCTCTGCGCCGTGCGCTGGGGCCGAAAAAATCCTTCGCCCAGTGCCGCCGCCAGGCGGTGGAAGCTCTGCTGGGTCCCGACACCGCCGCCCTGCTGGACCTCCCCAACAACAACCTAGGGGTGGAGTACCTGCGCTTCCTGCCTCCGGACATGGAGGCGGTCACAATTCCCCGCCGGGGCGCGGGCCACGACAGCCCCGCCGAGGGGGACGGTTTCCCCTCCGCCTCCCTCCTGCGGCAAAAACTGCGGGCGGGAGAGGTGACAGGCGTCTCCCCTTTCCTGCCCCTGTCCTGGAAGGGCGAAGCGGCAGATATGAAGCATCTGGAACGGGCACTTATCGCCCGGCTGCGCTCCATGACTCTGGCGGAGGCGGAGGCCCTCCCCGACAGCGGCGACGGCCTGGCCGCCCGTCTGCTGTGCGCCGCTCGTCAGACGGCCAGCCTGGAGGAGCTGTACGCCCTGACCAAGACCCGAACCTACGCCCACGCCCGGGTTCGCCGGCTGGCCCTCTTTGCCCTGCTGGGTCTGCGGGAGGCGGACCGCCCCGCCGTTCCCCCTTACATCCGGGTGCTGGGTTTCAACTGCCGGGGGCGGGATATCCTGCGGGAGATGAACCGAAGGGCCGCCCTCCCCTTCTCCGTCAAACCCGCCCACATCCCCCGCTTCTCCCTGGAGGCTCAGGCCCTCTTTGCCCTAGAGGAGCGGTTTACCGACCTATATTCCCTCTGCTTCCCCACCCCCCGGCCCGGCGGGCTTGAGTGGACCACCAACCCTGTTGTTATAAAGTAGAGGCGGCCTCCCGCCGCCCGATTCTGCAAAGGAGACCCTATGGAGACCAAAA
Organism: uncultured Eubacteriales bacterium; assembly: GCA_949525845.1. Taxonomy (GTDB): domain Bacteria; phylum Bacillota; class Clostridia; order Oscillospirales; family Oscillospiraceae; genus Lawsonibacter. Next base: position 58,161 of record CATEPI010000013.1, read on the forward strand.
AGAGGTATGTAAATTGGAATCAGCTCTGGCTCCTGCTGGGGGCTGTAACCATTCCGCTGGCATTGGTGGTCCTGTTTCAACTGCTGAGGGGCAGGCAGGCCCTGATGAACGGCTGGGTCTTTGGCGTGATGGCCCCGGTGGAGCAGCTTCTGGGCCGAATATGGGCTGTCTTCCCCTTCTCGGTGGCCGAGGCGTTTACCGCTCTGTTTCTGGCCGGATGTGTGGTCTGGCTGGTGCGGGCTGTGGTGTTGCTGGTCCGGCAGCAGGCGCCCCTTCCCTTCCTGCGGCGGCTGGCCGCCCTGGGCGCGGCCTGGCTGTGGCTGTGGGCGGGTCTGTGCTGGCTGTGGAACGCCGCCTACTATGTCCCCACCTTCGCCCAGCGGGAGGGGCTGGAGACCGGCCCCTACTCGGTGGAGGAGCTGGCCGCCGTTACCCAATACTTTGCCCGTCAGGCCGCCGCCCTGGCCCCCCAGGTGCCCCGGGACAACGAGGGGCATTTTGCGGAACCTCTGTCTGACTGCTTCAGCCGGGGGCCGGAAATCTATCAAAATATCGCCCGTGAGTTCTCCTCGCTGGACATAAAACCTGTAAGGGCAAAACCCTTGCTGTGCTCTCGGCTGCAAAGTATTCTTGGTTTTACCGGCATCTACTTCCCCTTCACCGGCGAGGCCAACGTGAATGTGGACGCCCCCGCCTGTCTGGTGCCCTCCACCATCGGCCACGAGATGGCCCACCAACGGATGGTAGCCTCCGAGCTGGAAGCCAACTTTGTGGGGATCGCCGCCTGCACCTCCTGCGACGACGTGGTGTATCAGTACTCCGGCTACCTCTCGGGCCTGATTAACCTGTGCAATGCCCTGTATTCCGTCGCTCCCGACGTCTGGCGCGACATTTCGAAGCAGACCTTCAACCGGGAGCTGGCCACCGACTGGAACGACAACAACGCCTATTGGTCGGCCCTGAAGTCCCCGGCGGAGGAGGTGGCGGGAAACATCTACGACGGCTTCCTCAAAAGCAACGACCAGGAGCTGGGCCTGCGCTCCTACGGTGCGTGCGTGGACCTGCTGGTAAACTACTACAGCTCAAAGTTATGAGAAAAAGCCGCCAGAAGGCGGCTTTTTTCATGCAAACAGGCCATAGATCAGCCGTGCCAGCAGCAGGGTCAGCACCACGAAGAACATGGGCCGGATCACCCTGGCTCCGCCTTTCAGGGCCAGACTGGAGCCTAAGTAGTTGCCGGCAATACCGCACAGGGCGGCTGGGATACCCACCGCCCACATCACCTTGCCCGCAATGGCAAAGGTAACCAGAGACGCCAGGTTGCTGGCCGAGTTGGCCACCTTGGTGTTTCCCGAGGCGGTGAGCAGGTCGAACCGGCACAGGCCGGTGAAGGCCAACATCAAAAAGGTGCCCGCCCCCGGGCCGAAAAAGCCGTCATACCCGCCGATAACTAGGCCGATGCCGGCGGCCATAGCCATCAGCTGGCCCCGGCTCAGCTCGCCAGACCGGTCCTCCTGGCCGAAATCCCGCTTCAACAGCAGAAAAACCGCCATCACCGGCACCACCGCCAGCATGACATAGTACAGCATCTGCTCCGGCATAATGAGGTTGAGCTGCGCCCCCACCCAGGCCCCGGCCAAGGCGCCGATTGCCCCGGCAATTGCGCTGGGAACGTGAACATCTCCCCGCTTCAGAAAGCGCCCGGTGGACAGAAAGGTGCCGAAGGCGTTGCCGCACTTGTTAGTGCCTGATGCCATGTGGGCGGGCAGGCCCGCGATTAAGTAGGCCGGTAGCGTAATCAGCCCGCCCCCTCCGGCCACCGCGTCGATCAGCCCGCCCAGAAATACCAGCGGGCAGACGATGATCCAAATATGTGCCAGCTCTCCCAGTGTCATCTATCTCTCTCCTTTGATCTCCTCCCAGTACCGCTTTGCGGCCTGTTCGGTCTTGTTGTCGCCATATTCATAGTATCGCGTTCCCACCAACTCGTCGGGCAGGTATTGCTGGGCCACCCAGTGGCGGGGGAAGCTGTGGGGGTACTTGTACCCCTGCGCCCGCTCCTGGCCGGCAGAGTCGGCATGGACGTTTTGCAGCTCCCGGGGGATGCTCCCCGTCCGCCCGGCCCGCACGTCGGACAGAGCGGCGTCGATGGCCATACAGGCGGTGTTGGACTTGGGGGCGGTGGCCAGCAGGATCACCGCTTCGGCCAGGGGCAGCTTGGCCTCCGGGAGGCCCAGCTGGAGGGCGTTGTCCACGCAGGCCTTCACGATGGGCACCGCCATGGGGTAGGCCAGGCCGATGTCCTCGCTGGCGGAGCACAAAATCCGCCGGATGGCGGTAATCAGGTCCCCCGCTTCCAGCAGGCGGGCCAGGTAGTGGAGGGCGGCGTCAGGGTCGGAGCCCCGGAGAGACTTCATCAGGGCGGATGCGATGTCAAAGTGGGCGTCCCCCTCCCGGTCGTAGCGCATGGCCGACTTCTGGGCGGCAGTCTGGGCGTCCTCCAGGGTGACAAGTAGTTTCCCTTGCTCCCGCCTGGCAGCAGTGAGCAGGAGCTCGATGGCGTTCATGGCCTTGCGCACGTCTCCCCCGCAGGCGGAGGCGATGTGCTCCCGGACCCCATCCTCGCACCGGACCTCCGCGCCCAGTCTCTGCTCCATGATGGCCACCCCCCGGTCGATGGCAGGGAGCACATCCGCGGCGGTGATCTGCTTAAACTCAAACACGCTGGCCCGGGATAAGACGGCCCCGAAGACGGCGAAAAAGGGGTTTTCCGTGGTGGAGGCGATAAGGGTAATCCGCCCGTCCTCCATAAACTCCAACAGGGACTGCTGCTGTTTCTTGTTAAAGTACTGAATCTCGTCCAGATAGAGCAGCACCCCCTCCGGGGCCAGCAGGGTGCCGATGTCCGCCATAATATCCTTGATATCGGAGATGGAGGCGGTGGTGGCGTTGAGCCGGTGGAGGGGCCGGTTGGTCTTCTGGGCGATGATGTTGGCCACGGTGGTCTTGCCGGTACCCGAGGGGCCGTAAAAAATCAGGTTGGGGACATTGCCCCCCTCCACAATCCGCCGGAGCAGGCCATCTTTTCCTAATATATGTCCCTGGCCCACCACCTCGTCCAGACTGGTGGGCCGTATCTCGTCCGCCAGGGGGCGGTATGCCATAGTGTTCACACCTTTCCGATTCATTCCCGCTCCAGCGCACCGCTGTAGCACTTCAATGCCTTCCGCCGCCGCCGCCAATCGGGCATAAGGCCGTCCATCCGGGCGTAAAAGCCCGGCCCGTGGTCATGGTGGAGGAAGTGGACCAGCTCGTGGAGTGCCACGTAGTCCCGCAGCGCCTCCGGGCACCGGGCCAGGGCGGTGTTCAGGGTGATGTACCCCTGGGCCCAGTGGCAGTTGCCCCACTGGCTTTTCAGCGGACGCAGCTTCAGGGCCGGGAAGGCCACCCCCAGGGGCTCCACCAGGGGGTACATCCGTGCCAGGGCCTCCCCCAGCAGCCGGGCGCACACCTCCCGGGACACCGGGGGCAGAGGCTCCGCCTGCCGCCCCTCCCGGCGGGCTGTGGCGTCCAAAATCCAGCCGCTTTTCTCCCGGATGAAATCGTCCGCCTGCTTTACGGAGCAGGTCAGGGGCAGGGACACCATGATCTCCCCTCCGGCCCCCACCCGCAGGTTGAGGTTTTTCACCCGCTTCCGGGTGAGGGTATAGGTGAGGGGCCCCCGAGGGGTGTCCACCAGGCGCAGCTGGGGCAGGGAGCGGCTCACCATTTGTTCTCCACTTCCTCGGCAAAGCCAAGAAAATCCTTGACAAAAATTTCGGTGCCGTCGTCTAGAATGGCCAGGCCGGTAAACCTTCCAAAAATCTGGTGCTGGTCCGATTTAATCACCCCGGCGCTGGTGCAGGCAGAGCGGTCCAGCACGGGGTCGAAGCGCATTTCAAACCGGCCATCGTCGCTGGTAAACTCCCACTGCTCCATATACCGGCGCTTACGGCGGCGGCCGGGGATGCGAAAACGGACCTTGGAGAGCTTGTGGGCCTTTCCGTTATAGAACAGCATATTTTCCGTGGCTGCGGAGGTGTTTCCAAACCCGTAACCCAGGTTGAAGCCGAAGGGCACCCCCTCCACCAGGCCGGAGGCGGAGGCCCAGTACCAGGTGTTGTGGTAGGTCCATACGCCCCGGCCCCAATCCAGCACTGCAAAGGTGTCGGAGGGGTCCAGCATGTACTCCCGCTCCCCCACCGTCACCTTGCCCGAAGCCCGCAGACAGTTGATCTTTTGGTTAAAATAGAAGTGGCCGGGCTTGTCAAAGGGGGTGCAGATGACCATGGACTCCTCCGGCTCATGGGTGAGGACGATGTGCGCGTCCAGTGCATCCCGGCCGTCAAAGCGCTCCATGTGGGCGTAGAGCTGCCGCTGATCCTCCTCCCGCCGGAACAGCAGGGAGTAGCCATGGCCGCCGGAGGCGCTGTCCCCCTCCAGAGAGGAGGAGGGCATCCCGGTTGAGCCCATGGGCAGCAGCCGCATGGGGCTCTTTGTGATCTGGGTGTTTTCCCAGAAATCCAGCAGGGAGATGGAGTCCAGGCCCATATAGCTGTTGTCCGCAATGGTCAGCGCCAGGGCAAACTGGCCGTTCATCACCAGGTAGTAGTCCCACTCCTTGATACGCATGGTATGGCCCTTCACGTCGTTTCTGTCGTAGACCGGCAGCATCCGCCTGGCGTAGCCCGCCTCCCGCAGGTTGCCCTGGTCGTCCAGCAGCGGCCCCGCCTGGGTGATCTCATGCTGTTCCATAGCTCCCGCCCCCTTTCGTACCCGCCTATTATACTGTAAATTTTCCCACTCTGCAATTGTTTTCTTCGGAGTAGCAAGAAAAATAGAGTGTTGCGGCCACTCTTATTATACCTTCCAGTGATAGGAAACCCACCGCATGTAGGGCAAGGGCTCTGCCCTTGCCTTTTTATCCCCTTACGGGGATAGGCAGGGGTAGAACCCCTGCCCTACTTGCCTGCCTCCCCGCTTTTTGAGGGGACAGGCAAGTTTTTTCCACTCCCTACATACCCTCAAAGAGAATGGGGGTGCGCGGACATGGGGAAGCTTGTAGGCAAGGCTCAGTACCGGGACATTTTACTGGGCGCGGGACTTCTCTGGGCTACCTTGGCCCTGATCCTGTGGCCCGAGCAGGCCATGGAGGCCATGCGGGACGGGGTAACCCTTTGCGGCAACGTGATTCTCCCCTCCCTGTTCCCCTTTTTTGTGCTGTCCTCCCTGGTGGTGGAGCTTGGGATGTCCCGGTACCTGGGCAGGCTGCTGGAGCCGGTGATGGCCCCCCTCTTTCGGGTAAACGGAAACTGCGCCACCGCCCTGGCCCTGGGCTTCATAGGGGGCTATCCCGTAGGGGCCCGGACGGCCATCCAGATTTACGAAAACGGCCAGTGCTCCCGCACCGAGGCGGAGCGGATACTGGCCTTCTGCAACAACAGCGGGCCCGCCTTTATCCTGGGGGTGGTGGGGGCCGGGGTGTTCGGGAGCGGGACGGTGGGCCTGCTTCTCTACCTGGCCCACCTGCTGGCCTCCCTGCTGGTGGGGGTGCTGTTCCGGTTCTACAGGCCCGGCGACGGTCCCCAGACCCGGCGCAGCGGAGGTCCTCAGTTCCAAACCGCCAGCTTTCCCAAGGCCTTTACTCAGTCCGTCCTCGGCGCTATGCAGTCCACCCTGAATATCTGCGCCTTCATCCTGTTTTTTACTGTATTTCTGCGCATCCTGGCCCACGCAGGCGTCTTGGAGCTGCTGGGCAGCCTCCTCTCCACCCTGCTGGCCCCCCTGGGGATGGATCAGACCTGGGCGGAGCGGCTGCTCACCGGACTGGTGGAGGTGTCCTCCGGGGTGTCCTCCCTCACCGACGGCGCCCTGTCCGGGCGGCTGTCCATGGCCGCCTTCATGCTGGGCTGGGCGGGGGTGTCCGTCCACTGCCAGGTGCTGGCCTTCCTGGGGGACAGCGGCCTGTCTGTGCGCACCTATGTGGCGGGAAAGCTGCTCCACGGCGGCCTGTCCGCCCTGCTGGCCCATCTGATTTTCCGGGCCGTCCCCCTGAGCAGCCCGGCCTCCGTCTACCTGGCCGAGCAAACCGAGGCCATCGCCGGCCTGGACTTCCACCGGGCCCTCACCCTCTCCGCCGTGGCCGCTTGGGGCGTGTGGCTGGCGTTTCTGGCCCTGACCGTCTGGGTGGTACAAAAAAACAGTGGAAAAAGGCGGCGGTCTGTAGTATAATAGCTGTCAGAACGAATGTCGGGAAGGGAGTGCTCCCCATGAAGCTGTTTCAGACGTCTATTGACCCCCGGTGCGCCTACTGCGCCCACGGGCGGGAGTTGGACCGCGACCAAGTGGTCTGCCCCAGAAAAGGGGTTATGTCCGCCGGCTCCCACTGCTCCTCCTTTCGCTACGATCCGTTGAAGCGGATACCGCCCCGTCCCGCCAAGCTGACGGGCACAGCCCTGTCGGAGGAGGATTTCAAGCTGTGATACCGCAAGAGAGGCTGTAAAGTTTTTTTCTTTACAGCCTCTCCTCTTTTTTTACAGACCCATATCAGACTGTCATATTCGTCCAAATTCTCCCGTGGATGTTTGGTGTTTTTTTGACTCTGTAAAGGGATATCGGTTTACAAAAATAAAATGTCGAATTGAAAAATTTTTTTTATAAACCCCCGCCCTGCGACAGCATATAACATCCCTCGCAGGCAAAATGGGCGAAGAAGGTCGGACCTGCGAGTTTCCTGCGATATCTTTCTCTTTTCCTTTCCGGGCACACACTATATAATGTGCCTGTCAAAACCCTTGCAGGAAAGGAGACACTATATCATGGAAATAAAAATTGCGACCCGCCAATGTGCAGACCAGAGAGGAAACCCCCGCCGTTTCCACTATTTTCTCACCGTTGACCAGGAGGAGACCCCCCGTTTTTTCTGTGAAAACTATGGCGTCCGAATTGCGGAGGAGTCTGGCGGCGATGTCTCTATTCCGGGCATTACCACCAGCGCCGCCCGCATTGACGAGCTGATGGCCCTCCTGGTGGACAACCGGGTGGGACCCGCCGGACTGTCTGATGTGGTGGCTGATTGGCTGTAAGGTTATTTTACATTACAGGTACTGCGTCACTTCTTTCCGCCCAGCTTCTGCATGAGCACCACCAGCAGAGCGATGATGCCCAGCACCACGAAGATACCCAGCATCCCCTGCCCCAACATCTCCAGGGCTTGCATTAAATTCTCATTCATTGCGTTTTCCTCCTGTCAGCCCAGATTGGCAAAATATTGCAGCACCACGCCGCCGGCCACCACCGAGGCGATCTGTCCGGACACGTTGGCGGCGATAGCGTGCATCAGCAGATGGTTCTGGGAATCGGCCTCCTGGCCCAGCTTCTCGATGACCCGGGAGGACATGGGGAAGGCGGAGATGCCCGCCGCGCCCACCATGGGGTTGATTTTGTTGCTGGGGGTGAAGATATTCAGCACCTTGACGAACAGCACGCCCACTACGGAATCCAGCACGAAGGCCACCAGACCCAGGCCCATAATCATAAAGGTCTCAGGCCGGACAAACTGGTCCGCCTTCATGGAGAAGGAAATGGTAATGCCCAGCAGCAGGGTGATGAGGTTGGCCAGGTCGTTCTGGGCGGTGTTGGACAGGGTGGACAGCACGCCGCACTCCCGGACCAGGTTGCCGAACATGAGGAAGCCCACCAGCGCCACCGAGGCGGGAGCCACCAGACCGGCGATCACTGTCACCACAATAGGGAACAGAATCCGCATCCGCCGGGTGACACCCTGGGGCTTGTAGGGCATTTTCATGGCCCGGTCCTTCTTAGTGGTTACCAGCTTGATGGCGAAGGGCTGGATGATGGGCACCAGGGCCATATAGGAGTAGGCCGCCACGGCGATGGCCCCCCTATAGTCGGAGTGCAGTACCTGGGAGACCAAAATAGATGTGGGGCCGTCCGCCGCGCCGATGATGCCGATAGAGGCAGCATTCTTTAAGTCAAAGCCACATAGGACGGCAATAACGATGGTCAAGAAGATACCCGCCTGGGCGGCCGCGCCGCACAGGAACAGCTTGGGGTTGGCCAGCAGGGGGCCGAAGTCGATCATGGCTCCGATGCCGATGAACAGCAGCAGGGGCATGGCCTCGCTGGCCTCGATACCCACCTCAAAGAGCCACTGTATGATGCCCGGGGTCTCCCCTATTCCGGCGCTGAACTGGTTTACCACCCCGGACAGGGGCAGGTTTACCAGGATGGCCCCGAAGCCCATGGGCATGAGCAGGGCGGGCTCGAAGCCCTTTTCGATGGCCAGGTAGATGAGCAGCCCGCCGATGACATACATCACCAGCTGCTGCCAGGTGATGGACAGCAGTCCCTGCCAGAGAAATGAAAAATCCATAATTCCCGCACTCCTTTTTTCTTTATCCTTTCCAATTTTGGGGCATCTATCAAAAAAGACCTGCGCTCCGAAATTCGGAACGCAGGTCTGGTCATTTCAGGCACAGCCAGAGCGGGCTCGCGGCTCGCACATGCTTGTTGACTGGCGCCACGCGCCGGAAAAGGCGCGCCGACTACTCCCCTTTGTTGTATGGGGCATGTTATCACATCCCCCATGCCGTTGTCAAGAGGTTTTCAGGATAAATTTTCCTACCGGCTGTCCATCTCCAAAATCCCATCGACGGCCCCTGTCTCGCAGTTGTACCAAAAGTATCCGGAGTGGTCCTCCCCCACGCTGTCCTCGAACACATAGTAGACCAGCATGGAGGCGCTGTCCGTCCCCCACTGTAAGAACTGGTATTCGATCTCCGGCCAGCCGTCGGGGGTGCTGTAGCCGTATTTGCGCAACTCCGTCGTCTCCACCCCCATAGAGAGGTAGGCGTTCAGATTGCTCGATGAATTTCTGTCCAGCCAGCTCAGGGTCAGGCGGTTTTCATCATCATAGTCCAGAGCCAGAACGTACTTTCTGCTGTCCGGCGACCACCAAAGGCCCCGATAGGTACAATCTCCGTAGATGACTCGCCACTGTAAGCCGTCTTCCTGTTCCGTAATAACGGAGATTTCGTTCTCAAAAGAGAAAGAGCTTCCATTCAGCCGCTTGCTGTACACCGTGGTGCGGCATGTTCCATCAGGGGAAACCACCTCGTCCAGAATAAACAGCCGCCCGCTCCTCCACAGGAGAACGCCGCCAATGAGCGCGGCTACGGCAAGCACCAGGGCGACGATCAACAAATACTTTTTCTGAACCCCCCGGACCTTGCGTCTCACTTCGTTCTGAGAGTAGCTGATAATCTCCTTTGCGCTGGCCTCCGCCTCCTGGGGCGCTTCGGCCCGCTCCCCTTGAATGAGCTCCACAATGGAGACCTCTAAAATTTCCGCCAGCGGTTCCAAAAGGGAGATATCGGGGGCACAGACGCCGCGTTCCCACTTTGACACCGCCCGGTCGGTGATGTGCAGCAGGTCGGCCAGCTGCTTCTGGGTCATGTCCTTCTCTTTTCGCAGCTGCTTGATGAAGCTGCCGGTTGTGATGTTGTCCATGGAATTTTGCACCTCCTGCCTGGAATGATACCGCATCCCAGGCAAAAAGTCACCAAACCAGCGGTTGAGTTGGGCTCAGCTCTGGCTCCGGTCCTTCTGGGGCACCATAATCCGCAGGTGGGAGCCCTCGCCGCACTTGCCCTTCTCGTCGTGGACCTCGATGTCAAACCACATTTTCCGCCGCTCGACCTCCCGCAGGGTGGCGGTGGCGGTCACCTGCATCCCCACGGGGGTGGGGGCCAGGTGGCGGATGTGGGCCTCCGCGCCCACGGTGGTGACGCCCTCGTCCAGATACGCCTGGGCCAGCTCCAGGGCGCAGGCCTCCATCAGGGCCAGCATGTTGGGGGTGGACAGAATCTTTGCCCCCGCCGCGCCGATGCGCTTGGCGGTCATGGTGTCGTTCACTGTCCAGGTCAGACTGTGCTGGGTGGGTTTTTCCATTTTTTGCATCTCCTTTTTGTAGGGCGCGACGACTCGGCGCACCGTTTTACTACAGACCGGCGTGCCCAGTGGTCACGCCCTACATACGGGCGGATGATATCCGCCCCTACATCATTTCTTCTCGTAATAGGCCCGCAAAATGGGTTCCAGCTCCCGCCATTTGATCTCATACATCTGGCGGTAGTCCTCCGGGGTGTAGTAGGGCGTGACCAGCCGCTCTTTTCCCCGGTATGTCTCAGTGTGGGGCTTGAACATATCGGAATCCGGGTCCAGACCGCGCATCCCGTCCAGCAGCTCCCGCCCCTCCTCCAGGTTCCGCAGGATCACCGAGACGCAGGACAGGCCCTCCTCATTGGGCGGCCTGAAATCGTGGATGTCCACCCCGTGCTTGAGAAGCTCGTCCAGCACCGCCTTGAGCATCTCCCGCAGCCTCCGGTTTCCTTCCTTGCTCTCCTCCACGTAGTAGCTGGGATAGGAACTGCGAGCGAACTCGTCATACTGCTCCAGGGCGTGCTGCCAGGCGGTGAGGCCGTGGGAGGTCTTTGGGTTGGGGTCCATCCCCATGTCCAGCAGGCGGCGCAGGAGCAGGAAATAGCCCTTACTTCGCTCCGGACCGGGGCCGACGGTGTGCCCCGCCCGCATGAAGCACTGGACGATGGCGTCGTACCAGATAGGGGCGCCGAAATTGTTGCCGTAGGGGTTGATTGCGTCCGCAAAGTTCACGTCCGCCCCCCGGTCCAGAAGCAGGTGGGCCACCTCCAGATTGTCGCTTTTGATGGCCACCATCAGCGGCGACTGGCCGTCGTCCTTCTTGGGCGGCGCCTTGGCCAGGCAGGAGATCAGGTCTGGTTTTTTGTCCAGAATGGCCGCGACCTCCTCCAGATTGCCCCGGCGGATCATGGTAAACAGTTTTTTCATTTGGACACCTTTCTCTCGTAGGGGCGGCCTGTGTAGACATGGATGCGCTCGTACTCATAGGTATACATAATATCTCCTCTCAAAAGGCTCCCTCTCTGAGGGAGCTGGCAGCCCGAAGGGCTGACTGAGGGAGCTCCCTGCAACGAACTCCCTCCGCCCCAGTGTGCGCACTGGGGCACCTCCCTCAAAGAGGGAGGCTTTTACCGGAACATCCTCCCCTCCCCGTCCAGCACGTCCCGGCGGTGGAAGGTAACAAAATCGGGGGTGTATTCCGGGTATTCGGCACAGAAAGCGGCCCGGATCAGGTCGGGATTGAGACCGGGGTTCTGAGCGGACACCACCAGGTCCACCATCATGGTGTCGCTCTGGCACTCCATGCGCCAGCTGCGGACCAGCGGGATGATGTCAACCTCCGTAAAGCCAGCCTTGGCCTTGTTGGACTTCTTCTTTACCACCAGGCTCTCCCGGCCCAGCAGGGCAGCCATGGCGGGCTCGGTCTCCTGGGGCCGGCCCTCGGGGTAGTCGAAGGTCATGATGTAGTTGACATAACGCAATTCCTTCAGCTTCCGCTCTGCCGGATAGCACCGGTGGACAATGATGCCCTCAGGCATGGCGGCGGTGAGCCGCTCTGGCACCTCCTCATGGCTTGTCCCCTCCAGCAGGCCGAACTCCAGAATCTCGCACTGGCTGGAGAACCCCACCGACAGGGGCAGGGCGATGGACACGAAGGGGTGGGGATTGAAGCCCTCAGTGTGCTTAATGGGTATCTTCGCCCGGGAAAAAGCCCGCTGGAAGGTGCGCATCAGGTCCAGGTGAGAGATGTACCGGGCTCGTCCCGTTTTGGTGAACAACAGCCGGTCAGCCACAGGTCCTCCCCCCTTCCAACAGCTTATTGGCCCCGCAGCCCGAGCAGCGGGTGCGGCAGTCGGGAGTGGTGACCGACTGATAGCACAGCTCCCGCTCCCTCCATAGAAACTCGGCACTCACCCCGGTGGACAGCCGGCTCCAGGGAAAGACCTCGTCCTGAGGGCGCTCCCGGTGGGCGTAAAAGTCCCCGTCCAGGCCGCAGGCGGCCAGACCGTCCAGCCACCTCTGATAGTCAAAATATTCCGTCCAGGAGTCCATCTTCCCCCCGTGGGCCCACACCCACTCCAGCACGCCGGCCAGACGGCGGTCCCCCCGGGATAAAATGGCCTCCAGATAGCTGGTCTGGGGGTCATGCCAGTTATAGGTGATGGACTTGTCCCGTCTCAGGGCGTCCCGGAGCAGGTTCACCCGCCGCTGGTACTCCTCCACGGGGATCTGTGCCTCCCACTGGAAGGCGGTGTGGGGCTTGGGCACAAACCATGAGGTAGACACGGTGATCCGCACCCCCCGGGCCTTGTTGGGGGAATATTCCCGCCAGGTGAAGTAGACCTTCCGGGCCAGATCAGCGATACCCAGCACATCCTCGTCGGTCTCGGTGGGCAGGCCCAGCATGAAGTAGAGCTTCACTCCGCTCCAGCCCCCGGCGAAGGCGGTGCGGCAGGACGTGAGCAGGTCCTCCTCCCGGAGATTCTTGTTGATGGCGTCCCGGAGCCGCTGGGTGCCCGCCTCGGGGGCGAAAGTCAGTCCGCCCCGGCGCACCCGCTGGAGACGCTCCATCAGGCTCATGGAGAAGGTGTCCGCCCGCAGGGAGGGCAGTGACAGGCCGATATCCCGGGGGGCGCAGTAGTCCAGAAGGTCGTCGCACAGGGGGAGCAGATCGGGGTAGTCGGTGGAGGACAGAGAGGACAGGGTCATCTCCTGATAGCCCGAGTCCTCGCAGGCCGCCTTTCCATACTGGGCCAGCAGCTCCGGGCTGCGGGAGCGCACCGGCCGGTAGGCGTAGCCCGCCTGGCAGAACCGGCAGCCCCGGATGCAGCCCCGGAACAGCTCCAGCATCACCCGGTCGTGGACGATCTCGGTGGAGGGGATAATGGTCTTCACCGGGAAATAGGCCTTGTCGAAGTCCTGGACAATCCGCTTGGTGATGGTCTCCGGCGCCCCGCTCCCCGGCTTTATGTCAACCGATTCCAGAGTGCCGCCGGGGCGGTACACCGGCTCGTAGAGGGAGGGCACATAGATGCCCTCAATCTTGGCCGCCTCCAGCAGGAATTCCTCTTTGGACCAGCCCTCGTCCCGGGCCTGACGGTAGAGGTCGATGTACTCCAGGGTGACCTCCTCCCCTTCGCCCAGGACAAAGAAATCCACAAAGGGGGCCAGGGGCTCGGGATTGTAGCAGCAGGTCCCCCCCGCCACAATCAGCGGGGAGAAGTCGGTCCGGTCGGCGCTGCGCAGGGCCAGCCCGGCCAGATCCAGCATGTTGAGCACGTTGGTATAGGCCATCTCGTAGCCCAGAGAGAAGCCGATGATGTCAAAGTCGGCGATGGGGTCGCCGCTCTCCAGGCCGTAGAGGAGCAGGCCCTCCCGGCGCATCTCCTCCTCCATGTCCCCCCAAGGGGCGAAGCAGCGTTCACACCACACATCCGGCCGCTGGTTCATCACCCCGTAGAGGATGCGGCAGCCCAGGTTGGACATGCCGATCTCGTAGGTATCGGGAAAGCACAGGGCATAGCGGACGTCTACCTCCCGCTTGTCCTTGACCACGGCGTTGTACTCTCCCCCGGTATACCGGGCCGGCTTCTGCACTTTTGGCAGGATATATTCCAAGGTACGGTTCATCATGTTACCCCCAGCTCATCCGTAAAACATAAAAATTATTGTACCTTTTTCCGGCCCCGCTGGCAAGCTTTATTTCTGGGAAATGGGGAAATATTTCGGAAAAGCAGGGCCAGCAGCCAAATTGCCACCAGCAGCAGGGTATAATTTCCCCGGAACACCGCCAGAAAGAGCCCGGCCCCCAGGGCTGCGACGGTACACAGACCGTCCAGCCAGCCGGCCAGCCGTTCCGCCGGCTCCGGGCCGGCCAGCAGGGCCAGGGTGCAGCGGAGGGCCCGCCCTCCGTCCAGCCGCCCCACCGGCAACAGGTTGAACAGAGCCAAAGCCAGGTTGAGTCCGGCAAAGGTGAGCCCCCCCTTCCCGCTGCAGCAGATCAGGGCCAGCAGCAGATTGGCCCCCGGCCCCGCCAGGGCAGACAGCCCCTCCTGCCAATAGCCCAGGGGGCGGGACAGGATCAGCTCCGCCCCAACTGCTGTAAGGCGTATTCCCTTTATGGCTCCGCCCATCCGGCGGATGACAAAAATATGCCCCAGCTCGTGGACGCCACAGGCGGCCAGGGCCAGCGGCACCACAAAGGAGCGGTCCAGATAGTTCAGCCAGGCCACCAGCAGCAGAAAGCCGCCGGTCACCTCCACCCTGCCCTGCCCCGTCATTGCTCCAAAATGTCCACATAATAGACGGGATTCAGGTGCATTTTATTATATTTCAGCTCCAAATGGAGATGGGGCCCGGTCGCGGAGCCGGAGGAGCCGATCTCAGCCACCTTTTCCCCCAGCGCAACCACCTGCCCCTTGGTCACAACGATCCTGCTGCAGTGTGCGTAAAATGACTTTACACCGTTTCCATGGTCTAGCTGGAGGTACAGTCCGTAGGAGTCGTCCTCGCCGGTGTATTCCACCGTCCCCGCGGCGAAGGCCCCAATAGGGTCCCCACTCTGGCCACCGATATCTACCCCGCCGTGGAACTGGTAGCGGCCGTTGATAGGGTGGTCCCGGTAGCCATACTCCGAATTGAGGTGTCCCATCACCGGCGTAACCGTCTCCAGCTCCCCCAGGGACAGCTGGTCCATGGTGTAGTTGTTGGGCAGCGGGTCTCCGCTGTAGTCGGACACCGAGATCACCGTTCCCACCGCCGGCACGGCGGCCGGCTCCTCTGGCGGGGCAGGTTCCGGCTCCGGTTCCGGTTCCGGCGCGGGCTCCACCGGGGTGACCGTCAGGCCGTACCGGGTCAGGTCGGCATAGTGGGAAATACGGGCTGCGGCATCGGACCTCCGGCTAAGGAAATGCAGCTCATCCTCCAGCAGCCCCGCCCCCTGGGGCAACGGCGGGAGCGGCTCTGCGGGCTCCGGCGCCTCCTCGCGGGGCTCGGCGCCAAAGACCTCCAGGCAGAAGGTCCCGAACTCCGACAGCACCGTCCCCTCTCCGGCTAGAGACTCCCCCAGCCCGGCCAACGTGCCCTGCAGGTCCAGGTCGGTGGTGATAAGGGCCAGAAGGTCGTCCCGCACCTGTCCCAGCTTCTGGGGAAACACCCCTTTCCACAGGAAAATGGCCAGAAACAGCGCCAGACAGACCGCCAGCTGAAGCAGCCGGACCCGCTCCTGACTGGAAGCCTCCCGCCGCCGGCGGGCGGCCGGCGAGGTGCTGTAATATCGAACATTCCTTCTGTGGCTGACCGCCTGTGTGCCCTGGCTGTACATGGCTGCCCCTCCCCTGTCCGTTTTTTGTCAGTCTATTCCGGAGAAATCAGGAATATTCCTCTTGACAGGCGGAGGAAAAACAAATATAATAGCTAAGCTAACCAAATCCGGGTGTGGCGAAGCTTGGTATCGCGCTTGGTTCGGGTCCAAGAGGCCGTGGGTTCAAATCCCGCCACTCGGACCAAAAATCCGCTGGAATCTGATGATTTCAGCGGATTTTTGCAACTTTTTCCTCGCTTTTTCTCTGCTCAATTTTTCTTTGACCCAAACCTGACCCAAACGGGAAATTTTTGAGGAAGCGTCGATTTTATCCAGCGCTTCCTCGTTCTTGTCTGTATAGCCTTTATGCTTTATACCGCTTGGGCGATAAGACTTCCAACCCGCTTCGCCGCCTCTTTCTGCATATCTCCTGTCACATGGGTGTAGGTATCCAGCGTAAACCCCGCTGAGTAGTGTCCCAGGATGCTGGAGACCGTTTTTGCGTCTACGCCGCTCTGAATTGCTAATGTCGCGAATGTGTGTCTGAGGTCATGAAATCTCACTTTTTCTGTGATTCCGGCCTTTTTCAGCAAGGTTTTGTGCAATCTTCCTACGCAGTCTGGGCCGTACATTCCGCCAGTGACCGGCGAGGGAAACATATATTTGTTGAAGATGTGCTTTCTGTGCTCCTCCACCAGCAGGTCCACCGTTTCTTTCGGCAGATATATCGTTCTCACCGAGTTCGCTGTCTTGGGCTGGCTGACTTTCACCTCGCCATTGATCCGCCCCGCGGACTTTGAGATTGACAAGGTCTGCTCCTTTACATTCAAGTCGCTCCAGAGCAGGGCCACAAGTTCACCTCTCCTTAACCCGGTGGTCAGCTCCAGATAGAACATTGGCAGGACACCGTGCTCCTCCGCCGCTCTCAGATAGTCGCCAATTTTCTCCGGTGGAATTACCTGCATCTCTTTTTTCTCTTTTGGCGGCAGTCTGCACCCTGTAGCCGGATTATATGGGATTAGCCGCTCTTTAACCGCCTGTTCCAAGCATTGCCGCAGCATCGCATGGAGGCCGCGCACTGTCTTGTTGCTCAGGCTCAGGTCCTGCATCCCTTCGTATCTCTGTACTCTCCCTCCCTCTTTGACCTTGTTGTAGAATTGCTGGAGATCCAAAGTTGTCAACTTATTTAACTTGATTTTCCCGATGTGTGGAATGATGTTGTAAATGGTAAGATAAAGTATACCAATTTTCGCCATTGAAAGGATACCAAT
>CATEPI010000014.1:0-71519 GCA_949525845.1 uncultured Eubacteriales bacterium
GAATCGCTTGATTTTCAAGCCTTTCCCGTGTTTCGCAATCGCCACATAAATTTTAAGAAGGGAGAAAACGAAATGAATAAGAAGGTAGTAGGAATCGTAGCGGCTATTATTGTGTTAATCCTCGCAATAGTAATTGCAGTCTTTGCACTAGGAAAGAAAGATACATCAGTAAACCAATAGCAGTTGTTGAACAAGTGAGTGAGTAGGGGCCTCGGTGGTTGGGTGGCCCGCCACGGCTGGCGGCTGGGCGGTTGTTGGTGGCTGGGCGCAAGGCGGGGTCAAAGGTTGGTTCCGCTCCATGCAATCCCCCGCCGATAGGCTGCGGGATGCTGAAAGCTGGCCCCCGTGGGGATTGCGTCGCTCTGATGCGACCCGCTGACGCTCTCGCATTTCTTTGCGGGGCGTGGTGCGGTTATCGGAAACATGAAAAAACAGGGGGCCGGGGCTGGCTCCCTGTTTCTCTCTCAAAAAGTGCTGCAATTCTGCGGTTTCTTGAAGTGTATCCTTTTGGATGTTAAGCGTCCTTTTTCTTCTCCTGGCTCAACACCGCATCGATCACGTCCGGGTTGAGCTGGTTCTTTTCGTCCATCTCCCGCAGCTTCTTGGCCTGGGCCTTGGAGGGGGACGACTGCTGCCCCTCGATGGACACGGCGATATACTTCTGATGTTCCGGCCTGATACGGGAAATCTCCACGGCGGGAGTGAACGACAGCTTTCCGCCGTCCATAAACTGTTTCAGCTCCGGCACAAGGTCATTCAGATAAATGTACCGCTGCACCGTCTTTCCACTCATGCCGTTGCGCTCACCCACTTTGTCCAGAGACAGCTTGCCCAGGTCCGCGCCGTCGTCCCGCGTCCCCTGGTGCTTGATGGCCTCGTACTGCTGTTTCAGGGCCGCCGCCTTTTCGCTGGGCATGATCGTTTCACGGTGGCGCAGGTTGTCGTCCGTCATGGCAAGGACCGCTTCATCATCCGTCATGTTGCGGACGATACAGGGCATATTTTTGTAGCCCGCCAGCTCGCTTGCCCGCTGCCGCCGATGGCCCGCTATGATCTCATAGCCCCCGCCCTCACGGGGGCGCACCAGGGCGGGCTGGTGGACGCCGCCTGCCTGCACAGACGACACAAGCCCTTTCATCTCATTATCGTCCCGGACGCCGAACGGGTGGTTCTGGAAGGGGTAGAGCTGGTCCAGGTCCAGATAGACGATCTCCTCCTTTTCCCCACGGGAGGCGTCCTTGGGCTGGGTCGGCTCCTCCGGCGCAGGCACGGGAGGGGGCGGGGCCTCCTCTTTCGCCGGGGCGGGCTGGCTGGCCCCCTTGCCCTGTCTGGGAGTTTTGGCCGCCCTGCCAGTACCGCCCCCGCTGGGGGCCTGCTTCTCACTTTTGGGCGGACGGCCCTTGCGCTTGGGCTTCTCCCCCTGGGCCGGGGCCTCCTTGTTTCTTGGGGCGGCGGCCACGGCGGGGAGGCTCCAGCTGCTCCTGGGGCTTCTCCCACTCCTGCCCGCCCTCCTTGGCGGGGGCCGTCTGCTCCTGCCCGGCCCCCGTCCGGACCGACGACAGGCCGATCACCTTGTTCTCCGGGGGCGGGGGACCCTCCATGCCGGGGATCACCCCCTGGGCCTCCGGCTCCGGGGCGGGCGGGTCCGGGATCATCACGCCGGGAAGTTCGGAGGCGTCCGGGATCGCCTCGCCCACTTCTAAAAGGGCGGCCTGCCCTTCATGCTCCAAAATGAGCTGTTCCTCCACGGTCAGCACCTCCGGCCCAGGCGGGGTGGGGGCGTCCGGCGTTTCCAGCGCGGGAGGCTCCGGCCTCTGCTCCTCCGGGGCTGGGGCTTCAATGGTGACGCCTGGCTTTTTATCTTCTGCCACTTTTTCAACCTCCTTTTTCGTCGTTGTATATGAAAACGCCGCCCATAGTCTCACTTGGGCGGCGCTAACATGACAAAATAGCTTGTAGTATTACCTAATAACGTGTTATACTATGAGGCAATAAAAAATTAGGGAGAGCGTATTATGGCTTCAAAGGAATATATACCAACTCACGATTTAGGTTGCTGCTCCCAATTCGATCCTGCCTCCCCTATATGCCAAAACTGTGGCTGTAGCCATATTGACATTGAAGAAGCAATTATCCTTCAAGAATGTCAGGCATTTTACACTGTATTTTTGCAATTAGAAAAACAACTAGCAGGCAGTGGACTTCACAATGGTAAACCTAGTGACAATCTTCCACCTTTGCTTTCTGTTCCATATATGGTTAATGGGGCATTTGCCAGTGAATTAGCATTAAAATATCTGCTAATTTCTTCAAATGTGACTTTCAATATGAGAAAGGGGCATGATTTAGCATACCTGTTTCAACTGTTGCCTCAAACACAGAAAAATGCTTTGATTGCATCGATCAAAAAGGCCTGTAACCTAAATGACGCTATTTTTCAAGATGGACTAAATTCGATAGCTGATACATTTAACAAACAACGATACCAATTTAGCAATTACAATCAAGACTTAAGTACTCATATCATATTTGCTCCTTTTGTTCATACCATGTGCAAGTTTGTACTGGAAATATAAGATAAAACCTCTTGCTAACGGCTATCAAACCATTGATATGACTGACTTTCTTGAAGTCCTATAATTACACTCGGACCACAGGTGAGTTCTTATAGGACTCACCTGTTTCTTTTTAATCGTACTTTACTCTAAAAATCAAATGACAAATCTTGCTTTATGTGATAAAATAAAGACAAAAGATTTGTGGAGGTGAGGGTATGGTTTGGATTGAAATGAGCCGTGATAAAATCCATGGTGGTGGTGAATGGGAATTAAAAAAATGTATCTGGTCTCCTGCATACAAACGCGGATCTCGAAGAGGTTCTTGGCCCTTTTGGAATAACATTTTACAGGTCAAAAAAGGCGATATTGTTCTCCATCTTTGCGGAAAGAGAAATACCGCAGCGTTTATAGGCTACTCTGTAGCGGCCACTGATGGCTATGAAACATTGGAACATCCACCTCAGCCCGGCATGTGGGGCTATGCAACAAATTACTTTTGCGCGCTACTTGAAGATTTTCAGGCGCTTGACCCGAAAATTTTGCTGAATTACTTCTTTATAGCGCATGAAGATATACTCAGGAATTATATTAAAACGCATTCTGCAACTCCGGCTAATTGCTTTTTTACGTATCAATCCGGAAAATTACAATGCTTAAATGGGGCATATCTTTCAAAATGTGATGATGAATTGTTAGCATTAATTTTAGATAGCAAAACTGTGCAAAGTAATGCATCGATAAGTCAAAATAGCACTACATCCGAAACTCTACGTCAAGTTAAACAGCGTATTGGGCAGGCCCAATTTTCCAAAGCTGTTAAAGAAAACTATCATTTCAAATGTTGCTTCCCGGATTGCTGCATTTCAGATCACAGGTTTTTAATCGGATCCCATATTGCACGTTGGGTGGACAATCCCGATAAACGTGGTAACACGTCTAATGGTCTATGCCTGTGTCCTATACATGATAAAGCATTTGAGAGTGGTTACTTTTCTTTGGATGATGAATTTTGTGTGATACTTAGTCCCAAACTTGACATACAAGAAAGTGAAGTGTTTAAAATATATATAAAACCATACGAGCATCAGAAAATCGATACAGCTCAAATTCCACCAGATAAGGAATCGTTAAAAGAACATCGTTTCCGATGTAAAATTGATGTTTTAAAGTAAGTAAGGATATAAAACCTCTTGTTGACGGCCTGCAAACCGTTGATATAGCTGACTTTCTTGAAATCCTATAATTACACTCGGACCATCAGAAAGGCTGTCGCCTTTTGTCGGCGGCCTTTTCTTATACTTGGATTTGTAATGTTAAGGATATGCAAAAACCCTATAATTACACTCAAAATTGATTAACAGCATTTGTCACTAAATATTGGAAACAGACTTTTACATTTTTCAACATACGGAAATGATTTTTTATATGCCACAAGACATCTCAATATAAATCCAACTTGAATATATCAAATCTTTTGATATAATACAATACATCAAAAACTTAGTATGATCATACTAAGAGGAAATGTAAAGCAAAATATGCCATGCGTTGCGAGGGTGGAAGGAAGGAGAAAAGTAAAATGAAAAAAGTATTTATCGGAAGTTCATCTAAAGAATCCGCACTTGATAAGGCACATATAATACAGAATATTTTGCATGAACTTGGTGTTAGTGCTACTTGTTGGGCTGATGACATCGCCTTTACACTGTCACATAATACAATTGACGAGTTAATACAAGCAACACATAAATATGATGCAGGCGTGTTTATTTTTGATAAAGACGATCAAATTACAAACTCAACTGATGGTAGTACCCGCTATATTACAAGAGACAATGTAATAGCAGAAGCCGGAATGTTTGTTGGAGTTCTTGGCAAAGAATCAGTTGTGCTATGTACTATTCCGGGAGTACATGAAATTTCAGATTTTAAGGGTATAACTACACTTCAATATGATTCGAAAAATCGAGATAAGTTAAAGAACAAATTAAAGTACTGGCTGGAAACGAGTGTTAAAGAACACACTGATGTTGTGGGGGAAAAAAACGTACTAATGTTACCACGACGCGAAATTCATAACTGTTATTCAATTGACAGTCGACTCCATATTAGAGATGGTCTATACAAACAAATACGTCGCATTAGAATCATGAATTTTGCCAGCAATCTCGCAATTAATCCAGAGATTGGAGAAATAGGACACATTCCTACTAAAGATATCAGTTTATCTGACGGGATAGAAAAAATTATGAGCGAAACAAATGCTACAGTAGAATTAATACTTACACAACCAAATGAATATAATATAAAAGATTTGGAAACGAAAATTGCAAATTTAAGAGCGGGCTCTAGTGGAGGTGCCTTGTATAGCGCTTTAGCAACGCTATACAAGAATCTTTCTACAAATACAATTTACGCTCAACGTAGTACATCGACACCCGTTTTATTTCAGCTTTATGTAATGAAAACTAGTATGCCATTTGGAATTTTCAATGTAGAATTTTTGGGGGATGCACGGAGATTAAATCATGTTAAAGTAGATTTATATTCGGCTGTACTCGATAATGAAGATGACAGAAGAAGCTTTGTCATTTGGCAGGATGAAGATCCAGAAAACTACCAGTTTTTTGTACACAATTTTGCAAACATCAAAAAGAATCCGCTTCTTTGTGAGGAGGCGAAGCTTGATATGCTAAAGTCATGGGCTGAAGAATGGGAAAACCTTAGACCAGGAGTGAAAAAGTAATGGAGCTTATCTACGGAAGTAATATACAAAAAGCATTAGAATCTGTACATCGCATATATTTATGCGGAGAGTTAAAGCTGCCACAAGATCTTCGATGGATACATGATGAAAAAAACGAACTTGGTATAAGCTATTATAAACAATTTGCAGCGGACCAACCTCACTATCATACTACTGCTACTGAATATAATTATGTGATTTGTGGACAAAGCAAAGTCCTTTTAATTGATGAAAACAGAGAATTCCTATTAGAATCCGGGTCCCTTTTTGTCTTTTCGCCGATGACTAAATATGCATCGAAGCATTTAGAGAATACTAAGATTTTGTTCTTCAAATCTCCAGGTGGAAATGATAAGCAGGCAATTGATATTAATAATACACTTAAAGATTGGCTTAGTTCTTGGTAACTATGCTTCACTTTCCGTACAGTTCCTATCATTGGACTTTAGTACTAAAATAAAACCTCTTGCAGACGACCTGCAAACCGTTGGTATGACTGACCTTCTTGAAGTCCTATAATTACACTCCGACCAAAGTATGATGATCCGAACTACATTATCAAAATTGGTAATGTGTTCGGATTTATCATTTCTATCGAGAACATCCTGTAAACAGTAAATGGCGGAGTATCCGGTTAGGATACTCCGTCACTTGCTACCACAGATAGCTTACATCCGCCTGACAATATCGTATAGAGTGTTTAACGCTTCTGCTCTTTGACCGCTACTATCCCTTGTTCCCCCGTTAGTCCCTTGATTTTGCTGAGCTAACATGGATTCAAGCCAGACAATCACGTCGCCATCCGCATCCTCCAATGAGTCTTTCGGTTTTCCGTTAAGATCTCCTGTGCTATAAATAGTAATTGGCTCAGATGCCATGCCTTTCATAAATAACACATCAAGGTCAACATCTATGCGCTGAAGCCCACTACGACCTAGCCACATTATATCAGATTTTGTCAGCGCACCTTTCTCCACCAGTTCATCCAGAAATGCGTTATACTGGTCTTGTGTCATATTGTGTATATCATATTTGCTCGCCAGTTCAGCAATCTCCTGATCGGACAACTCGGTTCGGTTAATCAGTTCTGGTACATATGTGTCACAATCAATGGGCCGTACTGTACTACTCTTGCTTGTATCATGAGCCTTCTGAAGAACATCACTAAATTCCTTTCGATACCATGTCCCGTCAGTTCTCTTTGCAAGCTCCCATGTTGCTTTGACAGGCTTACCGTTGTAAGTTATCATTCCATTTACAGTAATACCATCCATGTACAATGTAACTTCCTTTCTTATACAATGCGGCCAGTTTTTCGGAGTAGTTCGGTTGCTGACTGTTCAGCGAGAAGTTTTTCATACATCTCATCCAAACAAGGACAAAGGAAGCGGACAACGCCACGTGGGCCAAGGTCTGCGTTTTCACCCCATTTGGCTTCGGCCTCAGCTCCTTCAGCCAGGATTTCTGCCTTGAGATCACCAGGCTTGAGAGCTATTATCTCATGCTTGCAGCCACAGGAGGGAGGACGGTCAATGACATCTTTGTCATATAAGAAATTGAGAAAATCCTGGATTTCTTCGTGGGACATCTGGCTCATATCGCACTTTCCAGAATATTCCTCGATTTCCTTCTGCGTAAGTTTACTTCCGCCCCTCTTGGCCAGTTCTGCCTGTTCTGCCATTAGATCCGAAAAAAAGTTCAGGTTTGGACCAAATGTTTTTGTTTCATAGTCATATTTGTGTGTGGGGAAATAACGCTCTAAAATAGAAAAAGTACCACTCATTATCGATCTCCTCTGGATTAAAAATTCAAGGTCATACTGGCAGCGAACGGAATGCCATATGTGCCTGTATTGGTTCTGTAATAAAACAATCCCTCAGTGCCCTTCAGCTTGAAACGGGTAGTAGTAGTTTCGTCCACGCCTTCCGGGAATTCGCACCGACCCGGAAGCCGAACGGTGGTGAGATTGCTGGTCACATTAGTTGTGGTGTAGTCAGTTCCCGCACCAAAGTTTGGCTCTGCAGCACGCCAACGAACATATAACGGATTGTCAGCTCTTACCATAAGATAAGCCTCAACGATCCAGCCAATCATTATATACGTTTTGGTCGAATCATAATCGTGCAAAGCCGCATAGAGTTTATTGTATATGTTTTGGGCCTGGGCATACGTTAAATCAAGGCTGTTGTATTGACTGTACGAATTGAAGGTGATAATCGCTCCAATATTGCTAGAATACAAAGCCTGAGAAGGATTATCAACAGCAATCGCCAGAGGATAGCAAATTATCTGGGTAAGACCAGCGTTGGGCGGGTAATCGTAAGGTACAATTCCCTCGTTGTCCAAATCAGATATGGCCTCGCCAAACAAAACGGAATCATCCCGGTTGAAAACGCTAATTTCGGCGTCGCCATTATACGGAAGCATTTCCGCGCTCGGGGTGTTTTCGGCCGCAAAAGCGGGGAGGCTCATAGAAAGACAGCAGATGAGAACCAGAAACAGACTGGTTACCTTTTTCATAGAATACTCCTCCTTTAAAAATGAATGGTTTTAAGGGTCTGGACATTAGAGTCAAATTACTTTGAACTTCCCCTCCTTGTCGGGGGTAACCCCCGACGGTCTGCATATATGCAGACTACAAAATATCAGGCAGTCTCTCCCTGTGTAGTGACGGTTTTGCTCTCGGATGTGCCATTAACCCATACTGTAACCGTGGCTTGAGCTCGATAGGTTGTTCCCTTCTCCGCCTTAATTGAACTGTTAGCAGAGACAACAAATCTATCTTCCTCTTCTGTACAAGTGTCAACTGTAACCCAGCGGCTCCCCTGTCGTTCTTGAATATAAAGCGCAACCTTGCATTTCTCAGTTCCGGAAACACCAGTTACCTTGGCGCTTGCAGCAACATTTCCGTTTTCAAATGTTAGTGTACATTTAGCACTCTCGATATTTGTCATCCGAGCACTGTTATCTGTGGCAGCTAAGCACGGAACGGCCAGTGAAAAAATGCAAATAAAAGAAATAACGAAAGAAGAGAACCTTTTAAAAACCTTTTTCGGCATAGTAAATCACCTCCTTTCTCGTCACAAATATAGTAACGAAGAAGAAGGCGATTTGGGGACACTATCTCCAAAATTTATTTTTCTGAAACGTGAATCCCACTTGCTACCCTGATTATTTCATCCGGTGGAAAGTCACCCGACACCAGTATAACCGAGACGTCATCCTCCCACATTAGGATTGTATGTTCACCCTTCACAATAAGCGTAGCCTCATATCCATTAAAGTCAATCATTGATACGTCCGCATCCTCAGTATCAAGAATCATTGTGGATTGCTTGCCGTCTACCATAATATCTTGGTCAATACCGATTCTCCGGCCTTCTATATCCTCAAAGTAGATAGATTGATTGTGGGTTTTTGAATTACACTCTCTATAAACTTCCAACATACCATCTGGAAGGTATTCTAATGTTATTTCCCCCAATTCCGTTTTCTCAGTGCGAGAGGATGAAAACGAAAACTGCGTCAATTCCTCAAATATTTCGGTGATAACTTCAATAAACTTCTCTCGATAGGCCTCTACACACATCAAACAAGAAAAGCTGACGGTCAGTATAGCAAGGGCGATCACCGCAATCCGCTTTGAGGCGGAAAGGAACTGATTTAGCCCAGGGGAACGGCGCTGAGATCGAATCAGCTTTCTCATTTTTCGCTCAAATTTATTAGAAAACCTGTGCTCTGATATTTTATCATCTGAAGGAAGGGAATTAAGCCATAATTCTTCTGCCTTCCTAGCGTGCTCATACAGCATTTGTTCCGACAATTTCAAAACTACACCTCCTCGGCAGATAATATTTCTTCGAGCTTTTTTCGTGCCCGTTGAATAGTCTTTTTTACATTTTCTCTTGTCATCGAAAGAATAACGGCAATTTCATCCATAGAATAACCCTGTGCATACTTTAGCAAAAGGACTTCTCTATATCTACCCGGCAGTGACAAAATCGCTTTTGCAATGACTTCCTGATTTGCGATCTGGTCAATTTTCGACTGCTCTGGAACACCCAAGTATTCTTCTTCAAATGGCACAATATTTATTTTCTTCCGTTTTCTATATAAATCAATCGCTTTATTCTCAGTTATAGTAACGATTAGGGAACGTGTTTGGGGACTAGTTGGATTGTCAATTTTTTCAAATATATCAATTATTTTCAGAAAAGCCTCATGGACAACATCTTCAGAATCTTTTGAGTCTCCTAATATATTATTGGCAATATAATATATGAGTTGCTTGTATGTATTGTATATAACTTCAAATTTATGTCTATCATCAGGGGAATCCAGCATAGTTAGGTAAACCAACAATTGTCTCACCCCAAACATTGTAATTTTTTGTTGAACCAAGTTTTGTTATCATATCATACTGCTTTGAAATTGTCTATCTGCCGCAAATTATATTTTAAGAGCAAAAAGTGAAAAGGGCGTGTCCTGCCGCCCACCCACAAGTTGACGTATTGCACAAAAATGATATATCTATTTTAGATAAATTAAACAACAACAGGCCTTGACGGTGGGAATTGAACCTGTTACAATACGGGCAGCCGCTGAGGAGAGCGGCTGCTGCAACGCGCGGCCCCGCCGGAGCGGCGAGAGCCCGCGGCGCAAACTGTTTTACGTGAAATGCAAGGAGGTCTTTGCTATGTTTAAGGAAATTGAAATTAAGGATAAGGCCCAGGTGGAGAAGATCAACAAGCTGGCCTGCGACGCCCCCTATGAGGTGTGGCTCAGCTCCGGCAGCGTGATGCTGGACGCCCGCTCCCTGCTGGGGCTGTTCGCCCTGGTGGGCAAGAAGGCCAACGTGGTGGTGGAGGACGACGTGGCCCCCAAGTCCTTCCAGCGGCTGATTGCCAAAATGGGTTAACTGCAAATTCATATGTCGTTTATCAGAGGACTGCCCCGGCGGGGCGGTCCTCTTAAAATTTTTTCAAAACCCCTTGACATGGAGCTGTGTTAGTGATATGGTTAGTTACACAAGTAATGAACCAACAAACAACCGAGCAAGTAAAATCGCGGAGGTGATAAGATGCGTGGGACCTTAAACGACCAGTCCCTGATCTATTTGCAGATTGCCCGGATGCTGGAGGACGACATCCTTCGGGGGGTCTACCGGGAGGAGGAGCAGGTGCCCTCCACCAACGAGCTGGCCCGGGGGTATAACATCAACCCGGCCACGGCGGCCAAGGGCATCAACCTGCTGGTGGCAGACGGAATTTTGTACAAGCGCCGGGGCATCGGCATGTTCGTATCGAAAGGAGCGGGAGACACCGTGAAGCAGAAACGAAAGGCCTCCTTTTACGACGGCTATGTAAAGCCGCTGGTAAAGGAGGGAACCTCCCTGGCCCTCACCGGGGAGGAAATTACAGCTATGATTCAACAGGCTATTGGAGAGGAGAACGAAACATGAACGCTGGAATTTTAAAGGCCGAGGGCCTGTGCAAATCCTACAAGGACAAGGAGGTCCTCCACAACCTGGACCTCACCATCGAACCCGGGAAAATCTACGGACTTATCGGCAGGAACGGGGCGGGGAAAACCACCCTGCTGGGCATCCTCACCGCCCAGAACACCAAAAACAGCGGCTCTGTCACCTACAACGGCCAGCCGGTGTGGGAGAATCAGAGGGCTCTCAACGACATCTGCTTCTCCCGGGAGCTTCAGGCCACCCTGTTTTCCGGGCCCAACAACCTGAAGGTGAAGCACTATCTCAAATCCGCCGCCATCTACTACCCCAACTGGGACATGGACTACGCGCTGCGGCTGCTGGACGAGTTCAAGCTGGAGACCAAGAAAAAAATCTCCCAGCTGTCCAAGGGCCAGATGTCCATGGTGACCATCCTCATCGCCCTGGCCAGCCGGGCCCCCATCACCATCCTGGACGAGCCCGCCGCCGGGCTGGACGTGGTCATGCGGGAGCGGTTCTACCAGCTCCTTTTGGAGGACTTCGCCCAGACCAACCGCACCTTCATCGTCTCCACCCATATCATTGAGGAGGCCGCCTCTGTCTTTGAGCGGGTCATCATCCTGGACGAGGGCCGCATCCTCGAAAACACAGACACCGAGGAGCTCATTGGTCAGTTCCGCTATGTCTCCGGCCGGGACGACGTGGTGGACCAGGTGTGCAACGGGCTCCAGGTGCTCTCCACCCACCAGATGGGCCGGCACAAGACGGTGGCCGTCCGGGGGGACATGGTTAAGCTGGAGGCGGCCTGGGAGGCCGATGTGGACATCGCTCCCATGAACCTGCAAAACGTCTTCGTGTCCCTGTGCGGCCACGGGGATGCCCAGTAAGGGGGGAGCGAAATGGTGAAATCCTTCCGGTTTCTTCTCAGCTATTCCTGGGTCAACCTGGGGGCGGTCTTCGGCTTTGCCGCCATCGTGATCACGGGCTGTTACGTCACCGGCGTGCCCCATAACCCCAGTGTGGGCAACCTCTTTGAGACCTACTACGCCATGTTTCCCACCATGATCCTGCTGTGTCTGTTCCTCTACGCCTTCGCCATGTGTACCAACAACCTGAACATGGGGCTGTCCATGGGCGCCCGGCGGAGGGATTTCTTCTGGGCCGTTCAGGTCAATATGGCCTTCTACGCGGTGGTGTGCTGGGGGCTCCAGCTGTTTATGTCCGCCTTCCCCGTCTTTGCCAACTGGGAAATCCGGGACAAATGGGCCCTGCTGGACCTGTTTGACGGCCGGGTGTGGGCCTTCCCCCTGGTGTGCATGGTGCTGATGGTGCTGGGCTGCCTCAGTGGGATGGTCGTGGTGAAAAACAAGGTCCTGGGCGCCATTCTGGTTACCCTGTCCGTCTTTGTGATGATTGGGGTCACGGTGTTTATGATTCTCTCCGCCGACACCGGGATTATGGACTACCTGGTGGAGACGGAGTGGGGCTGGCTGTGGACCACTCTGCCCAGGATGATGATTGCCGTGCTGGCCGCCGGTGCGGTGGCCGGGGAATTTCTAATCTGGAAGGTCATCCAGCGCTATGTTGTGAGGTGAGTCGAGATGCTGAAAATATTTCAAAAGCTTGTAAAGCTGAATCTGGACGACCTGGCCCTCTACCTGGCGGTGGAGGGGGGCCTGTTCCTGGTGATTCAAATTATCGTTGGGTGCGTCATGCACTTTGGCCGGCCGGACACCAGCGTCACTGTGGCCTGTACCCTGTTTCCCATTGTGGGCGGCTTCACCGCCCTGGTGGCGGGCATCTCCCACGTGGGGGTCAGCTTTGACCAGGCCCTGCGCTTCGGCCAGACCCGGAAACGGGCCCTGGTCCTGACCCTGGGGCTGTGCGCCTTCGAGTCCGCCTTCGCCCTGGTCCTGGGTGGCCTGCTGGCCCTGGTGGAGCGTTTCCTCTGCGTCCCCATGTGGGCCAGGCTGTGCGGGATGAACGGCTGGGTAATGGGAAGGTCCGGGGTGATGGAATTTGCGGTCTCTCCCGGCCACGACGCCCCTATTGCCGGGAAAGTCTTTGAGAATATGGCAGGGGAACTGGTTCCCCTGCCGGAAAAGACCCTGATTATCCATACCTTCACCCTGGACTGGTACTGGTGGCTGCTGATTTTCGCCCTGGCCGTGGGCGGGGGCGTGATCGCCGGGGCACTGATTCAGCGGTTCGGCGGCAAGGGAGGCTGGATCATCTGGGGCATCTGCGTCCTACCCATGCTTCTGATCCAGATTTTTCCCCAGAAGCTGGTCTCCTCCATTGAATTGATGGTCCCTATGCTGGCTGTTCTCTTTGTGGCCGGCTTCCTCTGGTCCATCTGGTCCCTGCTCCACGCGGTGGTGAAGTCGTAGGGAGAAAATGAGCGCCGGCGGCGCTCCGGCCTAGCCGTCCAGGGCGTATTTGCTGGCAAAGGCCTGAAACTGCCGCCGGTACTCCCCGCTGTCGCTGCGCAGCTCCCGCAGGGAGGCGTGGAGGTTGATGTTGTTTTGCGCAATATCAATGACGCACCCGGCAATGTTGGAGCAGTGGCCCGATGTGCGGTCCAGATCGGTGAGCAGGTCCGACCAGACAAAACCGGCGTCGATGGTACACTCCCCCTGCTGCAGGCGGAGGATGTGGCTGGTGCGCAGCTGCTCCTTCAGCCGGCTAACCACCTGGGTAAGGGGCTCCACCATCGCCGCATGCTCCAGGTCGTTGTCCAGAAAGGCGGACAGGGTCAGGTCCAGCAGCTCCGAGACGGCGCGGGAGAGGTCGGCCAGCTCCTGGGAGGCGGCGGGGGTAAACCGGAGTTTCTTCTCCCGCATCTCCTCCGCCGACTCCACCAGGTTGACCGCGTGGTCCGAAATGCGCTCCAGGTCGCCGATCATCTTCAACAGCTTGGCGGCCTCCGCGTGGTCCCCCGCGCTGATCTGCTTGGTGCTCAGCTTTACCAGGTAGGTGCCCAGGGCGTCCTCGTAGTGGTCGGTTTTTTCCTCCTTCTCCCGGATGGAGGCGGCCAGCTCGGCGGAATAGCGGTCCAGCAGAGCCAGGCTGTCTTTCAGCGCGGACACGGCAGTATGGGCCATATCCGCCGCCACCCCCCGGCACTGCTCCAGCGCGATGGAGGGAGTGGTAAACAGGCGTTCGTCCAGCTCTACCTGGGTCTCCCGCCGGGCGTCGTCCGGGACCAGCCTTGTGACAAGCCGCTCCAGCAGACCGGACAGGGGGAGCATGAGCACGGTACACAGGAGGTTAAATGCGGAGTGGGCCGCGGCAATGCCGAACAGGGAGGCGGGCATGTCCAAAAACGCGGGCTGGAGTACGGCCTGCACAAGCCAGAACACAGCCAGCCAGACGCCGGAGCCGATTACATTAAAAGAGAGGTGGACCAGAGCCGCCCGCCGGGCGTTTTTGTTGGCCCCCACGGAGGAGAGCATGGCGGTGACACAGGTGCCGATATTCTGCCCCATGATAATGGGGATCGCCGCGCCGTAGGATACTTGCCCTGTGACAGCCAGCGCCTGTAGAATACCCACCGAGGCGGAGCTGGACTGAATTACGGCCGTAAGAATGGCGCCGGCCAGCAGGCCAAGAAGGGGGTTCCGGAACAGCAGAAAGAGCTCCTGAAAGGCGGGGATGTCCCCCAGCCCGGCCACAGCGGCGGCCATCTCCTCCATGCCGAACATCAGGGTGGCGAAGCCCAGCAGAATCACGCCTGTGTCCTTCTTCCTGGTGCTTTTGCAGAACATGTAACAGATGATGCCAATAAAAGCCAGCACCGGGGTGAAGGAGGAGGGCTTCAGCAGCCGCACGAAAAGGTTTCCGCTCTCAATCCCGGCCAGGCTGAGCAGCCAGGCAGTGATGGTCGTGCCGATGTTGGCCCCCATAATCACGTTGATGGCCTGCTTCAAGGTCATAAGATTGGAGTTAACAAAGCCCACTACCATAACCGTGGCCGCAGAGGAGCTTTGGATAACAGCGGTGATGCTCAGTCCGGTGAGCAATCCGGCCAGCTTGCCCGTGGTGAGACGGCTCAGCAGCGTCCGCAGCCCGGTGCCGGCCCGCCGCTCCAGAGCCTGCCCCATCAGATTCATCCCGAATAGAAACAGACTCAGTCCGCCCAAAAGCTTCAATACCTGAAAAATATCCATCAACAATTCCCGCCTTTCTCATTTACGGGTGTAGTTTACCAGAAAAATGTTAAATTCATGAGCAGCGGCCGGTAAAATCCATGTAAAATCACGGGAGGTAAATGTCAAGAAGAATTTTGACAAGTAAAGGAATCAGCTTTACAGTGAAGGAGAGCGGGGCAGCCGGCAGCCGAGGCCGTCTTTTCCATAAAATACGAATAAATATCAGAAAATCAGGAAAAAACTGTTGCGTCCCCCGGGGAAGTGTGGTATACTACCAAGGCATTATGCGTGGGAGTGCGGATTTTCCGCCCGGTGCCCGGGTGTTCCGGGTTGGCGGAGGACATGATGCCCCCAGAAGATCAACTGAAAAACAGGAGGAAACAAACTATGGCAGTCGTATCTATGAAGCAGCTGCTGGAGGCCGGCGTACACTTCGGCCACCAGACCCGCCGGTGGAACCCCAAGATGGCCACCTACATCTACACCGAGCGCAACGGGATCTATATTATTGATCTCCAGAAGACGGTGAAGAAGCTGGAGGAGGCCTACAACTTCGTCCGCTCCCTGGGCGAGAAGGGCGAGACCCTGCTCTTTGTGGGCACCAAGAAGCAGGCCCAGGAGGCCATCCGCGAGGAGGCCAGCCGCGTGGGTATGTACTGGGTGAACGCCCGCTGGCTGGGCGGCATGCTCACCAACTTCAAGACCATGCGGGGCCGCGTGGACCGTCTGGCCCAGCTGAAGAAGATGCAGGAGGACGGCACCTTCGACATGCTGCCCAAGAAGGAAGTTATCAAGCACATGGGCGAGATCGCCAAGCTGGAGAAGTACCTGGGCGGCGTTACCGAGATGCGCAAGCTCCCCGGCGCCCTGTTTGTGGTGGACCCCCGCAAGGAGCGCAACGCCATCAACGAGGCCCGCAAGCTCCACATCCCCATCGTGGCCATCGTGGACACCAACTGCGACCCCGACGAGATCGACTACGTGATTCCCGGCAACGACGACGCCATCCGCGCCATCAAGCTGATTTCCTCCGTCATGGCCAACGCCATCCAGGAGGGCAAGCAGGGCCAGGACGCCGCCCCCGCTGAGGAGGCCGCTCCCGCCGCCGCTGAGTAAGAGCTATTTGTGTAGGGCGTGACGACCCCGGCACGCCGCCCGGACGAACGACGGCGTGCGGCGCGCCGAGTCGTCGCGCCCTGCGTCAATTCTGATATTCACCCATCAATGATTTGGAGGTAATTTATTATGGCAATTTCCGCAAAAGACGTGCAGAAGCTGCGCGAGATGACTGGTGTAGGCATCATGAACTGCAAGAACGCCCTGGTGGAGGCCGACGGCGACTTTGACAAGGCCATCGAGCTGCTGCGCGAGAAGGGCCTGGCCGCTCAGGTGAAGAAGGCCGGCAAGGTGGCCGCCGAGGGCGTGTCCTTCGCCATCGTGGCCGACAACGGCGTGGGTGTGATCATCGAGGTCAACTCTCAGAGCGACTTCGTGGCCAAAAACGCCGTCTTCCAGGGCTTTGTCAAGGACGTGGCCACCGCCGTCGCCACCCAGGACCCCGCCGACGTGGAGGCCCTGAAGAACTGCACCTACCCCGGCACCGACCGCACCATCGCCGACGTTACCGCCGACAAGGTGCTGGCCATCGGCGAGAACATTCAGCTCCGCCGCTTCGTCCGCTACGCTGAGGGGGTCAACGTGCCCTATATCCACATGAACGGCAAGGTGGCCGTGCTGGTCAATCTGGCCGTGGAGGGCATCGACGCCGATAAGGTGGTGGAGCTGGGCAAGGATGTGGCCATGCAGATTTGCGCCATGAACCCCACCTATCTGGACAAGTCCGACGTGAGCCAGGAGGTTCTGGACAAGGAGAAGGAAATCCAACTGGCTCAGCTGGCCAACGACCCCAAGATGGCTTCCAAGCCCGAGAAGGTAAAGGAAGGCATCGTTATGGGCAAGATGGGCAAGTACTTCGAGGAGAACTGCCTACTCCAGCAGGCCTTCGTCAAGGAGAACAAGATCTCCGTGGAGAAGCACGTGGCCGCCGTGGCCAAGGAGTTGGGCGGCACCATCACCGTGAAGGCCTTCACCCGCTTCGCCACCGGTGAGGGCATCGAGAAGGCCGAGGACGACTTCGCCGCCGAGGTCGCCTCTATGATTAAGTAAAAGCGGTTACAGGACACAAAAGCCCGGTGCGTAAGCACCGGGCTTTGCTCATGCCTTCTCAATCAGCGCCACCGCGTGGGCGACCATACCCTCACCGGAACCGGTGAAGCCCAGGCCCTCCTCGGTGGTGGCCTTCACATTGACCTGCCCGGGGTCCACCCCCATGGCCCGGGCCAGGTTGTCCCGCATTTGCGGGATATGGGGGGCCAGCTTGGGCCGCTGAGCCAGGACGGTGGCGTCCACGTTGCCCACGGTAAACCCTCGCTCCCTCAGCAGCGCGGTCACATGGGCCAGCAGCCTCAGGCTGTCCGCTCCGGTGTAGGCGGGGTCGGTGTCGGGGAAGTGCCGTCCGATGTCCCCCAGGCCCGCCGCACCCAGCAGGGCATCCATCACCGCGTGGGTGAGGACGTCGGCGTCGGAGTGGCCCAGCAGGCCCCGCTCCCAGGGGATATCCACCCCGCCTAAAATCAGCTGCCGCCCCTCCACAAGGCGGTGGACGTCGTAGCCGTGGCCGATTCTCACTCCCTGCATCGCCACTCCCCCTCCTCCACTCTGGCCTGAAGGATGGCCTCCCCCAGGATCAGGTCCAGGGGAGTGGTAATCTTGATGTTCTCCCGGCTGCCGCTGGTGAGGGTCACCCGCATGCCCAGCCGCTCCACCGCGCCGCAGTCGTCGGTGAGCAGCTCGCCATCCTCCATGGCCTTCTGGATGGCGCCCCGGATAAGGCCGGCCTCAAAGACCTGGGGGGTCTGCACCGCCCACAGCTGGGAGCGGTCCACCGTCTCCACCACCAGGCCGTCCTCGGTGCGCTTGACAGTGTCGGTGAGGGGGATGGCCGGGGCGACTGCCCCGGTGAGGGCGGCGCGGGCCACCGTGTCTCGGATGATCTCCTGGGTCACCAGGGGGCGAGCCCCGTCGTGGATGGCAATCAGGCCGGCCTCGGGGTCCACCTCCCTCAGCCCGGCCTGGACCGAGTGAATGCGCTCCTGTCCGCCCACAATCACCTTGCGCACCTTGTCCAGGTTGAAATCTTTGCACAGCCGGCCCACATCCACCACCAGGTCCTCCCGGGCCACCACAACAATCTCGTGGATGGCCGGGCAGTCCTGAAAGGCGTAGAGGGTGTGGACCAGCACGGGCAGCTCCCCCAGGGGGGCCAGCACCTTGTCGATGCCCCCCATCCGCCGGGCCAGCCCTGCGGAGACAATTACCGCCGAGCACCTGGGCTCCTCGGGCTTCTTCTTTTTGAACAGAGACAGCAGACCTGCCATGCCCCTCACTCCTTATCCGTCAATTTTTTCCCGCGCACCGCGTCCAGAATTTTTTCCTGGGGCACCAGTTCTTCCGTCCGGCCGGTGTCCGTGGCGCTGGTACACTCGAAGCACGTCCAGCCCCGGACGTTCCAGTTTATCATATCAATGTCGTCAAAGAGGTCGTAATCCGGGTCCATAATCTCGTGCATCTCCACCCAGCAGCCGCAGTCCTGCTCTGACAGCGGGTCGGAGAAGTCCAGAAAAACCATGGAGTTGGGGCAGGCCCAGTAGCAGCCCCAGACGGCCAGCAGATTGGTGGCCGCGTCGTAAGCCACGCCGGTCCAGATGAAGGTCTCCTCCCCCTGCCGGCCGTCCAGCGGCCAGGATTTTTCTGGAATGTAGTGCATCGTCCGCCCGGTTTCCACCTCTAAGACGCTGTAGCCGTACAGGTCCTCCCGGAAGACCAGGTAGTGGTTTCCGTTGGCGTGGGGAAGGAGCCGGTAAAACTCCCCGTCGTCGTTGATATTGTCCCAAGTATACACCACCTGGCCCCCGCTGTCCAGCAGCTGGTGCCGGGCGGCGCGGTAGAGGCCCCCCTGGTAACGGCTTGTGCGCACCGTCCAGCCCTGGGGGAGCTCCGGCTCCTTCCCAGGGCGCTGGCAGAGGCAGTCCTCCGAAAAGAGAAAGGCGTGCTCCTGGCGGAAGCTCTGATACTGAGGGGTGTGGTAGACGTTCATGGGCTCCTCCTCAGGTCTGTTGGTGGTGCATAGAGATCACTTGGCAGTCGGGGCAGATCTCGATGTACAGGGTGCCCTCCATGTAGTCCAGGCTGTCCCACTGAATCTGGGCCAGGTACTTCATGGTCTTCCCGCAGTCGGGGCAGGGGTAGTAGTTGGCGTCCTGAATCCAGTTGGCAAAGCCGCCCACCGTGCTCAAATCGTCGAAGTGAGCGCCGTAGAACAGGGGGACAGGCTCCATCCCCAGGACATAGGGGTTGCCGGCATACTCCTCCATGCCCCAGTCACCGTCGTCCTCCTCTCCCGCTCCGTAGGAGTAGGGGAATGCCGCTTCGCTCCTGCCGTCCAAGGTAAAGCGGGAGTAGGCCGGCTCCTCCCAGGGGACGCAGTTGGGACAGCAGGTGGCGGTAATCACGCCGTCCAGCCCCAGGAAGTTCAGCCGCGCATCCCGGCCGTCCAGGGTCAGAATGTCCACCACCCGCCCCTTGCAGTGGGGACAGCGGTCCTCCCTGGGGCGGAAGACCTGGGCGGCCTTGTCTCTGCTCCGGTCCCCCTTGATGAGGGGGTAGCAGGTGTCGAAGTTGAGCTGCCGCCGGTTCCCCGCCTTGTCGAAGGTCCAGCCGCCGGTATGGGCGTAGACCGAGGGGTCCACATACAGCTTTTTCCGCCAGGGACGGGGGTGCTCCTCCAGCTCCCGGAAGACCTCCAAAACCCGACTGTCCCCCTGCATGGCCAGACAGCACAGCAGATGGCCGGCTATATTGGGGTCCTTTGTCTCCAGCAGAGCCTGAATCAGTCCGTCCCGCACGTCCTCCGGGGCGCGGTAATACAGCTCCGCCGGATCATAAATCTCCGCCTTCAGGGCGGCCCTGGCCAGCTCCGGGGAGCAAATCCCATGACAGTGCAGCAGATTCAAAAAATCCCCGTCCCAAGAGTTCTCCTCCAGCCGTTCCACATGCTGAATCAGACCGTTCAGCTTCTCCTGAATCTGTTCCGGCGTCCAGGCCATTACCTCCCGGCGCTCCTGCTCCGCCTTGCAGCTCCAGCACAGCCCCTTGTAGCGCAGCTCCCGGCCGCATTCCGGACAGTGGTACATCCCGCTCATGCTTTCCGCTCCCTTTCTCAGTATACAAAATATGGCGGCCTTTTCATTCCCATTCGGAACAAAAAAGCCGCCCTGATTCTTGAAGCATTCATGCCAGTGCGGTGTTCAGCTCCTCCTCCACCGACTCGTAGCTGACGCTTTTGGACAGCACGATCTCGGAAATGAGAATCTGCCTGGCGGAGTGGAGCATCTTCCGCTCCCCGGTGGACAGCCCCCGCTTCTGGTCCCGGATGGTCAGGCCCTTGATGACCCGGGCCACCTCAAACAGGTCGCCGCTTTTCATCCGCTCCATATTTTCCCGATAGCGGTGGTTCCAGTTCGCCGTCATCTCCACCTGAATCTCGGGGATGGCGGCCAGCACACGGTCGGCCTGCGCTTCGTCCACCACCGGACGCACACCGATCTCCTCGCAGTTCTCCGTGGGGACCATCACCACCATGGACCGGTTGGGCAGCTGAAGGATGTAATAATCCCGCACCACGCTGTCCACCGTCTTCTGGACAATGCTCTCCACCACGCCCGCCCCATACATGGGGTGAACCACCTTATCCCCGATCTGGTACACCTGCTACCTCACTTTCTCTCATCCGACGTTCGGCCTTTTCCAGTTCGATCCAGTTTAAACTATCTGTATTATAACAATTTTATCCTATTTTTGCAAGGGAAAAACCGAAAGTTTCCAAAATTTTCTTGTCGATTTTCATTTTTTCCTCCAACAAGCACAAAAACTCCGCCCTCATGCAGGGCAAGCTCCCTTTTACATTGTATATATTTGACAGAATGAAGGGGACCCGGCCGCTTTTGCGGCCGGGTCCCTTTTGAATCAAATTACTCCTCGACAGGGGCGTCCTCGTCCCCGGCCTCCTCATAGGAGGGCTCCAGCAGGGCGCGGATGGACAGGGAAATCTTCTTGTTCTCCATGTCCACGTCGGTGATCTTCACATCCACCTTGTCGCCCTCGGCCACCACGTCGCCGGGCTTCTCCACCCGGTGGTCCGCCAGCTGGGAGATGTGAATCAGGCCGTCCACGCCAGGCACCACCTCGGCAAAGGCGCCGAAGGTCATCAGCTTGACGATACGCACGTTGGCGGTGTCGCCCACCTGATAGGTGGTGGTGAACACGGTCCAGGGGTCCTGACTGTGGTCCTTCATGCCCAGGGAAATCTTCTTCTTCTCCTTGTCGGCGGAGATGACGTACACGTCTACGGTGTCGCCCACCTTGACCACCTCGGAGGGGTGCTTGATGCGGCTCCAGGACAGCTCGGAGATGTGGACCATGCCGTCCACACCGCCGATGTCCACGAAAGCGCCGTAGGAGGTGAGGGACTTCACGGTGCCGGTGTAGCGCTTGCCGTCCTCGATCTCGGCCCAGACCTTCTCGGCGGCGGCGGCCCGCTCGGCGCGGGTGACGCGGCTGATGGAACCGACGACCCGGCGGCGGGCGCGGTTGACCTCAGTGATGACCAGACGGACCTTCTGCTTGAGCAGCGCGCTCATGGGAGTCTCCCGGGGCAGACCGGTCTGGGAGGCGGGGACGAACACCCGCACGCCCTTGACGGAGACCACCACGCCGCCCTTGTTGTCCTCGGTGACGAAGCCCTCGACCACGGTCTCGTTCTCCCGGGCGGCCTCAATCTCCTCCCAGCCCTTGTTGATGTCCAGGCGGCGCTTGGACAGCTTCACCAGGCAGTCCCGGTCGCTGACCTGCATGACGATGGACTCGATCTCGTCACCCACCTTCACGATGTCCTCCACCTTTACGGTGGGGTCGTCGCTCAGCTCGGTGAGGGCAATGTAGCCAGGGTACTTGATGCCCAGCTCCACCTGGACTTCGGTGGGCGTGATGGCCACAACGGTGCCGGTAACCTTATCTCCATTATTCAAAATTTTGAAGGACTCCTCCAGCATCTCCTGGAAGGATTTGTCCATCTCTAAGATTTCTTCGCTCATTTTGTCAATGACCTCCTTTATTATCCACGCGGGCGTCGATGCGCCCGCCGTGATGCCGACCATATCCACTTGGGGCAGTTGACTCAGGTCCAGGTCCTTCGCCCGTTCAATCAAACGGACGTGGGGACAGGACTCCCGACAGATCTCCGCCAGCCGCCTGGTATTAGAGCTCTGCCTGTCGCCCACTACCACCATCAGACCGCATTGGGCGGCCAGCTGGCGGGCCTCCTCCTGGCGTTTGGACGTCGCTCCGCATATTGTATCAAAAAATTCCGCGTTTGTACATAGTTTTTTTGCTTTTTTCACGCAATTATCCCAAATTTTCTTGGTGGAGGTAGTTTGGGAAACAAACGTGAGGGGCAGATTGTTGCGGTTTTCCCCACTTTCCAGCCATTTTTCCAAATCTTTTTCCCCGGAAACCACTACCGGAGCCCTGCACCATCCCGCGATGGCCAGCACCTCGGGATGGTCGGGGGTTCCCACAATCACAGGCTGCCGGCCCCGATTTTCTGCCTCCGCTACAATTTTATGGATGTGGGTCACGTTGGGGCAGGTGGCGTCCAGCACCTCCACCCCCCGCCGGGCAAACTCCTCGTGGACGGTCCGGCTCTCCCCGTGGGAGCGGATAATCACCGCCGCCCCGTCAGGCACCTCCTCCGGGCTGTCCACCACCCGGAGCCCCTGGGCGGCCAACCGCCGGGTCACGTCCCGGTTGTGGATCAGGGAGCCCAGCATAACGCAGGGCACGCCCCGGGCGGCCTGCTCCCCGGCCAGCTCTACCGCCCGGCGCACACCGTAGCAGAAACCGGCCGACCTTGCCACTACGACCTTCATCCCACGCCCTCCCCCAGGGCCTGCACCCGGTCCATCAGGTCCTGTGCCATAACCTGGAGTTCCTCATTAGAGGGCTTACGGCCCTCATACTCCGGATAATAGGGTTTCCCAATTACCACGGTATTACGCCGGAACCGCTTTTTTTTCCGCTGTATGTACACCGGCAGCAGGGGCACCCCCGTCCGGGTGGCAAAGAGGGCGGCCCCCACCTTGGCCTGGACGTCCTCCCCCTCGTGGACCCGGGTACCCTCGGGGAACATGAGCAGCTTGTCGCCCTCCTTGAGAAACTTCATGGCGGTGCGTACCGCCCGCACGTCGGTGGTGTCCCGGTCCACGCCGAAGACGCCGGCCTTGCTCAGAATCCAGCCGATAAAGGGCAGGCGCATGATCTGCACCTTGGCCATGGCCCGCATGGGCCACCGGTAGCCGAAGGCGAAGACCACATAGAAGGGGTCGCCGGCGGTGGTGTGGTTGGGACAAATCACCGCCGGGCCCTCAGGGATGTTCTCCCGGCCCACCGCGTGGACCGGGTGGATCAGCCGGAAATAGGGCCACACGATGCAGTACAGCAGGTGGAAAAACCAGTCCATCCGCTTTTTCCGCTGCTCCGGCGTCTCCTTGGGCTTCTTGTCTGTTTTGACAGCTGTTTCTTCCATCACGGGCCGATCTTCTCCTTTACCAGGGCCAGCAGGCGGCTCATGCTCTGCCCCAAATCTAAGTCAGTGGTGTCCAGCAGGACGGCATCCGCCGCCTGTTTCAGGGGGGCGATGGGGCGGTGTTCGTCCTGGTAGTCCCTCTCCTTGATATCCCGGAGGATGGTGTCAAAGTCAGCCGTCTCTCCCCTCTGCTCCAGCTCCAGAAGCCGGCGCCGGGCCCGGGCCTCCGGGGCAGCGGTGAGGAAAATCTTTACGTCGGCATTGGGGAGCACCACCGTGCCGATGTCCCGGCCGTCCATGACCACGCTGCTCTCCCGGGCCAGCTTCCGCTGGAACTCCAGCAGGAAGGAGCGCACCTCCGGGATGGCGGAGACCTGGGACGCCGCCCCGGACACCTTGTGCCGCCGGATAGCCCCGCTCACGTCCTCCCCCTCCAGATACATCTTCTGCACCCCGTCCTCATAGCCCATGTGTATCTCCAGCCCCTCCAGCAGAGGGACCACCTGGGCCGGATCGGCAGGGTCCGCCTTTTCCCACAGCACTTTCAGCGCCACTGTGCGGTAGATGGCCCCGGTGTCCACATAGATATAGCCCAGCTGCTCCGCCAGCTTCCGGGCCAGGGTGCTCTTTCCCGCCCCGGCCGGGCCGTCGATGGCAATGCTTGTGAAATTCATGCTGATCGCTCCGTTTCCGCTTCATTATGGCTCCCTCTCTGAGGGAGCTGTCAGCCGAAGGCTGACTGAGGGAGTTCGTCTACTGGAAGGTTCCGCTCTACGGACTCCCTCCGTCACGGCTTCGCCGTGCCACCTCCCTCTAAGAGGGAGGCTTTACTGCTTCATTATGGCTCCCTCTTTGAGGGAGCTGTCAGCCGAAGGCTGACTGAGGGAGTTCGTCTACTGGAAGGTTCCGCTCTACGGACTCCCTCCGTCACGGCTTCGCCGTGCCACCTCCCTCTAAGAGGGAGGCTTTACTGCTCTCTGCCCAGGAGATAATCGGTCGTCACGCCGAAGTAGTCGGCAAAGAAGTTCAAAGTTGTCGCGGGTACATTTATATCTCCATATTCATAGCGCTGGTAATTGCGCATAGTTATTCCCATCATGTCAGCCATATTTTGCTGCGTCAAGCCTTTTTCCTTACGCAGTTTCTTTAACCGGTTCCCAAAGTCAATCAACAAATTTTTTTCCATAAAAATTTCCTTAACCCCTTGACGTATCAAAATATGTCATATATAATGAATGTATCATTTTTTGTCATGACAGGAGATATCATTATGACAGACTTCATGCGTTGGATGTACGACCATTATATCAAACCCAACATTGAAAGCCAACCCATAGATGAAGGCGAGGCCTTGCAGATCGATCTGCTAAACAATGTGCTCAATCCTCAGATGCAAAAAACCCTTCAGGAAGTCCTGGCCATTTACGCCACACAGAGCTTCCGCCTGGGTGTGCGCACCGGGATTGCGCTGGACAGCGACCTGGGCTAGGAGACGAAGTATTTCGGCTCCACATGCTCACACAGCCACACGCCGTTTTCCGAGCGGTAGAACCCCACCCCATCCCGGACCATGGCCGCCGCGTCGATGGTGATGACCACTGGGATACCGTGGCGCTTGCCTACCGCCATGGCCGTCTCAAAGTCCCCTGACAGGTGGACATACTGCCGGCTCATTCTTCGGATGCCCTCCGCCTGAATGGCGGGGAGAAACCGGGTGGCGGTGCCGTGATAGAGATACTTGGGCGGCTCCGCCGCTTTCAGCTCCACATCCACCCGCACCGAATGGCCCTGATTGGCCCTGATTTTGGTGTGGTCTTCGTTAAAAGCGTACCGCTGTTTGCTGTTTTCCCGGACAATACGCTCCAGTGTGTCCATATTGATCTTCCGCCCCGTGCGGTTCACCCCGGCCAGCAGGGCATCCACGTCGGCCCAGCCGTGCCCGTCCAGGGTAATCCCCGCCGCATGGGGGTCGTGGCGCAGGACCAGGCTCAAAAACCGGCCCAGCTTTACATCAGAATTGCTTTGATTCATCGCTTTCTCCTAAATATGCCGCGGCGCCCTCCCCCGCCGCCCGGCCGGTGGCCCAGGCGATTTGCAGGTTGAACCCGCCGGTGTAGGCGTCCACATCCAGCATCTCCCCGGCGAAAAACAGGCCGGGGATTTTCTTGCTCATCATAGTTTTCGGGTCCACCTCAGAGACCTTCACCCCTCCGGAGGTGACGATGGCCTCGTCAATGGGCCGGGGGCCGGACACCGCCACAGGGAAGCATTTGAACAGCTCCAGCAGCCGGCGGCGCTCCTGTTTGGTCAGGTCGTGGGCCTTTCTGTCCCCGGGGATGGCGGCCCGCTCCAGCAGGACGGGCACCAGCAGCCGGGGGGCCAGGGCTCCCAGAAGATTGTCCATGTCCTTGTTGGCCCCGGCGGACAGCTCCCGCACCAGGCGGGCGTCCAGGGTGGCCTCGTCCAGGGCGGGCTTCAAGTCGATGGCGCAGGTGTACCGTTCCTTCTCGAAGTCCCGCATGTGGGCGCTGGCCGACAGCACCAGCGGCCCGGACAGGCCGAAGTGGGTGAACAGCAGCTCCCCCTGCTCCTGGAAGACCGTCTTTTTTTTGCCGTTTTTTACCGTCAGAGTGACGTTTTTCAACGCCAGACCCTGCATTTGCGCACAGAAGGGGTCAGGGGACTCCAGAGGTACCAGGGACGGTTTTATGTCAATCACTGTATGCCCCAGCTCTTCCGCCAGACGGTGGCCGTCGCCGGTAGAGCCGGTGGCGGGGTAGGACAGCCCGCCGGTGGCCAGGATCACTGCTTTACAGGGAAAGCCGGTGAGGGCTTTCCCTTCCCCCATCTCTACGGCGCATACC
Source organism: uncultured Eubacteriales bacterium (assembly GCA_949525845.1). Taxonomy (GTDB): domain Bacteria; phylum Bacillota; class Clostridia; order Oscillospirales; family Oscillospiraceae; genus Lawsonibacter. The sequence goes on from CATEPI010000014.1 coordinate 26,479, forward strand.
GCGCCGTCCCGGAGACAGATATCTGACACTCGGTCATTTACAACCGAAATTTTGAGCCGCTTCAGTTCAAAAAACAGGGCGTCGATGATGTCGGCGGACTTGTCAGATGCGGGAAAGACCCGGTTGCCCCGCTCCACCTTTAAGGGTACGCCCAGCGCCTCAAAGAATTCCTCCACCCAGGCGGGGGGTGTGTGCTCCAGGGCGCTGTAGAGAAACTTCCCATTCCGGGGCGTGGCGGCGCGCACCTCCTCGGGGGAACAGTGGTTGGTCACGTTGCACCGGCCCTTGCCGGTGATGTACAGCTTGCGGCCCACCTTCTGGTTGCGCTCGATCAGCGTCACGGCAGCCCCCTGCCGGGCGGCGCAGATGGCCGCCATCATGCCGGCGGCCCCGCCGCCCACCACCACGATATCAGGCCACTTCATTCGGGCACCTTCTCATAGACATTGTACTCCTCCCAAATCTCCTCCAGGGTGTGGAAGGTGTGGGCCAAGTCCTCATTTTTCCGCTGGCTTACCGCCACCAGCAGGGCATTCACCAGGGACAGCGGGGCCACCAGGGAGTCCACAAAGGAGGCCATATCGCTGCGGGCCGTGAGGGTGTAGCGGGAGATAGGGGCCAGGGGGGAGGTCTCGCTGTCGGTGATGGCAATGGCGGTGGCCCCCCGGTCCCGAGCGAAGCTGAGGGCCTGAACCGTGCGGCTGGAGTACCGGGGGAAGCTGATGCCGATTACCGCGTCCCCCTCGCCCACCCGGAGCAGGCTCTCGAAGGTCTCGCTGGCGGTGTTGGCCGACACCAGCACCACATTGTCGAAAATCAGATTAAAATAGAAATGGAGGAAGGAGGCAATGGCCGCCGAGGAGCGTACGCCGATGATGTAAATTTTCCGGGCCGCCACAATGGCGTCCACCGCGCTGTAGAAGCTGTCCCTGTCCAGCTCCTCCAGGGTCTGGCGGATCTTCTCCACATCCGACTGGAGCACCATGGACAGCAGGTCCTGGTCCCCCAGGCGGTCGTTGGTCACCTCGATGCGCTGCACGGTGGTCAGCCGGTTGCGGATCATCTTCTGGAGGGACCGCTGCATATCCGGGTAGCCGTCGTAGCCCAGTTCAAAGGCGAAGCGGACCACGGTGGACTCACTCACCCCCACCCGCTGGCCCAGGCGGCTGGCCGTCATGAAGGCGGCCTTGTCGTAGGACTCCAGAATGAAATTGGCGATCTTCCGCTGGCCCTTGGAAAAGGTATGCACGCTGTCCTGAATCACAGTTAAAATATCCCGGTTCATAGCTCCTGTCCTCCCGATCAAATCAACATCTCTCATCATACTCGTTTTCCGGAAGAAACGCAAGAGATTTTTGTGGGAGCTTCGCGCTTATCCCACAAAAATCTCTTAACAGTCGCTTAATGGCCCTGTCAGCTCCAGCAGTTCCCGGTCGGTGAGATTTCTCCACTGGCCCGCTTTCAGGCTCCGGTCCAGGGCCAGCGGCCCCTCCCGCACCCGTTTGAGCCGCAGCACCTCCAGCCCGGCCTGGGCGCACATCCGCCGCACCTGGCGGTTTTTCCCCTGGTGGATGGTGATGGAAAGCTGATGCACCCCTCCGCTGTCCCTCCCCCGGCGCACTTGAGCAGGGGAGAGGAGCTCCCCATCCAGGGTCATGGGGGCGGACAGGATGGGCAGGGCCTTATGAACGTTCCCCGTCACCCACACCAGATACTCCTTGTCCACCTCGTGGCTGGGGTGGAGGAGCTGGTGGGTGAGAGCCCCGTCGTCGGTGAGGAGGAGCAGGCCCTCGGAGTCCATATCCAGCCGGCCCACCGGCCACACCCGGACCCCACACCCGGCCACCAGGTCGGAGACGGTTTTCCGCCCCTTCTCGTCGGACAGGGTGGTCACATACCCCCGGGGCTTGTTCAGCATCAGATAGGTCCGCCCTCCGCCGGGTGTGAGGGGCCGCCCGTCCACCAGGACGGCATCCCGGTCCAGATCCGCCCGGTCCCCCAGGTGGGCCTTCTCCCCGTTCACCGTCACCCGTCCGGCGATGATCCACTCCTCCGCCGCCCGCCGGGAGGCCAGCCCGCAGGCGGATATCAGTTTTTGAAGACGCTCCTCCATATGCTATCCCTCTATCCCCAGCCCCCCTTGTCAAAGGGGGGTGCCCCCACAGGGGCGGGGGGATTCTGTTTGATTGCGCCGTTTCGTCCGACGGAATCCCTCCACCACCGGGCTTTGCCCGGCGGTCCCCCTCCCTTTGGCAAGGGAGGCTTTTGGCACTACAACCCGGATATCCGCTCCCAAATGCCGTTCAGCCAGCCGGAGGACCCGGCCAGATCGCAGGGGACGTCCGCCCCTGCCACCAGCGGAATCCTGGCCAGCTCCTTGGAGTTGACATAATACACAATTTCCCCCACCTGGGTCCCGGCAGACACCGGGGCGGTGAGCGCCGCTTCAGACAATTCCCAGGCGGTCTCCACGGTCTCGCCGGGGGCCAGGGCTGCGGTGAGGTCCGCTCCCAGCTCCACAGGGCAGACGGGGGCCAGGCTCCCGGATACAGGCAGCTGTCCCGCCCGCGCTCCGGTCTGGGACAGGGGCCGGACCTGATAATTGGCAAAGCCCCAGTCAAACAGGGCGGTGTGGTCCGCCCAATCACTGGGGGCGTTCAGGGTGACGCAGATCAGGGTCATGCCGTCCCGCTTCGCGGCGCTGACCAGGGTACGGCCCGCCTTCTCGGTATATCCCGTCTTCAGGCCCACACAGCCCTCATACCGCCACAGCAGCTTGTTGTGGTTGGTAAAGGTTCGGGTGCCCAGGGTGATGGATTTGGTGGCGGCGATTTTGGCCAGCTCCTTGTTCTCCAGGCAAGCTCGGGCAAGAATTGCCATATCCCGGGCGCTGGAGCGGTGGCCTTCGGCGTCCAGGCCGTTGGGGTTAGCAAAGCCGGTGTCCTTCATCCCCAACTCCCGGGCCTTCCGGTTCATTTGGACTACAAAATCCTCCACTGTGCCACCGCAGTGGCCGGCGATAGCCAGGGCGGCGTCGTTGCCCGAGCGGAGGAGCAGGCCATAGAGCAGAGTCTCCAGGGTGATCTCCTCCCCCGGGCGCAGGTAGATGGAGGAGCCCTCCACCCCCGCCCACTCCGGGGCCACGGTGACCACCTCCTCCAGCCCGTGCCCCGACTCCAGGGCCACCAGGGCAGTCATCAGCTTGGTGGTGCTGGCAATGAGCCGGGGAGTGCGGCCGTCCTTCTCATAGAGCACCCGGCCGGTGCCGGCGTCCATCAGCACCGCACTGGCGGCGGAAATTTGGGGAGGGGCGGCCCCCTCCGCCCGGACGGCGGGCGGGGTGCACCACAGCAGCGCCCCGGCCAGGACCGCAGAAAAAAACCGCTTCATGTTGCCACCTTCTTTTCAGTCGATGGTGTTTAGTATGGAGCGGTCTTTCTCCATTTTTTCCAGGAAATTTTTTATTCTGCAAAGTCCCCGTCGGCCGCCTTCTGCGCCTTTTTCTCCTGCTGCTTCTCAATGAACCCTGTCACCTTGTCCACCACTTCGGGCACCGTCTCAATCACCCGGTCCACGGTGGTGGCGGGGGGCGGGGCCACAGGGAGCAGCTTCACGCTGCCGTCCTCCCGGACGATCAGGAAGGCCACCGGCTCCAACTTGGCGCTGGCGGCGGAGCCGCCGCCAAAACCCTCCTTGGGGGCTCCTGACTTGGTGGTAAACTCGGTCCCGCCGCCGCCCATACCGAAGGACATACGGGACACAGGGATCAACGTAACCCCCTCCGCCTGAATGGGGGCGCCGATAATGGTGTTGGCGTCGGCCATTGTTTTGATATGCTCCATGGTAATCTGCATCAGCTCACCGAGGGAGTTCTTTTTCTCCTGTTCCATAGGTCATGCCGCCTTTCTCCGTTTTCGTTTCAGCCGCTTTCGCGCGGCGAGTGCTCTAAACAGGGCCTTCCAGCCCGCCCGCAGGCCGATCCACACCACCGTCCCGATTTTGATGGACAGGGCGGCCTGGCCGTATACCGTCGTCCCCGAGGCGTCGAAGTCCAGCTTCACCCGTGCCGTGCCGTCCTTCACATGGAAGGCCTTGGTCAAGGGGTGCCACAGCGCCCCCAGGGCGGCGTTGGCCTGGCCGTAGAGCATGGCCGTGTCCGCCGGGTCGCTGCCGCCGGCGGTGAGCTCCAGCTCCAGCACGTCCACCCGCAGACCCCGCCACATGCCCTTTGCCGCCTCCAGCCCTACGGGCAGCAGGGCCTGGGCGTACTCCAATGCTCCGCCGATCTTCTCCGGGAGTGGGGTGGGAGGGCGCTCCTTTTTGGGCTTCTTTGGCTTCTTTTTCCGGGGCTTTTTCGGCTCTTGGGGCTCTTTTTCCTTCTTTGGCTTTGCAGGGAGGAGCCTTATATGGAACCGTCCCAGCCGTATCCACAGGAAAAACCCCTCTGCATTAAATTCCGCCCGGCCGCCCACCCGGACCTGCCCGAGAAGGAGCAGGACCAGGACCACCACGGCCAGGACAAACAGGGCCTTCACGTTCCCTCCGCCGGGGGCTCCGGCGGCGCTTCCGACTCCTCCAGCACCTCTGCCTCCCGGAGCCGGGCCAGGCTGGCCTCCAGTTCCAGGGTCATCTGGCTGCCCTCCTGGGACTGGTTGGGCAGCTCGGGCAGTTCCTCCAGGCTGGACAGGCCGAAGGAGCGCAGAAAGTTTTTGGTGGTTTTGAACTGCACCGGCCGGCCGGGGACGGCCAGACGGCCCGCCTCCTCGATGAGCTCCCGCTCCAGCAGCAGGCCCATGGTGTAGGAGCTGTCCACCCCCCGCACCTGGTCCACATAGGCCCGGGTGACGGGCTGGTAGTAGGCGATGATGGCCAGCACCTCCAGCGCCGGCTGGGACAGCCGGGCCGGCTTGCGGCTCTCCAGGGTCTTGCGGATGTAGCCGGCGAACTCCGGGGCGGAGCACAGCTGATAGCTGGTGTCCAGCTTCACCAGGCGGATGCCCCGGCGGTCGTAGCTGTATTTGTCCATCAGCCGCTGGGCCACCGCGTCCAGGGTGGGCCTGTCCACCTCCAGCCCCAGGCACAGCCGCTCCACGGCCACCGGCTCCCCGGCGGCAAACAGCACCCCCTCCAGGGCGGATTCTAATTCTTTGACTTCCATGTCAGGGATGCCTCCTTTCTCTGAATCCCCCCGCCACTTCGTGGCCCTCCCCCCTTTGGCAAGGGGGCTATCGTCTCATAGGGACGCATCACGATGTGTCCGCCTCATCCGCCCCAGTGTGCGCACTGGGGCACCTTCCCCTAAAGGGGAAGGCAAAGGGCACGCTTCTAAAGCCTTCCCCTTTAGGGGAAGGTGGCACGGCCGCAGGCCGTGACGGATGAGGTCCCGTCAGTAATTCTCCGAGGTAAACTCCACCGCCCCCTCCTCCCGGGTGCAGGTAACGGTACAGTCCGACTCGGTGCCCGCCAACAGCAGGCGGCGGGCCTTGCACAGCTCCAGCACAGCCAGGAAGGTGGCCACCACCTCCGACCGGCTGCGGCTGCCCTTGAACAGGGCCCGGAACCGGGTGACGCCGAAGGTAATCAGCCGCTTGATAATCTCCCCCGCCTTGTCGGCCACGGGGTAGGGCTCCCGGCCCACGATGCCCTGGAAAGCGGACACCGGCGGGGGCAGCTTGTTGTCCAGCCGGCTCAGCACCGCCGTCATGGCGTGGAGCAGGTCCTTTCTGTCATGGACGTAGCGGTATACCTTATCGGGCTGGACCGCCTCGGGCACCTTGGTCAGGTAGTCCCGGCCAATTTGATAACGGCTGTCCAGGGCGGGGACCACCGCTTTGACCTTCAAATAATTCTCGTTGCGCTGATGGGCCTCCAGGGTGGCGATGAGCTGTTCCATCTCGCTCATGGCCTCCTCGTCGTTGATGGACAGCAGCATCCGGGTTTTGATATACACCAGGTGGGAAGCCATGGTGACAAAGTCGCTGGCAACCTCCAGGTCCAGCTCCCGCCGCTGGTTCATCCACTCCATGTACTGGTCCAGAATGAGGGAAATTTGAATGTCCTTGATTTCCAGCTTGTTCTTGCTCAGCAGGTGGAGGATCAGGTCCAGAGGGCCCACAAAGTCCTCCATATTCTCCTCTTTTGCCTTCACCACCCCTTCCAGGTGGTAAATGGGAGCCTCCAAGGGCCCACCTCCCTATTTTAGGATTATCTTTTTTGTTATTATAACAGTTTGTCCTGGAAAAGACAAGATAAAATCGCACTGGCTCGGCTTTATCTGGACCATTAAGGTAAAAAGGGACAACCGCCACCCTGGCCGGTGACGGTTGTTACTTAAAATAACCCATTCATAAAGGACTGACCGCTTTTACCGCGGTGTCCTTTTATGCTCTTAATATAGTCAAGCACAATGCGGTCATTTTTCTATCCCGGCAAAGATGGCCGACAGCAGTTCCTCCCGGCCGGTGCCCTTTTCGGCGGAGAAGGGGATCAGCCGGTCCTCCTCGTCCAGCTCCAGGGTGTCCCGGATGCGCTGGAGGTTGGGCTCTATCTCGCTCTTTTTCAGCTTATCCAGCTTGTTGGCCACGATAATCAGGGGACAGCCCGTTTCCCGAAACCACTGGAACATGGTGCAGTCGTCGGCGGTGGGCTTATGGCGGGAGTCCACGATCATCACCCCCAGGGTGAGCAGGTCGGGCCGGGCGAAGTAGTCCTCCATCAGCCTGCCCCACCGGTCCCGCTCCGACTTGGACACCTTGGCGTAGCCGTAGCCCGGCAGGTCCACCAGGTAGAAGGCCCCGTCGATGTTGAAGTAGTTCACATGGACGGTCTTCCCCGGCGCGGCCCCCACCCGGGCGAAGTTCTTCCGGTTGAGGAGACGGTTGATGACCGACGACTTGCCCACGTTGGACCGCCCGGCGAAGGCCACCTGGGGCCGGCCGTCCTGAATGAAGGTTTTCGGGGAGACGGCGGAGAGGACAAACTCCGCCTTCTGTAAATTGACCATTCGGTTCTCCTCCTTATGGCCCCCTTGCCAAAGGGGGCTGGCACCGCCGAAGGCGGTGACTGGGGGATTCCGTAAAAAGAATCCCCCCGCCACTTCGTGGCCCTCCCCCCTTTGACAAGGGGGGCTTTTACTGGCTCAGCCGGGAGCTGCCCTCCCCTTTGGGTGCGGGGGGCAGGTCGGGCAGGGCCTCGTTCTTACTGGGACGGCCCCGGCGGCGGGGCGCGGGGACCTCCAGAGGACGGTTCAGCGCCTGGGCCAGCACCTGGTCGGCCCGCTCCACCAGCACAAACTGGAGGGCCTTTCGCACCGTCTGGTCGATCTCCTCCAGGTCTTTGGCGTTGTCAGCGGGAATGATAACGGTTTTGATGCCGTTGCGGAAGGCGGCCATAGTCTTTTCCTTCAGCCCGCCGATGGGCAGCACCCGGCCCCGGAGCGTGACCTCTCCGGTCATGGCGATACCCCGGCGCACCGACACCCCGGTGAGGGCGGACACCATGGCGGTGGTGATGGCAATGCCGGCGGAGGGGCCGTCCTTGGGCACCGCCCCCTCGGGGAAGTGGACGTGGATGTCCTTCTCCTTGTAGAAGTCGGCGGGGAGGTTCAGCCGGCCGGCCTGACTGCGGATAAAGCTGAGGGCGGCGTGGGCCGACTCCTTCATCACGTCCCCCAGGTTGCCGGTGAGCTCCACCTTGCCGGAGCCGGGGACCACATTGACCTCCACCTCCAGCAGCTCGCCCCCCACGGAGGTCCAGGCCAGCCCGTTGACCACCCCCACCCGCTCCTCCAGAGCCTGGCGCTCGGGGTGATACCTGGGCACACCCAGATACTCCTCCAGGTCCTTGTCAGTCACCTTTATCGTTTTAGCACCCTCAGACACCACCTTCATGGCGGTCTTGCGGCAGACGGCGGCCAGACGGCGCTCCAGTACCCGGACACCCGACTCCCGGGTGTAGGCGGCGATGATCTCCCGCAGGGCCCCGTCGGACACCTTCAGCTGTCCCCTGGTCAGCCCATGGCGCTTCAGCTCCTTGGGGAGGAGGTGCTTTTTGGCGATCTGCACCTTTTCCTCGTCGGTGTAGCTGGACAGCTCTATGACTTCCATCCGGTCCAGCAGGGGGCGGGGGATGGTGTCGGTGGTGTTGGCGGTGGTAATGAACATGACCTGGGACAGGTCGAAGGGGATTTCAAGAAAATTGTCCCGGAAGGTGGCGTTCTGCTCCCCGTCCAGCACCTCCAGCAGAGCGGAGGAGGGGTCCCCCCGGTGGTCCCGGCCCAGCTTGTCAATTTCGTCCAGCAGGATGAGGGGGTTACAGCTCTGGGCCTGATTGATGGCGGAGATAATCCGGCCGGGCATGGCCCCCACGTAGGTCTTACGGTGGCCGCGAATTTCCGCCTCATCGCTGACGCCGCCCAGGGAGATGCGGGCCAGCTTCCGGTTCATGGCCCGGGCCATGGACATGGCGATGGAGGTCTTGCCCACCCCCGGCGGGCCCACCAGACAGATAATCTGCCCCTTCAGCTCAGGGGCCAGCTGGCGGACGGCCACAAACTCCAGTACCCGCCGCTTCACCTTGTCCAGGCCGAAGTGGTCCTGGTCCAGCGCCTTCTGGACGGCGGAGACATTCACCTTCTCCTTGGTGGTTTTGCCCCAGGGCAGCTCCAGGCAGATGTCCAGGTAGTTGCGCAGGACGGTGCTCTCCGAGGAGCTGTAGGACTGCTTGGCCAGCCGGCCCAGCTCCTTGTTCAGCTTCTCCCGCACCGGATCGGGGAGCTTGGCCCGGGCGATTTTCTCCCGGTACTCCTCAATTTCGTCGGCCTCCTCCCCCAGCTCGGCCTGGATGGCCTTCATCTGCTCCCGCAGGTAGTAGTCCCGCTGGTGGTCGTTCATCTGCTCCCGGGCCCGCTCCTGAATCTCCTGGTCCAGGGCGAGAATCTCCACCTCCCGCTCCAGCAGGCGGTAGAGCTTCTCCAGCCGCCTGGCGGGGCGCAGCTCCTCCAGTATGGACTGCTTGTCGCTGTTGCGCATGGGGATGTTCTGTGCGATATAGTCTGCGATGTGCCCCGGGTCCTGGCTGGCCAGCACGTGGATCATCAGGTCGGGGGACAGCTTGGGGGAGAGCTCGGCATAGTTCTGGAACATCTCATAGGAGGCCCGAATGAGGGCCTCCGTCCGGGCGCTCCCTCTGGCCGGAACCTGGGGGACCTCGATCTCCTCCACCTCCGCCTCCAGGTGGGGGGTGGTGCGCAGCAGCTGGAGGAGGCGACCCCGGGCCTGGCCCTCCACCATCACCCGCACGTTGTCCCCGGGCATCCGGAGTATTTGACGGATGTTGGAGATGGTGCCCACCTGATACAGGTCGTCCAGCTCGGGCTCCTCCACCGAAATGTCCTTCTGGCCCACCAGGAACACGGGGCTGCCGGCCGTCATGGCCGCCTCCAGCGCCCGGACCGAGGCCTCCCGGGACACCTCAAAGTGGATCAGCACGTTGGGGAAGACCGTCAGCCCCCGCAGGGCGATCACGGGCATGGTGCTGGTGTGGAGAATATCCCATTCTTTCGACATAATATTTCAATTCCTCTCTGGGAAATTTAAGGCTCCCTCAAAGAGGGAGCTGTCACCGCCAGCGGCGGTGACTGAGGGAGTATTCCGTCGATGCACTCCCTCCGTCATTCGCTCCGCGAATGCCACCTCCCTCTCAGAGGGAGGCTTTTTAGTGAGCACAGACGCCCCGGGCCCCGCTGTGGGGGCGGTGCGGGGCGTCTGATTTATGGTTATGTCAGCCGGCCCGGCCGTGGTCCCGGCGGCGGGGCTGTTCCACCTGGAGGGTGGCCTTGCCCAGTCTGGGCCGCTGGGTGCGCTCCGGATTTCGGGTCAGCTCCGGGGGAGCACCGTCCTTAACACACTCCCCGGTGATGCTCACCTTGACAATGGTGGGGTCGGAGGGGATATCGTACATAATCTGGTTCATAACCTCCTCCAGGATGGCCCGCAGGCCCCTGGCTCCAATCTCCCGGGACACCGCCCGGTCAGCCACCGCCTCCAGCGCTTCGGGGGTAAAGCTCAACTCCACCTCGTCGTAGTTCAGCAGCACCTGGTACTGCTTCACCAGGGCGTTTTTGGGCTCGGTAAGGATGCGCACCATCTGGTCCCGGTCCAGGGACTCCAGGGTGGTTACCACCGGCATACGGCCCACCAGCTCGGGGATGATGCCGTATTTCAGCAGGTCCTGGGGCTGGAGCTCAGCCATCAGCTCGCCCACATTGCGCTCCTTTTTGCTCTTGATCTCCGCGCCGAAGCCCAAAGACCGCTTGTCCAGGCGGTGCTCGATGATTTTGTCGATGCCGTCGAAGGCGCCGCCGCAGATAAAGAGGATGTTGTGGGTGTCGATCTGGATAAACTCCTGGTGGGGGTGCTTCCGCCCGCCCTGGGGGGGGACGTTGGCCACGGTGCCCTCCAGAATTTTCAGCAGCGCCTGCTGCACGCCCTCGCCGGACACGTCCCGGGTGATGGAGGTATTCTCGCTCTTTCGGGCGATCTTATCCATCTCGTCGATATAGATGATGCCCCGCTCGGCCAGCTCGATGTCGTAGTCGGCAGCCTGCACCAGGCGCAGGAGGATATTCTCCACGTCGTCGCCCACATAGCCCGCCTCGGTGAGGGTGGTGGCGTCGGCGATGGCAAAGGGCACCTTCAGCACCCGGGCCAGGGTCTGGGCGAACAGGGTCTTGCCGCAACCGGTGGGGCCCATCAGCAGGATGTTGCTCTTTTGCAGCTCCACATCCTCCGCTCCGCCGAAGTAGATGCGTTTGTAGTGGTTATACACCGCCACCGACAGGGCCACCTTGGCCTTCTCCTGACCGATGATATACTGGTCCAGAACGGCGTGTATCTCCCTGGGGGTGGGGATTGCGTCGGGGATATCCCCGGGGAACTGGTCGAAGTCGTCCAGCATCAGGGGCTCCTCCCCCATTGCGGCCATGCACAGCCCCACGCACTCGTCGCAGATATACACGCCGGGACCGGCGATCATCCGCTTTACCTGGTCCGGGTGCTTGCCGCAGAAGGAGCACCGGACCTTTCTCTCGTCATTGTTTGCCATTGAAACACCTCGTTTACTCGGGAAATCAGCGTTTGTCGATCACCTTGTCGATGAGGCCGTACTCCATGGCCTCCTGGGCGGTCATAAAGTTGTCCCGCTCGCAGTCGGCGGTGACCACCTCGATGGGCTTGCCGGTGTTTTCCGACAGGATGCGGTTCATCCGGGTCTTGATAATCTCCAGCCGGCGGAGATGGATGGCCATGTCGGTGATCTGGCCCTGGGTGCCGGCGGAGGGCTGGTGGATCATGATCTCCGCGTTGGGCAGGGCCAGCCGCTTGCCCTTGGCCCCGGAGGACAGCAGGAAGGCCCCCATGGAGGCGGCCATGCCGATGCAGATGGTGGACACATCGCACTTGATATACTGCATGGTGTCGTAGATGGCCATGCCGGCCGTGACGGAGCCGCCGGGGCTGTTGATGTAGAACTGGATGTCCTTGTCCGGGTCCTGGGCCTCCAGATACAGCAGCTGGGCCACGATGAGGGAGGCGGTGGTGTCATTGACCTCCTCCGACAGCATGACAATGCGGTCGTTCAGCAGGCGGGAGAAGATGTCGTAGGACCGCTCTCCCCGGTTGGTCTGCTCTACTACATAGGGAACTAAGCTCATAGTGATGCTCCTTTTCTTCAATGAGATACCAGATTATACCCAAAGGCGGGGCAGTTCATTCCGTTTTATATACGCACGCGCCCGGGGCGGCCTTAACCGCCCCGGGACGTATCTCTGTTTACTCCTCGGCGGGCTCGTCGGACTTCTTTTTGGTCCGGGTGCGCTTGGGCTTCTCCTCGCCCTCCTCCTTCTTGGCCGCCTTCTTCGCCTTCTTGGCCTTGCCCTCCTTGGCGCTGGACAGGACCAGCTCACTGGCCTTGCGCAGGGCCAGGTCGTTCTTCAGGCCGTCGGCTGGGACTACCGCCTTCACCTGGTCGGCCTCCATGCTGTACTGCTCGGCCAGCTTGGCGATCTCGGCCTCATACTCCTCGTCGGAGACCTCGATGTTCTCCGCCTTGGCCACGGCGGTGAGGGCCAGCTCGGTCTGCACCTGCTTCAGGGCGGCGGGTTTGGCGGAGGCACGCATCATCTCGGGGGTCATGCCCATCATGGACATGTACTGGTCCATGGGGATGCCCTGGCTCTGGAGGCGCATGGCGTAGTCGTCCATCAGCCGGTCGGTCTGGCTCTCCACCATGCCGTCGGGGATCTCGCACTCCATGTTCTCCACCAGCTGCTCCATCACGGCGTTTTCAAAGTCGGCCTGAGCCTGGGCTTCCTTGCGCTGCTGGAGCTTTTCACCCAGGTCCTTGCGGAAGTCAGCCAGGGTCTCGAACTCAGACACGTCCTTGGCAAACTCGTCGTCCACCTCGGGGGCCTGGGACTCCTTCACTTCGTTGACCTTCACATGGAAGACCACAGCCTTGCCGGCCAGATCGGCGTGGTAGTCCTCGGGGAAGGTGATGTCGATGTCCTTCTCCTCGCCGGCCTTCATGCCGATTACCTGCTCCTCAAAGCCGGGGACGAACATGCCCGCGCCCAGCTTCAGGTCGTAGTTCTCGCCCTTGCCGCCGTCAAAGGGGGTGCCGTTGTCAAAGCCCTCAAAGTCAATCACGGCGGTATCGCCCTTCTTGGCCTTGCGCTTCACGCTGACCAGACGGGTGGCCCGGTCGATGTAGGGCTTGAGTTCCTCGTCAATGTCCTTATCTGTGACCTTGACCTCCTCCTTGGGGGCGGTGAGGCCCTTGTACTCGCCCAGCTTGGCCTCGGGACGGACGGAGACCAGCGCCTTGAAGGTGAAGCCCTCCTTGCCTACCTCCACGATCTCCATCTTGGGGTAGCCCACATCGTCCAGGCCCTGCTCCTTCACCGCCTCGTCGTAGGCGGCGGGGTAGACGTCGTTGATGGCGTCCTCATAGAACACACCGGAGCCGTACATACCCTCGATGATCTTCCGGGGGGCCTTGCCCTTGCGGAAGCCGGGCACGTTAATACGGCCCCGGGTCTTCAGATAAACCTTCTGGATGGCGGCCTCAAAGGCGTCGGCCTCCACCTGAATGGTAAGCTCTACGGTGCTTTTCTCTTTCTTCTCAACATTAGTGACCTTCATTTGTCAATTTCCTCCTGTCGGTCCCGCCCCGGCACGGCCGGCAGGGGGCCTTTTTACTTACGCCACGACATTTTACCAGATACGCGGCCGTTTGAACAGTCTTTTTTTGAAATTTCCCGGAATTTTTCCGATTTTTATTTTGCGAGACCTAACGTCAAGGCGATTTGACGGAGATACCGCCTGCCAAAGGCTCCCTCTTTGAGGGAGCTGTCACCGCCAACGGCGGTGACTGAGGGAGTTTTCCGGCTGACGTACTCCCTCCGTCACGGGCTTCGCCCGTGCCACCTCCCTCTTAGAGGGAGGCTACAGAATACACACCGGCCGGAAGCCCACATAGTCGGCGGCCACCAGACGGTAGTCTACTGACCCCTGCCGTCCGGTAATGGCCAGGCGGTGGCTCCCCCCGTGGAGGTGGCCGTAGCAGCACAGCTTCACCCCGTACCGCTCCAGCAGGTAGAGAATCTCCTGACAGCGGTAGCCCTGATACAGGGGCGGGTAGTGGAGAAAGCACAGCTTCTCCCCCTCTCCCGCGGCCTTCAGCGACGCCTCCAGCCGGATCAGCTCCCGGTTGAAAATTTTGGCGGAGTGCTCCCCCCGGTCCTCCTCGTAGAACCACCCCCGGGTACCGCACAGGGCAGTCTCCCCGTAGAAGTGGCAGTTGTTGTGGAGGACATCCAGGGTGGAAAAGCCGTTTTCCGCAAAAAAGGCCTTCATCTTGGAGGCAGTGGTCCACCAGTAGTCGTGATTGCCCTTGAGGAGCAGCTTTCGCCCCCCCGGCAGGGCGTCCAGAAAGGCGAAATCGGCCCGGGCCTCCTCCAGGCTCATGCCCCATGATACATCCCCGCATATCACCACTGTGTCCCCTTGGGACACAGTGGCATTAAAACCTTCTCTCAGCTTGTCCACATAGCCCGTCCAGCCCCCGCCAAACACATCCATGGGCTTGTCGGAGGCCAGGGACAAGTGGGTATCTCCAATGGCGTACAGGGCCATAGGCTCACTCCAGCAGGGACAGTACCGCGTCCACCATACGGTCCTTCTCCACCACACCGGTGAAGCGGACCGCCTTGTCCCGCAAGCCGGCCAGCGGGGCGGGGGCGGGCTGGCCTGTTTTGGCGGTGAGCTGGTCCAGGGCGTCCAGGCCGGAGGCGATGCCGGTCTCGCCCAGGGCCTCCAGCACGCTGTTGCAGAATTTGAAGGGGCTGGCGGTGGAGGCCACGATGGCGGGGGTGTCGTCCCCCGTCTCCCGCCGGTACTGCTCCAGGGCGGAGAAGGCCACGGCGGTGTGGGTGTCGATCAGGTAGCCGTGCCGCTCGAACATGGTCCGGATGGCCCGCTGGGTCTCCCGGTCGTCGCAGAAGTACCCCTTGAACCGCTTTTGCAGCCGGTCCTGAATACGGCCGCTCACCTTGTACCGGCCCGTCTCGGCCAGCTGGGTCATGTACTCCCTCACCTCCGCCGGGTCCTGGGTCAGGGCCAGCAGCAGCCGCTCCAGGTTGGAGGAGATCAGGATGTCCATGGAGGGGGACATGGTGTTGTAAAACTGCCGGTTCCGGTCGTAGACCCCCTCCCGGAGGAAGTCGGTGAGCACGTTGTTGCTGTTGGAGGCGCAGATCAGCTGGTTGATGGGCAGGCCCATCTCTTTGGCGTAGTAGGCGGCCAGGATGTTGCCGAAGTTGCCGGTGGGAACGCAGACGTTCACCGCCTGGCCGGGGGCAATCTTCTCGTCCCGGAGCAAATCGCAGTAGGCGGAGATGTAGTAGACGATTTGAGGCAGCACCCGGCCCCAGTTGATGGAGTTTGCGGAGGAGAAGAAGTAGCCCCGGCGGGCCAGCTCCTGGCGGAGTGATTCGTCGGAAAACAGCTTCTTCACACCGGTCTGTGCGTCGTCGAAATTACCCACAACGGCGGAGACGCCCACGTTGCCCCCCTCCTGGGTGACCATTTGCAGCTCCTGGACCTCAGACACCCCGTCCTTGGGGTAGAACACCAGAATTTTGGTGCGGGGCACGTTTTTAAAGCCCTCCAGAGCCCCCTTCCCCGTGTCCCCCGAGGTGGCCACCAGGATACACACCGTCTTGGTCTCCTCCGTCTTCGCCAGGGAGGCGGTGAGCAGATGGGGCAGCATCTGCAGGGCCATGTCCTTGAAGGCGCAGGTGGGGCCGTGCCACAGCTCCAGGCAGTGGGTATTGCCGTCCACCGTATGGACGGGGGCCACCGCCGGGGAGTCGAACCGGTCCGGGCCGTAGGCGGCGTTGGCATAGTCGGTGAGCTCCTTGACGGAGAACTCCTCCAGATATTGCTTCATGACATACACCGCCCGCTGCTGGTAGGCCATGTCCCGCATGTCCTCCAGCGACTTGCCGGGCAGCTTGGGGATGTAGAAGGGGGTCAGCAGTCCTCCGTCCCTGGCCAGCCCCTGGGCGATGGCCTGGGAGGCGGAATATTGAATGGTATTGTCCCGTGTGCTGATATACCGCATGTTGATCCTTCCTCACTTCAGTATTGATGGGTCCTATTATGCCAGTTTTTTGCCCGATGGTCAAGGGATTTATGCTAAAAGGCGTTTTCCAGGTGGAAAATCCCGGGATTTTCCGTGTTGGTGCCCTGGGGGGCGTAGATTTCGATGACGTCAAACCGGGGCTGGAGGCCGGTGGGGCGCCCGGCCAGATACAGCTCCGCCGCGGTGCGCAGCCGCTGCTGCTTGCGCCAGTCCACAAAGGCGGCCGCGGAGCCGTAGGCGGCGGTTTTCCGCAGCTTGACCTCCACAAAGCAGAGGTAGACCCCGTCCTCGGCAATCAGGTCGATCTCCCCAAAGCGGCATTTCCAGTTGAAGTCTGTCACCCGGAAGCCCTTGCGGCGCAGATACTCCGCGGCCCGGTCCTCCCCCCACCGGCCTCTCAGCCGGCTCTCCCGGCCACTCACAGGTTCTTTAAAAAGGTCCGGCGGTGGATGGGACTGGGGCCGTGCTCCCGCAGAAGCTCATAGTGGAGCTTGGTGCCGTAGCCCTTGTGTTTATCGAAGCAATACGCCGGGTACTGCACCGCCGCCTCTGTCATGTACCGGTCCCGGCTCACCTTGGCCAGGATGGAGGCCGCCGCAATGGAGGCGGACAGGCTGTCCCCCTTCACCAGACAGCGGTGGGGGGCGGTGATGGCGGCGGTACGCCCCCTGTCCCGGTTGCCGTCAATGAGGGCGAAGTCCGGTTTTTGGGACAGTCCGTCGATTGCCATCTGCATAGCCTTCATTCGGGCGCTGAGAATGTCGGTTCTGTCAATCTCCGCCGCGTCCACAGCGGCCACCGACCAGGCCAGGGCTTTCTCCTGAATCACCGGGAACAGGGCCTCCCGCTTTTTTTCGGTCAGCTTCTTGGAGTCGTCCAGACCGGGGATATCGAGCCCCAGAGGCAGAATCACCGCCGCCGCATACACCGGCCCGGCCAGAGGACCGGCCCCTGCCTCGTCACAGCCGCAGACCAGGGTGCGGCCTTCCGCCATTGCTTCCTTTTCAAACTGCCAGAAATCCACAGTCATCGCTCCTCGCTTTTCCGCCCTGTAAAACAGAATCTGTGTGTTGATGTTATCTCCTACGATGCATTATAGATATATATTGCGGATTTATCAAGTGTAAATTAAAAGGTATCGGCCTTTACCCTCCGTGTTGATTATGCTTGTGATTCGACTCCGGAGGCTGCCAGTTTTGAAAATATATTAGTAAAAGCAGTTGGTATATCCAACTGCCTTTACTGGATGTAGTATGCAGGTTAACTCATGTTAACTGCTGTATTGGGATTTGTCATGTTTCCGTTTTCATCTACTGTTGATCCAGGACGAAGTTCTGGATGGTTTTCTCCTGTACTGTGCTCAGTGGCCCATGCATCCATGCCTGCTAAGCCTTGACCGGCTGCTTCGTTGTCTGCTCTATTTTTATCTTCTTGTGATTGCGTACCGCTTGGCTGTTGGGTTTGCTGTTCGCCACCGGATGGCTTGCTCTGGGAGCTGCCGCCGTAGCCGATGGTGACTTCTCCGTAGCCACTGTAGGGATCATCTGTACCTGATGCTATTTCACTTGGATCTGTTGTTGCTTTTATGTTAGGAGGTAATCCTACGGTGCCGCGGTCAAGGGATGGGTCATATTGCTGCTGGTCTTGTCCTTGACTTTGCCCTTGGCTTTGTTGATTTTGCTGTGTTGTTTCCGTTGTTTGGGTGTCCTGCTGAACAACGGAGGGACGCCATTCTCTGTACTGCGCTTCATAGTCAGACGGAAGTGACCTGTTCATGGATGCTGCTGTAATTTCAATCATCAGCAGTTCACTTTGGATTGTTTCCTCGGAATCTGAGTTTTCAATCTCCTTGGATACTTTATATACCTGCTCAAATACCGCGATCAATTCATCGTGACTGATTTCTTCTAACACCTGATTTGCTGTTAAACCTGCTTCTCCACCACTGTCACTCACGAATTGGGTGCCGCCTGCGTCGATTACCTCAGAAGCATCCGAACTCTGCCGGCTTTCCTGCATTTCATCGCCTGTCCTGACAGCGCAGCCTGCCAGCTGACCGATCACAATGACCAGCGACATAAGGGGAATGGCTATTTTTTTGAGCCTCATCAATCTGTTCGCCATTTCTAAAAACCTCCCAAGGTCAATTTTTTTGTTCCTGCGCCTATTCTATCAGAATCTATTCTGCTTTACAAGCCTTGGATTTGTATTATGGAGTATTTTCAGCAGCCTTTTTAAAGTGTTCAGGTGAGGTTATCCACAACCGGCCAAAGTTAGAAAATATAGGCAGGTACGAGAATCGGTATATCTCCGACGTTCGGGGCAAAGCTATAAGCGGATGTTCCATCCAACGAAAACAAACACCAAACAAAAGGAAAAGGAGAGACAAATCATGTCTAACAGCAATAGCAACAAGATTATGGTTCCCAACGCCCGCGAGGCTATGAACAAGTTCAAGATGGAGGCCGCCAACGAGGTGGGCGTCAACCTGAAGCAGGGCTACAACGGCGACCTGACCAGCAAGCAGGCCGGCTCTGTGGGCGGCCAGATGGTCAAGAAGATGATCGAGTCCTACGAGAACGGCATGAAGTAATCTGCCCTATCCAGGGACAGATAATCTTTGCCTGATTCGTCAGGCGGATAGAGGGGCCGGGCGCGCAGTCCATCGGGGGGCGCTGTCAGAGGAGACCGGGCAGTCCGGTTTCTGGGACAGTTTTCCCCGGGGCGGCGTCCGGCCCCGTTCCATAAGCGACAGGCCTCCCCGCAGGGAGGCCTGTTGGTTTACAGCCCATTGACAATAAAATTGGGCCGCTTCCCCTCCAGCAGCAGCCGGACGGAGCGCCACATATTCCGGTGGGCCCGACGGAAGGAGCCGCCGGTGATGCCGCCCAGGTGGGGGGAGTACACCGCCCGGTCCGCGATCTCCGGGGGCAGGTCCACCAGGGGGTGGTCTGCGGGGGTGGGTTCGGGGTCGAGGGTGTCGAAGGCGACGCCCCCCAGTCGCCCCTCCAGAAGGGCCGCACGGACGGCCAGGTTGTCCACCAGCTGGCCTCGGGCGGTGTTCACCAGGATGGCCCCAGGCTTGACCCGGTCCAAAAACGCCCTGTCCACCATGTGGGTGGTGGCCTCATTGACGGCGCAGTGGAGGGACAGAATATCGCAGCGCCCGGCCAGCTCATCCAAGGGCAGGTAGGTGATGCCCAGCTCGGCCTCCACCTCGGGCGGGCGGCGGTGGGCGGTGTAGTAAAACAGTTCACAGCCGAAGGGCCGCAGCAGCCGGGCGGTAGCCTGGCCGATGTCTCCCAGGCCGATAAGGCCCACCGCCTGCTCCCCTAGCTCCGGGGCGCTGGACACCATAAACCGCTCCTTAAACTGAATTTGCTCCCCCGCCTTGACGGCGGCGTGACCGGTAATCCCGCAGCGCAGGGCCATGAGCATGAGCATAACGGTGTGTTCCGCCACCGAGACGGCATTACAGCCCTTATTGTTGCACACAAAGATGCCCTTTTCCCGGGCGGCGGCGGTGTCGATGGCGTTGAAGGCCACCCCCTCGGAGTGAATCAGCCTCAGCTGGGGGAGGAGGTCAATAATATCCCGGCCGATGGGGGTGATGGCGTCGGCAAAAATCACCTGGGCGTCGGGATTTTCCTCCGCCGCCTGGAGGCTGGACTGGTGGGCCCCACTGAAAACCAGCTCCACGGGCAGGTCCCGAACAAATTCCGGGAGGTACAGGTCATAGCGGGCCTTGGGCCCGAAAATCAGAATTTTCATAGATGCTCTCCTTATGTACAGGGGCGGCCTTTGGCCGCCCCTGTTTTGTACTACCGTTTTGCCTCCAGCGCCGCCCAGCCGTTTTTCTCCCGCTTTCGGATCAGGGTGAGGCCGGCCTGCTTCAGGGTCGCCTCCACCTCCTGGGTCCGGGTGTCGATGATGCCGGAGCACAGGAACACGCCGTCCTCCTCCAGCAGGCCGGGCACCTGGGGAGCCAGGGGGATAATCACGTCGGCCACGATGTTGGCCAGCACCAGGTGGTATTGGTTCCGGGCCAGCTCTGCGGCCAGGCCCTTGTCGGACAGCACGTTGCCCGCCCGGACGGTATACCGGTCCCGGCCGATGCCGTTGAGGGCGGCGTTCTCATAGGCCACGTCCACCGCCTTGGGGTCGATATCCACCGCCACGGCGGAGCTGGCCCCCAGGCACAGGGCGGCGATGGACAGGATACCGCTGCCGCAGCCCAGGTCCAGCACCGTTCGACCGGGGACGGTGTGGGCCTCCACCCCCTCCAGACACAGCTGAGTGGAGGCGTGGGAGCCGGTACCGAAGGTGAGGCCGGGGTTCAGGTAGAAGGGCACCCGTCCCGCCGGGACAGGCTCCTCCCGCATCCACTGGGGTACCACGTAGAGCCGCTTGCCGATCTCCAGGGGCTTGTAGTACTTCTGCCAGCTGTAGGCCCAGTCGTTGTCGGTGAGGGGGACGGTGGTGTACTCCGTCTCAAGCCCCCGGGTGTACTGCTTCAGCTGAGCTCTGCCGTCTGCGTCGTCGGTGACGTAGAACTTCACCCGGGTGACGCCCTTCATCCGGTCCAGCAGCTCCTGGTCCACATAGTCCCAATATTGCCGGTTTTGCTCCAGGAAGCTGAGAAAATCCTGCTCGTCCTCAATCACCACGCTGTCCATTCCGGCGGCGGCCAGCTTTGCGCACACCTGGTCCAGCCGGTCCGGGGTGGTGTTGACGGCCACCTCCAGCCATTTGATCTCATCCATGGTTACACATCCAATCTGTTTTTTCGGCTGCTCTTGAAACCACGCGTCCCGGGGCAGGTCGTTCCAGCAGAACAGCACCCGCTGCGCATACAGTTCCAGCATGATAAAGCCCGCCAGGCCGGCGTTCCGGTGCCGGCCGGTGGGGTTGAGGGGGTTGTCCTTTGTAACATCGAAGCCATCATCTGTAAAATGGAGTATCAGATCCGTTCCAATTTCCTCCACCGAGGTGATGCAGTGGTCGTGGAGGGAGATGGTCTCCCACGTCTCCGACACAAACTTCCAGCTGCCGGTCATGGCGCTACCGGTCCGTTCCCATATAGAACAGGGCCACGGTGCCCGGGCCGGAGTGGGCGCCGATGACGGGGCCCACATAGTTGATGACCACGTCCTGCACGCCAAAGCGCTTCTTTACCATGTCGGCCACCGTTTGGGCGTCCTCCGGGCAGTCGCCGTGGCTGATGAAGACGGTGAGGCTGCCCGGATCGATGGCGGTGCCCTCCATCCGGTCCACCAGGGCCTTGAGGGAGGCCTGCCGGCCCCGGGCCTTGCCGATATTAATGAGGTGGCCCTCGTTGTCCACATGGAGGACGGGTTTAATGTGGAGCATGGAGCCCACCATGGCGGTGGCGGCAGAGATACGCCCCCCCCGCTTGAGGAAATGGAGGTCGTCTACGGTGAACTGGTGGCACAGGTTCAGCCTGTGCTCCTCCACCCAGTCCCGGACCTCCTCGATGGAGTGGCCCAGGTCCCGCTGGCGGGTGGCATACCACACCAGCAGCCCCTGGCCCAGGGAGGCGCACAGGGTGTCCACAGTGTACAGCCGCCGGTCGGGATATTGGGCGCTCAGCTCCTCCACGGCCAGGCGGGAGGCGTTGTAGGTGGCGGACAGGCCGGAGGAGAAGGCCAGAATCAGCACATCCTTCCCAGCCTGAAGCAGGGGCTCCAGGGCCTCGGTGTACTGGGCCACATTGACCGCGTTGGTGGTGGCCATCTCGCCGCCGCGCAGGCGGTCATAGAAGACGTGGGGGTCCATGTCCCGGTTGTCGGGGTAGTTGTAATAGGTGTGATCGGCCAGGATAAAGGAGAGGGGGAGAACCTGAACATTGATCTGCCGGACCAGGTCGGGGGGCAGGTCGGCGGAGGAGTCGGTGAGGATAACAAAATCTGACATAACAATACTCCTTTTTCATATCGGGTGGAAGACGGCCCGGCTATCTGCGCTTTTTTTCTTCCTGGGGCTGGAGGATGGAGAGGATGCGCTGGCAGGCCAGCTGGTTGGCGTAGCTGCGCACGGCGAAGTCCAGGGCCATCTTCGCCAGGTCGGACTGGCCGGCCTCCGGGTCGATGGCCTGGGCGGTGTCGGTAAGGGCGTGGTCCAGGGCGTCCCGGAAGTAGGCGTACTGCTCCGGGGGGCTCTTTTCCAAGGCCCGCCCCGCCCCCATCAGCGCCCCGATGTCCCGGACGGACAGCACCTGCTTCAGGGCCACCACGGCGGTGAGGTAGCCCAGGTGGATGGGGCCGTAGCGTTTGCCCTCCGCCCGGGGCACCAGGCCGTCCTTAATGTAGTTGTTCACCATGGCGGAGGTGAGAACCGGCCCCCCGTCGAACCGGATCAGCTGCCGGGGCATGTAGGAGATCAGCTGGTCCATATACAGGGCGATGTCGGGCAAGTCCTCCCAAGGGGAGGGCCGCTCCTGTTCCATGCGGGATTTGAGATTTTGCAGCTCGTCCATAGGTGGATTCCTTTTCTTTCCATGTGATGTTAACAATTATATCACAAAATTTCGGGTATTGTAAAGTGCAAGTGAGCAATGTCCTGCCGCGTATTTTATCCCATCAAGCAGAGGCGAAGGGGACTCATCCGGTTCAGCGGTTGCGCAGATGCTCCATCCGGTGGTGGAGGCGCTCCAGCGCGCCGGCGTGGTCCAGAGACCGCAGCCGGGGGAAGGCCCGCAGCAGCCGCCGGTGGCCGAAGGAGTCGCCGGCCAGCAGCGCCTGCATGGAGGTGTGCCAATCCTCCAGCTGCTGGCGGACCTGGGTCCGCTGCTCCTCCCGGTGCTGCTCCCACTCGGCCAGGTTGTCGGCCAGCTCCGCCCGGCGCTCGGCCAGCCGGAAGGACAGCTCGTCCAGGTCCTCCTTCCAGCCCGCCCCCCGCTCGGCGGCGTCCAGCACCCGGTCGGCCAGATTCTCCCCGAACTCGTTGGAGGCCTCTCTGATTTTGGCGGCCAGCTCGTCGATCTGCGCCAGCCGGCGGTTCAGCTTGATAATGGTGGACACGGTGGCGGCCAGATCCACCGCCATCACAGCCCCCATCAGCGCCAGCAGGACAACGCCCAGAACCTGTGGGACGATGCGGATGAACAGCAGTACGGTGGGGTGGAGCAGCTTGACCACAAACATGCAGGCAAAGCCCCAGGCGATGGCGAAGCGCAGGCAGATGTAGCCACTGAGGTTAAAGGGCTCGTCGGAGTAGTCCCACCACCGCTGATGGAACAGCTTTTCCAGGGCGAAGCCGGTGAGCCACTCCAGGGCGGAGGTGAGGACCACCGAGCCCAGAAACAGCAGGGGCAGGCTGCCCGCCAGGGGGGTGAGGCAGGTGAGGACGATCACCACGCCAAAGCCGTAGATGGGGCAGACGGGCCCGTTGAGAAAGCCCCGGTTGACAAAGGATCCAGTGACCAGGGCGGCGTAGCTCACCTCGGTGCACCAGCCCAGGAAGGCGTAGATGAAGAAAATCCAGAGAAGACGGTACAGCATAACAGGCTCCTTATTTCGTATTTTTTAGGATATTATAGCCGTTCCCGCCTCAATTGTCCAGCCCCCGGAGGGAAATGGGGGGCAGCGGCCTTTGGGACATGCACCTGTTTTGCTGTCCGCCGCGTCCTGTAGGGCAGGGGTTCTACCCCTGCCTATCCCCGAAGGGGAATAAGAAGCGGCCAGCAAAAACGGCCGAAGCCGCGCTGTCCGCGCCGCTCCGGCCGTGCTGTGTTGCGTTGAAGGGGGGCGGTCACAGCCCCAGGGTGAGGCCCTCC
Source organism: uncultured Eubacteriales bacterium (assembly GCA_949525845.1). Taxonomy (GTDB): domain Bacteria; phylum Bacillota; class Clostridia; order Oscillospirales; family Oscillospiraceae; genus Lawsonibacter. The sequence goes on from CATEPI010000014.1 coordinate 49,976, forward strand.
TGGTCGGACAGGCCGTCCTTGGCCAGCATCCGCTCCAGCACCTCCACATCGGTGGTGATGTCCATGGCGTCCCCCTGAAACAGAAGGTCCAGTTGCTTCTCGAAGCCCTCCACCACCTTATCCATCATCCCCTCGATGCGGGACATGGCGGCGGTGATGTTCTGGCCGGACACCTCCTGATCCTCCAGCTGGGCATAGGCCCGGAGGATTTTCAGGGTGGTGGGCAGATAGTAGCTCAAAAAGCTGTGGAGCTGGACGGCCTTGTCGGGGTGGGTCTTCTGGTAATCCAGAATTTTGGCGGTAATGACCCCGATCCGGTCGATCTGGGCGGACATCTTTTCGTTGTCGATGGCGTCGTTCACCGCCCGTATCTCGGCCAGGATAGCGTTTTCGTCGGCCTTGGGGGGCGGAGGCGGGGCGGTCTGCTCCCGGGGGGCGCCGGTGAGGCCGTCGCCGGAGAGGACCAGCCGGTCGCCGCCGTAGTCCAGAAAGCCCTGAGGGAAAATGCCGTCGTCCAGCATGTCGGCCAGGTCGTCCCGGACCTTGGCGGGGGGCAGTCCGGTGGCCGAGGCCAGGGCGGAGATGGACACCGAGCTCTGCCGGCCGATCATAGCCATGTAGCTGCGCCAGCGGCTGGCCTGTTTGCGCTTGCGCAGCCCGGCCCACAGGCCGCCCAAGCCGGCGGCGGCGATGCAGGGGAGCACCATCAGCTCCATAATTCCCTCAATGAAAAAGGCGAAATTGCCGTTGAACAGCCAGTACAGCGGTTCACCCAGGCTGCTGATGAAGCCGATGAGGCAGCCGGCGGCAGTGGCGGCCCCGGCGATGGCCCAGGTCTTGCCCTTTTTGTCCAGCTCAGAGATCAGGTCCCGGCCCCGGTCCTTCTTTTTCCTGGACTTGAGCGGGGGCTGCTTCCGGGTGGGGCCGGCGGGAGCCTCCCGGGAGGGGGCGGCCTGGGGAGGCTCCTCCCAGGAGGGAGCCTCGCAGGTGGTGCGGGCCCCCACGCTCTCCTGGCCGTACTGCTGCTGGTAGTAGGGGTGGCGCCCCTTTTTCTTGTTGCCGCTGAGCATCTTCAGCACAATCATCAGCACGCCCACCGGGGCGGCGATGCCGGTAAAGATCAGCCCCAGGGCAATGAGCCAATAAAATCCGTCGCCGTTGTTTTTTTGACCTTGGTAGTCTGCCATGTTGTACCCCCGTATCCCCGCCGGTCCCTCTCGCCGGCGGCTGTGCTGATGTATTAACACTATAACAGAAAATCCCCAAAATGGAATTGATTTTTTCTTAAAATTCGGTGAAGAAATGGAGCGGTGTGTTACAAAGCCTATCATAACGCAGGATGGAAAAAAAGTAAATGGCTCAATCTGGTTTTTTGGTGAAATCTTTCTGCGGACTTGTAACTATTCTGTAATTATTTCGGGGGGAGGCCGTGCTATAATAGAAAATCGGTATGCAATATGCGGCCATTATATCAAAGGGACACACAGCATCCTGTGTGCGCCGGTCCGGACAGGAAGGAATTAGTGCAATGGATGGACAGCGAGTAGACAAGAGTGCGGGCGGCGGCAAGCTGCCCTGGATTATCACCGGCACGGTGGTGGGACTTCTGGCGGCGGCCTACCTGGGCACCTGCGCCTGGGCGGCGGGCCGGGATACCATCCTGCCCAACGTGTCGGTGGCGGGGATTGACGTCTCCGGCATGACATCGGAGCAGGCCCGGGCGGCGGTGGAAGACACCGTGGCCCGGCAGGGCAAGGACATTTCCCTCTCCCTGACCTATGAGGACCTGGAGGAGGAGCTGGATGTCAGCAAGCTGGCGGTGGACGCCGCCCGGAGCGCCCAGGAGGCCTGGGACGTGGGCCACGATAATTTCCTTACCGGCGGCCCCCGGCTGGTTGGCCACATGCTGGGCATGTCCAGCCAGCTGCCCCTGGCCCTCCCCGAGGAGGAGCCCGCCCAGGCCGAGCTGATGGAGCGGATGGAGCAGGCGGTGAGCGCCGCGGCGGAGGACCACGGCTATCAGGTGGAGGGCGACCAGCTGGTTATGACCAAGGGGGCCCCGGTCACCACCGTAAACTGGGATGATGCAAAGGCTCAGATGGAGGAGAAGCTCCAGCAGGCCTTTGTGGAGCGGTTCAGCGGAAAGAGCGACGCGGTAGACGCCACCGTGGCCCTGTCCGCCACCCAGAGCGAGACCCAGGAGCCCGATTTCGAGGCCATCCACCGGGAGGTGTACGCCGAACCCAAGGACGCCGCCCTAGACCTGGACTCCATGGAGATCACCGACCACACCGTGGGGGTGGACTTCAACGTGGATGATCTGAAAACCGCCTACCGGAACGCCAAAGGCGGCGAGACCTTTTCCATCCCCCTCGCCATCACCCGGCCCAAGGTGACCAAGGACGACCTGGGGGGCCAGCTGTTCAAGGACCTGCTGGGGGAGGGCACCACCCATGTGTCCGGCTCGGCCAACCGCAAGCACAATGTGAAGCTGGCCGCCGAGGCCTGCAACAATAAAATCCTCCTGCCCGGGGAGGAGTTCTCCTATAACAACACCACCGGCAGCCGCACCGTGGAGAAGGGCTACCGGGAGGCCCCCATCTACGCGGGGAACAAGTCGGACACCGGTGTGGGCGGCGGCGTGTGCCAGCCCTCCTCCACCATCTACTTCGCGGTGCTCCACACCAGTCTGGAGATTGTGGAGCGCCACGCCCACGGCTTTAACACCGGCTACGTGGAGCCCGGCATGGACGCTACCGTCTTCTTCGGTGTGCAGGACTTCCGCTTTAAAAACAGTACTGACTACCCCATCAAGATCGTTACCAGCAGCTACGACGCCAAGGGGGGCCGGTATCTGAACGTGAAAATCTACGGTACCAACCCCGACGGCGTCTACGCCGTCCCCCGGAGCAATACATTCAACCGGGTGAGCCCCACCACCGTCTACCAGCCCGATCCCGACGTGCCCCAGGGCACCCTGGTGCTGGACCGGGAGCAATACGCCTATGTGGGCATCAGTGCCCAGACCTACCGGGATATTTACGACAAGGCGGGCAACCTGCTGGAGACCCAGGATATGGGCAAGAGCAAGTACAACATGCGACCCAATACCTACCACTATAATCCCGCCGACGGCGACCCCTCCACCTGGGTGGACGGCAAGCCCGGCGGTGGCACAACCACTGACCCCGGCACAGCGACTGATCCCGGCACAACCACTGACCCCGGCACAACCACTGATCCCGGTACAACCACTGATCCCGGTACAACCACTGATCCCGGTACAACCACCGACCCGGGCACGACCAATCCGCCGGCGGACCCTGGCACGACTGATTCGGGCACCCAGCCCCCCTCCGACTCCGGCCTTGCACCCATCGACCCCAGCCAGATGGCGGGATAACGGAGCGCGGGGCGTGTAATGTCCGCCCCTGCATAAAGAGAACACCGAAAGAGGAAAAAACATGTTTCAAGGCTACACCCAGGGCGCCATCGACTTTTTATGGGGCCTGAAGCTGAACAACGAGCGGGCCTGGTTCCAGGAGCACAAGCAGGAGTTCACCGACCTGGTGGACCGGCCAACCAGGGAGCTGGCCACCCAATTGACGGAGGATATGACAGAAGCCTTCCCCAGGCTGGGCCTGGAGCTGAAGGTGAGCCGCATCTACCGGGACGCCCGGCGGCTCTTTGGCCGGGGGCCCTACAAGGACCACCTCTGGTTCTCCCTGCGCAAGCCGGGGGAGCAGGACGGGCGCATTCCCTGCTTCTGGTTTGAGATCGCCCCCGACCACTACGGCTACGGTATGGGCTGCTGGGAGATGCTTCCCACTACCATGGCCAAACTCCGCGCCCGCATCGACCGGGACCCCAAGCCCGTGGAAAAACTGGCCCGGGCGGTGGCGCGGCGGGGGGAGTTTCACCTGGAGGGCCAGGAGTACAAGCGCCCCAAGGGGGACCCTGGCCCGCTGCTCTATCCCTGGTACAACCGGAAGGGGCTGGGCTTCACCTGTGAGCACAACTGCGAGGGGGTGTTCTTTACCCCGGAGCTGGCCGGCCAGGTGCTGGAGGGGTGGAAGTCCCTGGTGCCCCAGTATCAGTTCCTGTGCGCCCTGCCCGGAGACAAGGAGCCGGAACATATGTGAGCATGGAGGGCCCTTCCGGCAGGAGGGGCCCTCATTTTGCAGGATTCTGCCTGGTATTATGCAAAACGTAAAAATCCAGAGGGTCATATTTGTTGAATAAAACGAACAAAAACACTTGACAGGATTACATTAGTGTGGTAAATTATAACCAGACAAAGGAAAGGTGAGTCCAATGTACAAGTAAGTGCCCCGGCAGCTGAAACGAAATGTCTGGTCAAACAATTTTGTATAAACATCTGTGATCGGCCATGAGAGGGAGCTAAGGAGAGACAACTAAGCTTCAGGATTCTTAGGAAGCTCTGAAAATCAGGGTATCTCCAGAAAAGACCGGCAAAAGACAGATCGTTTCAGACAGCGCAAAGCGGCAGACCGAAAAGGCAAACAGGAAGGGAATCCGACCAAGGGCCTCACATATGAGGAGTTAGGCCGTAATAACGGCAACAAAAAGATGGTCGTGGAAGAACTGGAGGATTGCCGGCGGGATGCAGTGGAGCGTATCCAATAGAAACGGAGGTAGCCATATGATGTTAGATAATAAGACAGAACAGAAATGACCCTTGACTGTAACGGATTACGAAACGGACAGTCAAGGGTCATTTCTTTTTTGTGGAACGGCCGCAGGGCCGTTTTTTTCCGTTCAGGACTTCGTGGTACGTTTGGGGTAGGGCCGCATCTCCGTGGTCCGTCCAAGGATGTAGTCGGTGGAGGTGTCCAGAGTGTCGGCCAGAAAGCTCAGCATGGCTAGCGGCATCCTGCGCACGCCGTTTTCATAGTCGCAGTAGGTGGTCTGGGAAATTCCCATCAGGTCGCCCATGTCCTTCTGCGTCAGCTTGCGGTCCCTGCGGAGCTCTTTCAAAATATCGGAATAGATTGGTTTCATAAATACCTCATTATTTAACCAGTGAGATATTTACATTTTGTGTTGCCTCTGCTATAATATGCTAAAAAATTGAACCATATCAATTTTGTGGGGTGCGTATGATCGTTGCAATTGTCGGCTCAAGAAATCTGAACGTACCGGATTTAAGCCCCTATCTGCCGGAGGGCACGACGGAGATCGTTTCAGGCGGAGCCCGGGGGGTGGATGCCTGCGCCCGGGCGTGGGCCAGGGAAAACCGCCTGAAGCTGACGGAATTTCTGCCCGAATACGAAAAATACGGGCGGAACGCACCGCTAAAGCGGAATCTGCAAATCATCGGCTATGCCGACCTGGTGGTGGCCCTCTGGGACGGGACGTCCCGGGGGACGAAGCATGTAATCGACAGCTGCAAGCGGCAGAACATCCCCATTTTTGTCCATCTGATCAGATAAAATGCCTCCCTTTCCACAGGGAGGCGTTTTCGCTGCCCGTTAAAGTTCATCCAGGCGGTCGGCGGCGCGGTCTATTTTGCGCTGTAAATACTCCAGGACCGTTTGCAGGTTGGCCCGGTTCATGTCGCCGTCGCTGGCAGACAGCTCCGCCAGCATCAGCATCTGATGGAGGCTGCGGTCAATCTCATCCAGCGAGTCCAGGGCCTCCTGGGGCAGGGTGTATTCGTCCATTGGGAGGGTACGCTCCTTTCACGGTGTCATAAACAAGGATAGCACAGCCGGGGTGGAAAAGCAACGGGAAACATTGGATGGGGACGTCCTGCCGCACATTTTATCACAATCAGGAGAATTGGCACGCTTTGTAGGGGCGCAGAGTGCGCCTGCGGGCGGACAATGTCCGCCCCTACAGAAAAAGCTGCGAATGGGACACCTTCTATCTGGATTAGCACTCGAAGTAGTTGAGTGCTAAAAATTCACACTATGTTCATGAAATCTCCGCTGGAGCGGCTTATACTACAAGCATACCGCAGGCTTATTCCTGAAAGGAGTGTTAGTATGAACATGAATCAGTTTACCCAAAAATCCCTGGCCGCCATTCAGGGGGCCCAGGACATCGCGTTAGCCCATGGCAACCAGCAGATTGAGCAGCCCCACCTGCTGATGGCCCTGGTGGGGGACGGGGAGGGCTTCATCACCCAGCTGCTCACGGCTGTAGGTATGACCGTCCCCAGCTTTGAGGCGGCGGTGGGGGCCGAGGTGGACAAGCTGCCCAAGGTCTCCGGCTCCGGCCGGGAGAGTGGGAAGGTGTATGTCTCCCAGGACGTGGACCGCGCCCTCCAGGAGGCCGGGCAGGAGGCCCAGGCCATGAAGGACGAGTACATCTCGGTGGAGCACATACTCCTGGGCCTGCTGGCCCACCCCAGCGCCGCTTTGCGGGAGCTATTCCGCACATACCGCCTGGACAAGGAGAAGGTAATGCAGGCCCTGGCCCAGGTGCGGGGGAGCCAGCGGGTCACCTCCGACAACCCGGAGGAGACCTACAACGCCCTGAAAAAATACGGCTCCGACCTGGTGGAGCGGGCCCGGCACAACAAGCTGGACCCAGTCATCGGCCGGGACGACGAAATCCGGAACGTCATCCGCATTCTGAGCCGCAAGACCAAGAACAACCCTGTCCTCATCGGCGAGCCCGGTGTGGGCAAGACGGCCATCGCTGAGGGGCTGGCCCAGCGGATTGTTAAGGGGGACGTGCCTGCCTCCCTGAAGGACAAGACCATCTTCTCCCTGGACATGGGCGCCCTGATTGCGGGCGCGAAATACCGGGGGGAGTTTGAGGAGCGGCTGAAGGCCGTCCTCAACGAGGTGAAGAAGTCGGAGGGGCGGATTATCCTCTTTATCGACGAGCTGCACACCATCGTGGGTGCGGGCAAGACCGAGGGCTCCATGGACGCGGGCAATCTGTTAAAACCCCTGCTGGCCCGGGGGGAGCTGCACTGCATCGGGGCCACCACCCTCAACGAGTACCGGCAGTATATCGAAAAGGACGCCGCTCTGGAGCGCCGCTTTCAACCTGTTCTGGTCAGCGAGCCCAGTGTGGAGGACGCCATTGCCATCCTCCGGGGCTTGAAGGAGCGGTATGAGGTATTTCACGGCGTGAAAATCACCGACGGGGCCATCATTGCCGCCGCCACCCTGTCCAACCGCTATATTTCTGACCGCTTCCTCCCCGACAAGGCCATCGACCTGGTGGACGAGGCCTGCGCCATGATCCGCACCGAGATGGACTCCATGCCCACCGAGCTGGATATTATCCAGCGGAAAATTATCCAGCATGAGATTGAGGAGGCCGCCCTGAAAAAGGAGACCGACAAGCTGTCCCGGGAGCATCTGGCCGAAATTCAGCGGGAGCTGTCCGACATGCGGGACGACTTCAACGCCAAGAAGGCCCAGTGGGACAACGAGAAGGGGGCCATCGGCAAGGTGCAGAAGCTGCGGGAGGAGCTGGAGGCGGCCAGCGCCGCCCTGGAGAAGGCCCAACGGGAATACGACCTGGAGAAGGCGGCAGAATTGCAGTACGGCCGCATCCCCGAGCTGAAAAAGGCTCTGGAGGCCGAGGAGGCCGCCGCCAGCGAGGGCAGGGCCCGCTCCCTCCTCCGGGACAAGGTGACGGAGGAGGAGATCGCCCGGATTATTGAGCGGTGGACGGGCATCCCGGTGGCCCGGCTGATGGAGGGGGAGCGGGAGAAGCTGCTCCACCTGGAGGACATCCTCCACCGCCGGGTGGTGGGCCAGGACGAGGCCGTCCGGCTGGTGAGCGAGGCCATCCTCCGCTCCCGGGCGGGTATTGCTGACCCGGATAAGCCCATCGGCTCCTTCCTGTTCCTGGGTCCCACCGGCGTGGGCAAGACGGAGCTGGCCAAAACCCTGGCCGAGGCCCTGTTTGACTCCGAGCGCAACCTGGTGCGCATCGACATGAGCGAGTATATGGAAAAATTCTCTGTCTCCCGGCTCATCGGGGCCCCTCCGGGGTACGTGGGCTATGAGGAGGGCGGCCAGCTCACCGAGGCGGTCAGGAGAAAGCCCTACTCCGTGGTCCTCTTTGACGAGGTGGAGAAGGCCCACCCGGATGTATTCAACGTATTACTCCAGGTATTGGACGACGGCCGCATTACCGACAGCCAGGGCCGGACGGTGGATTTCAAGAACACCATCCTGATTTTGACCTCCAACCTGGGCAGCCAGGCCCTGCTGGACGGTATCGGGCCCGACGGCGAGATCAGCGACGCGGCCCGGAATCAGGTGGGCGAGCTGCTCAAGCGGTCCTTCCGGCCCGAGTTCCTCAACCGGCTGGACGAAATCGTCTTCTACAAGCCGCTGACCAGGGAAAATATCACCCACATTGTAGACCTGCTGGTGGAGGGACTGAACCGGCGGTTGGCCGATAAGCAGCTGGCGGTTACCCTAACCCCCGCCGCCAAGGGGGCAGTTATCGAGGCGGCCTACGACCCCGTCTATGGGGCCCGGCCCCTGCGCCGCTACCTCCAGCACACGGTGGAGACCCTGATCGGCCGGAAAATCATCGCCGACCAGGTGGAACCGGGGGCCGCCCTCACGGTAGACCTGCGGGATGGAGCGCTGACAGTCCTTTAAAACAGGGAACCGCTCCCGGCACCGGGAGCGGTTTTCTACTTTTTCCGTACCAGGAAGGTGAGGGCGAACCACACCGCCAGATACAGGGTGATGGCCGCGCCGGCGGAGCCGCCCACGTAGTAGGAGGTCATCAGCCCGGCCACCCCCGCCAGAACGGCCCCCAGCAGGGAGAACAGGTGGTATTGCCGCATGTTCCGGGCCACATTCCGGGCGGAGGCGGCAGGGAGGACCAGCAGGGAGTTTATCACCAGCAGCCCCACCCAGGTCATGGACAGGGTCACCACCACGGCGATGGCCACCGAGAATACCGTCTCCTGCCAGAACACCCGCACCCCCCGGCTGTCGGCCAGGGCGGGGTGGACGGCGGAGAGCATCAGCTGGTTGAAGGAGGCCAGCCACAGCAGGACCACCAGCAGCAGAATCAGGGCCAGCAGCCCCACCTTGGCGGGCTCCACGGACAGGATATCCCCCACCAGAAGGGCGTTAAACCGGGTAAAGGACCGGCCGTTGAGGGTGGACAGGAAGATGCCCAGGGCCACGGCGGTGGAGGAGAACACCCCGATCACCGTGTCGCTGGCCAGGGCGGTGCGGCGCTTGACCACGTTGAACAGCAGGGCGAACAGCACGGCAAAGACCACAGCGGCCCAGGTAGGCTCGTGGAAGCCGCACAGGGCCCCGATGGCCATGCCGGTAAAGGCGGAGTGGCCCAGGGCGTCGGAGAAGAAGGACATCCGGCTGTGGACCACCATGGTGGACAAAATCCCGAACAGGGGGGTAATCACCAAAACCGCCAGCAGGGCATTCTTCATGAAGAACATGGCCCCCGGCACGGCCCACTGGAAGGGGAGCAGGTCCACCAGCGCATACCAGATACTCATTCCGCACCTCCCTTTCCCATCCGCAGGTGGAAGGTCTCATAAAACTCCGGGGAGGACAGGACCTCCTCCGGCGGGCCGGATTTCAGCACCCGGCGGTTGAGGAGGATCACCTTGTCGGCGAACTGGCTCAGGGTGGCGAAGTCGTGGGTGGACAGGAAGATGGACAGGTCGTATTGGGTACGCAGCTCGTCCAGCATGTCCAGCAGCTGGTGCTCCCCCTCGATGTCCACCCCGGACAGGGGCTCGTCCAGAATGAGGATGTGGGGCACCGGCTCCAGGGCCAGGGCCAGCAGCACCCGCTGGAGCTGTCCCCCGGACAGCCCCCCCATGGGCCTGTTGAGGAGGTCCTCCCCGTGGACCCGGGCCAGACAGGCCGCCGCCCGGTCCCGGTACCTGGCCGGGATGGGCAGCCACACCGGCCACCGGGCGGTGGCGGCAGTGAAGAAGTCCAGGACGGACACCGGGTCCCCCCGGTCGAAACTGGGGGCCTGGGGGACGTAGCCCACCAGGGGCCGGGTCCCGCCGGTGAGGCCCCCATCGGCCAGCCGGATGGCCGGTCCGCCGGCGGGGGAGAAGGTGATCTTGCCCCTGTAAGCCGTCTGGCCTAAAATGCTGCGGAACAGGGTGGACTTCCCCGCCCCGTTGGGGCCGATGAGGGCGGCAATCTCCCCGCAGTGGAGGTGAAAAGAGACGTCCTCCAGAATGGAGTCCCCCTGAAGCTTGACGGACAGCCCTTCAAGCTTCAGGCAGCAGGCATCAGCGCACCCGGAGATCAGCTTTCCATGTTTGATCTTCCGCATCGAACGAAACCACCTCCTCACCGGCAAACCCGTTGAGGATTGCCGCAAGATTACCGGTTATCCCGGTGTAGTATGCCTCCAGATCGCCCTCCGGGCCGTCCATCAGCATGTTCAGCTGGGCCACACGGCACCCGGTCTCCCGGGCAATGGCCCGGGCGGTGGCATCGGAGCCGTTGACCTCGGTGAAGATTGCCGGGATGCCGTGCTCCTTGACCAGCTCTGTGATCTCCACGATCTCGTGGGCGCTGGCCTCGCTGCCCGCCTCCTCCTCGATGGAGGCCAGCAGGGGGAGACCAAAGGCGTCGGCGAAATACTGAAAGCCGTCGTGGAAGGTAATCAGGCCGGAGACCTCATCCCTCCGGTCCTTTAACGCATGGTATCCCTGGCCCGAACAGCGGCACAGCACCTCTACAATATCGTTCCAGCCGGCTCCATACTCCTCCGCATACTCCAAATCCGCCTGGGCCAGCCCTATCATCAGGTTGTTGGCCATCTGAAGCGCCCGGTTCGGGTCCATCCAGTAGTGGGGGTCCCAGTGGCCGTGGTCGTGGCCGTCGTGGTCGTCCCCGTCGTGGTGGTCGTGGGAGAGGTTTTCCAGCAGCTCCACCCCAAGGGAGCAGTCAATCACCGCCGCGTCGGAGGCGGCCAGGGCGTCCTCCAGAAACTCCTCCAGCCCCGCGCCGTTGACGGCAATCACGTCCGCCCGTTCCAGCTTCTTCATGTCCGCCATAGACAGGGTGTAGTCGTGGAGGCAGCTGGTGGACCCGGTGTCCAGCCGCTCCACCGCCACACCTTCCACCCCCTCGGTGAGGGAGGAGGTAAACAGGTATATGGGGTAGGTGGTGCAAACCACCGTCAGCCGGGCCGCCTCCCCCCGTGCCGGGGCGCAGGCGGGGAGGGCGAGGAGGAGGGACAACAGGACGATCAGGATGCTTTTTTTCACAGGCACCTCCGTAATGTAGGGCAAGGGCTCTGCCCTTGCCTTCTCCTTGGTTGTATTTTATCCCCTTTGGGGATAGGCAGGGGTAGAACCCCTGCCCTACATGATGTCCCCCCTGCGTTGCAGGGAGGGCCGCGGTTTGCTGTCAGGCAGACGGTCCGAAGGACGGCTACCCCCGTGTCCCCTCCAGCAGCTCCAGCAGCAGCCGTTCATTCTCACCGGCGGCCTGGGTGAGCTGGGCGGATTTCTCCCGCAGGCGGGCAAGCACGTTGTCGTAATCGGCCAGGAGGGCGTCGGCCCGGCGGATGGCCTCGGCGCGGTCGAAGTGCTCCACGTCCCCGGCGGCGGGCAGATCCAGCTCCTCCAGGTAGCTGGCCACCTTGGGGTCGTAGACCAGCCCCATGGCGGGCACCGCCATTCGGGCGGCGAAAATGAGGGTGTGCAGCCGCATAGCCAGGCACAGCCGGGCCTGTCCCAGCACCCCCATCAGCTCCCGGGGGGCGGTGGGCACGTCCAGCACCCAGGCGGGCTGCTCCATCAGCGCCCGGACCTGGGCGGTGGCGGCCCGGTCCCGGTCAGGCTGCATCAGCAGAAACAGTACTTCCAGTCCGTGCCTGCCCCGCAGGTGGTCGCACAGGGCGGCCAGCTGGGGGTAAAAGGCCTCCGCGTCGTGCCAGTCCCGGACGGACACCGCCACAAAGGGCTGTCCCTGGGGCAGGCCGGAGGCGGCCAGCAGCTCCAGAGACCGGGCCTGGCAGGCGGGCTCCAGATGAAACACCGGGTCGGCGGTGACAACGGCGGGGCGGGTAATGCCCATCTGCTTCAGCTCCAGGGCGGAGGCGTGGTCCCGGAGGGTGACCAGGGCGGCCCGCTCCACCACCTGGCGCACCCGGCGGCGGTTGGCCGGCTTGCGCACCGGGCCGATGCCGTTGGCATAGAGCATCACCGGCTTGTGGAGCCACTGGGCGCAGCGGATCACCGACAGATAGTACAGCAGCGACCGGGTGGAGGTGGTGTCCTGAAGGAGGCTCCCCCCCCCGGACAGCAGCACATCCCCCTGCCGCAGAGCGCGGAGCACCCGCAGCATCCGAAAGCGGGGGATGGCGTCCAGGCCGTACTGCCTGCGGGTCAGCTCCGGGTCGTTGGACAGCACGGTCACCGACACATCGTCGCTGGCCGCCCGGATGGCCTGCTGGATGGAGTCCAGAATGGCGTCGTCCCCGGCGTTGCCGAAGCCGTAGTAGCCGCTCATTACCACCCGGTACTTCCGCCTGCGCACCTGCTCATAGACCGACAGGCAGTCCGCCGCCATGCGGCGCACCGAGTAGTAGTCAAAAATCACCTGCCGGCCGTAGGCACCCAGGGCCTCCTTCTCCTCCCGGGGGAGGCGGAAGGCGGCGGTTACGTCGGCCAGCAGGGTGTCAGGGTCGGACATGGGCAGGCCCCGGCAGCAGAAGTTGCCCGCCCGGGCCTCGTCCAGCTTGTCGGGGGTGAACAGGCCGTGGTAGCCCTCGTTGCCGGCCACGATGACGGCCTTTCCCGCCGCCATGGCCTCCAGCGCCGCCCGGGACACCCCCACAAAGAGGTCCCCCGCCGCCACAATCTCGTTGATATCGGTGCGGGGGCCGGTCATGGTGACGCACCGGCGGCCCATCCTGGCGTTGACGTCCTCCGCCCGGGCCTTCAGTCTGTCGAAGACATTGCCCCCCCCGGCAATCAGGAGCTGGATACCGGGCAGGGCCCGGTCCAGCGCAGGGGCGATTTCGATAAGCTGGCTGGCTACCAGGGCCCGGTCCTCGTCCATCCGGCTGACGTAAGATAGGATGGGGGCGGCCGTGTCCAGGCCGAACTCCCGGATAACCTCCCGGCCGGTGTGGTCGGGGGAGAACTTCTCCGTGTCGATGCCGTTGATGGTAACAGTGATGTGCTCGGCGCTCAGGCCGTACTCCCGGATAAGGTAGGCCTTGATATCCTCCGAAACCGCCACCGTTTGCTCCCCCCAGTTGGTGAGGTAGCGCAGGGCTCCCCGGGTGTCGAAAACCCAGTGAGCGGTGGTGACGAAGGGCACCTTCCACTTCCGGCACAGGGCGCCGCACAGAAAGGCGGGGATGCGGGCATGGGCGTGGACAAGGTCGGGCCGCTCCCGGCGGATGGCCTCCCCCAGCAGCCTGCGCCCCTGGAGCATGGCCAGCCCGCTGCGGCGGTTGAGGGGGGCGGTGTAGTGGCGGATGCCGGCAGCGGTAATCTCCGGGACATAGACGCCGCCGTTGGAGACAATGGCGATGTCGTGCCCTTCGCTTTTCAGCTCCTTGGCCAGCTCCACAATGTGGGTCTCGGCCCCGCCGATGTCCAGCCCCATGGTGGCCATTAAAATCTTCATGGATTGCCCTCCTTAGCCCGGCATAGGGGCGCACCGCGGTGCGCCCCTATGCAGTCAATCAAAAATCGCACACACCATCCCGGCGAAATCGGCCCGCTTGGTCCAGTAGTTTCGGGAGGAGTTGACCCCCAGGTCATAGACCCGGTTGATGGAGTAGCTCCGCCCCGTGACCAGCCCCCGGCCCTTCACGGTGATCAGCAGGTCCACGGTGTTGTCCGCCTCCAGCATGGCGGCGGTACCGTCGGTAAGCCGGTCAGCCAGCTTGGTGCCGGGAGTGCGCTCCACCTGAATGTCGGTAATCTGCCCCAGAGCCCGGCCGCCGCTGGAGTAGCTCTGGTCGTAGAGGCTGTCCCCCACCAGGATGGCGGCGGCCACGTAGTCGTCTACCCCCCGGGCCCGGACCTGGAAGGTGATATCCTGCTCGGTGACAGACATGCCGGTGTGGGCCTGGTTGTTTTTAAAAAAAAGGGCGGCGGCCATCACCAGCACAACGCCGATGACCAGTACATCAATCACACTGATTTTGCCGAACAGACGCCCGTTTCGATCAATAAAGTTCATCCCTGCACCTCCTCAACGGCCACGATGGGGCCGCTGCCCATATAGCCCTCGCCCCGGAGGAAGCCGATGGTGCCCACCCGGACCTCGTAGCCGCCGCCCACAGTAAAGGCCTTGTCGCTGACGGTACAGGGGGCCTCCACCGTGACCAGTACGTCCTCAAAGCCCTCCAGCTCGGCCCAGACCCAGCGGCGGCTCTCCCGGTCGGGCGTCTGCACCAGAGCGGGCACCGCCTGAGCGGACACCACATGGCCCACCTCATAGTTCTTGATGTTGTCGGCGATGCGGTCCCCCGGCTGGATGATCTCACTGGTGCCGGGAATCCACCGCTGGAAGCGTACGGTATATCGGATTGTGGAGGTGGCGGTGGGGTCGGCCTGGACGGGGGCGGCCGGCTTTACCGCCCGCCACAGCAGGAAGGCCCCCACAGCCAGGGCCAGCACCAGGACGATGCCGTCAAACAGGTTCAGCCGCAGACGAAATTTTGGTGTGTTCGGTTCCATAATCAGGCTCCTTTCAGGATATCCAGGTAGATGTTCTCGGTATTTCGGGCGAAGACCTCGCCGGTAAAGCGTTCTTCATAGAGGACTCGGGCCCTGAGGCCCATCTCCGCCCGCTCCTGGGGGCGGTCCAGCAGCCGCTCCAGGGCGGCGGCCAGGGCGGCGGCGTCCCGGCTGGGAAAGAGCAGGCCGCTTTTACCGTCCTCCACCACCCAGGGGTTGCCGCCGTAGTCGCTGGCCACGGTGGGCAGGCCCAGGCTCATCCCCTCCAGCAGGGCCATGGAGGTGGCCTCGGTGCCGTAGGAGCAGTTGAGCTGCACATCCAGGATGCTCAGCAGGGCGGGCACGTCGGACCGGAAGCCCAGCAGGCGGAGCCTGTCCCCCACGCCGGCCCGCTCCACCGCCCGGGCCAGCTCCTGGGCAAAGGGGCCCGTTCCGGCCACCAGAACGGTAAAGCCCTCCCGGCCCCGCTCCTTCAGCAGGCGGACCGCCTCCACCAGGTAGAGGTGGCCCTTGTAGTCCTCCAGCCGGGCCAGGATGCCAAAGACGGCATCCTCCGGCGGAATGGACAGCGCCGTGCGCAGGGCGGCCCGCTCCTCCAGGGCGGTGGGGGGGACGGGGGAGACCCCGTTCATCACCACGGTAATCTTCCGGGGGGAGATGCCCGCCTCGGTGAGGTTGTCCCGGGTGGCGGGGCTGACGGCGATAATCCGGTCGGCGTAGTGCTCGTTGACCAGCTTGTTCACCCACCGCCCCGGGGGATATTTCAGCTTGGCCGGGACGGGAAAGGCGGAGTGGCGGCTATATACCACCGGGATATGGCACTTCTTGGCCGCAATCCGGCCGGAGAGACAGCCGTGGGTGTGGACGATATGGGGGCGCTGCACCTCCATCAGGGCCCGGAGGGTCTTCACGTCCTCCCTGTGGTAGGAGCGGTCGGCAATGCCGTCCACCTCCAGCACCCGGCCCCCCGCCTCCTCCAGCGGGGCCTTGAGGAGGCTCCCCCGGGGCAGGGCGATCCAGGTCTCGAACCGGTCCCGGTGGGTGTAGCGCAGGTAGTTGAGGATAACCCGCCCCGCCCCGCCGATGTTGGTGTCGCTGATGATGTTCAGTACCTTGATCATACCAGCAGCCTCCCCTCGGGGAGCCGCCGGCGCCGGGCGCACAGGGCTCCCAGGGCCAGATAGGTCCAGAACAGAAAGAGCACCCGGTAGTTGTAGAAGGAGTAGTCCGTCATGGCCTGGACCAGAAAGCCGCACACCCCAGCGGTGAAGGCAATCTGATGGACCCGGCTGGGCCAGTCGTGCTCCCGGCTGACGGCGGTGCACATCATGCGGAAGTAGACAAACAGCAAAATCACAAAGACGGCCAGGGCGGCGATGCCCGCGTCGCAGACGATCTGCAAGAACAGGTTGTGGGAGTGGGGGGCGGAGATGCCGTTAAAGCTGTAGGCGGGGTAGACCATATTGAAGGCGTCCGCTCCCGGACCGATGCCGCACAGCCAGTAGTTTTTCAGCATGGCCAGGGTGCCCATCCAGATGTACACCCGGTAGGAGGTGGAGGCGTCCCCCAGGTTGCCGATGCTGGCAAACCGGGCGGTGACGGTGTCCGGCAGGACAAACCACAGGGCGGCCAGCGCCAAGGGAAAGAGGAGAATCAGCCGGGGATTGAGCAGAATCACAAACACCGCCCCGGCAAAGAGCAGGCCCAGCCAGGCCCCCCGGGAGAAGGTGAGCAGCATGCACACGCACATCACCCCGCAGCAGCCGAAGTAGAACACCCGGCTGAACCAGTCCCTGGCGGACAGCAGCTTGGCCCCGCCGATGGGGATGGCCAGAATCAGGTACTGCCCCAGCATGTTGGGGTTGTCCAGGGTGGAGGGCACCCGGAACTCGATGCCGGAGAACATGTCGCTGTCCACCCAGGCGGCGGACTGGTAGCCCCAGCGGAAGACATACTGCAAAATGCCGTAGACCGAGACCGCCGCCGCCGCGATTACCATAAAGGTGAGCAGGGTGTCCAGCTGGGTCCGGTTCTCCACGGCGTTGTACAGCGCCACCGCAAAGAGGATGAAGGCCGCGCTGAGCAGTCCCGGCTTCAGGCTGGAACTCAGGTTGACGGAGAACAGGGCCCCCGCCAGATAGACGGCGGCGTAGAGCAGCACATAGCGGTTGATGGGGGACCAGGCCAGCTGCCGCTCCCGGTCCCGCACCAGATTCAGCAGCAGGGAGCAGAAGCCTATGGCGGCCATGCCCAGCAGGGCCATGGTGGGGAACAGGGGGGCAAACACCGCCGGCATCATGCACCAAAACCAGGTTTGGGTGAAGACGCTGCCGGCAAAGAGCCTGTCCAGCCCCAGCGCCCGGTAGAGCCGGCACAGCCCATGCCGGACCCAGGCCCACAGCCTGTAGAATACGCTGCCCTCCGAGGCGGCGCGGCTCCACCCCCGGGGGTGGAGGAACCACTGGACCACCCCGCTGTTCTCCCACTGGGCTCCGCACCACAGGCACAGGGCCGTCAGCGCCCGCCAGAGCAGGCTGGCGTTCAGAATAGTTTTTGCTCGTTCCATGGCTTAACCTCGCTTCAGCAATTTACCCGTGCAGGGGGCGGCCTGCGGGCCGCCCCTACGGTTTCCGAATCAGAGAGACCACCAGCCTGGCCTCCCGCACCCGCAGGAGGAGGGCCAGCACAAAATACAGCACAACGCCCAGCCCGGCGCACAGGGCCAGGCAGAGCGCCTCCCCCATCTTTCCGGCGGGGAGGAGGGGGGTCAGCCCCTTCTGGACGGCCTGGACGCACAGCCCCATGGCTGCGGCGGCCAGGGCGGCCTTGCCCAGGTCGGCCAGGGTGGAGCCGTCCAGCAGCCGCTCCCCGCTCCGCTGGAGGGGCAGGAGGAGGAGCAGGGCATACACCGTGGCGGCGATGGCGGAGGACAGGGCCAGTCCGGCCACCTGGAAGCGGTGGGTGAGGGCCCGGCACAGGAGGAGATTCACCAGAATGGCCCCACCCCCGGCAATCAGAGGCACCCGCCCCTGCTGCCGGGCAAAGTAGGCCCGGCTGAGGATGTTCTGCACCGCATAGCCCGTCATGCCCAGGGACATCCAGGCCAGGGCTGAGGCGGTGATTTCGGTGGAGAAGGCGTCGAAGGCCCCGCCGCCGTAGATGAGGGAGATGAGGGGCCGGGCCACCGCCGTCAGCCCCGCCGACATGGGCAGCACCAGAAACAGGCACACCCCCAGGGTCTGGCGGATGGTGTTTTGAAATTCCCCCTCATGCCCCCCGGCGGTGAGCCGGGACAGGCGGGGAAAGATCACATTGGTCACCGACAGGATAAAGGTGCCCGCAATGACCAGATACAGGTTGGAGGCGTACTCCAGGGCGGACATGCCCGCCCCGCCGTAGAGCCGGGAGCCGAACCGGCCGTTGATGGCCTGATTGATGGGCTGCACCCAGGTGGACACCATCACCGGGCCCATAAGGGCGAAGACCTTTTTCATCCCCTCCGACCGGAAGTCGAAGCCGGGCCGGTATTGGAAGCCCAGCCGGCCCAGAGGGGGGACCTGGATGACCGCCTGGAGCAGCCAGCCCAGCAGATAGGCCCCGGCCAGGCCGTAGATGCCCAGCTTGGCATCCAGGGTGAAGAAGTAGAGGATAATCGCCCCGTTGGACACCGCCGACATAAGGGCGGGGGCGGTGAAGTGGTCCTGGGCCTGGAGCACCCCCACCAGGGAGAAGGCTACGCCGGAAAAGAGCACCGTGGGGAACATCACCCGGGTGAGGGAGACGGCCAGCCGGGTGGTGGCGGGGTCGGAGTAGTCGGCAAAGAGGGCCACCAGGGGCTGGGGGAAGACCATTCCCGCCAGCGTGAGGGCCCCGGTGAGCAGGGCAATGATGGTGAGGAAGGAGCCGGCAAAGCGAAAGGCCTCCCGTCTGCCCTTTTTCTCCAGGTATTCGCTGAACACCGGGATAAAGCAGGCGGCAATGGCGGAGGCAAACACCGCGTCGAAAAAAACCCGGGGGATGCGGCTGGCGGTAAAAAAGGCGTTGGCGGCGGAGCCGGTGCTGTAGTGGACGGCAAGCAGCCGGTCCCGGTACAGGCCCAGCACCTTGCCGATAAGGGTAACGGCCATCACAAAGCTGACGGTCCTGGCCGCGCCGCTGTGCTGTTCCTCCAGAGTGCCCACCCCCCTCAAAAAGCAGAATCGGTATATTTTACATCATGTGCCGTTTTTTTTCAACTGTGGATTCCTTAATGTTTTGTAAACAACTTGTTTTTAAGCACGTTTTATCCCCTTACGGGGATAGGCAGGGGCAGAACCCCTGCCCTACTGAAACACAAAACGGCCAGCGGTCTTTCCTTCCACGACAAAGGAGAAGAAAGCGTTCTGGCTGATTGCCGCAGCATAACCGCCCTCATTCCAGTCGAAGCCGTCGTGTTCTTCCAGCTGCTTGAGAAGCTCCCGCAGCTGGAGCATGGCCGCAACGGTGTGCTTGCAGGGATAGCTGCAATAGCAGTCGCAGGTAAGGTTTTTGATTGCGCCGTTGCAGTAATCAAATTCAATTTCATAGGGGGAGGTGCCCTCCACGATTCCCCGGCCGTGGCCGTGGTCCAGACAGAGGTAGACCACACGGTTCTCCCTGTAATAGTCGCAGCCCCGCTCTGCAATGGCACTGCTGGCCTTCATCCCGCTGAGGTCGTCCAGCGGAAACCCCTGGTCGTCGCTGCCGGACACATAGATATCCTCCTCTTTGTCAGGGGCCTTGAACCAGGTGATAATTTTCTCGTATGGGATTGTTTTCGGGTCGAAGGCCACCAGATGGGAGCCGACTATACGCAGCTCGCCGGTGATATGGGTGTCTGCCACTGCGATTACCCGTTTGTAATCGGACAGTTTGATTTTGAAGCTGTAGCTTACGGCGGTCACATGCCCCCGCAGGCCCTCCAGCTTGCCATCTACATAGACGATATCCCCCACCTGGAGGTCGAACTGGTCGTTGTAGTAGGACAGAGTCATGTTCCGCTTGGGGAAATAGACCTGCACCAGAGATTTTTTGGGCGGCGAACTTGGTTTGGCGGCAGACTGGGCAGTACGGACGGAATCCTCCTGTGTTTCAGCCCAAAACCCGATTTTACGTTTCATAAAGTTCCTCCTTTTTACACAGTGGCCCTAAGCTTTGCTGACAGTATACAAAAAGAGATGTCCAATAAAACTCCCTTTTGTTTAAACGCAGGCCAACCGCATAAAACCGCCCTGTGCCAGGCGGCGCAGGGCGGTTGATTTACGGCAGAATTTCGATTTGACACATCTTCATTACATGCAGTGCGGCCCGGTGGTTTTGCGGCGTGGTGCCGGCGCAGCCGGAGGCAATCACCCGGATCGGCGTTTCGGGGAGAAAAGCCTTGAGGAGCAGCGCATTGGAGATGATGCAGATATCGGTGCAGAGGCCCACAATTGTAACCTCCAGCTCATCTGTTTTGGCCAGCGCCGCCACCTTTTCCGCCAGCTTTTTGGAGGCAAAGGTGGATTTGCCCATAATCGTCGCGCCGTTCAGGGCCGCCATAATCCTGGGGTGGAGGTTGCAGCCCAGGGTCCCCTTGATGCAGTGGGGGACAGGCAGCTTCCGGCCCTCCTGCGTCTCCAGATAGTCCTTGCCGTGGGTATCCCGCGTGGCGATGATGTCCTCCAGAGGGTATTTATAGATCATCTGGACAACCTTATCAATAATCCCTTCGGCCTCCAGGGTGCCGAGGGAGCCGTCAATAAAGTCGTTCTGCATATCAATGACCAACAGAATTTTCCGCATCTTTCCATCTCCTTTTCGTTCTTTATCTCAATGAGCCGCTGTCCCACCCTGCTCCGGGCGGGCAGATATTTTTTACAGTATAGCAGATTCCGCCAAATTTACAACTATAATTTTGCGGTAAAAGGGATTTTGCAGGCTTATCAGACGAATTGGACAGCGCAGGGAAACCGCGTTTCAGCGGTTTCCCTGCGCTGCATATTGTAAATTATTTGAGCACCGAGGCGGCAATGGCGTCGGCCAGGGCGTCGATTTCCGACTCGTTGTCGGCTTTCAGGGAGGAGGTGACGGTCATCTCCTCGTCCAGAACGGTCATGTTCTTCAGGGATTCGATTTCCTCCTTCATCAGCGCGCCGGAGCGGGGGGCCCAGGAGCCGCTGCCCATGATGGCTACGGTGCGCTTTTGCAGATTCAGGGCCTTCATGTCCATGAGGAAGTTGTGCATGGGCGGGAAGATGCCCAGGTTATAGGTGACAGAGGCCAGCACCAGATGGCTGTATTTGAACAGGTCGGAGATCAGGTAGCTGACGTGGGTGGAGGAGACGTCGTAGAGCCGGGTGTTGGTGATTCCCCGGGCGGTGAGCTTGGCGGCCAGCACCTCGGCGGCGGCCTCAGTGTTGCCGTACATGGAGGCGTAGACAATCATGACGCCCTTCTCCTCCGGCTCGTAGGTGGCCCAGTGGGTGTACTTGTCGATGATGTAGCCCAAGTCCTTGCGCCACACCGGACCGTGGAGGGGGCACAGGAACTTGATGTTCTCCAGGCCCACGACGGAAGCCGCCTTGTTCAGCAGAGCCACCACCTGGGGGCCGTACTTGCCCACGATGTTGGTGTAGTAGCGGCGGGCGTCGTCGATCCATTCCCGGTCGAAGTCGAACTCGTCGGCGAAGAGCTTGCCGTCCAGGGAGCGGAAGGAGCCAAAGGCATCGGCGGAGAACAGTACGCCATTGGTGGTGTCGAAGGTGACCATGGCCTCGGGCCAGTGGACCATAGGGGCGTAGACAAAGGCGACGGTGTGCTTGCCGAAACACTTGGTGTCCCCCTCGGCCACCTCCTCAATGGCGCTGGGGTCCAGGCCGAAGC
>CATEPI010000015.1:0-58054 GCA_949525845.1 uncultured Eubacteriales bacterium
ATCGCTATTTTGTTGATTTTGCTCATCCTTCCCTATTTTTCAAACAAGGCCTAGTTCTTTGTAATATTGTTCTTGAGTGGCCAAACTGTCTAATTAATCCTGAGCTTTTGTGCTGACACGGCAGTAGGCAACCACCTTCTTCAAAGATTTCTTTTGAGGAGAAATTTCTCGAACAGCAGCCACGGTTTCAGCCTCCAAGCCACTCATCTACCGGAAGTTCAACTTTTGCTTCTTTTATACATATCCCTTATTACCTCGTGTTGCTACTGCTATTTCATTCAAAATGGTGTATATTCTTACTGTTTTAGCTCTAAGAGTATAAAATGCAGGGTGACTGACTTTCGCAATCCCCTGCCTTTGACCATATTGATTTACCTTTCAGTTTAGCATTACTTCTATTCTCTCGGTTTCTTCTTGCTTTTTCAATAACCGCAGACCTCATCAAAAATTTGGTTGTCGGACTCCAAGCCAAGTAGAAAGCGATTATTTCTAGACATGAAAACGCCGTTCGTAATAATAAAATCCTGCTTGTCTTCCATGGTAAAATACCCCCAATATAATTAGATTTGTCCAAATTTCGATTGTGCTTTTCTCTTATACTCAAAACAGGTTTTGGGTAAAGTATACTATTAAAATAAATTTTCCGCAACATATGCTGGCAGCATAGTACAAAAGGCTGTAAGCCGGCAAAAGCTACAAAAACCCACAGGAATCTTAAAATTCCTGCGGGTTTTGGAGCTAGGCGCTGTTTGAAAAATAAATATTGCACAAATTGCGGGTTAGTGCAAAAATAGGGATATGAAACGGTATGAATTGACAAAAGGACAATGGGAGCGGATAAAAGAGCTGTTGCCGCCGGAAAGGACGGGGAAGCGGGGCCGTCCTCGGAAAGATGATCGAAACATGCTCAATGGGATGCTTTGGATTGTCCGCAGCGGAGCACAGTGGCAGGAAATGCCGGAGGTGTATGGCCCCTGGCAGTCTGTGTATGCTCGATTTGCTGAATAGCGGGACGATGGTACATTGGAAGCCATGTTTCGCGCATTGTCCGCAGATACGGATATGGAAAACCTGAACCTGCATCAAGGTCCACGAAAGTGCCAACGGAGGGGGAAAAACGGCCAATAAGTCAGTTGGACGAACCAGAGGCGGACTGATGCACGCAATTGTGGATGGACTGGGCTTCATTCTACCTTACCGCAAAACGTCGAAAACCGCCCCGTTTTACGGGGCGGTTTCCTCTTTACTTTTCTGTCAGCAGCCGCAGGGCCTCCAGGTAGCCCTCCAGACCGCGGCCCTTGACGGTGGCCACGCAGGCCGCCCGGATATAGGACACATGGCGAAACTCCTCCCGGGTTTCCGGGTCGGAGATGTGGACCTCTACCGTGGGGATGGACACCGCCTTCACCGCGTCCAGCAGGGCCACACTGGTGTGGGTGTAGGCCCCGGGGTTGATGACAATGCCGTCCACCCTGTCAAAGTAGGCCTGCTGGATGGCGTCCACCAGGGCCCCCTCGTGGTTGG
Organism: uncultured Eubacteriales bacterium; assembly: GCA_949525845.1. GTDB lineage: Bacteria > Bacillota > Clostridia > Oscillospirales > Oscillospiraceae > Lawsonibacter. The sequence continues at coordinate 1,525 of CATEPI010000015.1, forward strand.
ACTGGAAAAAGTCCACCGCCACCCCCAGCCGCTCCGCCTCGGCGGAGATCATGGCCTTCAGGTCCTCATAGGTGGTTTTGCCGTATATCTCCGGCTGGCGGATGCCCAGCATGTTCAGATTGGGGCCGTTAATCACCAGAATTTTCACAGAAATCCCTCCAAATCAGCTCAGCGGTTTCTTCCAGGGCCACGCTGTTGTCAATTACTGTGTCGGCGGCGGCGCTGTACAACGGCTTTCGCACCCGGTACATCTCCTCCAGGCTGCCCTTCTGTGACAGGGGACGGCCGTCGGTGGGCAGCTCCTCCAGCGCGCGCCGGAGGAAATACACCCGCCCGGCGCGGCGCATAATGTCCCGGTTTTCCGCCCGGAGCACCGCCCCGCCGCCGGTGGCGATCACCTGGCCGCTCTGGGCGCAGATCTCGGCCAGCGCTTGGGCCTCCAGCGCCCGGAAAGCCTCCTCCCCCTCGGTCCGGAAAATTTCCGGGATGGGCTTATCCGCCCGGCGGACGATCTCCTCGTCCAGGTCCACAAAGGGCTTGCCGGACAGCCGGGCCAGCGCCCGGCCCACGGTGGTCTTTCCGCAGCCGGGCATCCCCACCAGTACCAGATTGGTCCGGTCCCGCCAGAGCTGAGCGATGATGTTCTCTGTCTCACCGTCAGGGATGACTTTGTCAAAAAACAGCTCCTCCGCCCGCTTCGCCTGGGCCACCAGCATGGGCAGTCCGCCAGCGCGGCGCAGGCCGCCCTTCTTCGCCTGGAGCAGCAGCCCGGTCCGGCCCGGGTTATAGATCACATCCGCCACCGCTTCCATGTCGGGGAACGCGAACAGGTCCACCGGCCGGCCGGTCATATCGGGCCACATGCCCACCGGGGTAGTGTTGACAAGGACCTCGGCGTCGCCATGGCGCCGGGGAAGATTCTCATAGTTGTCCGGGCCGGCGCGGGAGACCACCACAACCTCCCGGGCCCCCTCCCGCCTCGCGGCGGCCTGAGCGGTGAGGGAGGCCCCTCCGCTGCCCAAAACAACCACCTTCTTCCCCATGAGGGAGATACGCGCCCGGCGGAGCATGTACAAAAAGCCGTCGATGTCGGTGTTGTAGCCATACAGCTTGCCCTCCCGGCGGACAATGGTGTTCACACTGCCGATGGCCTTCGCCCCCTCGTCAATCACGTCACAGAAGGCCATTACATCCCGCTTGTAGGGGATGGTGACATTCAGCCCGCCGATATCCTCCCGCCGGAGGAAATCCCCCAGCGCTTCGGGCTCCAGCTCGATGAGGCGGTAGTCTTCACAGCCCAGGGCCTGATGGATGGGGACGGACCAGCTGTGTCCCAGCCTGCGGCCCAGCAGGCCGTATATCCTCTCACCCATGGCTCACACTTCCGCGTAGTTGCCCAGGAACTGGAACTGGGCGCAGGAGCGCTCCATCTCCTCCAGGCAGGCCCGGACGCTGGGGTCCTTCACTGAGGCCTCCAGCTCCAGGAAGAAGACAAATTCAAAATCGCTCCCCGCCACCGGGCAGGACTCCAGCTTGGTCATGTCGATATCCAGGGCGGCCAGCTTAGACAGCACCTCATACAGGGCCCCCGGCTTGTTGTCCAGGGCGATAATCAGGCTGATTTTGTTGGCTCCGGCGTAAATAACCGGGTCCTTGGTGACGCAGATGAAGCGGGTATAGTTGTTGTCGCTGTCCTGAATATTGCCGTTGACGCACTCCAGGCCGTAGAGGGCGGCGCAGGGGTGGGAGGAGATGGCGGCGGCGCGGGGGTTCCCGCTCTCGGCCACCAGCTTGGCGGCGGCGGCGGTGTTGCCGCAGGGGATCACCTTCACGTCCTTCAGCCCACCCAGGAATTTGGAGCACTGACCGATGGCCTGCTCATGGGAGTAAATTTCGGTGATATCCTCCAGCCTGGTCCCGGGCAAAGCCAGCAGCTCGTGGCGGATACACAGCCGGGTGGACCGGACCACGCTCAGGTCGTGCTCCTGGAGCAGCTGATACACCGCCCGGACGGAGCCGTTGGAGCTGTTTTCGATGGGCAGCACCCCGAATTTGCACAGCCCGGACTCCACGGCGGACACCACCGCCCCGAAGCTCTTCACATAGACGATATTGCCCCGGGGGAACAGCCGGTCACAGGCCACCTGGGAGTTGGCCCCCTCCACCCCCTGGCAGGCCACCATCCCTGTCTGGGGAAAGACCTCGCTGTTGGACTCCAGGGAGACTCTCACCCGCTCCGCCACCTTGGTGGGGGCAGAGATCAACTCCGCCTGACGGGACCTGGCCAGCTCGAACAGGGTGGAGTACAGGTGGTAGGCGTACCGCTCCTTGTCCCCAGCCTTCTCCATGACCTTGGCCAGAATCTCCCGCTCCCGGGTCCTGTTCAGGATGGGCAGCTTGTGCTCGTTTTTGTAGGCGGCTACCGCCTCGCTGAGCTCCATACGCTCCAGGAACAGGTCCAGGAGCTGGTCATCTACGGCGTCAATTTTGGCGCGAATTTCAGAAAGTTCCATGATTTCCCTCCAACAGTAAGTCTAACAGTACGGTAGCCGTCACCGCCTCCACCACCGGGACGGCCCGGTGGGCGATGCAGGGGTCGTGGCGGCCGTGGATTTGCAGCTTTGCATTCTCCATTTTGGACAGGCTGACAGTTTGCTGTTCCCTGGCAATGGACGGCGTGGGCTTGAACGCCGCCCGAAGCAGGACAGGCATTCCGGTGGTGATGCCGCCCAGGATGCCGCCGGCGTGGTTGGTGGTGGTGACGATCCTGCCGTCCTCCACCGCAAAGGCGTCGTTGTTCTGGGAGCCGTGGAGACAGGGGGCAGTGAAGCCCTCGCCGAACTCCACCCCCTTCACAGCGGGGATGCCGAACAGCGCCGCCGCCAGGCGGTTCTCGATCCCGTCGAACATGGGGTCCCCCAGCCCGGCGAGGACACCGATGGCGGCGCACTCGACAATCCCCCCCACCGAATCCAGCTCCTGTCTGGCCCGCTCAATCAGCTTTTGCATGAGATCACCGTTCTTATCGTTCAGCACAGGGAAGGGCTTCGCGGCGACGGCCTCAAACAGCTCCGGGGCGGGACAGTCCGGAAGGGGCGCGTCCAGATAGTTCCCCACCGAATACAGGTGGGCGCCCACGTAAATCCCCCGCCGGGCCAGAATCTGCTTGGCGATACCCCCGGCGATGCACAGGGGGGCGGTGAGCCGGCCGGAGAAGTGTCCCCCTCCCCGCATGTCGGCATGGCCCTTCCACTTCACCCAGGCGGTGTAGTCGGCGTGGCCGGGGCGGGGCTTGTCCGCCAGCTCCGCGTAGTCCTTGGAGTGCTGGTCACTGTTGCGGATGACGGCGCACAGGGGCGCGCCGCAGGTTTTGCCGTTCTCCAACCCGGAGAGGAATTCCGGCACGTCCCCCTCGTTCCGGGCGGTGGACAGGGGGCTTTTCCCCGGCCTGCGCCGGTCCAGAAAGCGCTGGAGCTCCTCCAGGTCGATGGCCTCCCCGGCGGGCAGGCCGTCGATATTCACCCCGATGGCCGTCCCGTGGGACTGTCCGAAAACGGACACCTTTAAAATTTTTCCAAACTCAGAGGACATCGAATTTCCCTCCCAGCATACGGTAATCATCCCAGAAATTGGGGTAAGATTTGCTGACGCACTCCGCCCCCAGCAGGGTCACCGGCTCTGCGCACCGGGTTGCGGCTACGGCGGCCATCATGGCAATGCGGTGGTCGTTGCAACAGTCCACGGTGACGCCGCCAGTTAGGCCGTCCCGCCCCCAGATTTTCAGGAAGTCCGGGCCCTCCTCCACCTGAGCGCCCAGGGCGTTGAGGGTTTGCGCCACGGTAGTCAGCCGGTCGCTCTCTTTCATCCGCAGGCGGGCGGCGTTGGTCAGGCGGGTGGTCCCGTCGTGGAAGGCCGCCATGACGGCAAGGGGTGGGAGCAGGTCGGGACAGTCGGAGACGTCAATCTCCACCCTCCGCCCCGTCCCCCAGGCGAAGCTGGCAAAGTGTTCGTCAATCACCCGGTCCCCCTGAATGGAGCGGTCGTTCAGGCCGGTGACCTCCACCGGAATGCCCAGCGATCCGGCTGCCATCCAGAACGCCGCCTGAGACCAGTCGGCCTCGATGGTGTAGTCCCGGGCCGTGCACCACTGGTCCCCCGGAACGAGAAACCGCTCATAATTCTGATTCTCTATGGTGATTCCAAAGTCCTTCAACACGTCCAGCGTCATGTCCACATACCCTTTGGACTCCAGCGGTGAGGTGAGGACAATCCGGCTCTCCCACTCCATCAGGGGCAGGGCGTAGAGCAGGCCGGTGACAAACTGGCTGGACACGTTGCCGGGCAGGCGGTACTCCCCGGCGTTCCACTCCCCCCGAATGGTGAGGACGCCGTCCTTCTGTTCGTAGGAAATCCCCTTCTCGTCAAAGATGCCGAAGTAGGGCTGCTGGGGCCGCTCCATCAGACGGCCTCGGCCTGTAAAGACGCCGCCGTTGTTCAGCGTCAGCGCAATGGGAATCAGAAAACGCAGGGTGGAGCCCGACTCGCCGCAGTCCAGATGAGGCAGGGCGGCGGTGTCCCACTCCCGGTGCCAGACTCCGCTGACGTACAGGGTATCCCCCTCCCGCTCCCACGCGCCGCCCAGAGCAGTGATGCAGCGCAGGGTGGCCTCGATGTCCTGGGAGAGGGCCACATTTTGAATGGTGCTGGTCCCGTTGGTCAGCGCCGCCGCCAGAATGGCCCGGTGGGCGATGGACTTGCTGGGGGGCGGGGTGACGGTCCCCTCCAGGGGGCCGGGAGTGATGCGGATATCCATTGGGTCACTCCACCCCCGCGCGGATGATGCCTTCCAGCTCCGAGACATGGATTTTTTCCAGCTCACAGTGTCCAATAGCTCTGGGCACCACGATGGTGATGCTGTCCCCGGCCCGCTTCTTATCGGACAGGGCGGCTTGGGCCAATTTTTCCGGGGGATAGCTGAGGCCGGTGGGCAGCCAATTCCTTCTCAGGCAGTCACAGACCCGGCGGGAAATGGGACCGTCCGTCCAGCCCAGATTTTCAGCGGCACAGGTCATAATGTATGTCCCCACCGACACGGCCCGGCCGTGGGAAATTTGATAATTGCTGCACTTCTCAATGGCGTGGCCGATGGTGTGCCCCAGGTTGAGCAGCTTCCGCTCTCCCTGCTCCTTCTCGTCCCGCTCCACGACCCCTGCCTTGTAGGTCACACACTGGGATATGATGACCTCCGGCGCGGTGGACAAAACATCAGCCTCAAAGAGGGCGAACAGCTTCTCGCCGCACAGAATACCTGTCTTGATGGCCTCGGCCGCCCCGCCCGCAAAGACGTGGGGGGGCAGGGTCTTCAGGCAGCTTGTGTCGCAGATCACGGCGGAGGGCTGCATGAAGGCCCCAGCCAGATTTTTCCCGGCGGACAGGTCGATGGCCGTCTTGCCTCCCACCGAGGAGTCCACCGCCGCCAGCAGGGTGGTGGGCAGCTGGACATATTTCACCCCCCGCAGGTACAGCGCGGCGGCCAGCCCCGCCATATCTCCAGTGACGCCGCCGCCCAACGCGGCCACGCAGTCCGTGCGGGTGAGTTGCTCCCCGGCCAGGAACTCCAGAATATCGGACAGGGTATTAAAATTTTTGTTGCTCTCTCCAGCGGGAAAGACATAGGTACTGACCTTGAATCCCGCCTCTAAAAGAGAGCTTTTCACGGTCTCCAGGTACAGCGGGGCCACATTGCTGTCGGTGACCACCGCCATGTGGCACAGGCCTACCGTCTCTTTCAGCCGAGGGCCGCACTCCCCCAGCAGGCCGGGGCCGATGGTCACATCGTACTCCGGGTTGGTTCGGACGTGGATGGTTTGGATGGACATGATAATCGCTCCTTTTTACTCTGTGGGGGCGGCCTGTGGCCGCCCGCTGGAATGACCCGGTATTACGGGCGGCCACAGGCCAGCCTACAACAGGGGTCCCAATCAATTCCCCCCGGCGGCGGCCTTCAGCTCCCGGCCCTCCCTGAGGAGGTCGTGGAGCCGTCCGGCGTCCCGGTTTTTCAGGGCGGACTGATACTCCTCCAGGTGGCCGATGAGGACCTCCAGCTCATGGGTGAGGAAATCCGCGTCGTCCAGAAACAGCTCGGTCCACATATCCTCGTCCAGCCGGGCCACCCGGGTCATGTCCCGGAAGCTGCCGGCGGAGAAGCCCCGGCGGCGCTGGGCCTCCGGCGACTTGACATAGGCGCTGGAGACGATGTGGGCCAGCTGGGAGGTAAAGGCGATAATCCGGTCGTGCTCCTCAGGCTGGGAGAAGGTGAGCTTGGCAAAGCCCACGTCCAGGAAAAAGGCTTGCAGGGTCTCCAGCAGCTTCATATCGGTGCGCTTGTCGGGGGTGAGGATCATGGAAGCCCCCACATACAGGTCGTCGGTGGAGGAGGTAAATCCGCCCCGCTCCTTCCCCGCCATGGGGTGGCCGCCGATGTAGGCAAAACCGTGTTCCTCCGCAATGGGGGCGATCTGTTCCACCACCACCCGCTTCACCCCGCACAGGTCCACCAAAATGGCAGACCTGCTGATCTGAGGGGCGTGGGCCTTGACCCAGTCCACCGCCGCCTGGGGCCGGATGGCCACCAGCACCAGATCACACTGCGGCAGGGTCTCCCCATCCAGGGGGCCGTCAATGGCTCCGCACATCCGGGCCAGCATCATGGTCTCCTGGTCCAGGTCGATGCCGTATACCGTGTGTCCGGTGCGGTTTTTGATGCTCTTGGCCATGGACCCGCCCATCAGGCCCAGGCCGACAATGCCTACCTTCATGCCTGCCCCTCCATACCTTTAATGGTAGCGTGCAGGGCCAGAAGCTTCCTGGCCAGAGGATCAAAGGCCTCTGGCTTCAGGGACTGGGGGCCGTCGCACAGGGCGTGGGCGGGATCGTTGTGGACCTCAATCTGGAGGCCGTCCGCCCCGGTGGCCACCGCGCCCATGGCCAGGGGCTCCACCAGCCAATACTTGCCGGTGGCGTGGCTGGGGTCCACGATGATGGGCAGGTGGGTCAGCTTGCGCAGCACCGGGATGGCCGCCAGATCCAGTGTGTTGCGGGTGTAGCTCTCGAAGGTGCGGATACCCCGCTCGCAGAGGATTACGTTCTCGTTGCCCCCGGCCATGACATACTCGGCGCTCATCAGCCACTCCTCATAGGTGGCGGACATCCCCCGCTTAATCATGACCGGCTTGTCCTGATGGCCCACCGCCTTTAAAAGGTCGAAGTTCTGCATGTTCCGGGCGCCGATCTGGATCACGTCCACGTCCTTGAACAGGGGCAGGTGGGTCACGTCCATCAGTTCGGTAACGATGGGCAGGCCGGTCTCCGCCCGGGCGGCCTTCAGGTACTCCAGACCGGTCTCCCCCAGGCCCTGGAAGGCGTAGGGGGAGGTGCGGGGCTTGAAGGCGCCCCCCCGGAGCATGGTGGCTCCGCTGGCCTTGACGGCCTTGGCGATGGCCACCACCTGCTCCTCGCTCTCTACTGAACAGGGGCCGGCCATAATGGTCAGGTTTCCGCCTCCGATTTGAGTATTCCCCACCTGGATTACAGTGTCCTCCGGGTGGAACTTCCGGTTGGCGTTCTTGTAGGGCTCCTGGACCCGCTTCACATCCTCCACGATGTCCAGGGCGGCGATCAGGTCAATGTCCAGCTTGGAGGTGTCCCCCACCAGGCCCAGGACGGTGTTGCCCTCGCCAATGCTGGTGTGGATGGTGATGCCCTTGTCCTGAAGCCAGGTCATCAGGCTGTCCAGCTGGCTGGGGTTGTGGTCATGCTTTAAAATAACAATCATTGCGGTATCCTCCTAAAGACTGACAGATTGGTACGAAAAAACCCGCAGCCGGTCCGGCCGCGGGTTCTCTGTACAGTGGTTTCTGCAAAACCGACCTTACACACCCACATATTTGGCCAAACCGAAACAAGCCTTACCCTTAAAAAAGGTAAAGCTAAAGTAGCGGTAATAAGCATTGCAGGTCATGTTTGTCATGTTGCAGGTCCCTTTCGTTCTCAAAGGTTGTAAAAAGCATACCACTTTGCCCGGGAAAAGTGAACTGTCAGTCTCTCTAAAATTCAGCAGTTTTATCCCCGTCAATTATGGCAATTTGCATTGCAGCGGGACGGTCCACCGAGGATCGTCCCGCCGTTTCCTGTATCTCCCGTCTTGCTCAGGGGTTCAGGCCCAGGCAGCCGTAGTAGATAGCCCCCACGGCCTGGGCAAACTGGGCCACGGTGTAGTCGGGGTGGGCGTCCAGCTGCTTCATGAGAAGTGTGTTGGCCAGGCCGCTGTCGGCGGCGTACTGCCGCAGGGCGGGTTCCCGGCGGCCTGCGCCCTCGCACATCAGCGCAAAGCAGGCGGGCAGCTTGACAAACCGGCCAAACAGGGTACGGTCAGGGGTCTCGGGCTGGAGGATATAGCCGGTCTCCCGCCAAGTGACGGCCAGATACTCCCCCACCTCCCGGAAAATCTCCTGACACACCGGCTGGCCTGCGGCGGCCTGGTTCATAAAGAACTCCAGGCAGGGCTTGCGCATGTCCTCGGGCCGGGTGGGCACCGTCAGCAGCTCCCCCTCCCAGCGGAACAGGCCCCTGTCCATCGCCTCCCGAAGGACCTCCGGTGCCTTCTCCGGCAGCCACTTGGCCGCCAGGCGGAAGACGCCGGACTGGCCGGTGTACCGCTGGAGGGTACCGGGGAGGGCGGTGTTTACGTTGTTGACACTGCGGGCGTCGTCGGAGCTGTAACCCCGCTGGACATGGCTGCCCAGGTCGATGATAAAGTTGTAGACCTCCAGGGGAATCTCCGGAATGGAGCCGTCGGGCCGGACCCAGCCGGTGCCCAGCTCGGTGCCCAGGGTGTGGGCGAAAAAGCCCCTGGACACATCCCCACCCCCGGCCGCCTGCTCCACTGCGGCGGCAAAGGCGGCCATAGGCCCATCGTTGGTGTTCATCACCGGACCGCCCTCCACCACATATTCCGCCAGCCGGCTGTTCAGGGCGGTAATTTCCGCGAACTGCTCCTCATAGTCCAGCTCGGGGTTGTCCCGCAGGCCGTGGGTCTTGTGGGTCTCGCCGCCCACAATGCGGTTTTGAATCACCACATCGGGGAAGCACAGGCCGATGGCGTCAAAGCTGCGCAGGTCGGCTCCGGCGGCCTGCTCCATGGCCTCCGCTCCCCGCTCCATCTCGGTCAGGGTGGCGTGCTTACCCAGAGCGGTACGGTCGATCTCATCCTGCCGCCCGGCCCGGTACAGGCTGCCCGCCGCCCGGAGCAGGCGGGCCAGCAGCAGCAGAGGGCCGGTGATCTGCTCCGCCAGGGGGTAGGAGGCGGGGAACCAGTCAAATTCCTTGCACAGGGCCAGCTGTCCATCCACGCTGACAGCCAGCTTTACATCAGTGCCGCCAATGTCCATGCCCAGTACCATCCGGCCCCGGGTCATGGTGGGCAGCCTGTCAAAGACGGGCCGGCCCGTCACCGCCGCAGGGGGCTCTACCGCCGGCTCCTCCTTCACGTCGTGGACTCCGAAGGAGAACTTCTCCTCTCCGCCGAGCAGCACCGCCAGCACCCGCTCGTTGACGTTGAGACACTTGCCGTAGCCGGTGCGTGCGGTCTTGTCCCGCTCCAGCTGGAATACCCGGTCCAGCCCCTGGACCAGCGCCAGGGCGGCCTTGTCCGACTTGTCCAGGTACATGTCAATGCCCACCCCTCCCAGGGAGGACAGCAGGTTATACACATTGGCATAGACATACTCCGCCACAAATTTTTCCTCGTCCTCCCCCGCCGTCTCGGGCAGGCGCAGGTCAAAGGCCCGGACAGACCGGTCGTAGAGGGTGACATGGAGGTGGAAGGGGCGGGTCCCCCGGGCCTGGAAGGCCTCCCGGACGTCGGTAATATACACGCTCTGGTCGTTGGCCGCCTTCTCCAGGAAGGTTTTCAGCATGGTCAGTCACTCCTTTATCATGTGGGCGATGCCCTCCTGGGCCGGAAAGCTTCATGTCCACCAGAAACTGGTCTGTCACCGGCAGCACAGCCGCAGCCCAAGCATACAGCAGGATTATACCATAGGACGGGCGCGGGGTCCAGCCTTTCCGGGTTCTGGAATTATTCTGCCGAGCATTTTATACTGATTGATTTTTGACATTCCTGTAGGGGCGCACACTGTGCGCCTGCGGGCGGGCGGACACTGTCCGCCCCTACATAAAATCTGCGAAAGGGACACTCCCACAGGAAACAACCCCTTGTCAGAATCAGCTGAACTTGCTATAATAGCTTGGCAAAATCTGTCGCCGTCGGCTTTGCAGAAAGCGGCGGAAAAGGAGGAGACTATGAAGACACACAAACGTATCCCGGCCCTTCTGCTGACCGCGTCTATGGCGCTTTCCATGCTCACGCCGGCATGGGCGGTGGAGAAGGCCGGCACGGCGACCGGAGAGCTCCAGGCCACCGTGCGCATCGACTACAGCCAAAGCATGGACGTGCTGCGCAGGAAAAACATCCAGGCGGAGCTGTTCCAGGAGAAGAACTCCCTGGGGAAGGTCAGCCTGACCGAGGCTAACCAAATCAATCTGGGCAGCTCCACTGCCAAGGTGTCCCTGCGGGACCGGCTGGGCGGCGAGCTCACCGGCACCGCCGACCCCGGGGCGCTGGATCTGACGGTAACCGGCCTGCCCCAGGGGGATTATACCCTCCAATTTACTGGCGAGGGCTACGCGCTCTGCAAGGTCCCCTTTACCATTCAAAACTACAGCCACTACATCGAGGTGGGCACCGGCGACGGCACCTTCGCTCTGGGCGACTTCGACGGAAACGGCAAGGTAGACGCCAAGGACCGTGACGCTTTGACTGCCGCTTTAGGCAGCACCGGCGCGGACAATCTGAACAAGTACGACCTGAACGGCGACAGACGGATCGACATTGTGGACCTGGCCTATGTCAACCACAACGTCAACACGCCGGCCGGCTCCCCCACTGTGCTGGACACGGTGTGCGTCGGCGTTCAGGTGAACAGCGCCCAGGCGACGCAGGACCTGAACAATGCCGGCACTACCGTCACCGCCGGCAGCCTGGAAAGCCTGTTTCAGGCCGGCAGCAGCAGTGCCACATTTAAGAACAGCGCCGGACGGGGAGATGTGGTGATCCCCATTCCCCTGGCAGGTGAAGTGGAGGCGGAAAACCTCCAGATCACCACGCCGGACGCCGGCGGCGGCTCCATCCAGGCGGGAACGGTGGAGGTGGAGTATGAGGGAGGTTCCATCTCCCGCACCTTCTCTTTTGACAACAGCCGATATGCCAACGTCCACGCCCTCTCCCCCGATCCCGGGCACAACGTAATCACCATCCCCCTGGGCAAACGGGTGGCGGTGAAGAAAATCACCATCACCGTCACCAAGACGGCGGATGGAACGTACGCCACTGTGGAGTCCATCCGCTTTTTGCAGGATATCGTCCCCGAGGACCTGACTGAGCCCAACAGCCTGGTGAAAAATCTCAGTGCCGTCCCGGGAGACAGCCGAGCCTCGCTGAAATGGAATGCACTGCCCAACGTGTCCGGCTACCGGGTGGAGTACTGGGAGAAGGACAAGGAGAGCGCCCGCCGTCAGCTCAATGTGGACGTGCCCCAGGCCCAGATCACCGGGCTGGACAACCTGAAGACCTACTGCTTCACCGTCACCCCCACCGACGGCGCCTGGCAGGGCCGGACCTGCACCCCCGTTGAGGCCACGCCTCAGCCCGCCAAGGCCCCCTCAGCCCCTGATATGGTGAACATTTCCCCCATGGACGGCCAACTGAGCGTGTCCTGGAAGAAGGGGGAAAACGCCGTGTGGTATGAGGCGTACTACACCAACCAGGCCAACGCCCCCACCTCCTCCTATCAGAAGGCCGGCGAGCGGGTGACTGCCACCAATCTGACCATCCCCAATCTGGTCAACGGGACCACCTATTACATCTACGTCGTGGCCGGCAACGAAGCCGGCCGGAGCGGCCCCTCCAGAATTTCCGAGGGCACCCCCAAGGCCACCGACTACAGCCGCCCGGCGGGCATCCCCACCGAGGGCATTCTGGACCCGTCCAGAATCAAAACCATCGCCCTGGCCGCCCCTAATAACTATGACACCAGTCAGTATCCAAATGGTTCTTTCTCCATTCAGAATGTTATTGACAACGATTTTCGTACCCATTGGACGGCCAAAGACTGGTCCTCCAATGAACATGTTGTTGTCACCTTCACTCAGCCTACCGATCTGTACAGCGTCATCTGGGTGCCCCGTCTGGACGGCACTTACCCCCATAACCTGCGCGCCTACAGCGTTCAGGTCTGGTATAAGGGCGAGGACTTAAACGGCGCAGGACATCTGCTCACTGGGGGAGTGGATAACGGAGGCATAGGCAACGACTCCGATGTTCTCACCTGGCCCAACATCCCCAATCTCAGTGATATCCCCACCTGCAAATTTGCCGTTCTGCCTTTCGATCCGGTGAAAAATGTGGTGAAAATCAGCGTGGCGGTGGAGCAGAAGGCGTACACCATCGTCAGCCTGTCTGAGCTGATGTTCATGGAGTATGACCCGGCCCGCTGTCTGCCCGACAACATTACCGCCCTCTTTGCCGACGAACTGCACACCCGGCTGGCCGATGGTGTGAGCCAGGCGGACATTGACGCCCTCAAGGCCCGGCTGGACAGCGACGAAATCAACTACTACCTGAATCCCGAGACCCTGGCCGACGAGCTGGCCCTGGCTCAGGAGCTGCTGGACACCAAAAACACCAGCGGCGTGGTGGTGGACGGCATCCAGGCTCGGAGCAGCGGCGCTGACAGTGCCAAGTACGGCCAGGGGGGCAGCGACCTCCAGCCCCTGGGCGTGGCCGCCAGGGCGGGCCAGGAGATCACCGTCTACGCCTCCGGCATCCCCGCCGGGGAGAAGGTGACCCTCTCTGCCACCCAGTTCAACGCCGAGGCCTCCACCTGGCGGGCCCAGTTGGGCGAACTGGTCAACGGCCGGAACATCCTCACCGTTCCCACAATCGGCAGCCAGGCCACCGAGCGGGGCGGCAGCCTGTACCTCACCTACAGCGGCTCCAAGCCTGAAAGCATCCAGCTTCACATCCGCCGGGCGGTGGATATTCCCGTGCTGGAGCTGTCCGACTGGTACAAGCTGGACGAGACCGCCCGCAAGACCCGCATCGGGGCCTATGTGGACGAGCTCACCGCCTATGTGACCGCTCAGAATATCACCAACAGCAACGCTCAGACCAAGTGCCTGAACGTGACGGAGCTCTCCACCCCCACCGTACTGCTGTCCCTCCCCGCCTCCGCCGTGCTGGGGGCCAACAGCGCCGACCGCAGCGTCAGAGTGGAAAACCTGTATCAGAACGTGCTGGCCTGGGAGGATGTGATGCACATCTGCAAGACCACCCAGGGCATCAACAACACCTATGACAAGAACGACATGACCTCCCGCCAGAACATCCGGTGTATGCAGATGTTCGCCGGCGCGTTCATGTACGCCGCGGGCAACCACATCGGCATCGGCTACGGCTCCTGCGCCGGCGTGGTCAGCGGCCTGCCCATCGCCAAGCTGCCCGAGGGGGCCACCGTCAACAGCCTGTTCGGCTGGGGCATCGCCCACGAGATCGGCCACAATATGGATAAGCTGGGCCAGGCGGAGATCACCAACAACCTCTATTCTCTCATGGTCCAGACCTTCGACGGGAAGAACAACACCCTCCCCTCCCGCCTGGAGAACAGCGGTAAATACACCGCCATCTTCACCAAGACCGCCCAGAGCCAGTCCGGCGCGTCCAACGACGTATTTACCCAGCTGGGCATGTACTGGCAGCTCCACCTGGCCTACGACGGCAAGCAGGGCGAAACCCAGGGCCCCATGTGGTTCTATAACCAGTTCTTCCAGGACTGGAAGAAGGGCACCTACACCGCCGGAGCCCAGTCCTACGACGACAAGGTGGCCCTCACCGCCGCCGGTGTGGTCCAGAAGGACCTGACCGAGTTCTTCCAGCGTTGGGGCATGTCCCTCAGCGCCGAAACCAAGAATACGCTGAAAACCTATCAAGAGAAGGAGAATGGGAAGGAGGACCGCGCCCTCTGGTATCTCAGCGACCAGAGCCTCCGGGAGCGTCTGGCCGGAACCCAGGCCGCCACAGGCACCCTCACCGCCACCGCCCAGCTGAAGGGCGACAACACCATTGAGATCACCGTCACCCCCACCATCACCGGAAAGGTCCAGGGCTATGAGATCATCCGCAATGACAAGTCCATCGCCTTTGTCCTCCCCGGCGCAGACGGAGCGGTCCACTATGAGGACGTCATCGGCTCGGGCAACCACCGGACCTACCAGTATAAGGTGACCGCTTACGACATCCTGGGCAACCGGATCGGCTCCGCCGACGCCGGCGAGGTCCGGGTGGCCTATGACAAGCTGGTGGACCCCTCCACCTACACCATGACCCGGAATGGGGACGCCGTCACCTTCACCCTGAAGAACGCCGCCCCTGTCACCGGCTTTAAGCTCACCGGCGATACCCTGCCTCAGGGCGAGTACACCGTGACCGTGCTCACCGAAAAGGACAAGACCCTCACTGCACGCAAGGGGACCTTTGACGCCAGCGACTCGCTGGAGGGCGGCTTTGTGGCCTACTTCAACAACCCCAAGGCGGACAGCGGCGACACCAGCATCTACACCTACGACGCCAAGACCGTCACCATCACCAACATCCCCGAGGGCCTGGAGAACAATGTCCAGCTAATCAGCTATGCAGAGGATGATATCTCCTTCTATTCCGACGCCGCAGTGGGTCTGCTGGCTGAGGACTGGAAGTATGCTGACGGGGAGAAGGACCTGCTGGAGAAAGGCACGCTGGTCATCCTGGGCAGCTATCGGGGCGACCCTGTATGGTGTACTGCGGAGGTCTGGGGCCGGTTCCGCAATGCCGACGGCACCGTGACGGAGCGGGTTGTGGAAGGGGATACGATTCTCCTGGCGGACCCCGCGTCTCTCTACGGCGACGCCAGCGACATCAGCGACGGCCTTCTGATTTTCACCCCGAAATACCAGAATATCTCTGAGCTTCCTGAGGCAATCTGCTTGAAGCTTTTCCGCACCGAAGTACCCACAGACGCCTCCAGCCGCCGGGTGACGGCCCAGACCCTCTGGACCAGCACCTATGACGGCAGCGATCTGCCCACAATTCATTTGGAGGAGGCCCCATGAAACATTTACTTCGATCCCTCTGCGCTCTGGTCCTGACCGCCGCCCTGCTGTGTCCCGCGGCCGCAGCGGCGGACAGCCCCGTTTTGCATATCCGGGCCGGAAGCGGCTCGGGAAGCGCCCAGCTCACCCTGCAAAACCTGGGAAACCGGGAGGTCAACAGCGTCCAGCTTGAGCTCACCCTGGACGGCAGCTACCCCCAGGCCAGCTTCTCCGACGGGGGCGCCGCCGGCAAATACAGCCATTGCAAGGTGGACGCCTCCGGCAGTCAAACCATCATTACGCTCTATATCGACTCGGTAAAGACCCTGAACCAGGGCGGCACGGCCTCTCTGGGCACCCTGACGCTGGGCGGCGGCTACACCGCCCCCAGCTCCGCCAAGCTCACGGTGCTGGACCATGGTCTCAACAGCAGCGGCTCCGAGAGCACGATTTCGGTTCAGGTGGGCTCTGACAGCTCCTCGGGAGGGTCGGGCGGCAGCTCCTCCTCCGGCTACTCCATCCGGGTGACCAGCGGCGGGCATGGCACTGTCACCGCCCGGCCAAACCGCGCGGAACGGGGGGATACGGTGACCCTCACCGCCCGGCCGGACAGCGGCTACCGTCTGTCTGAGCTGACTGCCACCGCAGGGGGCCGCCAGCTCGCTCTGAACGACAAGGGAAACGGAAGCTTCACCTTTACCATGCCTGGCTCGGCGGTGGAGGTACAGGGCACTTTTACCGCCTCCCCTTCGGCGGACCTGCCCTTTACCGACGTGGCGAAGGGCATCTGGTACTACGACGCGGTCCAATTCGTCTATGAGAACAAGCTGATGGCCGGCACCGGCGACACCACCTTCGGCCCGGATACGGCCGTCAGCCGGGGGATGATTGTCACCATCCTGCACCGGCTGGCCGGCTCCCCCGCCGTCGGGACCTCCGACTTCACCGACGTACCGGCCAACCAGTATTACTCCGACGCGGTGGCCTGGGCCGCCGCCAACGGGGTGGTCAGCGGCTACGGAGACGGCCGCTTCGGCCCCAACGCCCCCATTACCAGAGAGCAGATGGCCCTGATTCTCCAGGGCTACGCCCGTCTGGAGGGCAAGGACGTAAGCGCCCGCACCGACCTGTCCGTCTACACCGACGCGGGAGCGGTCAGCAATTACGCCCTGGAGGCCATGCGCTGGGCCCGGGCCGTGGGCCTGATCAACGGCACCAGCGACACCACTCTCACGCCCCGCGGCACCGCCACCCGGGCCCAGGCTGCGGTCATTCTCCGGGGTTTTTGTGAAAATGTAGTGTCCGACTGACGGCATGAAGCCAGACAAAAGGCCTGCGTATCGCTTTTCACGATACGCAGGCCTTTCTTTATCCCCGGCGGCTCGGGCCGTTACTGGTAGCTGTACCAACCTTTTCCGCTCTTTCTGCCCAGCTCGCCCTTGATGACCTTGTCGATGACCAGGGGGCTGGGGGCATCGTTGAAGTCGCCGCTCTCGGCGAAGCGGTCCCGGCGGACATAGTAGTTCACGTCCAGGCCGGTCATGTCCATCAGCTTGAAGGGGCCCATGGGGTAGCCCAGGCCCTTCTCACAGGCGGTGTCGATGTCCTCCACCGAGGCAATGCCCTTCTCCAGCAGCAGGCAGGCCTCCCGGGTGACGGCGGCGTTGATGCGGTTGGCCACAAAGCCGGCAATCTCCTTCTGGATGACGATGGGGGACTTGCCGGTCCGCTCACCGAAGGCCCGGGCGCACTCCACCGCCTCGTCGCTGGTGTGGGGGCCCTTGACCACCTCCACCAGCTGCATCACCAGAGCGGGATTGAAGTAGTGCAGGTTCATCAGCCGCTCGGGGTGCCGGGTGACCCCGGCCAGCTTGGAGCTGACCAGGTTGGAGCTGTTGGTGGCCAGGATGGCGTCCGCCTTGACAATTTTGCTGATCCGGCCAAAGAGCTCCTTCTTGATTTCCAGGTCCTCAATGATGGCCTCCACCACCAGGTCGGCGTCCTTCACGCCCTCGTCCACGTCGGTGGTAAAGGTGAGGCGGGAGGACACGGTGTCAGCCTCCTCCTGGGTGATGCGGCCCTTGTCCACCCGGCCCTTCAGGTAGTCGGCGGCCCAGGCCCTGGCGCTGTCCACCGCCTTCTCGAAGGAGTCGGTGAGGACCACCTGATACCCCTCCTTCCGCCCGTTGAGGGCGGTGTTCATAGCGATCTGGCGGCCCATGGCCCCGGCGCCGATGACGGTTACATGCTTGACGTCTTCGATTTTCATAAAAATACCTTCTTTACGGCTTTGTAGGGGGCGGCCTCCGGGCCGCCCCGATTAGCG
The DNA here is from genome assembly GCA_949525845.1 of uncultured Eubacteriales bacterium. Classification (GTDB taxonomy): domain Bacteria; phylum Bacillota; class Clostridia; order Oscillospirales; family Oscillospiraceae; genus Lawsonibacter. The sequence goes on from CATEPI010000015.1 coordinate 19,094, forward strand.
GGCCGCCGAGGGCGGCGGCCCCTACGGAGGGAAGATCACACCCGCTCAATGAGGGCGGCCATGGCCTGTCCGCCGCCGATGCACAGGGTGGCCAGACCGATCTTGCCGCCGGTGCGTTTCAGGTTGTGGAGCAGGGTGACGATAAGCCGTACACCGGTGCAGCCCAGGGGGTGGCCCAGGGCGATGGCCCCACCGTTGATGTTGACCTTACTGGGGTCCAGGCCCAGGTCACGGACGCAGGCCACCGACTGGGAGGCGAAGGCCTCGTTGAGTTCAATCAGGTCGATCTGCTCCAGGGTCATGCCGGTGCGCTCCAGAATCTTGTTGGTGGCATAGTAGGGGCCGTAGCCCATGATGGCCGGGTCCAGGGCGGCGGTGGTGATGTCGATGATCCGGGCCATGGGCACAAGGCCGGTCTCCTGCACCTTCTTCTCCGACATGAGCACCAGGGCGGCGGCTCCGTCATTCAGGCCGCAGGAGTTGCCGGCGGTGACGGTGCCCCCCTCCTTCACGATGGATTTCAGCCTGGCCAGCGCCTCCATAGAGGTGCCGGGGCGGGGGAACTCGTCAGTGTCAAAGATGAAGGTGTTCTTCTTCTCCTTCACCTCAACGGGAACGATCTCCTCCTTGAAGTACCCGGCCTGAATGGCGGCGGCAGCCCGGCGCTGGCTCTCCACGGCGAAGGCGTCCTGCTCCTCCCGGGAGATGTTGAAGCGCTCGGCCACGTTCTCCGCTGTCTTTGTCATGCTCAGCCCGGTGCCGTAGATGGAGGCGGGGGCGGCGGTGCTGCCCGCCTCGATGTTGGAGTCCACCAGGGTGTTCTTGTTGCCCCCCCAGCGGCTGCCCCGGAGGTAAATGGGGGCTCGGCTCATGTTCTCGGTGCCGCCGGCCACAATGGTGTCCGCCTGACCGCACCAGATTTCCTGGCAGCCGCACAGGGTGGCCTGCATGGCGGAGGCGCACAGGCGGTTGACGGTGAAGCCGGGGACGGTCTCGGGCAGGCCGGCCTCCAGCGCCACGCAGCGGGCGATGTTGCTGGCCTCGGTGCTCTGGCGGACCTCACCCAGGATGACCTCGTCCACCAGGTCATCGGCCACGCCGGAGCGGTTGAGGGCCTCACGGACCACCAAAGCGCCCAGCTGGTGGGCGGGGACGCTTTTCAGGGAGCCGCCGTACTTGCCTATGGCGGTGCGCACCGCCCCCATGATGTATACGTTTTCCATTTCAGGTTGCTCCTTTCAGGCAGACGGGTCACAGCAGCTCCGCGAAGGACTGGATACGGGTGCGCAGCTGCTCCACACTGCCGCTCTGCTGGTCGATGCTCACGGTTACGCACTGGATGCCCACCCGGCGAAGGTCCTCCTCCAGGAACGGCAGGTCATACTCCTCCGGGTCGCAGAACTTCATCAGGCCGGTAAGGACGCCCTGTGCCCCCGTCTCCTGGCACATCCGGGCCAGCATCTTGCCCCGGGGCTTGTCCATCTCGTGAATCAGGCTGCACCCTTTGCGGGCGTTCCACTGGAGGGCCAGCCGCTTCAGGCCGCCGCCCCCTGTGACAGGGGTGTCGGTTCGGTACTGGCGGCTCTCCTGGGCCAGGTCGTCCCCCACCACGGCCAGCTGATTCTCGGCCAGAATGTCCAGCACCTCGTCGGGCTCGAAGGCGATGCCGGTGAGGATAATTTTCTTGCCGGTCCAGCTGTGGACGGGCTGCTCCCGCAGAGCAGCGGTAATCTCCTTTACAATAGCAGTGTGCTCCTCCTTCTCAAAGAAGAAGGCGCTTTTGAATACGGTGTGGCGCACCCGGGGGGTGATCATGTCCAGGTGGTCGTTGGCCACCTGGGCAAACTCCCGCATGGCGGCGTTGTGCCCGTTGTAAATCTCGATGGTGCGGCACAGGGCCTTCTCATTCATCATCTGTCCGGTGACGGTGGACAGGATGGTGAGCACCGTCTCATACTCGCTGATGAGGTAGTCCACGCTGGCGGGGGAGGTGCGGTTCTGAGGGTAGACGATGGGGACCATGGGGATGGAGGGGACGCCAAAACGCCAATTCTGGGTCATGCACCGCAGGGTGTCGCAGATGGCGGGGATAATCACCGCGGACAGCCCCTCATAGACCCCATTCAGGGCAAACTCCAGGTTGGCCTGCATGATGGGGCAGGCGAAGGCGGGCAGATAGGCGGTCACCTTCTGGAACTCGGTCTGGCCGCCCCACAGACCCATGGGAATCATGCCGGAGGCATGGACCAGCTCCTCGGGGGTGTAGGGGGCGAAGCAGCCCACCACCTTCTTGCCCTGCTTTAAGTAGTGGTCCAGCTGCGCCCTGGGGTTGTCGTAGGCCGCCTGCAGGCGGGCCAGGTTTTCACGCAGTTCAGCCATTGCTCTTCGCCTCCTTGTTCAGCTTCATCACTTCCACCAGGCCCTGGATGCGGGTCTCAAACTGGGCCTCGCTGTAGTTGCGGTAGTCGGCCTGGTCCCCGTCGAAGGAGGTGAAGGGGACCCCCGCCTGCTCCGACAGCTGGCGCTGAACCTCCATCATCTGGCAGTCCATCACCTTGCAACTGCGGTTGACGTGGTAGATGGTACCCTCGCAGTCGAAGCGCTTCAGCGCCTCCATCCGCCGGGCAATCATGGTGGTGGCGTTATCGCCGTTTGTGGAGGCGAAGCAGTAGGCCCGGGCCATGCCGTCCAGATCGTCATACTCAATGGCCCACGCCTTGCCGTAGCTGGAGGCCACCATGTTGATGCCGTACTTTTTCAGGGTGCGCAGGTTGTGGCTCAGGTAGGGCCAGCAGGCTATGCCGTCCCAGGACACCCGGAACTCCTCCTCCACAGGGAAGGTGGACTTGCCCAGGCGGATGTTCTCCTCCATCTCGGCGTTGAGCTGCTCCATGATGGCGGTGGTAGAGGTCTTGCCCCGGTTGCACACCATAGCGGACATGTAGTTGAACAACTCAAAGCCGCCGATGGGGGCGGGCTTGTGGTCCAGCAGGCCGTTGGCCCGCTCCCACAGGTAGCTGTTGCGCTGGGAAATCTTCATCACCTCCCTGAACCGCTCCTCGTCCCAGGTCTTGCCGGTGAAGGCGCACAGGTCCTGAATCAACTGGTCGATCTGGGCCCGGACGTAGCGCACCCGGGTCTCGGTAACGTAGTCGGAGGGGTTGTAGCAGGTGTCGATGAAGAAGACGGGAATGTCCATCTGCCGGGCCAGATTTTCGTACCACTTGGTCAACTGGTTGCAGATATTGTTGGTAAGCAGCAGGAAGTCGGGCTTGACCATCTTCCCCCCGTCGGGCAGTTCCACCTCGCTTTCGCCGTTGAGGACGGCGGCGTAAGCCAGGTTCAGCTTGGCATAGGCACACAGGTCGTTGGAGTAGCCCAGAGGCCCCTCGCACTCCTGAAGGAAGGGGTCGGCCTGGTGCCGGGCGGCGATGCCGGCGGCGTGGTTTTCCGGGTAGAGGACGTTCAGGCCCAGGGTCTCGGCGATCTCCTGGGGAAAGATGGAGGCGGACCAGCCCACCTTCTCCCCCCGCTCCTTGGCCAGGCGGGCATTCTCAAACAGGGCGGCGGTCTGCTCCCCGATCATCAGCATGGACTTGGGCTTGGGGCGCTTGGGTTTGGGAGGGGGCGCGGTCTGCTCCGTCCCGGGATTAACAACAGGTTCACTCATAATTGCGTCTGCCTTCCTTCCAGAAAATTAGCGTATCTCCTTGGCCTCATACATGGCGGCGATCTTCTCCTCCGAGTAGCCCAGCTCCTTGAGCACCTGGGCGGTGTCCTGGCCGATGGGGCCGGAGATCTTATAGCTGAACTGCTCGGGGTCCACGCTGCCGAAGTGGACGGGGCCGTTGACAAAGACGGTCCTGGTGCCGTCGGAGTACTCGTAGTTGTGAACGTAGTGGTTGGCGATGGCCTGGGGGTCGTTGGGCACGTCCTTGAAGTGGCGCAGCACCTCATGGGGCAGGTCGTGATCCTCCAGAAGCTTGTCCCAGTAGTCCACCGGGTGCTGGGCAAAGACGCCGTCAAAGATGCGGGTGAGCTCGGCCTTATTGGCGTAATAGGCGGCGGCAGTGGAATACTTGGGGTCGGTGGCAATCTCAGGCATACCGATGAGCTGGCAAAACTCAGGGAAGCGGCGGTAGTCGATGACGGCCAGGTAGAGCCACTCGCCGTCAGAGCCCTGGTAGGTATTGCTGCCGGCGTGGCCGCAGTCGTAGCGGTCCCGGGGCAGCTTGCGGCCGTTGAAGCCGTTTAAAATGCCGGTGGAGCCGATGAAGGAGCCGATCTGAAGCAGGGAGACGTCCACCTTATCCCCCTCCCCGGTGCGCTCCCGGCGGAACATGGCGGCGGCGATGCCGCCGGCCAGGGCCACCGCCACGCTGTGGTCGCCCACGCCGCCGATGGGCACCAGGGGGCCGGCGCCGGCGGGGGGCAGGTCGGCCATCAGACCGGAGCGGGAGAAGAAAGCGGTGTAGTCATAGCCGGGCCGGTCCTTGTCCGGGCCCTTGTCACCGTAACCCAGCACGGAGGCGTGAATCAGCCGGGGGAAGCGGTCCTTCAGCTGCTCATAGGCCAGGCCCATCCCCTCCAGGGCCTGCACCCGGTAGTTGGTCACCAGAATGTCGGCCCCCTCCAGCAGCTTCATCATGGCCTCGTGGCCCTCGGAGGTGCGCATGTTCAGGCCCACAAAGCGCTTGTTCAGGTTCTGCATGTCGAAGTTGGGGTTGGCGTCGGGGGTGCAGGGGGACATGGTGGTCCCCGCCTGCTTGCGCCAGGCGTCGCCGTTCATGGACTCCACCTTAATCACGTCCGCCCCCCACTCGGCCAGAATGCGGCCCGTCATGGAGGCGGCCAGCATGGTGGACAGCTCGACGACTTTAATTCCTTCAAATGGTTTCATAAAAATCCTCTCCTGAAAAAATTATTTCCCCTGGAACTGAGCGGTCCGCTTCTCCAAAAAGGCGGCGGTGCCCTCTTTCCGGTCCTGGGTGCTGAAGGCGACGGTCTGAGCCAGCCGCTCGATCATCAGGCCGGTGTTCATGTCGGTCTCATAGCCCAGGTTGATGCACAGCTTGGCCAGGGAGGTGGCCACAGGGCCCTTCTTCATAATCTGGGCGGCCAGGTCTCTGGCGCAGTCCATCAGGGCCTCCTCATTGTCCTCGGTGACGCGGTTGACCAGGCCGATGGCTGCGGCCTCCTCGGCGGAGATGATGCGGCCGGTGAAAATCAGCTCCTTGGCCCTGCCCAGACCCACCAGGCGGGCCAGACGCTGGGTGCCGCCGGCGCCGGGCATGATGCCCAGCCCCGTCTCGGGCTGGCCGAATTTGGAGCGTCTGGTGGCCACACGGATGTCGCAGGCCATGGCCAGCTCACAGCCGCCTCCCAGGGCGTAGCCGTTGACGGCACAGATAGTGGGCTTGTACAGGTCCTCCACCATCTTTAGGCTGAGGGTGGCGGTGCCATCCATCTGCTTCATGTAGTCCCGGTCGTGAATCTCCCGGATATCCGCACCGCTGGCCAGGGCCTTGCCCCCCTTACCAGAGATGATTACCACCTTGACCTCCGGGTCGCTCCCCGCCCGCTGTACTCCGGCCTGTATGTCCCGCCACATGCCGGGGCTCAGGGCGTTGCGCACATCCGGACGGTTCAAAGTCAGATACAGAATACCGTCCTCCACCTGGTAGAGGATATTTTCAAATTCCATAGTTCAGCAAACAGTCCCTTCCTGAAAGTGTTAATATGCCTGAAACGAGGCCGGGCCGCCGCTCCCCTTCCGTTTGACGGAGGTGCGGCGGCCCGTGAATACCTGGAATACCGGGAGGCCCGTTACAGCATAATGGCGGTAAACAGGCTGGCTGCGATCAGACCGGCTATCACCGGAACAAAGTTCTTCCGAACCAGCTCCGCAGAGGACACGCCGGCCACGCCCGCGCTGGCCACCGCACCGAAGGCCCAGGCGCTGAGACAGCCGCCGCCCACCCAGATGGCGGCAACCTGACCCAGAGCGGCCAGCATAGTCACATCGTAGCCCAGCGGTCCGCCCAGGGCGGCGGCCAGACCGGCCACCAGGGGCACGCCGGAGAAGCCGGAGCCGTCCAGGCCGGTGATGCCGCCGATTACGGCAATGCCGATTGCCAGGGTGAAGGGGTTCAGAGGAAGAACATTCTGCATGGCGTTGCCCAAGTCAAAGAGGAAGCCGGGAGCACCTTCGCCCAAAATGGAGGGGCAGCTCTCGGGGTTGCCCAGGTAGAAGAATGCGGCAATGGGAATCACCACGGCGAAGATTTTGATGGAGAACAGCATGCCGGTGCGCAGGTACTCGCCGATCTTCTCCAGGAAGGTCTTGGAGTCCGTGACCAGGCAGATCAGAATCAGCAGGATGGAGGCCGCGCCGCCCAGCAGGGCGGTGGCGTCGCCGCCAAAAATCTTGGACATGCCGGGGATGGCCGCGCCGGCAATGATGCGCAGCACGATAACAAAGAACACGACGGGGACGATCACCGCAAAGGCCTTGGCGCACTTGGGGGGATTGGCCACCTCCACCGCCTGCTGGACGTTGTCGGTGCCGTCAGGGATGTAGCGGGCGGTGATCTCCTTGCGGTATATAACGGCCGCCACAGCGAAGGCGACCACGCCGGTGAGGGTGGCCAGAATGCCGCCGTTTGCCACAATAGAGGGCAGGTCGGCGTTGGAGGCGCCGGCGGACAGGGCGGGCGCACCCTGAAGCACCAGGTCGCCGGACAGGGCCAGGCCGTGTCCGGCCAGGTTCATGGCCATACAGGCCATCATCGGTTTCAGGCCGGCCTTCATGGCAATGGGGATCAGGATGGTGCCCACCAGAGCGGTGGCGGGGGTGGGCCAGAAGAAGGAGGCGCAAATGTACATCACCACCGCAATGACCACAAAGGCGACGGTGGGACTTTTAATCACCCGGGCAGCCGGAGCAATCATCATTTTGTCCGCCCCTATGGCCTCCATGGCCTTGAGCATGGCCACCATCAGCGCGATGATAAGCATAATGTCAAACAGGTCGGCCCCCGCTACCATCATGCCGTTGAACACAGCCTGAGCTCCCCCGATAACGCTGAATCCGCTATAGCAGAAGCCCAGCACAAACAGTCCAACAATACAGGGCACAACCACATCGTGCTTCAGAATCATCAGCGCAATAACAACCACAATGACCGCCAGATAAATATAGTGCATGTATGTTAACTCTACCACGTAGGCCACATCTCCCTTGTTTTATATGGTTCACAGTATGCCTGAACCGCTCAGGCCAGCTTTCCGGCAAACACGCCGGCCAGGCCGGTCTTTTCCACCCGGTCCCGGATGGCGGAGACATCGGTCGAATACAGACCCAGCTCCTCCATGCGGTTGAAGTAGACCGAACCGGAGAAGGTGTATTTCTTCGTCATGCCCTCCTCGGTGTCCATCGCCTTGCGCACATAGGAGATGGCGTCGCCCACGGCCAGGGTCTCGGGCAGAACCAGCAGCTCCCGGCCCAGGAGATAGCGCACCGCATTGTGTCCGGCCAGGGTGCCGGTAACAATAGCCTCCGTGTGGCCCACCAGCAGGCCGGCCTTCTCGCCGCCGCAGAACACGTTGTCCAGCCCCTCCACCTTCAGCGCGTCATCGCGGGGGGCCAGGGCCATATAACGCATGGAGTTGCCCTGTCCGCCGGAATAGGGATCCTCATACCGGGCGTTTTCAAAGCCGGGAACCTGGTGCAGCTGCTCCAGGGGGTAGTAGGGGGACATCAGCTTGGCATGGCCGGTGTCCAGCAGGATAATGTTCTCGTTGAACTCCTTCAGGGCGTACTGCTGGCAGGCCTTTTTAGCCAGAGCGCCCTCGCCCTTGCGCAGCTTCTCGGGAATGGGGATAACGGCTACGCCGCTCTCATCCAGCATCTTTACAATCTCAGGGCTGAGAGACTCCTTAAACAGCTTGCAGGAGCCGCTCATCGCGCCGATGGTGCCGTCGGCCTTCTTGCCCTGCTTCTCCTGCACGCCGGCCTTGCCCACCACGCTTACCCGGCCGCCGAAGGTGGGGCAGCGCAGAACGCACATGGCGCAGCCGTTGCCGTACTTGCCGCAGTTGGCCATAGGACCGGCGCTGCCGGTGGCGTCGATGAACACATCGCCGACGATCTTCTCGTCATCGCTCAGGATAACGGCAGTCATCTTGCCGCCGTCCATCTCCACCTCCTTCACCCGGGCCTGGAGGCGGACCTCGATGCCCTTGCTCACCAGAAGGCGGCGGATAGCAGGCTCAATCAGGGCAATATCATACAGGCTGGCATGCTTGTGGCCGGGGAACTCAATGTTGCGGTGGCGGCAATTCTGGTCAATGGTCTCAAAAATCTCGTTGCCGCCCAGGGCGATCATCTCCTCCGTAGCGGTAAAACGGCCGTTGTTGCGCATGATGCCGCCCACCAGACCGGTACCCAGCAGCATATCGGTCCGCTCCAGAACAGTGACCTCTGCGCCGGCGTTCCGGGCTGCGATGGCCGCACCGGACCCGGCCCATCCTCCGCCTACTACGATAACCTTCATATCTCTCTACCTTTCTTCCTAAATATTACAGGGACAGGAATCGCTTCCTGTTTGTACTCCATCAGCGCAATTCGTCCACGATTTTTTGGGCAAAGGCGCCCAGCTCCCCATTCTGATAGGCGATCATCACCCCTGGCATCAGACAGCCCGCCGCCGCCCGGATCACAGGCGCGGGGACGTTCTGCGCGGCCAGTTCCTTCTCCAGAGCCACCGCCGCAGCCAGGGCAGCCCGGGTGGCGCGGGTGTTGATATCCCGCACGGCAAGGGGGTCGCCCACCGTCAGCTCCAGACCGGGCAGGCAGCGCCCGATCTGCTCCAGCACCCCGCTGGAGGTCCGGGCCACCACCGCAAGCCCCTTCAGGCCGTGGGAGATACCGATGGCGGAGCCCACCAGCTTAACATTCAGCAGATGCAGCCGGGGGTACTGTTCCACCAGCTCCTTGGGGATGTCCCAGCCGGTGGCAAAATTGAGGAGGATATGCCCCGCCGGAAGCTGAGGGCACAGGTCGGCAAACACCTGGGCGCAGGCCCCGGCGGGCACAGCGGCCGCCGCCACCTGACACCGGGCGGCGTCCGCCAGCCGGGTGGATATCCCCAGCTCCGCCCGGTCTCGGAAGGGCTCCAGGCCCTCCGGGGACCGGCCAATCACCAGCCGGGGCCCTGCCGCCGCCTGAAACAGCACCCGCCCCAGCTTTCCCGGTCCAATCAATGCAAAGCTCATGGGTCAATCTCCTTTTCCGTCGGGCTTCAGCCCTTCCGTTCTCTGACAAAGGCCTCCAACCGCTTCAATCCCTCCTGAATGTCCTCGTCCGAAGCGGCGTAGGAAATACGGATCAGACTGGCGGTGTCGCCGTCGAAGGCGATAGCGGGCACGGTGGCCACAAACTTCTCCTCCAGCAGCCTGTTGGCAAAGTCCATCCCGTTCATCCCGGTGGCGGACACATCCACCGTCACATAGAACGCCCCCTTGGGGGTAATGGGGGTCAGACCGGGAATTTTCTCCAGCCCTGCCAAAATCACCTGCCGGCGCCGGGCGAAGGCATCCAGCATCTCCCGGACCTCCTTCTCGGTCTGGGGGTCCTCCAGGGAGTCCACCAGCCCCTTTTGGATAAAGGTGGGGGAGCAGGTGGTGGAGTACTGGTGGACCTTGAGCAGCGGGGGAATGAGCGCCCTGTCCGCTATAATATACCCCAGCCGCCAGCCGGTCATGGCGTAGGACTTGGAAAAGCCGCTGATTACAATGGCCCGCTCCCGCATACCGGGTAGGGATGCCACCGAGACAAACTCCGCCCCGTCGTAGACCAGCCGGCTGTACATCTCATCGGAAAGGACAAGCAGGTCATGCTCCGCCGCCAGCCTGGCCACCGCCTCCAGATCCTCCCGGGTATAGACGGCTCCGCTGGGGTTGTTGGGGTTATTGAGAATAATCATCTTGGTCCTGGGGGTGATCTTGGCCTCGATGGCCCTGGCGTCCAGCCGGAAGCACTCCCCGGGGGACAGAGGGACCTCCACCACTGCGGCCCCGGTGAACTTCACCAGATTCTTGTAGGAGACAAAGGCCGGCGTGGGGATAATCACCTCGTCGCCCTCGCCCACAAAGGCATGGATGGTATTGTTCAGCGCCTCGGCCCCGCTGGAGGTGACAATAATTTCCGTCTCCGGGTCGTAGGACGCGCCGGTGGCCCGCTCCATCATTCTGGCGATGATGGTCCGCAGGCCGGGCAGCCCCCGGTTGGAGGTGTAGTGGGTGTAGTTCTCCTCAATGGCCCTCTGGGCGGCGGCCTTGATGGGGCTGGGGGTGTCGAAATTGGGCTCGCCGGCGCTGAAGGGGATTACCTTGTGCCCCTCGCCCCGGAGGGCGGCCGCCCGGTCCAGAACGGTGCGGATCAGGGAGGGCTCCAGCCGCCCGGCGCCCTGGGATACCATGTCTCTCATACAGGCCCCGCCTCCTCCTTCACTTCATTGCGGCACTGGCCTGTGGTCAGATACTCCCGCAGGTTGGCCAGCGTGACCTCGATCATGCTGTAGATAGCCCCGTCGGTGTAGAATGCCACATGGGGGCTGTAGATGGCGTCGTCCCGGGCCAGCAGGGCCTGGAAGGTGGGGTCGTCAATCTCGTCCAGGGTCTTCTTCTTGCGGACGAAGGCGGCCTCATTCTCATAGACGTCAAAGGCAAAGCCGCCCAGCCGGCCGCTCTCCAGGGCCTCCAGAACGGCGTTCTGGTCCACCAGCCCTCCCCGGGCGGTGTTAATGAGGACAGCGCCCTCCCTCATCATGCCCAGGGTCTCCCGGCCGATGACGTGGTAGCTGTCAGGGGTGAGAGGACAGTGGAGAAAGATAATGTCGCTCTGCTTCAACAGCTCGTCCCGCTCCACATAGGTACACAGCTTGGCCGCCGCCTCATTGGGATAGGGGTCCCAGCCCAGTACCCTGGCGCCGAAGCCGTTGAGCAGGCTCATGGTGGTCCGTCCGATGCGGCCAGTGCCCAGCACGCCGGCGGTAAGCTGGCCCAGCTGCCGGCCCTTCAGGCCCTCCAGGGTGTAGTCGCCGGCGGCCACCTTGGCGCTGCACTTCTTCTCGTGGCGCAACACCCGCAGGGCCATCAGGATGGTGTGCTCCGCAATGGCCTCAGGGGCGTAAAAGGGCACATTGCAGCAGCGCATGCCCAGCCTTTTCACGGCGGTGTAGTCCACGTGGTCGGTGCCGGCGGAGCGGCAGGCCAGGTACTTCACGCCCCGCTTGGACAACTCCTCCGCCACCTTCTCATTCACCTGGCAGTTGGTCAGCAGAATCAGGGCCTCGCAGTCCTGAACCTCCTGTACCGTCTCCTCATTCAGCGGAGCCTTGGCGAATACAAAGGAGAGGTCCCCCTGCTTCTCCGCCTCCTCATAGAGCCGCAATTCATCCGGCTGGGCTCCGTAAACACGTACTTTCATGTTCGTTCTCCTTCTTCCCTGCTGTATCCAGGCTGTTTATTGATAGTTGAATTCGTGGCGGAAGAAATCCATAACCGCGGTAATGTTCTGGTTCTCCTCAAAGCTGTCAGACAGCTTGTTTACCGCGTAGGTCACAGGCCGCTGCTCCAGCACCTCCACAATTCCCAGGGCGGCCTGATAGGACATGCGCTCCAGGGCCTCGGTGGTAAACGCCGCCGTGTGGGGGGTCACAATCACGTTCTCCATGGACAGCAGCGGATTGTCCTCCTTGGGCAGATTCCCCTCGAACACATCCAGCGCCGCCCCCCGCAGCCTGCCCTCCTGAAGCATTTTAATCAGCGCGGCCTCGTCGATGACCTCGCCCCGGCCGGTGTTGATAAGGAAGGCGCTGGGCTTCATCCAGGACAGCTTTTCCCCATCCAGCAGCTTGGCAGTGGAGCCGGTGCCCGGCAGGTGGAGAGACAGGTAGTCCGCGCCGGAAATCACCTTCTTCATGTCAGGGGTGAGCACGCCGAAATCCATCTCCTGGTCTTTGGTGATGCGGCGGCTGTAGCCCATCACCTTCATGCCCAGGCCATGCGCCGCCATCCGGGCCACCTGCGTGCCGATATTGCCCATGCCGATGATGCCCAGCGTCTTGCCGCTTACGTCGCTGCCATAGACCTTGCGCACATCGGCCATCTGGCCGCTTTTCAGCCCGTTGTGGTAGGTGACCGACTGCTTGGCCAGCATAAGGATCAGGCCGATGGCGTACTCGGCCACCGAACGCTGGTTGGACTCGGCGGCGTTGCACACCTGAATCCCCCGAGCCGTAGCCGCCTCCACATCAATCCCGTCCACGCCGATCCCGTGCATGGAAACCACCTTCAGGTTGGGACAGGCATCAAAAACCCGGGCAGAAAACTTGCCGTTCCGCGTCAATGCGCCATCACAGTCCGCACATTCCCGCAGAAGCGTCTCCTCCTCCGGCCCGGTGCCCATAACAAGCTGGTAGCCCTGTTCCCGCAGAAGCTCCAGCCCCTTTTCGTTCACAGCTTCGGTGATTAATACCCGATAATTCACGGTACAATCCCCTCCTTTCGTAGATATTTTATAAAGAGCCGCAAAATTCGACAATGGACAATGTGTTTACGATTTCGCTGATACGCTAAACACTTTGTCGGTTCTTCCCATTTTCAAACCGCAAAAAATGTGATATGATATCAACACTATACAAAGCGCCTTACATCACGCCGAGGGGAGGACGCGCTTCGTGTCGCTTACCATTCAGGACCTGCTTCAGCAAAAGATATTTTCCGGCGTAACGCTGGCCGCCGGAGCCAAAGGGACCCGCAACAAAATACTCTGGGTCAACATTATGGAAATCCCAGATACCCCCAACTCTGTGCAGCCGGGCGAGCTGCTGCTGACCACCGGCTACGGACTGGATCAGGAGGAGCTGTATCAAAGCTTTATTCCCGAGCTGGCCCGGCGGGGCGTCTCTGGAATCGCGATTCAGGCGGGGTATTATATCAACAACATCCCCACCTACATTCTGAATCAGGCCGACGCCCTGGATTTTCCGGTGCTTCTTGTTCCAAAGGAACTCACCTTCTCCGAATTTCTCCACACCATGATTCGGATGATCGACCCCAAAACCAAGCTGGATTGGAGCGGGGAAATTCTGGAGCAGATTTTTTCTCTGCTGTCTGCCGACCTCGCCTCGGCCTCCGCCACAGCCGAGGCCGAGGGCGAGGAGTCCTGCGTTCAGATTCTGCTGATGGAGCCCATCAACTACGCCCAGTCGGAGCAGGCCACCTGGCAGAAATGCCTGGCGGAGATAACCTCCTTTATCCAGTCCAACAGCCTGTACACCTCCATGCACCAGCTCCCGGAGCACCGATGGTTCTGCCTGACCTCCTATCCCTCTTTAAGCAGTTTTCTGTCCACATTTTACCGGCTGAACATCCGTTTTGCCCTCCTGTCAGAGGAATACGGCGTTAATTACTACCTGGGCGCCGAGCATCTGCGGCCGGACGACAATGTTCTCACCGCCATCCGCCATGCGGTGGAAGCGCTGACCACCCTGCAAATGATAAAGGCCAGACGGGGCGTCTGCTTTTACGGCCACATCGAGTTTTTGAAAATGTTCGGCCAGATACACCGGCGCGAGAGCTCCATCGTCCTGGACAACCGGCATTTTCAGCAGCTGCTCCAGTACGACCGGGCCAACCGCTCCAACTACCTCCAAACGCTGCGCGTCTACCTGTCCAACAACTGCAACATGATGCAGACCGCCAGGCAGCTCTTTCTTCACCGCCACACCCTCATCAACCGGCTGGAAAAAATTGAGGAGATCAGCGACCTGCACCTGGACGATTATTACAGCCGCCTCTATATGTCCATCGCCCTGCTTCTGCACGACTATTTTGTCTATTGACCGCCCTACAAAGTGTCTCAAAATCCGCCCCTTTTTCGACAAAGTGTACCATCTTCCCTTTCCTCCTTTGACTTTCCTTGCGAAATTTGTTAAAAATAAAGTCGAAGCTTGGCTGTTGACGTTCGGTCAGCGGAGCCAAAATACCGAAAGGAAGATGATGTATGACAGCAATAAAAGGCGGCTATACCAACTACGGCCAGGACATCGGCATCCTGATGATGCGCACGGTCTTCCCCCGCCTGGTGGGTGATATTGGCAACGCAAGAACGTTTTCCATGCCTGTGCGGTATCAGATTGTGGACGTGGACCCCCTCAACATGACGGCGAAAAACGCGGACAGCCGCCTTCTCACCCCCTTTATCGAGGCAGCCCGCCAGCTGGAGGCCGAAGGCTGCAAGGCCATCGCCACCAGCTGCGGCTTTTTGGCGGGCTTCCAGCGCCAGTTGGCGGACGCCGTCAATATTCCGGTGTTCACCTCCCCCCTGATTCTTGTCCCCATGCTCCACACCGCCCTCAGCCGCAAGCGGAGCATCGGGATTTTAACCGAGTACGCCCAGGGCATGAGCGAGCCCTATTTCAACCAGGCCGGCTGGTCCTCCAAAGATATCCCGGTCCATGTAAGCAGCCTGTCCTCCGACTCCGCCTTTTCCCGGCTCATCATCGGCGATAACCCCGAAGGAAACTGGGAGCACATGTCGGACAGTATCTGTGAGATGACCCGGCGCCACATGGAGCAGTACCCCGATACTGGCGCTCTCGTACTGGAATGTGCCAACTACGCCCCCTTCACCCGCATCATTCAGGACATTGCCCAGGTTCCGGTGTTCGGCATCAATCAGCTTTTGGAATACATCAGTGCCAGTGTAAACGCCCCCGCCTTCCATCCCGGCGTCAACTGCTGAGCCATCTGGGAAAACGACGCACACATTGGTTTTCCGCTGTGTGCGTCGTTTCTGCGTACAACTGGTAAGGGGAATCTGCTTCTATGAAAAATAAGCGTATCTCTGTTTTTGAAGATTATCCCATTAAAAAAGCGGTGCTGATTCAGGTGGTCCCGGCGATTGCCAGCCAGATGATCACGCTGATTTACAGCCTGGCCGACACCTATTTTGTGGGCCTGCTCAACGACCCCCGCCAGACGGCGGCGGTTACAGTCGCCTTCCCCTCCTTTTTGATGCTCACCGCCATCTCCAACCTGTTCGGCATCGGCGGAGCCAGCGCCATCTCCCGCGCGCTGGGCCGGAACGACAGCCACGCCGCAAGATGTATCTCCGCCATCTCCATCTGGTGCGGGCTGTTGGCGGCCTGCTGCTTCTCCCTTCTGTTTGCCGGGCTGAAAATGCCCATTTTATATCTGTGCGGCGCGTCTTCCGAAACCTTTCCCTGGGCAGCGCGATACGCGCAATGGGTCATTGTTCTGGGCGGCCCCTTTACGGTGATGAACACCCTGCTGGCCAATCTGGTCCGCGCCGAGGGCGGGGCCAACTACGCTTCCATCGGCGTCTCCTTCGGCGGCCTGCTGAACCTGCTGCTGGACCCGCTGCTGATTCTCCCCTCCTTCCTGGGACTGGGCACCATGGGGGCCGGCATCGCCACCGCCCTCTCCAACATGGGCGCCACCGCTTTTTTCCTGATTTATCTGCTGAAAAACCGAGCTTCCACCGTATTGAGCCCATCCTTTTCCAGATTGCACTTTACGCCCCAGTATCTGAAAACCATTTTGTCCATCGGCTTCCCCTCCGCCGTGCAGTACGCGCTCACCGTATTCGCGGTCTCGGCCCAATCCAAATTTATATCCAAATATTCCGACCAGGCGGTCGCCGCATTTGGAATCGCCAAAAAGCTGGACCAGCTTCCGCTGTACTTCTCCCTGGGCGTGGCAAATGGCCTGCTCCCCCTGCTGGCCTATAACCACGCGGCGGGAAATATCCAGCGCAAAAACTCCGCATTTCAGCTGGGGTGTATCATTTCTTCCAGCTTTTCCATGCTATGCGTTGTGCTTTACGAAATTTTCGCGGAGCCGCTGTCTACCATTTTCATCAAAGACTCCGTCACAATCGCCTACAGCGCCTCCTTCCTCCGGCGCATGGTCATCGCCATGCCCCTTATGGCCCTCTGCTACCTGATCATTATTCAGTTCCAGGCAATGGGAAGATTTAAGGAATCCCTCCTGTGCTCCATTCTGCGAAAGGGCGTTCTGGACATTCCCATCCTGTTCTTTATGGACCGCCTGGTTCCCCTCTATGGCTGTATGTGGGTACAGCCCATTGTGGACAGCATCTCCCTGGTGGTCTCCTCCATCCTGTGCTGGAGAATCTACCAGACGGAACGCCTGTCCCCTCCCCCGGAATGAGGCCTCCTCAACGCAGAAAAATCCTCCGGCGGTTCACTCCGCCGGAGGATTTCAGTTTTACAGGGTCTGTTCGGTGCGGGCAAGCTGCCTTCTCTATCTCATGGATTCATGAATAAAACGGTCAATTTCTGAACCTCCTGATACTACAATATAGCCGCAATTGCCTACGTTTACAAACGCCGGAAGTCCATCGGAAGCGCCTATCAATTCCACAGCAAGCTGATGATGCGAGCCGTCCTTTTGGGGAAGGGAAAAATACATATTTACCAACTCAGAACCGCCAGAGGCGCGTTGATACCAAATAGGGCCAACCACCATAACGTGTTCTAAAAGAGGCCATGACTGCTCATTATCCAAACCGAAAAACTGCCTGCTGTCCCCTGCGTAATCCGATGTAAGATTTCCGGATACATCATAAACTGTACAATATGTAATCCCGTCCCAGTCCTTCACGCCCTGTTTTATGATGTTTTTCAAGGATTTTGGGATAAGGCAATACACCAGTATGATACTAACGATCAGAACTGTAATTAGTACAAGATATTTTTTCCGTTTGCTCATTTCCACTCCCATTTAAACATACGCCGAAAGTTTTTCTTTCACTTTAACGCTTTGTCAAAAGCAACATGAAATCAATCGGGGTTCTTGCTTATTTTGTATTATAACACATAAATTTAAAAATGCAAGCGTTATTAATTATTGTCCCTTGTAAGGAAAGTGTTGCTGGGATATAACTTCGGCAGTTTCTACAAAAGCACATTGATATTATGGAAACTATCTGCTATAATCAATTCGGCAAATTTTGATTTAAGGAGAAAGAATATGAAAAATTTTTCTATGCCAGAGCAAGTTTCTCCGACATTAGAAATAGATGAATTGATGAGGTTGAAACATAGTTTGGAAAAGAATATATCAAGGGAAGTTGCAGAAAGCATACTAAAAGAAATTCCATTATCTGTAAATTCAACGCCGGACATTCGAGCTGAGTGGGTAGAAAAGCTATCTGCTATTCTTGAAAATAGATTTGATAAGGAAACGGTAAAAAACATTCGCCGAGAGTGCTATTGTAATGAAAATGGCAGGTTAGAAGATACAGCAAATAGCTTGAAACAGCTCTATCTCTCTGTAGATAAGGATTTGCATAAATTTGTCAATGCTTTGAATGAAAATGGTGCCGGTTGGTTTATTAAAGATAATCAATTGTATACAAAAATGTTTTCTTGCGAATGCCCTATGTTAGAAAGAGCAAAAAATTCAAATTCATTAACATGGTGTCACTGCACTGCTGGATATAACAAAAAATTATTTGAGATTGTTTTTGAAAAACCTGTCTATGTAGAAATTGTGCAAAGCATACGGCAAGGATTTGATTTTTGCCTTTTAAGAATTACAGTTCAATAAATTGCATTTTATCGGACAGTCATCCATCAACAGAGGATTGCCCGCTTTGGATATTTTGACGCGCGGTTTGACGAAGCGGCTTTTCGTAACACCAATCTGAAAAGGGATTATTTATTTTTATCGTTTTGGCATCTATCTACTGTCCATTTTCACGAATGAACCCAAAATGCCCCCGGCCTCGCGGCCGGGGGCGCTTTTGTTACAGGGTCTGTTCGGTGCGGGCGATGATGTCGTCCTGAGTCTGGCGGGACAGCACGTTAAAGAAGGCGCTGTAGCCCGCCACCCGGACAATCAGGTCCCGGTGGTCCTCCGGGTGGACCTGGGCGTCCAGGAGGGTCTCCCGGGAGACCACATTATACTGGACGTGGTAGCCGTGGAGGGCGTTGAAGAAAGCCCGGATCAGGGCAATAAGCTTAGTCTTGTTCTCCTCCCGGGACAGCAGGGTGGGGGTCACCTTCTGGTTGAGGAGGACGCCGCCGGTGATATCGGCGGTGGGCAGCTTGGACACGCTCTTGAACACGGCGGTGGGGCCGTGGGTGTCCATGGCGTGGCTGGGGGAACAGCCCTCGGCCAGGGGCTCGCCGGCGTGGCGGCCGTCGGGGGTGGCCAGGGTGCCTCTCCCCTGCCCCACATTGGCGGAAATGGAGGAGGTGCCTGCGTACCGGATGCCGCCGATGGGCCCCCGGCCAAAGCGGGTGTTGGGGTACTTCTTTATTTCATCGATGTAGACGTCGTAGGCGTCCACCACCAGCTTATCCACATAGTCGTCGTCGTTGCCGTACTTGGGGGCCTGGTGGATCAGCAGCTGGCGGACCCGCTCCCCCTCCTCGCCGGCAAAGTCGGACTGGAGCGCCTCCCACAGCTGGGCGGGGGTGAGCTGCTTTTCCTCAAACACCAGCTTTTTGATGGCGGCCAGGGAGTCGGCCAGGTTGGCAATGCCCACCTGAAGGCCGCTGATGAAGTCGTAGACCGCGCCGCCCTCCTTCAGGGTAAGCCCCCGGCCGATACAGTCCTCGCACAGGGCGGAGCAGAGGATATCGGGCACGTCCTCCTCCAGCACCATGTCGCAGGCGTTCTCGATGATGGCGCTGTGGCGGGTGAAGTCCCGGATGACCACGTCCCAGGCGTGGGACAGCTGGTCATAGGAGGTCATGCCCGTGAAGTGGCCAGCGCCGTCCGTCAGCTTCTTGCCGCTCTGGGGGTCCACGCCGTCGTTCATGGCGATGAGCAGGGACTTGGGGAAGTTGAGGAAGCTCATGCCGGTGCACCGGTAGCCCCACTTGCCGGGGACGGCGGTCTCCACACAGCCGATGGCGGAGTAGTTGTAGGCGTCCTCCTCCTTCACCCCCCGGCTGATAAAGGAGGGAATAATGATCTCGTCGTTGTTGAAGGCGGGCATGCCGAAGCCCAGCTTCACCACCTCGATGGCCTCGGACATAAAGTCCTCCGACAGGCCGGCGTGGTAGCGCACAGTAAGGTTGGGCTGGGGCAGACGGGTCTGGGCCACGCTGCGCAGAATCAGGTAGGACATGGGATTCACTGCGTCCCTCTTGTCCGGTGTCTGGCCGCCCACGGTGACGTTCTGGTACAGAGGGGAGCCGGCGGAGAACTGGGTGTGGCTCCAGGAGCGAATTTTATTGATGGTAAAGGTCTTCAGCCACAGGTTGGTCATCAGCTCGCAGGCGCTGTCTTCGGTAATCCGCCCCGTCTCCAGGTCTTTGGCGTAGTAGGGGTAGAGGTACTGGTCCATCCGACCGTAGGACAGGGAATGGCCGTTGGATTCAATCTGAAGCACCAGATGGACCAGCCACAGGGACTGCACTGCCTCCTGGAAGGTCTCAGCCGGCTCATAGGGCACCTTGCGCAGGATGCGGGCCATCTCGGTCAGCTCGGCGGCCCGCTCCGGGGCTGCGGACCCGGCCTGCTCCTCCGCCAGGGCGGCGTATCGGGCGGCAAAGGTCCGCACGGCGTCAATCACAATGAGAATGGCGCGGTAGAAGTAGGATTTTTTCAGATTTTTGCAGTCGGTGAGGTCCAGCGCCTCCAGGTGCTCCCTGGTGCGCCGCTGGTAGTCCACCAGCCCCAGCCGCAGCAGGTCGGCGTAGGCCACCGCCACGTGGGCGTCGCCGGAGGTAATGTTACCCTCCGCCTTGATGATACCCAGGTCGTAGAACACACGGCTCTCGGGGGGGATGGCGGCCAGGCCCTTGTCCAGGAGGGTGTTGTGCTGCCAGAAGGGGTAGATCTCCCTTAACTCCTCCTTGGTCTTCTCACTGATACGGAAGACATCGCCGTCCCGGCCCTCGAACTCGTCCAGCTCCCGGATAACCCAGTCCATGGCGTACTCCGGGAAGATGGGGGCCGCCCGGTTGGTGGAAGCCTGATTGCCGGCCAGCAGGGTGTCGGGCTCAATAAAGATGCTCATGTGCTCCAGAATATTCTGGAGCATATAGGCCCGCTTCAGGGTGACGGGCTGGTCGCCGTGCTCCTGATAGCTCTGGGTGGTGAGGATGGCGCGCTGGGCGCACACCTGAGGCTCGGTCTCCAGCAGCTCCTCCCGAAAATGCTCCATCCGGGGCGTCAGGTCGCCGAAATGCTGTGTATTCTTCATGGTCTGTGACCTCCCTGTTAAAACTGTCAGCGGGGAAGGCTTCCCCCGGTTTTGGCTTCATCATAACAGACCCCGCTTGGTAAGTCAACAAAAACTTACGAATGAAAGTATACAAATTTCAAATTTAAACTTTGTGGATTTTTGCACCTTTACAATGGATGCCGCTCCCACTATAATAGCGGAGTAAACAGACGGGAGGCGCGGCATATGTCACAGACCGGGCAAATCTTTAATATTCAGAAGTTCAGCATCAACGACGGTCCGGGCATCCGCACCACCGTATTCTTCAAGGGCTGCCCTCTGGCCTGCCGCTGGTGCGCCAACCCGGAATCGCAAAACCGGTATGCCGCCCAGGCCCAGCTGCTGGACGATGACCGCTGCCGCTGCCGGGAGGTGACGGTGGAGGAGGTCATGGCCGAGGTCCTTCAGGACAAGGCCTTCTATGACCAGTCCGGGGGCGGGATGACCCTCTCCGGGGGCGAGGTGCTCCAGCAGGTGGAGTTTGCCGCCGCCCTGTGCCGGGCCGCCCGGGCTGAGGGAATCCACACCGCCGCCGAGACCACCGGCTTTGCCCCTCCGGAGCAATTCCGGCTGCTGCTGGACGAGGTAGACCTCCTGCTGCTGGATGTCAAGCACAGCGACCCCGCCGTCCACAGGGCGGGCACCGGCGTGGACAACCGGCTGATTTTGGACAACCTCCGCACCGCCGCCGTCTCGGGCAAGGACATAATCGCCCGCATCCCGGTAATCCCCCGGTTCAACAGCGGCCCGGAGGACGCCAGGCGGCTGGCCGCCCTGCTCACCGATTTAAAAGTCCACGAGGTCCATCTCCTCCCCTTCCACCAGTTTGGGGAGCGGAAATACCAGCAGATGGGAGTCCCTTACGACTACAGCGGAATTGAGCAGCTTCACCCGGAGGACCTGGCGGACTACCGGCAGATCTTCCTGGACGCCGGCCTGGACTGCACCTTCCGATAATATTTTTGAGAGGTTTTTATGAGAAAAGCGCGGGAGTCCCAAATTTTAGAGCTGCTTTCCCAGTGCGGACGGATGGAGGTCTCCGTTCTGGCCCAGCGGCTGGGCGTGTCCCAGGTGACGGTGCGCAAGGACCTGGACGCCCTGGAGGAGCGGGGCATCCTCCGCCGGGAACACGGCTTTGCCGTGTCGGGCAGCGGGGACGACGTGAACAACCGCCTGGCCATCCACTACGAGGAGAAGCACCGCATCGCCCGCCGGGCCGCCCGGCTGGTCTCCCCCGGGGAGACGGTGATGATCGAGAGCGGCAGCTGCTGCGCCCTGCTGGCCGAGGAGATCGCCCGCAGCAAGCCGGGGGCCACCATCATCACCAACAGCGCCTTTATCGCCAGCTACATTCGCCGTGTGGACGGGGCCCGAGTGGTCCTGCTGGGGGGCGACTTCCAGAACGACGCCCAGGTTATGGTGGGGCCCATCCTCAAGGTGTGCGCCCAACAGTTCTATGTGGAACGGCTCTTTGTGGGGGCGGACGGCTGGTCCCCTGCCCTGGGCTTCACCGGTAACGACCACCTGCGGGTCCAGGCCGTGCGGGACATGGCCGAGCACGCCGGACAGGTGATTGTGGTAACTGAGAGCAAAAAGTTTTCCCAGAGGGGTGTGGTCCCCCTGAATCTGCCTGCCGGGGCCTCCACCGTGGTCACCGACTGCGGCCTCACCGGGGAACAGGCCCGCCGGCTGTCAGAGGCCGGCACAGAGATTTATCAGGCAGAGGAGGAGAGCGCCCTATGAGCACCTATCGCATCGGCATCGACGCCGGAGGCACCAAGGTGGCCTACGGCCTGTTTGACCAGGAGAACCACCTGCTGGACCGCTTTCAGCAGCCCACCCCCATCGAGGCCGACGGCCCCGCCTTCTGCGCCATGGTAATCGACTCCATCCACGCCATTTTGGAAAAGAACCGCCTCACCCTGTCCGACCTGGCGGGAATCGGCGTGTGCATGCCCTCCTTTATCCTCTTTGAGCAGGGGTATGTGTGCATGACCTCCGCCATGGTGAACATCCGGGACTTCGCCATGCGGGACTACCTGGCCCAGCGGCTGGGGGTTCCCATCGTGCTGGACAACGACAGCAACGTGGCCGCCCTGGCAGAACACCGCTTCGGCGCGGGACAGGGCAGCCGGCACATGATCTACATGGCCGTCAGCACCGGCATCGGCAGCGGGCTGATTCTCAATGGCCAGCTCTTTCGGGGCAGCTACGGCTGGGCGGGCGAGTGCGGCCACATGCTCATCACCCCCGACCAGGGGGAGCTGTGCGGCTGCCGGAACAGGGGCTGCTTCATGTCCTGGGGGGCGGGCCGGTACCTTCCCGTCCAGATTCGGAAAAAATCCGCCGGCCGGAAAACCATGATGGACCTGGGCCCCAATCTGGACGGCGCCGAGCTGCGCCGGGCCTGCGAAGCGGGGGACCCCTTCGCCCTGGAGATGCTGGACCAGACCGCTCACTACATCGGCGTGTGCGCCTTCAACATTTACCAGCTGCTTAACGTCAATCTCTATGTCTTTGGCGGCGGACTGGTCAACTTCGGCCCCCTTCTTTTCGACCGGGTGCGGACTGAATTTGACCGGTACAACCACATCCCCCAGCCGGTAGACTTCCGCTTTGCCCGGCTGAAACAGGATTTCGGCATCATCGGCGCGGCCGAGCTGCTGCGAGACTAACAGAAAAACAGGTCCGGCTGAGCAAATCAGCCGGACCTGTTCTTTTATTATGCTCAGACGGCAGGATACGCCCCATCCCAGACGATTTTCCGGTACTGCTCCGGGTCGGTGTCCCCCTCGGTGGAGAACAGCAGCACCCGGCTGAAGCCGTCCAGCTTCAGGACCTCCCGCAGCTCCTGATAAGCGTCGTCCTCCATCAGGGCGGAGATCACCCCCATGCCCACGGCTCCCGACTCCCCCGCCGTCACCGCCGGGTCGCCCTTCACCGGGGCGGCCAGCATCCGCATCCCCCGGGCGCTCACCCAGTCGGGACAGGACACAAAGGCGGCGGCGTGGCTGCGCAGGATGTCCCAGGAAATGGGGTTAGGCTCGCCGCAGGCCAGCCCCGCCATGATGGTGCTCAGGTCTCCCCCCACCGTGCGCATCTTGCCGTCCCCGGCCAGGGCGCTCCGATAGTGGCAGTCCGCCGCTTCCGCCTCCATAACCACAAATTTCGGCGGATGCTCCGGATAGCGGTTGATAAAATACCCGGCCACGGCCCCCGCCATACTGCCCACGCCCGCCTGGAGGAACACGTGGGTGGGCCGCTCCTCCATCTGCTCCGCCGCCTCGTCGGCCATGGTGGTGTAGCCCTGCATAATCCAGGAAGGTATCTCCTCATACCCCTCCCAGGCGGTGTCCTGAATCACCACGCCGTGGGACGTCCCGGCGGCCTCAGCGGCGGCCATGCGGACGCAGTCGTCGTAGTTGACCTCCTCAATGGTCACCTGAGCGCCCTCCCTGGCGATGTTGTCAAAGCGGCTCTTGGCGCTGCCCTTGGGCATATGGACCACCGCCTTCTGCCCCAGCCGGCTGGCCGCCCAGGCCACTCCCCTGCCGTGGTTGCCGTCGGTGGCGGTAAAGAAGGTGGCCTGCCCGAATTCCTCCCGGAACCGGGCGCCGGTGAGGTACTCATAGGTCAGCTCCGACACATCCCGTCCCAGCTCCCCGGCGATATACCGGGCAATGGCAAAGGAGCCCCCCAGCACCTTAAAGGCGTTGAGGCCGAAGCGGAAGGACTCATCCTTGACCCACAGGCCACCCAGGCCCAGCCGCCGGGCCATGCCGTCCAGCCGGGTCAGCGGGGTGGCGGCGTACTGGGGGAAGGAGCGGTGAAAGGCCCGGGCCTTGGCCGCGTTCTCCAGGGACATAATCCCCAGGCGGCTGTCCTCACTGGGGGGCAGGTGGTTCAGGGTCCATTTCATGTGGTCAGTCATCCTGTTTTCCTCCATTCAAAACAATTGATTTCCGTATAAGAAAACGCCGAAGGGGGCGGGCCCTCCTCGGCGTTTTTTGCTTACCGGACCGCCACGGCCTCGATTTCAAACAGGGCGCCCTTGGGCAGGGCCGCCACCTGGACGCAGGAGCGCGCCGGAGCCTCGCCGGGGAAGTATTTGGCATAGATGGCGTTGATAGCGGCAAAATCGTTCATGTCCGCCAGGAAAACAGTGGTTTTCACCACATCTCCGAAGTCCATCCCGGCGGCGTTCAGCACAGCCTTCAGGTTGTCCAACGCCTGAGCGGCCTGGGCTTCCACCCCCTGGGGCAGCTCGCCGGTGGCGGGAATCAGGCCCAGCTGGCCGGAGGTATACAGGGTATTGCCCGCCAGCTTGGCATGGCAGTAGGGCCCCACGGCGGCGGGGGCGTTTTCAGCGGTAATGGTTTTGTTCATCGGAAACCCTCCTCAAAGTCTTTACTGCCATTATAAAGAAAATCTGGAAAAATGCAAGGGATTTATTGCGCCTTTCCCCCGTCCAATCTCACTTTTTCGCCACGCCCAGCCCGCGGTACACGTCCAGAATGCGGCCAAACAGGGGGTCGGACGCCTTCAGGCCGGTGTAGGCCTCCAGGGCCTTCTCCACACCCTCGGCCTCGATTTTCTTCATCAGCTCCACACTCTGCTCGTCCTCGGGGCAGTTGAAGTGGAGGGCGGCGGCCGCGCCGAAAATCAGGTGGTCCACATTCAGCCCGTAGCCGTAGGCGGTGGTCAGGGGCTTTACCAGCCGGTCGGTGGGGGCCAGCTTGCGGATGGGCTCCCGGGCCACCCGCTGGGTCTCGTCCTCCAGGAAGGGGTTCTGGAAGCGGGCAAAGATGCGGTCGATATAGGCGTGGTGGGCCTCGGGGTCAAAGCCGAACTTTTTAATCAGCCCCTCGCCGCTCTCGCACATGGCCTGATACACCACGTCGCCGATGGCGGGGTCGGCGATGCTCTCCACAATGGTGCGGTGCCCCCTCAGCGCCCCCAGGTAGGCACAGATGGCGTGACCGCTGTTCAGGGTGAACAGCTTGCGTTCAATATAGGCGGACAGGTCGTCCACAAAGCTGCACCCCTGAATGTCGGGCAGCTCACCCTTCCAGCCGCCCTTCTCCACGTCCCACTCGGTGTACTGCTCCACCGCCACGTCCAGGGGGTTCTCAAAGGATGCCTTGGGCACGATACGGTCCACTGCGCAGTCGGCAAAGCCCATATACTCCCCGGCGTAGGCGATCTCCTCCTCGCTCAGATTGGCATAGACGGCGTCCCGCAGCTGGCTGGTGCCCCGGACGGCGTTCTCACAGGCCACCACGTTGAGAATCTGAGTACTGCCCGCCGCCTTCCGGGCCTTGATGCCGGCGGCAATGGGCTTGGCCACGATGGGCAGGATGCGCAGGCCCACAGCGGTGGTGATCAGCTCGCAGTCGCCGGCGATGGCGTCCACCAGCTCCTGGTTGGCGGAGGAGATGCCGCTGATGTTGGTAACGGTCCACTCCGCGCACTCACGGTCCTGGATATGGACGGTGTAGCTTCCCCGCTGGTTGATGGCGGCAATAAGATTTTCCGCCACATCGGCGAAGGTGACGTGATAGCCGCTCTTTTCCAGCAGCGCGCCGATGAAGCCCCGCCCGATGTTGCCTGCGCCGATCATGATTGCCTGTTTCATGTTAAATCCCTTCCTTTAAAAATAATAGTTTGGTGGCTTTCCGGTAATCCTTGTCTCAAGTATAGCACCACCCTTCCCCCCTCCGCAAGGCGGAAAAGCGCCAAAATATCCCGTCTGCTCTGCCTCCAAAAAAGTGATTTTGCACGTTTTTGATTGTTTCCACATTCAAGACGGGAAAACCGTCCCATTCCGTCTCCGCACTTGTAAACCGTTTTCTCCTCCGCCGTCTCCAGTCCCGCTCCCCTTCCGCCGGCGTCCGTCAGGCTAGAATCTGGCTCATTCCAAGGCTTTTATGGCACTATGCACAAAAACAACCATTCTTTTTTGTGCAGAAAAATCGCCACAATTTAGTTGACTTTCCTGCGTTCCTATGTTAGGATTGTTTTAGTCAAAATCAATCAAATAATCAAATTCAGTCAAGGAAGGAGGCCCTCAGGATGCTGGCTGAACAGCGCGCCCGGGCCATTTTAGAGCAGATCGCCCAGCACCAGACCGTCAGCGTAACCGACCTCTGCCAGACCACCGGGGCCTCGGAGGCCACCATCCGCCGGGACCTGAACGCCCTGGCCCGCCAGGGCAGGCTGGTAAAGATCCACGGCGGGGCCACCAGCCTGGAGGAGGAGGAATTTCTCGCCCGGGAGCCCGACCTGGCCACCAAGCAGCGCTACGCCCGGGAGAAGGAGCGCATCGCCCGCTACGCCGCCAGCCTGGTGGGGGACGACGACGTGGTCTATCTGGACACCGGCACCACCGTCCTCCACATGGCCAGCCACCTGAAGGACTCCAAAGCCCTGTTTGTCACCAGCAGCATCGACTTCGCCGGGATGCTCTCCGCCTTTGAGTGCCGCGTCTATGTCCTGGGCGGCGCCCTGAAGCCGGGCACGGTGGACATCGTGGGCGCCGAGGCGCTGAACGCCATCCGGCGGTATAACTTCACCAAGGTCTTTCTGGGCACCAGCGGGGTCAGTCTCAGCCAGGGCTTTACCACCCCCGACCCGGAAGCGGCCGCCCTCAAAGCCCTGGCAGCCGCCCGGGCCCAGTCGGTCTACATGCTGGCCGATTCCAGCAAATTCGGCCGGGTCACTGCCGCCGCCATCCTCCCCCTGGACGGGGCTCAAATCATCACCGACCGCCTGCCCGACCGGAAATATCTGGACAGCACCGACGTCATCGCGGTTTAACCTTTGTTCTCTAAATACTGTGCTCCACAGTATGAGATAATAAACAAATTTGAAAGGATGTATTCATTATGGTATCCAAAACAGTCAAGGTCATCAATCCCCAGGGTCTGCACATGCGCCCCGCCCAGCTCTTTGTGGCCGAGATGGGCAAGTACGACAGCACCGTCACCATCATCTTTGGCGAGAAGACCATCAATGCCAAGAGCATCATGAACCTGATGGCCTCCTGCATCAAGATGGACAGCGAGATTGAAATTCGCTGCGAGGGCGCTCAGGAGGCCGAGGCCCTGGACGCCGCCGTCAAGCTGGTGGAGTCCGGCCTGGGCGACCTGTAAGAGGAGGAGCGCGCTATGGTTCTGAAAGGGATCAACGCATCGGACGGCGTCGGCCTGGGCTGCGCCGTCTGCGTGCGGGAGGAGAGCCTGGACTACTCCGACGTCCCCTACTCCGGCAAGGAGGCGGAAAAGGCCCGCCTGCAAAACGCCATTGACGAGTTCAACCAGCGCACCGCCGCCATGGCCGACCGCATCCGGGAGCAGACCGGCCCCAAGGAGGCGGAGATTCTCACCGGTCAGATCACCATGCTGGCCGACCCCTTCATGCTCTCCCAGATGCAGGAGGCCATCGACGGCGGCTCCTGCGCCGAGGGGGCGGCCGACGCAGTGTGCACCATGTACGCCGACATGTTCGCCGGTGTGGACGATGAACTGATGCGCCAGCGGGCCACCGACGTGCGGGACATCCGCGCCCGGCTGCTGTCCATCCTTATGGGGGTCACCGGCATCGACCTGAGCGCCCTGCCCGCCGGCACCATCCTGGTGGCCCACGACCTCACCCCCTCTATGACGGTGGGGCTGAATAAAGAGAACGTGGCCGGCATCATCACCGAGACCGGCGGCCGCACCAGCCATTCCGCCATCCTGGCCCGGGCCCTCCAGCTCCCCGCCGTGCTCAGCATCGCCAAGGCTCTGGAGCTTATCAAGGACGGCGACGGCCTGATTGTAGACGGCGGCGAGGGGGTAGTGGTTCTCAGCCCTGACGCCCGCACCCGCAGCGAGTACCTGGCCAAGCAGAAGGACTATCAGGAGAAGACCGCCGCCCTGGAGGTCTATCGGAATAAGCCCACCGCTGACGCCGACGGAAAATATTACCACCTCTACTCCAACATAGGCTCCGCCGCCGAGGCGGAGGCCGCCGCCCAGTCCGGCGCGGAGGGGATCGGCCTGTTCCGTACCGAGTTCCTGTTCATGGACCGCACCAGTCTCCCCGATGAGACGGTGCAGTATGAGGCCTACTACGCTGTCTCCAAGACCATGGCGGGCAAGGAAGTAATTATCCGTACCCTGGACGTGGGGGGCGACAAGGCCATCGACTATCTGGGGCTGGAGAAGGAGGAAAACCCCTTCCTGGGCCACCGGGCCATCCGCTACTGCCTGGACCGCCCCGAGCTGTATAAGGTCCAGCTCCGCGCCCTGCTCCGGGCGGGGGCCGAGGAACAGAACATCAAGATTATGCTCCCCCTGGTCACCTGTGTGGAGGAGGTCCGCGCCGCCCGGGAGCTGCTGGAGCAGTGCAAGAAGGAGCTGGCCGAGTCCGGCGTGCCCTACGACAGGGACATCGCCCTGGGGGCCATGATCGAGACCCCCGCCGCCGCCCTCATCGCCGACCTGCTGGCCCAGGAGTGTGACTTTTTCTCCATCGGCACCAACGACCTGACCCAGTACACCATGGCGGTGGACCGGGGCAACGCCAAGGTGGAGAAGCTGTACAGCCCCTTCCAGCCCGCGGTGCTGCGCTCCATCCGTAACGTAATCTCCGCCGCGAAACGGGCGGGCATCCCGGTGGGCATGTGCGGCGAGGCCGCAGCCGACCCGGGGCTCATTCCCCTGCTCATGTGCTGGGGCCTGGATGAGTTCTCCGTCAGCTCCGCCTCGGTGCTGGCCACCCGGGCCCAGATCCACCGCTGGCACGAGAAGGATTTCCGCCGGGTCACTGACGAGGCCCTGGGGCTGTCCACCGCCTCCGGCGTGGAGGGGTATCTGAAGGCCACGGTGAACCAGTAACCCCCCGTCCCCCCGCAGGGAAAAGTCTCCTTTAGAAAGGAGGTGCCCCAGTGCGCACACTGGGGCGGAGGATTGTATTTCGCCGCAGGCGAAATGTATGAAATAAACAAGGTTTGCAAAACTTTGTTTACTTCGTATGTTTTGCTTCGCAAAACGCAATCCTCAGTCAGCCTGCGGCTGACAGCTCCTTTCCAAAGGAGCCGTCCCTGCGGGGGACGAAAAGAGCGACCCCATCCCTACATTGGAAAGGAGATACCCCCTGTGAAAGAATGCGTACAGAAATTCGGGCGCTTCCTCAGCGGCATGGTCATGCCCAACATCGGGGCCTTCATCGCCTGGGGCCTGATCGCCGCCCTGTTCATCCCCGACGGCTGGTTGGGATGGTGGGGGCCTGCCGCCACCATCAACAGCATGGTAGGCCCCATGCTCTCCTACCTGCTGCCCATCCTCATCGGCTACACCGGCGGCAAGGCCGTCGGGGGCCAGAAGGGGGCCGTCACCGGCGCGCTGGCCACCCTGGGCGCCATCGCCTCCACCAGCAGCACCATGTTCATCGGAGCTATGATCTGCGGCCCTCTGGGCGGCTGGTGCATCAAGAAGTTTGACCAGAAGATGGAGGGCCACGTCCCCGCCGGCTTTGAGATGGTAGTCAACAACTTCTCCGTGGGCATTATCGGCGGCGTGCTAGCCGTGCTGTCCATCTTTGTCATCGGCCCCGCCTGCGTGAAGATTACCGACGTGCTGGGCGCGGGCGTGGGCTTCCTGGTGGACCACAGCCTGCTGCCCCTCACCGCCGTGCTGGTGGAGCCCGCCAAGGTGCTGTTTCTCAATAATGCCATCAACCACGGCGTGTTTACCCCCATCGGCACCGAGCAGGCCGCCGAGCTGGGCAAGTCCATCCTGTTCATGATCGAGTCCAACCCCGGCCCCGGTCTGGGCCTGCTGCTGGCCTACTGCGTGGCCGGCAAGGGTGAGACCCGCTCCTCCGCCGGCGCCGCCGCCGTCATCCAGTTTGTGGGCGGCATCCATGAGATTTACTTCCCCTATGTCCTGATGAACCCCATTGTGATTCTTGGCCCCATGATCGGCAACATGGCCGGCATTTTCACCCTGTCCATCCTGGGCGGCGGCCTGGCGGCGGCGGCTTCCCCCGGCTCCATCATCGCCGAGCTGCTCATGACCCCCAAGGGCGGCTACTTCGCCAACATCGTGGGCATCGCCGTGGCCGCGGCGGTCAGCTTCGCCATCTCCGTGTTCCTGCTGAAGTTCTTCGGCAAAGACGCCAGCCTGGCTGAGGCCCAGGCCCAGGTGGCCGCCTCCAAGGCCGCTTCCAAGGGCCAGGCCCCTGTGGAATCCAGCACCGGCGCGGATGTGGATATCAAATCGGTTAAGAAGATCGTCTTCGCCTGCGACGCGGGCATGGGCTCCTCCGCCATGGGCGCCACCATGCTGCGCAACAAGCTGAAGGACGCGGGCATCACTGGTATCGAGGTTATCCACCACCCCGTCTCCGAGATTCCCGGCGACTGTCAGATTGTGGTCACCCACCATGAGCTGTCCGGCCGGGCGGCCCAGCGGGCTCCCCAGGCCCGGGTCATCCCCATCCATAACTTTATGGGCGCACCGGAGTACGACGCCCTGGTAAACGAGCTGCTGGCGGCCCGGAAGGGCTCCGCCGCCCCCGCCGCCCCCGTGGAGGCCCCCAAGGCTGAGGAGGCTGCCCCCGCTCAGGGAGATACCCTGCTGGAGCGGAAGAACATCGTGCTGGGCTGTGCCCCCGTCACCCCCGAGGAGGCCATCAAGGCCTGCGGAAAGCTGATGGTGGCCAGCGGCTATGTGGACGAGGCCTATATCCAGGGCATGCTGGACCGGGAAGCCAGCTTCTCCGTGGCCATCGGCAGCCATGTGGCCATCCCCCACGGCACCAACGACGTAAAACCCCTCATCAAGCGCACCGGCGTTGTAGTCATGACCTACCCCGAAGGCATCGACTGGAACGGCGACAAGGTGAAGCTGGTGGTGGGCATCGCCGCCAAGGGCGAGGAGCATCTGGAGGTGTTGGGCCGCATCGTGGCCATTGCCTCCACCGACGAGGACACCGACAAGCTGGTGGCCTCTGCCGACGCAGAAAAGCTCTTTAAAAACCTGAATGGCATCAACTGAATAGACGAAACGGACGGCGCAGCATAAAGCTGCGCCGTCCTGCTATGCCCCCCTCTAACGCTCAGACAAAGGGGACTTTTACGCATATTTTTTCTCCAGCCGAAGCAGGGCCTCCTTCATATCCAGCCCGCTGCCATAGCCCACCAACCTCCCGTCGGCGCCGATGACCCGGTGGCAGGGCACGGCGATCAAAATGGGGTTCCGATGGTTGGCCATACCCACCGCCCGGGCCGCCTTGGGGCTCCCCACAGCGGCAGCCACCTCCCCATAGGTACGGGTCTCACCGTAGGGAATGGCACACAGCGCCCGCCACACCCGCTGCTGAAATTCGGTGCCCCGGAGCACGTAAGGAAAATCAAAGGCCCGCCGCCGGCCATTCAAATATTCCGTAACCTGCTGAAATACCAGATCGGTCAAAGGCGTCCACCCCTCATCCCGGGCCGGTTCATCGGTCCGCATAAGCAGCGTGACCGCATCGTCCCGATACCCAATCTTGAGTTGTCCAAAAGGAAACGGATAAACTGCATAACCGCTCATATACCGCCCTCTCAATCCCAGATTTTTGCATCAAGGGGCGTACTGCACCCCAGGGATGCCGCCGCCTTTTGAAACACATTTTTTGCAAGGGTCTTTGGGATCAATCCGATCAGTAAGCGCATGGGAAGGGGAAAATATTCCGGCAGCTTTTCCAGAAACGCCTCACCGCACCGAAGCTGACACCCCTCCGCAAAGCCGCTCTGCAACAGAAAGGAAAGCCTTGTACGCTCGTCCTTTTTGGGGAGAGTTTCCAAAAATTCCAAAAGAAGTCCGGGAACGCATTCCACATATAACGGCAGCGCAATGAGAATCTCATCGTTTTTCATGTAGGCGTCACAAATAACGTCCCATGTTTCTCGGTCGGAAATCGCATATGCTTCATTGGAGCGCCCTGCCAATGTTCGTTATTTAGAACTTCAAAAATAGAAATTATTCCCACTCGACAAATCCTATTATATGGGACTGTATTTTCTATGTTTTCACGGATAAATTATTCGCAAATTTGTTAATGTCTCACCTGTTATTTTTGGCCGCTCAATTTCTTAGTATCAAAATAGTATCACAAAAGGCGGAGAAATGCAACCACATTCCCCGCCTTTTCCAAATCACTTCTCATTTTTCTTTAATACTATTCCTTGATATGTTCTAAGCGATTCCCCTCTTGGTCAAACAATTCATATACTTCATACTTGCCAGTTCCAGTCCCATAAAACAAGTGATAACCGTTTATATCTAATGGTGTCAACTCTTGATTTTGATAGGTAATAGCGGCTACATCTTCGTCATAAGCGACGGCCATCACAACATATTTATCACTTTTATCATACCAAGAAACCAATACTTGCGTTCTAAGGTCACCACTGTCGAGCTTTTGAGGTATTTCAATATTTAGAGAGCCATTCATTTCAACAACGCTATAAAAAATACTGTTTTTTTGTATGATAGCGTTCTGGAGTTCATTATTATTATTTTTGTTAGTATATATTACTACAATAAGATTTTCATCAATTTGTTGGGAGGTTAAGATTTCGCCTACTTCAAACGGATATTTTATTCTGTTGAGTGCAGTATCAATACTTTTAGGAAAGTATATAAAAGAACCAATTACCACACTTAAAAAGATAAATAGTCCAATAAAAATTAGTTTTCTGTTTTTCATGTGCGGCCTCCAATGGGAATTTATCGTTTACATTATAACAGTAAAATTCCCTGCTGACAAGTATAAATCAGGAGGGTACACCTTGGAGTGCCCTCCTGATGTCCGTTACCTCGCCCCCCGTCTAAACCTCCGCTTTGCTTTCTTCTGCTCCCGCTCTTGCGCCTCCCGGCGCTTTGCGTCCTCCACGGCCCGCTCTACTTCCTCCGGGCCGAAAGCCCGCTTCACCCGCTCAAAGTCGGCAACTGTCCCCCGCAGGGCTTTGTTTTCCATCTTCACCTCCTGCAAGCGGTCAGACAATCGCTCGTTGCCCTCCCTGGCCCGTCCATAGTCCCCCTGCAAACGCTCATACTTCCCTTTCAACTCGACATAGGCCCGGTACAGAGAGCGCAGCACCTTGACGATCTGCGCCAGCAGGGGCTTGGCTTTCTTCTCCCGGTAGGACTTGGCGCTCTCCAGCGGCCCCGGCTCCGGCAATATCCGCTCCGGGTCATCGGAGAACTGCGCCGCCAACTGCTCCATGTTTCTCACAGCCGGGGCCAGCTCCTTTAGACGCTGCTCCTGCTGTTCCACCTGTCCCTGCTTTTTGGCCTTGACCGCCTCCAACTCGGCAATCTCTTTCACCCGTTGCTCCTTTTTGAAGTCCAGTACAGACAGGTGCTTGTCGTGGGTGCCCTTATCCTCCCACTCTATCCCGTGGCGCTCCATTACGGCGGCAAGCTGTTCCTTTTCAGAGCGTACCCACTGGCTCCACTCCGTGTCGCCCCTGGTGCCGCCCTTGAAGCCTTGGGCCGCTAACGCCTGTTTCAGCGATACCCTCGTGTCCAGGCCCCGCTTGCTCCCGGTGGTGAACGGTACGAAGTCGATGTGCAGATGGGGCGTAGCCTCGTCCATGTGGAGGTGGGCGGAGAACACCCGAAGCTGGGGGTTGCGCTCCTGGAAGCCCCTCATGTACTCGTCCAGCACCGCCGCCGCAAGCTGGCCGTCCTCGCCCTCGGCACTCATGTCGTCCTTGTTGCCCACTTGCAGGATGATTTCATGGAACGGCTTTTCCTGCTTGCTGGAACGTATCTTTTCGTAGTAGTCCTCAATTTTGCGGTCTGCCCTGGTCTGCTTGTCATTGTACCGCTTGAGGGCCTCGTCGAAAAGCTCATGGAAAACTGTCTTGATATTTTCGTGGCAGTAGGTTATATTCAAGTGGGAGCGTGACCGGTCGGTGTTCTTGGCGTTGAACGCCCTGCTGTTGTGGTTCACCGAACCCTGCCCCACCATTGCGCTAATCGTCCTTTTCAAATCAACACTCCTTTCGCCGCGCCAGCGGCGGCCTTTGTTACTTTCTGCGAAAGTAACGCAAAAGCACTTTTGACGGCCTTGCGGCCATCAAAAGCGCATTTGCGCCCTACGGGGTGGAGTGGGGGCGTTGCCCCCGCCGTCTGCGGACGGCTCCCCCAGCAGGGCCGCCCTTTGAAAAGGGCACCCTGCACCCCGCCTAAACTTTGACACTCGCCGTTGGGCAGGGGGGAAAGGCACAGCCTTTCCCCCCACCCGGCCAGTGTCCTCCGTGGGCCAAAAGTCAAGGGGTTCGGGTTGTATTGCCTTGCGGCAATCTCCACCCCCAGGTATGGCCCCTTGACTTTTGGCCCCGCTCCCCGTGACGGCCGTGACGACCGTGACGATGTTTTACACACCGCCCCCGCTCTCAAAAAAGCCGTCACAGCCGTCACGGTCGTCACGCCTGGGGTGGTTCCAGGGTGAGGGTGATACTTCTCCCGGCGTGGCTCCTGCTGTTCTCATAGCGTATATGGTACTCCGCCGCCAGCCTCCCGGCCCGGACATTCAGCCGCATCGCCAGGGCGTTGGGCTTCATGTCGGTCTGGAGAGCCGCCGCCAGCTCCGTGGCGGTGCCGCCCCAGGCGGGCCTGTCCGCCGTCACAAGGGCGGCAACGGCCTCCAATACCGGGTCGGGCGGTTCCACCCACGGCTCTGTTTCCAGCCGCTCCAGCTCCCACACAAGCCGCTCCTTGTCCTTGGTGAGATACATCCGCTGGTCTTGCTGGTCACGCCCGGCCACATCCAGAATGGCGTTGCCGTCCGTCCGCTTCTCCTTTTGAAGAAGAAAGGCCCCGTCCGCAGCTCCCAACAGGCCGTTGGTGCCAGAAATCATGTCAAACTTATCGTCTGCCTGCTGCTTTCGGGTGTGGTGTACCAGCAGGAGACAGATACCGCAATCATCGGCAAGGCGTTTCAGCTTGCCCACCACCTCGTAATCGTTGGCATAGCTGTACTTGTCCCCGCCGACCTCCCGGACTTTCTGGAGGGTGTCAATGATAATCAGCTTGGTGTCGGGGTGTTGGCGGATAAACTTCTTTAGCTGTTCCTCCAGGCCCAGGCCGAGCTGTTTGGCGTAGATCGCAAAGAGCAGGTCGTTTGTGCCCTCCATACCGAACATCCGATACAGCCGCCCCTGCAAGCGGCGGTGGTCGTCCTCCAATGCCAGATAGAGGACGGTGCCCTTGTGGACGGGGTAGCCCCACAGGGGGAGGCCCATGCTCACATGATAGGCAAGCTGGGCCATCAGGAACGACTTGCCCACCTTGGGCGCTCCCGCAAAGAGGTACGTCCCAGGGTAGAGCAGACCGTCAATGATTGGCGGTCTACTCTGGTAGACGTTCTGGTAAAGCTCGTTCATGGAAACAGTGTGGAGGTAGGCCGGGTCGCTTGTCCGTTGAAGCTCCCGGAGAATATCCTCCATACTTTCATCCTGGGGGTTGTTTTCGGTAGCCGCTTCTGATATACTCAGGGCAGGTGTTTGAGAATTGGGCTGTTCCCCGTCTGCGTCAACAGGCGGAACCGGGACAGTCCTTTTCGCTTCTCTGGAATCCATCAATCTATCAATCCTCCCTCATGCCGTCCAGCGTCACGGTGATAAGGCGGATGGTGGCGAGAAGTTCATCATCCACCCCGCCCCCGGCCTCCATGCGCCGCAGCTCCCCCAGGACGGCGGCGAGCTGGTCACGCAGGGCCTTGTAGACCCTGGGATTGCCCTGCACCACAATGTCCCGGTTCAGCAGCCGCCGGGTGATGTAGTCCTGCTTGGTCAGCCCGGACAGGCGGACGGCAATCTCAAGCTGTTCGTCCTCCTCCGGGGACACCCGAAACGCCACGGTCTTGTTCCTCCAGCGGTTGTGATTGTCCAAATTCTTAGCTGACATTATGCTCCCGTCCTTTCAAAGTCCAGCTTGTCCGCCATCTCCGTCTGCTTGGACGGAAACAGGTGGGCGTAGCGGTAGGTGATCTCGATACTCTCATGGCCTACCCGGTCGGCAATCGCCACAGCGGAGAAGCCCATATCAATCAGAAGTGAAATGTGCGAATGTCTGAGGTCGTGGATACGGATACGCTTGACCCCGGCCTCTTTCGCCCCTCTGTCCATCTCATGGTGGAGGTAGCTTTTCGTGACGGTGAAAATGCGGTCTTTCTTCTTGACCCCGTAGAGCATCCCCAGGTAGTCCCTCATTTCGTCACAGAGAAAATTGGGCATCTTGATAGTACGATTGCTTTTCTTGGTTTTCGGGGTGGTAATCACATCCTCGCCGTGGAGCCGCTGATAGGACTTGCTGATCTTCACCGTCCCGGCCTCAAAGTCGAAGTCCGCCGGGGTGAGGGCCAGCAGTTCCCCCTCCCGAATACCGCACCAGTAGAGCATTTCAAAGGCATAGTAGGAGAGGGGCTTGTCCATCATGGCCTCCGCAAACCGCTGATACTCCGCCTTCGTCCAGAACAGCATTTCCTTTCGTTCCTCTGTCCCCATGTTCCCGGCTTTGGCGGCGGGGTTGGAGCGCAGATCATAGAAGCGGACAGCGTGGTTGAAAATGGCGCTGAGCTGGTTGTGCAGGGTTTTGAGATAGGTCTGGGAGTAGGGTTTGCGCTGGTCGTCCCGATAGGCCAGCAGCTCGTTCTGCCATGCGATTACGTCCTTGGTGGTGATCTCGCTGATCTTCCGCTTGCCGAAGTAGGGCAGAATCTTCTTCTGGATGATGTTCTCCTTTGTCAGCCAGGTGTTCTCCTTCAGCCGGGGCCGCACATCCTTGGTGTAAAGCTCCACAAAGGCTTCAAAGGTCATATCCATGTCGGCGGCGGTCTGCATTTGAAAGCTGCGCTCCCAGTCCTGGGCCTCCCGCTTGGTGGGAAAGCCCCGCTTGCACTTCTGCTTACGCTCCCCCGTCCAGTCCCGATACCATGCCATAACGTACCATGTGCCCCGCTTTTCGTCCTTAAATACCGGCATTTTCGTTCACTTCCTTTCCGGCCCCGTAGAGCCGCTCGTTAAAATACTGGCGATTGACCCGCCCCGCAATGGTGATGAAGCCCTTTCCTTTCAGTTCCTCGTTGAGCTGCCGAATGAGCTTGTAGGCGTAGGGCCTCGACACGCCCAGCTCGTCCGCTACCTCGTCTACTCGGATAAACTTGTTTTCCATGCTGGTTCCTCCTTTCATTGAACTAACGCTATTTATTTAGTGTCTGCCTCATTATACTAACTATATTCCGTTATGTCAAGGGCTTTCAAAGAAAAAATTAAATAAAATTATTTAGGATTTTTTCTTGACGTTTCTAAACATATCTGTTATACTCCAAGTGTCCCCATTACATAGATTGGAGTTGGCAGTTATGGCGATTGGTGAACGTATTCGCTTTTTCCGCAATAAGAAAGGTGTCACGCAGAAGTATCTTGGTCAGGTGGTGGGGTTCCCGGAACGCTCCGCCGATGTGCGTATGGCGCAGTATGAGACAGGGAGCCGTACCCCCAAGGCCGACCTGACCAAGACGCTGGCGGGCTTCTTTGAAGTCTCTACCGATGCCTTGACCGTCCCCGACATAGACAGCGACATTGGCCTCATGCACACACTCTTTGCTCTGGAGGACATTCGGGGCCTGACCATCGGAGAGATTGACGGCGAAATCTGCCTGCGGCTGGACAAGTCCAAGGGTAAGACCTATGTTGATATGCTTGAAATGCTGTCCGCCTGGGCGGAGCAGGCCAAGAAGCTGGAGGCCGGGGAGATCACCAGGGAGGACTATGACCGCTGGCGCTACAACTACCCCAAGTACGACACCACCCGGAAATGGGTCAAAGTCCCCTCCAAGGAATTGAGCGATTTCCTTGTAGAAGCGTTCAAGGATTGCTTGAAAGACGAATGAAGGAGTTGATGCAAAAATGCCCGTTGTTCCAATTTATCTTGATATAGACGAAAAAACGTATGCAGGGGTCAAGGCAGGTATTTTTGAGCTATGCGGCTTAGCAAAAAATGTAGATAGCAAAAGGGTTGCAAAGCATATTCCTGCGGTTGCTGATGCCGCTAAAGAAGGCGCATCTAAAGCGATTGATTTTGTCAGATCACATCAAAAAGGAACTATCATATTAGGGGGCGTACTTATCATAGGGGGCACAGTTGCTGGTACCATTGGGTATGTAACACACCGAAAGCAACGAAAACTTGACAAACAATTTGGAGCAGCTTTAGAAGAGTATTTAGATTCTGCTCGAAACGGGAGTTTGAATGTTGACATTTTGAACACTCTTATCTGCTCTATTGAGGCTATTGAAAAAGAAAATCCGAAAAAATCCATCAACCTCAATATTTCAGCAGCTCAATTTGGCGATTTGATAAATTGCATATTTGACTACACTATGCGTTTAGCAGAGGCCAATAATGTTAGCACAAAGTCTATAAACCGTCCCAAGTACTTCCACAAGAAGACTTCTGACGACTTAAAATACTACTTAAATATGCAAAAACAGATTTTTGAGCAGGCTGCATAAATACGGCAAAAGCCCTTACCGATGTTGCCATCGGTAAGGGCTTTGTAATATGGTTTTTGTCACCCACAAGCCGCAAAGGAACACTTTTCACCTGCAATCCACCGGGGAT
>CATEPI010000016.1:0-57894 GCA_949525845.1 uncultured Eubacteriales bacterium
TTCGCAAACTGGGGCGGAGGATTGTATTTCGCCGCAGGCGAAATGTATGAAATAATCAAGGTTTGCAAAACTTTGTTTACTCCGTATGTTTTGCTTCGCAAAACGCAATCCTCAGTCAGCCTGCGGCTGACAGCCCCTTTCACTGCGCAGCCGTTGGCGGCTCTGCCGCCTTACGGATGCGGCGTCCCCCTTGCGGGGAAAAGGGGCCTTGTCTCTGCGGAGGGACGAAAGAGGTTTTTGGAAAGGAAAACATAATATGAAAACAAAACACTTCATCTCCGCCGCCCTCGCCCTCTGCCTGACCCTCTCTCTGTGCGTCGGGGCACAGGCCGCCGGCTCCGGCGCCAAACAGGAGGCGCTCCAGGCCCTGGGCATTCTCACCGCCGGCGACAGCCTGACCAGCCCGGTCACCCGGGCCCAGTTCGCTCAGATGCTGGTGGCCGCCTCCCCCTACCAGGACGGGGCGGAGGGCTACGGCAGCTCCCTGTTCAAAGACCTGAAGGGAGACCACTGGGCCAGCGGCTATGTCCGCATCGCCATTGAGCAGGGCTGGATGACCGGCTATGTAGACGGCTCCTTCCGCCCCGACCAGGCCATCTCCCTGGAGGAGGGCTGCGCCGCTCTGCTGAGGGCGCTGGGATACGACCCCACCGCCCTGAAGGGGGCCTACCCCGCCGCTCAGCTGTCCAGGGCCAGCGCCCTGGGCCTGCTGGACGGCGTATCTGCCAGACAGGGCGGCGCGCTGACCCGGCAGGACTGTGTAGACCTGTTTTATAACCTCCTCACCGCCCAGACCAGCGCCGGAGCGGTGTACGGCACCACCCTGGGCTACACCATTACCAACGGCCAGGTGGACTACTCCGCCCTGGTGAGCAGCCACACCAAGGGCCCCTTCGTGGCGGAGAGCAGCACCCTGTCCCTGCCCTTTGCCCCCGGCACGGTGTACTACAATGGTGCGGTCTCCGCCCTTTCCGCGGTGCAGCCATACGACGTGTACTACTACAACGCCAACATGTCCACAGTATGGATCTGCCACGACCGGGTGACGGGCACCCTCACCGGGCTGTCCCCCAGCGCCGCCGCCCCCACTGCTGTCACGGTGGCCGGGGTGAGCTACCAGCTGGGCACCTCCGAGGCCGCCTACCAGCTCTCCAGCCAGGGCAGCTTTCAGGAGGGGGACATGGTCACCCTTCTGCTGGGCCTGAACGGTGAGGTGGTCCAGGCCATGGACGCCCTGGAGAACGAGGCCATCTACTACGGCTCGGTGGTGTCCAGCGCCAAGGGGGCTTCCACCGCCACCACCACCAGCTCGGCCACCGCCTCCGCCCAGGTGACCACTCAGGTGGCCTGTACCGACGGCGTGGTGCGCACCTTCTACCACAGCGGCACGGCGCTGGACGCCGGAAGGCTGGTCACCGTCTCCACCACCCAGTCCGGGACAAATGTTCGAAGCCTGTCCACCAAACGGCTGGAGGGGACGGTCAGCAAGGACGGGACCGGCGTCGGAACCTACCAATTTGCCGCCGGGGCGCAGATTCTGGACACCGACGACAACGGCGGCTATGCCCGCGTCTACCCCTCCCGCCTGGCGGGGGCCAAGCTGTCCGGCGAGGATGTGCGCTATTATACCCTGAACGCGGCGGGGGAAATCGACCGCATGGTGCTCCACAGCGTCACCGGCGAAACCCAGCCCTATGTGTACGTCAGCGGAATTG
Organism: uncultured Eubacteriales bacterium; assembly: GCA_949525845.1. Lineage (GTDB taxonomy): Bacteria > Bacillota > Clostridia > Oscillospirales > Oscillospiraceae > Lawsonibacter. Next base: position 1,716 of record CATEPI010000016.1, read on the forward strand.
ACGACAGCTCCAGCGGGACCAATATCTCCGTCAGCTATACCTACCTCCGGGACGGCCAGGCTCAGACCATCAGCGGCACAGCCAGATACCCCATCCAAACCGGCGGGGCCATGCTGGTGTATGAGAAGGGCAGCCTGCGGAGCATCCGGCAGCTGACCCAGGTGAGCCTGGACGGCCTGTCCGCCCTCAGTGCCATGGGGGGCGGCCGGGAGTATCCTATTGCCGAGAACGTCCAAGTGCTGCTCCGGGACGGCTCCGGCAGCCGGGGGTACTACCAGACCGACCTGTCCCAGATCAACGGCGAGGACTATACCCTCACCGGCTGGTACGACGACCTGGGCTACTCCGCCGGCGGCCGCATCCGCATCCTGGTGGCGACGCCCAAATGAGCGGCTACAGCGGTATCCGCGGCGACCTGGTCCGGCGCGGCGAGACCATGAGCGGCTTGAAGGACCGGCAGCACGCGCTGAACATGCGGCTGCTTCTGGCCATACAAAGCCACGACGCAGACATGCAGGCTGAGCTGGAGCTCCGGCTGGAGGAGCTCCGGGAGCAAATCCGCCGGCTGGGCTGGGGATAAGAAGCGGCCCCCTCTGAAAGGTTGGGATTTCAGAGGGGGCCGCCTTTTGTCTGCGGCTTTACTGCAGGTATTTTTTCAGCTTCTGTGCCACGGCCTGAAGGTCAATAGGCTTGGCCAGATGGTCGTTCATGCCGCACTCCAGGCACCGCTGGATATCCTCCGAAAAGGCGTCGGCGGTCATGGCGATGATGGGGATATCCGTGTCCGGGCGCTCCAGCCCCCGGATAGCGGCGGTCGCCTCGTAGCCGTCCATCACGGGCATACGCACATCCATGATAATCGCGTCGTAGTACCCCACCGGGGATTTTTCAAATTTCGTTACGCAGATTTCCCCGTTTTCGGCCCAGTCCAGCTCAAGCTCCAGAACGGAGAGCAGCTCCCGCGCCACCTCCCAGTTGAGCTCGTTGTCCTCCGCCAGCAGGATGTGCTTCCCCCGCAGGGACAGGTCCGCCGCCCTCCAGGGGCCGGCCCCCTCCTCCGGAGCGCCGGCCGGGCCCTTCAGGGCGTCAAACAGGGTGGAGCGAAACAGCGGCCTGGCCACAAAGCTGGAAATGCCCGCCGCCTCGGCCTCCTCCTCCAGCCCGCTCCAGTCGCAGGCGGAGAGCAGCAGGGCCGGACCGTCCTCCCCGCAGTGCCGCCGGATCGCCCGGGCGGCCTCCAGGCCGCTCCCGTCCGCCAGCTGCCAGCCCAGCAGGACCCGCTGATAGCCGCCGTCCTGCCGGCGCGCCTCAATGCGCTCCAGCGCCTGCCCGGCACTCCGGCACCAATCGGCCCGGACACCCAGCTCCTCCAGAGAGCGCACCGCGTTGACGCACAGCCGCTCATCCTCGTCCACCACCAGCACGCTCCCGACGGAAAGGCCGGCGTCCGGCGCAGGCTCCGCCGCCCGTTCCAGGTTGAGGACCACATGGAACTCGCTGCCCTTGCCCTGCTCGCTGCGGACGGATATGGCCCCGTCCATGGCGTCTACAATACACTTGGTGATGGCCATGCCCAGCCCGGAGCCCTCTGTCTTCCGCACGCGGGTGTTGTCCTCCCGGCTGAAGGAGTCGAAAATCTCCTTCTGATACTCCTTCGACATGCCGATTCCGGTGTCCTGCACCAGGAAGTGGGTGCGCACACGGCCGCCCTCCTCCGGCTCCTGATACACCGTCACCTGCACCGAGCCCTCCTCCGGCGTGAATTTCACCGCGTTCCCCAGCAGGTTAATCAGCACCTGATTCAGCCGCACGCTGTCGCAGTACACCTGCTCGGATAGGATATCGTAGGCGGCCGCGTTGAACCGCTGGTTTTTCGCCTTCACCTGGGGCTGCACGATGTTGACGATGCTCTCCATCACCTCCCGAAGGGACACCGGCTCCACATTCAGCGTCATCTTGCCGCTTTCGATCTTCGAGATATCCAGCACGTCATTAATCAGCCCCAGCAGGTGCTTGCTGGACAGGGCGATTTTGCCCAGGTAGTCCTGTACCTGCTCGGGATTGTGGGTATTGTCCGCGGCCAGGGCGGTCATACCAATGATGGCGTTCATGGGGGTGCGGATGTCGTGGCTCATGCTGGAGAGGAAGTCCTGCTTCGCAGCGTTGGCCTGCTCCGCCTCCTTCTGCGCCTGCTCGGCCGCCTGCCGCGCCGCGTCCATCTCCAGGTTCATCCGCCTCTGCTCCGCCAGCTGGTGTTTGAACAGCCTGGAGTACTGGAGGAACAGGTAGAGCAGCATGGCCACCACCGCAAAGGAGGCGGCGTAGACCAGAACGAGCCAGCGGCTGCTCATGCCGGAGATGGTATGGTCCAGGCTATCAAAGGGCAGCACAGTTACCAGATACCAATTGCAGTAGGGAAGGCTGGTCCCATACAGGTGCCGGCGGGAGCTGCCGTTTTCCAGCAGGGCAGAACAGTCCTCCCCCGCCTCCATGGCGGCGGTCAGCTGGTTGATATGGCGGTCCGCCTCCTCCCTCCGGCCCTCAAACAGGTCATAAAGCCGGTCAAAATAGCTTTCATGGACATCGTCCTCATTCCGCGCCACGTAGCTGCCGTCCTTCCGTATGACAAAGGAGTAGGCCAGCGAGCTGTCGGAATCCAGGAACAGGACCTCGCCCATATACTTGGAGGACAGGCCCACTACAATGGCCAGGCTGTTTTCCCCGTCAGACATGGGATATTCGCAGGGCACGCCAAAGAGGATGATGTTCTCCCCGCCGCTGTTCACGGCGGACGCCATCCTGCGCTCCCGGTTTTTCAGGCTCTCCAGAAAGGGCTCCGGGTGGTTGAGCGCCACAGAATTGCCATAGATCATCTCAATTTTGCCGTCGGAGGAGTACAGGGCGGCGCACATGAAATGCCTGGCCTTGGCGCCGTACTCAATCTCCGCCAGCGTGCCGCGGCTGGAATTTCCTTCGCCGCCCGACGCGATATGGGCGATGGACTCCGCCATGGTCAGGCGGAGGTCGATGATTGTTTCAAAATGCAGGGAAACCTGCTCGCTCATACCATCCATGTAGGCCGTGCCTATTGTTTCAATGGTGTCTTCGCTCATCTTTTTGACCGAAATCCCCAAAAAGGCAAACACAAGAATATTCAGGCAGATAATCAAGGCTATGCTGCTTTTCAGGGAGCGTAGAAAAGGCATCTTTGTTCATCTCCATTCCAGAGTGTTCGGTAGCTGTGCCGCCTGTGCGCCGGCCGGTACATCCAGGCCGTTTCATGCCCCGGTCAGTCCCGAAAACGGCTTATGAGCTGAAGCATCTTTCGGATATCCACCGGCTTGGCCAGGTGGTCGTTCATCCCTGCGTCCTTGGCCAGAGCCACGTCCTCCTCAAACGTGTTGGCCGACAGGGCTATGATGGGCACGGACACCGCGTCCGGCCGGTCCAGCCCCCGGATCACCCGGGACGCCTCGTATCCGCTCATCACCGGCATCATCAGGTCCATGAGCACGCAGTCAAAGGCCCCCGGCGCAGAGGCGGCGAAGGCATCTACGGCGGCCTTTCCGTCGTTGGCGGTGACCACCTCCGCCCCCGCCTCAATCAGGATGTACTCCACAATCTCACAGTTGATCTCGTTGTCCTCCACCAGCAGGATGCGCATTCCGGCCACGTTGCTCTGGATATCCGGCTCCTTCTCCACGGCTGCGCCGCGCCATGCCTCATCCACCCGGACCGGCAGCGTAATCTGGACCACACTGCCCTTGCCCACCTGGCTGCTGACCGCTACGCTCCCCTTCATCTGGTCCACCAGATTCTTCACGATGGACATGCCCAGGCCGACGCCGCTGTAGTTGGTTCGCGCGTCCTGGTGCTCCTGAGTAAAGGGCTCGAAAATGTGTGCCTGGAAGTCCTCACCGATGCCGATTCCGGTATCCTCAATGACAAACCGGCAGCTCATGGTCCCGTTTTGGAAGGCGGTCTCCTCCACCCGGATGAACACAGAGCCGTGGGGGCGGTTATACTTCAGGGCGTTGTCGATGACGTTCATAAGAATCTGCTTGAATTGCAGCGGATTGCCGATTACCCGGCTGTGCCGCAGGCCGGAGGCCTCCAGCTCCAACCGAATCCCCCGCTCCTCCGCCTGGGAGGACAGGATGGTAAGGCAGTCCTCCAGGGTCTGGTGAAGGTCAAAGGGCTCCTCCACCGCCGCCGGCCTTCCGCTCTCCAGCCGGCTGACCTGGAGAACGTCGTTCACCAGGGACAGCAGATGCTCCGTGGACACCCGAATCTTCCGCCGGCAGTCCCGCTGCCGCTCCGGGTCGTCCTGACTCTTTTCCAGAATGGCCAGCATGCCCAAGATTCCGTTGATGGGCGTGCGCAGGTCGTGGGACATGTGGGAGAGAAATTCGCTTTTGGCGGAGTTGGCCCGGCGCACCCGCTCCAGAAGCTCCATGATAGACTGCTCCTGCTTCTTCCGGGTCACCATGGTCTCGGTGATGTCCTGGTGGTATCCGTTCAGGCAGACCCCCGGCTTCTGGAAGGTCTTGTCCGGCACGCCGCCGCAGCGGACATAAATTTTGCCCAGTTCCGGGTGGTTCCAGGGGTAAATCACCTCAGACCGCCCGGTCCCCAGCATTTCCGCCACTGCCTCCTGCACCATCTCCACATAGTCCGGCTCGATATGGGCAAACCAGTGCTGGTAGCACTCCTCCGGCTCAATCTCCTCCGGCACGCCCAGCAGGATGCGCATGGTCCGGTCGGCGTACATCCTGGGCGGGCGGCCCTCCTCCAGCTCGATGGTCCAGATGCCCGTTCTGGCCCCCTCCAAAATGTTCTCCAGGCTCTGGCGCGCCTCCAGCCGGTATTTCTCCTCCTGCTCCACCACTGCGTTTACGTCCCGCAGGGCGAAGATCACGCAGTTCTCCTCCCCCGTCCGCTCGGTGGCGGAGAAGTGGATCTCCAGGTGCTTCAGGCCAAAGGAACCGTCCTTTACCTGATAGCGCACCGAGAACTTCATCTTGGTGCTGAGCTGCCCCAGCACATAGTCCTTTTTGGTCACGGCCCGCAGCCGCTCCTGGTCCCAGGGCGCCACGTAGCGGGTGATATACTGCTCCATGGCCGCCTGATAGCCGTCTTTAAAGTAGACGCTCATCTGCTCGCTGTCCCGGTATGTCTCGCACTCGCCGGTGTTGAAGTTCACCTGATAGATGCCCAGGTAGTCCACGCTGAGGGCGTGGAGCACATTATAGCTGCGCTTTTGCAGCTCCCGGAACAGGTTGCGCCGTTTCAGGGAGGACACAATAAAATATGCCGCCGTCTGGAGCATATTTGTGGCATATTCCAGGGTCTTTGCCGGGGGATTGTCCACGCCGTAAAAGCCGATAATCTGCTTGCCGTCATAGAGGGGGACCACCACCAGGGAGTGGATATTCTGCCGCTTCAGGTTCTCGTACTGAATGGGGTCGCTCTGCCGGATATCCTCCAGGTTCTCAATGACGATATGTCCGCCGACGCCAAAATTTTGATACCAGCTGGCGCACACCTCGGAGGGAAGGTTTTGCAGGCTCTCCTTTTCCGACTCCACCCCTTCGGCCGCCCACTCATAGGTGTTGTCGTCGCCGCCGGAGGCGTTCTGCTCAAATATGTAGGTCCGGTCTCCGTTCAGCGCCTTTCCCAGGTGCTCCAGCAGCACATCCAGCGACTGGTCCGGGGTCTTCTCCAGCAGAGCGACGCGCAGGCCCTCGTTGATGACGGCCTCCAGATTCTGGACGCTCCGCATACCGCTGTGGGACTCACGGGCCTCCGCCGCCGGTGCGCCCTGTCCGGTCTGTATTAACAGTCCCCCTGAATAATCCATACGTCTGCCCTCCAATATAGACCGCTCTCCGGTCATGGCGCCGCACCCGGAACCTGGCCGGGCACGGCCCCGTTTTCTTCCCTTGCCTTTGCTGCAAAAACCAGCAAAGTACGTGTCATAATACCATATGCCTCCAGTTGCGTCAATATCAAAAGCGGGGGAAGTATGGGTATGACAGCCAATGCCGTTACGATAAGGGCCAGGGGACAAATACAAGGTATATGTCCCCATCGTATCTGTTTTCACGAAAAGGAAACCGGCCGCTCATCTGTTACAGGCGAAGCGGCCAATTCTATCGCTGATGTTATCTTTTCAGGGCTGCTTGCCGATGTAGGCCAGGATGCCGCCGTCCACATAGAGGATGTGTCCGTTGACAAAGTTGGAGGCGTCGGAGGCCAGGAACACCGCCGGACCCATCAGGTCCTCCGGGTCGCCCCAGCGGCCGGCCGGGGTCTTGGACACGATAAACTGGTCGAAGGGGTGGCGGCTGCCGTCGGCCTGCCGCTCCCGGAGGGGAGCGGTCTGGGGGGTGGCGATGTAGCCGGGGCCAATGCCGTTGCACTGGATGTTGGCCCCGCCGTACTCGGAACAGATATTCCGGGTGAGCATCTTCAGTCCGCCCTTGGCGGCGGCGTAGGCGGAGACGGTCTCCCGGCCCAGCTCACTCATCATGGAACAGATGTTGATAATCTTGCCGTGACCCTTTTTCAGCATCCCGGGGATGACCGCCTTGGCGCAGATGAAGGGGCCGATCAGGTCGATGTCCACCACCTGGCGGAAGTCCTCGGCACTCATCTCGGTCATGGGGATGCGCTTGATGATGCCGGCGTTGTTCACCAGAATGTCCACGCCCCCCAGGTCGGCCTCAATTTTGCCAATCAGCTCCGTCACCTGACCCTCAGACGTGACGTCGGCGATGTAGCCCCGGGCGTCGATGCCCTTGGCGCTGTAGTCGGCCAGGGCCTTGTCCAGGTTGGACTGGCTGCGGCAGTTGAAGGCGATCTTCGCCCCTGCTTCGGCCAGCGCCTCGGCGATGGCAAAGCCGATACCGTAGGCCCCACCAGTCACCAGGGCCGTCTTGCCCTCCAGGGAAAACATCTTCTGCATATTCATTTGTGAAACTCCTCTCTGAAAAGGGCCGCCGGCGGCGGCCCTCCTGTTTTATTTCAGCTGGGTGGTGGGGATAACGTCCATGTCGTCAAAGGCCTGGTTCTCGCCGCCCATGGCCCAGATAAAGGTGTAGCTGGCGGTACCCGCCCCGGCGTGGATGGACCAGGAGGGGGAGATGACAGCCTGCTCATTCTGCATGACAATGTGCCGGGTCTCCTGGCCCTGGCCCATCATGTGGAAGACCACCTGGTCCTCCGGCACCTCGAAGTACATGTAGACCTCCATCCGCCGCTCGTGGGTGTGGGCGGGCATGGTGTTCCACACGCTGCCGCTCTCCAGCACCGTCATGCCCATGGAAAGCTGGCAGGTTTTCAGCACGTCGGGGTGGATGAACTGGTTAATCACTCGCTTGTTGGAGGTGGCAGCGTCCCCCAGGGGCTTCTTGGCCGCGTCGGCCAGCTTGAGCAGGCGGGTCTCATAGCTGCAGTGGGCGGGAGCGGACACCATATAGAACTTGGCGGGCCTGGCACTGTCCCTGCTGGCGAACAGGACCTCCCTGGCCCCCATGGTGATGTAGAGGCAGTCCTTATAGCCCAGCTCATAGACGGTCCCGTCCACTGTGACGGAGCCGTCGCCGCCGATGTTGAACATACCCACCTCCCGGCGCTCCAGGAAGTAGCGGGTGCCGAAGTTGGCCCACACGTCGATGCCCTTGTCGATGGAAACGATCTCCTTCACGGGCATACAGCCCAGAGTGACCATCCGGTCCACGTGGCTGTAGACGGCCACCACCTGGTCGGGCCGGTACAGGTTTTCAATGAGGAACTCGCGGCGCAGCTCCTCGGTGGTGTAGCGCTTCACGTCGTTGGGGTGAGCGGAATAGCGGATATCCATAAAAAGCCTCCCGATGATTAAAGATTGCCAAGGTCGCAGCACCCTACAGGCGCTCTTTCATTCAGATCTCATACCAGCGGATCTCGTTGGCGGCCAGGTCCAGCTGGAAGCTGGAGCCGTCCCCCCGGAAGACGGTGGTGGACTGAGGCTCATAGGTGTTGTTGACCACGCAGAACCTTCCGTTTTTCACATAGGCGTGGACGTCCACGTTGTAGTTGGAGGACAGCCAAAGGTTCAGCTGGTCCTCACTGTGAACCGACCACAGCACCGCCCGGTGGAGCAGGCGGCTGTTCTCAAAGGAGTAGGGCAGTCCGGAGAGATACACCGCCCGGCCCTTGCCGAACTCGTTCACTGCCAGCTGGACCTCTTTGTCCCGCTGGACCAGCACCTGGGCCCCCTCCAGGGCGTAGATGCTCTTTTTGCCCTCGCCGAAGTCCACCGCCCCCTGGCAGTCCGCCAGAATGAAGTGGCCGGGGTGCTCCTCCCAGTTGTATTTGTCATAACCCAGCGTAAATCCAGTCTCCTTTTCTACCCCCAGTATACCAGACAGCTGGAGATAGCGGCCCTGGTACTGGTGGCCGGAGGGCTCGCCCACGCCGATGAAGCCGCCGCCGTTGTAGACGAACTTCTTCACTGCGGCGGAGACGGCCGGGTCCTCCCAGATGGCCCCGCCGGTGTGGGCAGTGTCGCCGTCCCCCACGTTGAGCAGGACGTCCACTCCGTCCAGCACAGAGGGGTTGGCCTTCACCTCGTCAAAGCTGATAAACTTTACGTCATAGGGAGCGCCGGACAGGGCCTCAATCACTCCGGCGTAGGAGTAGTTCTGCTTCTGATACAGGGCGTGGTGGACCATGTGGCAGCCCCAGGACCGGGCTCTGCCCCAGCTGTTGAGGACGGCCACCGTCTTCACGCAGTAGGGGGTGGCGCCCTTGATGTTGTCATAGAGCTCCCGGAACTCGCTGCACACGCTGTCCACATAGTCGATAAACTCCGGGAACTGACAGGCCAGCTTGAGGTAGCCGCCGTAGCCGATGCGGTCGATGGGCTTGCGCAGGATGGCCCGGCGGGCAGTGACCCAGTTCTCCTTGGCCTCCCGAACGGGGTCGCCTCCCTCATGGAAGGTGTCGGGGAAGAAGTAGGGCAGGAACCGCCCCTCGGTGTACTTCACCCCGGGGATGTCAGAGATGAGCCGCAGGGTGGAGCCGTTGCCCACGCTGCCGACTACCGCGTCCAGACCGATGGACTTGAACTCGTCCATGTAGGGCTCGGTGCCGATGAAGTGGTCACCCAGGAACATCATGGCCTCCTTGCCCAGCTCGTGGGTGATATCCACCATTTCCTTAGCCAGGGCGGCCACCTCCCGGCGCTGGAAGGCCATAAAGTCCTTAAACTCCTTCGAGGGCACCCGGTACTGGTTGTTGTAATAGCCCTGGTCGATGATGAACTCGGGGCGGAACCTGTAGCCCACTTCTCTCTCAAACTGCTCCAGAATATAGGGGGAGACCGAGGCGGAGTAGCCGTACCAGTCCACGTACTTCTCCCGCTTCAGCTCGTCAAAGACCAGAGTGAACTGGTGGAAGAAGGTGGTGTAGCGGATGACGTTCACATAGGGGTGGTCCGCGATGAACTTGCGCAGCCGCTCCATGGTAAATTTCTTGGTCTTGGGCTGGCGGACGTCGAAGGTGATCTGGTGCTCGAAGTCCTTCCAATCGTTGGTGACGGCGTTGTACATGTGGACCGGGTCCCAGATCAGGTAGGCCAGAAAGCTGACGGTGTAGTCGTGGAAGGGCTGGGGGGCGTCGATTATCACACAGCCCCCCTCATACCGCCAGGCGTCAGGGGAAACAGGCTCCCCCGTGGTGCGGTCCATCACCTCCCACCAGCGGCTTATGTCGTCCCGGGTGTTCACCTCCATCAGCTCGGCGCTGATCCCCTGCATCAGGGGGATGGACAGCGGCCCGCCCGCGGCGGTGTGGAAGCCTGTCATAATGTAGCACTGCTGGACCTCGTCGGGGTTGGCCTTGGCCCAGGCGTTGTCCTTCCGGGTGGTGTAGTAGGTGGAGTAGACCTTGGCGTCTACGCTTTTCAGCTCCTCGGGGTAGTCGGTGCCGTCGCAGTCCCGGATGGCGTCCGCCCCCCAGCGCTTCAGCAGCTCCAGGGTCTCGGGCACCACGTCCACATCGGTGGGGATGGTCACCCGGCCCTTATTCTGTATGTCGGTCATAGCTTCTCCTCTCACTGCTTTTTCCGGTCCGCAAAGCGGGCGTTATAGAGATACAGGGTGGCCAGCAGCAGGACAACCCCCACCAGCATCAGTCCCAGCCCTGCCATCTGGCCGGTCATCAGCCAGCCCCGGATAATCAGGACCAGCCCCAGCACAAAAGTGACCAGCATCAAAATGATGCGCAGCTGTTTATGTTCTTTCCAATAGTTCATGTCCTCACCTTACCCTTTCAGTCCGCCCACGGTCATGCCCTGGGTCAGCTTCTTCTGCACGCACATATAGAGGATCAGGGTGGGCAGCATCACCAGCACCAGGCCGGCATACAGCCGCCCGAACTGGGCCGCCGACTGGGAAGCCTGCATCAGATTGAGCAAACCCACCGGAAGGGTTTTCTGGCCGGTGGCGCTGTTCATTAAGGTCATGGAAATGATGTACTCGTTCCAGAAGGACAGGAAATTGAACAGGATAATGGTAAGAATGGAGGGCTGGGCCATCGGGAAAATCACCCGAACCATAGCCTGACCGTAGCCCGCGCCGTCGATGTAGGCGGCCTCCTCAAAGTCGTGGGGCAGGGTGGCAAAGTAGCCTGACAGCAGGTAGACGGTGAAGGGCAGGGCGGTGGCGGCGTAGATTACAGCCAGGGTCACCAGATTGTTCATAAAAATGTTGTTCAGCTTGAACAGGTATTTCATCCAGCTGTCCCAATCCCGCATCATCAGGAAGATGGGCACCACAATGTAGTTGACATTGATAAACAATCCGGCCATAAAGGCGGTGTTCAGAAGCTTGCCGCCCCGGAAGCGGAAGCGGGACAGGCAGTAGGCCGCGGGGAGGGCCACCACCAGCAGGATGGCCAGGGCCAGGGCGGTGACAATCACTGAGTTAAGCATGTAGCTGCCCATGCTGGCGGCGTTCCAGGCATCCACGAAATTCTGCCAGTAGAAGGTGGCGGGCAGGACCCAGGGGTTGCCGTAAAACTCGCTGTTCTGCTTGATGGATGCCAGGAAGACCCAGGCTACCGGCACGATGATGACAACTGCCAGGGTAATGAGTACCACATAGATAAAGACCTTGTACAGGGTGTCGGCGGAGTTTGTTTTTTTCATCTTCTCGTCCCTCCTCTCACATCTGAAGTACATCCCGCTTGGTGACGTGGTTGACCACAGCGGACAGGGTGAAGGAGAACAGGAAGATTATCACCCCTGCGGCCATAGCATAGCCGTACAGGCCCTCGTCCTTCTGGGCGTACATAAAGCTCAGGCCCACGTCGGCCATCCCCTTGGCCACCATGGCCTTGACGAACAGGAACGCCATGTTGATGGTGGAGATAATGAAAAAGGTGAGGGTGGTGCGGATGTTGGTCCAGATCAGGGGCAGGGTGATCTCAAAGAACTGATTCAGCCGCCCCGCGCCGTCCAGGCTGGCTGACTCATACAGGTCCACAGGAACAGCGGACATGGAGGCCATGTACATAACCATATAGTAGCCGATGGCCTGCCACACCATAGCGATGATAACGCTGACGATTACCATGGGCTGGTCCTTCCAGAGCACCATGACATCCCGGCCGGCAAACAGGGAAAAAATGCTGTTGAGCATTCCGTTGTCCGGCTTGTAGATGGCGGAGAAGATGCCGGCGATGACCACCACAGAGAGAATATTGGGGATGTAGAAGATGATACGGAAAAAATTCTGCCCCCTGATCTTCTCCCGGGTGAGGATGGCGGCAAAGACGATGGCAAAGAAAAAGGTGATGATAGTCACGGTAACAATAAGCAGGATGGTGTTCTGCATAGAGACGATGAACTTGGTATCCTTGAACAGAACCTTAAAGTTGTTCAGCCCCACAAAGGTCTCGGTGGGGGAGTAGGCCCCCCGCTCGAAAAGAGACATGCGGAACACGTTGAAGGTGGGCATGACCATAAAGATGAAAAACAGGATGGCTGCCGGGGCGACACACAGGGCGATAAACCGGCTGCGGCCTTTACTGCGCATGGGATCGCTCCTTTCTCTCTGAAATCAAAAGGCGGCGGTGAGCGGTTTTCGCTCACCGCCGCCTGCTCTACGGACAATTGGATGGTTCGGCGGATATGATTACTCGGACAGCAGGTTGGCACGCATCTGGTCGCTGGCGGCCTTGATGTCAGCCACCCACTGGTCTGCGGTCAGAGAGCCGTTCACCAGGCTGTTGAAGGGGTCGAAGAAGACTTCGCGCACACTGCCCAGACCGGGAACGGAGGCGTAGGCGGCGAAACCGCCCATAACGGCGGAAGCGCCGTTGTCATAGATGGAGTAGAAGATCTTATTGTCGCCCTCCATACCGTCGGTGATGCCGGTGATGGGCTGGGCAGCGCCGCCCTTGGCGAAGATCTCAGCGGCCTTGTCGCTGTACAGGAAGGCTACGAACTGCTTGGCGGCATCCAGATTGGGGGCCTGAGCGGGGACCCAGGCCTGCTCCAGCCAGCAGTAGCTGGCGCTGGTGCCGGCGCCGCCGCCGGGCAGGGCGCACATGCCCCACTGGAAGCCGTCAGCCCGGGGAGCTTCAGCCATCTCACCCACGATCCAGGTGCCGTTGGGCATGAACAGGGCCTTGTTGTCCAGAATCAGCTGCTGGTTCTGGGTGAAGTCGGAATCGTTGGCCTGGGCGGGGGTCACCTTGGCGGTGTAGCTGGCCAGCTTGCTCATCACGTCGAAGCACTGCTTGGCCTCGGGGGTATCCCACACGCCCTCAGCGTAGTTCATGGCCTGGTTGAAGAACTCAGGGCCGCCCGCAGAGTAGAGCAGGGTGGGGAAGAAGGTGTCGAAGTAGCCGGTGGTGGGGTAGGTAAACAGGGCGATGTCCTCAGCGGCGGCCTTGTCGCCCAGGGCCCACATCTCGTCCCAGGTGGTGGGGACGGTCCAGCCCTTTTCCGCGAAGAGACCGGCGTTGTAGAACAGGCCGCAGGGGGAGTAGAACATGGGGGCCAGATAGGTCTTGCCGTCGCCGTAGGGGTTGGTGATGGAGGTGTCGGTAAAGCCGGGGACGATCTTGTCAGAGACCTTGGCGCTCTCGCCGGGCACGGTCATGGACAGCACGTCGGTGATGTCGGCGATGTTCTTGTCCTTGATGAACTGCTCGGTGAGCTTCTTGTCGCGGCCGGTGGCCAGGTGAATCACGTCAGGGAAATCGCCGCCCTGCATGGAGGGGCCAATCACGTCCTCCAGGGCCTTGTCCACAATCAGCTCCACCTCGATGCCGGTCTCGTCGGTGAAGGCGTCGCAGACCTCTTGCCACATACCGGGGTAGGTCTCCTCATAGGCGGAGGCCAGAGCCGCCACCTTGATGGGCCCCTTGGGGGTCTCGGGGGTGCTGGCGTCGCCCTGGCTGGTGCTGGAGCCGCCGGCGGACGGATTGGACTGGGTGGGGGGCGTCTGGGGTGCGCCACCGCAGCCGGCCAGCAGAGACAGCGACAGCGCCGAAGCCAGCAGCAGGCTGAGAGTCTTCTTCATTTTCATATTCTAACCTCCTAAAATTTTGGCCACTTGCCTTCAGGCCGTCTTTTCGGCCTTTTCGCCTATAATTATATGATAAACCCATGTGGGAAAGCTACCTGTTTTTTGCTTTCTTGTTTATATATCGTGCTTTTTCTCTTTCATTGATTTGTCTAAAATAACGGACTTTTTTCCAGAGACAATGGACAATTTTTTTATTCCCCGCTCCGAGATTTGGGCGCTATGCCTATAATACCAAAAAATATGCCGGAGCAATTTGAGGTATTGCATAATCGGCTGGAGCAATGTATAATACAGGGGAACAGGATACGGCACCCTACTTTTATAAAATTACAAAAGGAAGCTGGTGAGATTTTGGTTCGATATCAATTCAGCAGCTCCGGTACACCGGAACTGCCGGGGCACACCGGGCCCCGGCTGAGCTACATCGCCAAGGATCAGTTTTCCTCCGACTGGAACTCAGAGCTGCACACCCACAGCTGCGCGGAGCTGTTTTTTATCCTGGACGGACACGGACATTTCCGCACCCTGTATGAGGAGTTCCCCATCTCCTTTCAGGACCTGCTTATCGTCAACGCCAACATCCCCCACACCGAGGTCAGCTCCCTGAAAAGCCCCCTTCAGTACATTGTCCTGGGGATCGAGGGTCTGAAGGCCGCTTCCCCCGAGGCGGGGTACATCATGCTCCACCTCCACGACGGCTGGACCGAGCTGAACAGCTGCGTGGACCTGATGCTCCAGGAGTCCGCCAAAACCCTCCCGGGCCACGAGGACGTCTGCCGGCATCTGCTGGAGGTGGTGCTCATTCAGCTGGGGCGGCATCAGGACCTGTCCTTCTCCGGCGAAACCCCGGGCCCCAGGGCCAGCAAGGAGTGTGAACTGATACGCCGCTACATCGACAACCATTTTAAGGAGGACCTCACCCTGGATCACCTGGCAAAGCTGGCCCATCTGAACAAATATTACCTGTCCCACTCCTTCCGCCGGGAATTCGGCACCTCCCCCATCAACTACCTGATCTCCCGGCGGGTGGAGGAGAGTCGATTCCTGCTGCGAAAGACCGACCATCCCCTCTCCCTCATCGCCGAGATTCTGGGGTTTTCCTCCCTGAGCTACTTCTCTCAGTGCTTCCGCCGGGTGGAAGGAATCAGCCCCACCGAGTACCGCAAACAGATTCGGAAAAATTCATAGGTTTTGCGAGGCCCATAAAACCAGCGGGAGCCGGATTACCCGGCTCCCGCTGGCTGTTGTCCTGACCGCCCCGGCCATGTCAGGGCGCATCCTTTGGATCGAATATCAGGTCATACTTTTCCACATCCACCAGGGCGGAGCCGCCGGCCTCAAAGGTGATGGCCTCCGCCTCCTGCCGGGTGTAGATCACGGTGCTGGCGGCCTGTTCGCCGTCGTTGACGAACACCTCCACGCTGAACCGGTCCAGGACGATGCGCAGCTTGATTGCGCCGTCCCCGGGCCGCACCAGAAATTTGCGTGTATGAACGATATCGTGGGGCAGGCCGCTGTGGGTCCGGTCCAGCTTCAGAACGCCCTCGCCGGGGCGGTACTGGAGCCTGGTCTCATACTGTCCATCCTTGGCCACCCGGACGCAGAACCAGCGGCAGCTCTCGCCGGCAACAGGCCGGACAGTGACCGTCATATCCACCACCCGGCCCCGGACGCCGGGCAGGCTGACCTCCCCGCTGACAGGGACGCCGGTGTGCTTCACGCAGCGCCCCCGGCAGCCCTCCAATTCCCGGACCGGGACCTGATACAACCGCCCGTCCCGCACCGAAAGCTCCCGGGGCAGGGTCATCTGGCCAAACCAGCGACAGTGGGCGGGCTTGGCCCCTGCCGAGGCCCAGTTCTGCATCCACGCAATCATGACCCGCCGCCCGTCGGCCGTCAGCAGGGTCTGGGGGGCGTAGAAGTCCAGGCCGTAGTCGATGGCCTGGACGTGCCGGCGCACAAAATCCCCGCTCCCGGGCTCACAGTCACCGATGAGGCACACGGTGCCGTTGCCCGTGTGGAACTCCAGCCCCTCCGGGTCCATCTCCTGGGGGCTGACAATCAGCACCTGTCTGCCGTCCAGCGGAAAGTAGTCGGGGCACTCCCACATCTTGCCGTACCGGTTACAGGAGCGGTCCAGGGTGCGGACAAACTCCCAATGGAGACAGTCCGCGCTGCGGTACAGCAGGATGGCGCCGCTGTCGTCCTCGGTGCGGTTTCCGATTGCGGCCCGGTAGGTCCCGTCCCCCTCCCGCCACAGCTTCGGGTCCCGGAAGTCGATGGCGCTGCCCCCCCGGGGCAGGTCATCCCCGGTTAAAACAGGGTTGCCCGAATATTTTTCATAGTCCACCCCGTCCCCGATGGCCAGGCACTGGGTCTGGATGTCCTGTAAGTAGCCGTCGGCGTTGTGGCCCCTTCTTACGCCGGTGTACATCAGCAGCTGCCGCCCGTCGGGCAGCTCCACCGCCCCGCCGGAGAAACAGCCGAAGGCGTCATAATCCTCGTCGGGGGCCAGGGCCACGGGCAGCCGCTCCCAGTGGAGGAAGTCCCTGGATTTCAGGTGCCCCCAGTGCATGGGGCCCCACTCGTTGGAGTAGGGGTGGTACTGAAAAAACAGGTGGCACTCCCCCTTGTAGAAGGAAAAGCCGTTGGGGTCGTTCATCCAGCCGATGGCGGGGGTGGCGTGGAAAAGGGGGCGCTCGCTGTCCGGGATGTGAGGGCCGTACTGAGTCTCAAACGCCCGGGCCTCTTGCAGCGGTTCACTGGTCATAGAGCTTCCTCCGCGCCGCAGCCGACCTGGCCGTGGCTCTCAAAGATGATGGGCCGGCCCTGACAGGTGACCCGGCCGAACTTCACCTCGACGCTGCCGCCGTCGGCCAGATTGGGGTAGGTCCCGTCGGGGACGTCCACTGCCACCAGGCCGCAGTTCCCCTTCAGGCTGAAAATACCGGTGAGCCGGTCCTGCCCCCGGCGGTTCTCCGCCAGGAGGATATCCCCGGGCAGGGCCCGGACCTGGTACACACTGTCGGTGAGCAGCGGATGCCCCTTCAGCCGGTAGAGCCGCCGCAGCAGCTCCGTCCGGTCCGGCCCGGCGGTCCAGTTGATGGGGTCCTTCTCAAAGAGCTCGGGCAGGTGGGCGCAGCCCGCCTCCTGTCCCCCGTAGAGCAGGGTCATCCCCTTCTGGAAGTAGAGGAAGGCGGTCCAGTTCACCAGGGCCTCCTCCCCGGGGATGGCGGCCGCGGCCCGGAGGCGGTCGTGGTTCTCCAGAAAACGCAGCTTGACATAGTTGTCGGGATAGGTCGCCTCCTGCCCGGAAACCGCCTCGGCGTACCGGCTCAGGGGGAGCTTTCCCTCCAGACAGTCCTGAAACACGGGGAAGATATCGTAGTCGTAGCTAATATCGAAGGCCTGGAATATCTCCGAATCGGACAGGGCGGTGATGCCCTGTCCCCGGGCGAAGCGGATAAACTCCGGTTCCACCGACTCGGCCAGCCAGATACAGCCGGGGCGGACTGTCTCCACCTCCTCCCTGGCCCTGAGCCAGAAGTCCAGGGGGATCAGGGGGGCCACGTCGCACCGGAAGCCGTCCACCATCCCGGCCCAGTATTTCAGGGTCTCGATCTGATAGTCCCACAGCGGCCGGTGGGAGTAGTCCAGGTCCGCCACATCGGTCCAGTCGCCCACGTGGTTGCCCAGACTGCCGTCGGCCTTGTGATAGAACCACTCCGGGTGGTGCTCGGCCAGCCAGGAGTCGGGGGAGGTGTGGTTATACACCACGTCGATGATGCACTTCATCCCCAGGCGGTGGATGTCGTCCACCAGCCGCCGGAAGTCCTCCAGGGTGCCGTAGTCCGGATGGACCGCCCGGTAGTCCGAGATGGCGTAGGGGCTGCCCACCGTGCCCTTCCGGGCTTTGACCCCGATGGGATGAATGGGCATCAGCCAGATGATGTCCACCCCCAGGCTTTTAATCCGCTCCAGGTCCCGGCGGACGGCCTCAAAGGTGCCCTCCTGGCTGTGGTTGCGGACAAATACGGAGTACATTACCTGATTGCGGTATTCTTTTTTTGTATTTCTCGCCATAATGCTCCCTCATTTCTTGGACGTTTTCGCCTGGGGCAGGCGCTGATAGACCCGCGTCTCCCGATACAGCCGGCGGGCTAGCTTCTCATCAAAGGCGCCGGGCAGGGTGCGCCACTGCCAGTTGTTCCCCAGAGTGGACGGGGTATTGATCCGGGCCTCGCTGCCCAGGCCCAGCAGGTCCTGGAACTGCATCACCGCCAGCTCGGCGGGGGAGGCCCAGGCGGTGCGCATCATCCCCCAGTGGTAGCCCTCCTGACTGGAGAGACGCAGGTAGGCCTTGGCATAGGACCTGTCCTCCCGGAGGGCGGAGGCCATCCAGCCCTGGACGGTGTCGTTGTCGTGGGTGCCGGTGTAGACCACGCAGTGGACGGGATAGCGGTAGGGCAGGTGGTAGCTGCTGTCCGCGTCCCGGCTGTCGAAGGCCATTTCCAGCACCTTCATGCCCGGGTAGCCTGAATCCTTCAAAAGCTTCCGCACCGAGGGGGTGAGAAAGCCCAGGTCCTCAGCGATGATGTCCTTTTTGCCCAGGGCCCTGTTCACCGCCTTGAAAAAGTCGATGCCCGGGCCGGACTTCCACCGGCCCCGCTGGGCGTTGCTGTCCCCGTAGGGGACGGCGAAATACTGGTCAAAGCCCCGGAAGTGGTCGATGCGCAGGGTGTCGTACAGCTGGAACTGGAAGGCGATCCGCCGCAGCCACCAGGCGTAGCCCTCCTCCTTCATTTTCTCCCAATCAAACAGCGGGTTGCCCCACAGCTGGCCATCGGCGGAAAAGCCGTCGGGGGGGCAGCCAGCCACCTCGGTGGGCAGGCCGTCCTGGTCCAGCTGGAACTGGTCCCGGTTGGCCCACACGTCGGCGCTGTCCAGGGCCACATAGATGGGCAGGTCCCCGATGATGGACAGCCCTAAGCGGTTGGCGTACTGCTTCAACGCCCGCCACTGGCTGAAAAAGAGGTACTGGACCGCCTTCCAGAAGGCCGCCTCCCCGGCCAGCTCCTGCCGGGCCGCCTCCAGGGCGGCGGGCTGGCGCAGGCGCAGCTCCCGGGGCCACTGGAACCAGGCAGCCCCGTCATGCCGGCTTTTTAAAGCCATAAACAGGGCATAGTCCTCCAGCCAGTCCTGCTGCTCCTGGCAGAAGGCGGCAAACTCAGGGAGGTTCCGGGCCAAAAGGCGGTCACAGGCCCTGCTCAGCACGGGGTAGCGGGTTTTGTACATCAGCCCGTAGTCCACCCGCGCCGGGTCGGCGCCCCAATCCAGGTTCCGGTACTCCCCGGGCTCCAGCAGGCCTTCCTCCGCCAGCAGGTCCAGGTCGATAAAGTAGGGGTTGCCGGCAAAGGAAGAATAGGATTGATAGGGGGAATCGCCGTAGCTGGTGGGGCCCACGGGGAGGAGCTGCCAGCAGCTCTGGCCGCCGGCGGCTAAAAAATCGGCGAATTTCCAGGCCTCTGCCCCCAGCGTACCAATCCCGTACGGGGAGGGCAGGGAGAAAATCGGCATAAGGATTCCTGCTTTTCTCACGTTTTTTCACCTGTTTCTAGTAAGGTAAAGGGCCGCCGTCAGGCGGCCCTTTCATCATCTGAGCTGAGCGACGCTCTCTCCCTCCACCAGGTGGAAGGGGACCAGTCCGTGCACAGAGGGACTTCTGCGCAGGATGCTCCGCAGGAGGGCGTCTACACCCAGTTCGGCCAGCTGCTGGATGTCCTGGCGGACGGTGGTGAGCCGGGGCAGAAAGTACTGCCCCGCCGTAATGCCGTCGTAGCCCACCACGGAGATGTCCTCCGGGACCTTCCTGCCCAGGTCGGCCAGGGCCCGGATCGCCCCCATGGCCATCACATCGCTGACGGCAAAGATGGCGGTGAGGTCGGGGCACCGCTCCAGCAGCACCTTGGTGGCGGCGTAGGCCTCCGGCATGGAGTAGCGGCAGGGCTCGCACTGCCGGTCCACGTCGAAGGGCAACCCCAGGCGCTGACAGGCGTCCCGGCAGCCGCTGAGGCGGCTGTAGCTGATCTGAGAGCAGGACCAGTTGCCCCCCAGCAGGCCGATGTGGGTGTGCCCCTTGGCCGCCAGCAGCTCCACCACCTGCTGGGCGGCCAGATGGTCGTCAGTGGTGAAGGAGGAGAGATTGGGGAAACCCAGCTCCTGGGCCGTATTGGTCAGCAGCACGCAGGGCACCGTGATGGGGGCGAAGCCCGCGCGGAACAGTTCCAGGTCGCCGCCCAGGAAGATGATCCCCATGGGCTTGCGCTCCCGGCACAGCCGGCAGGCGTACGCCACCTCGTTGTCGTCCTCGTCCAGGTAGTAGACGGAGGTGTCCTGGCCCGCGTCCTGAAGCAGGGCCTGGAGCTTTCCCACCAGGTCGGCAAAGAGCATATTCATGCTCCCCTTTACGAGCATGACAATGCCGGTGCTGTTTTGCAGCTTCAGGTGCTTGGCGTTGGCGTTGGGCTGAAAGCCCTGCTCCTCCACCACCGCCATCACCTTCTGCCGCGTCTCCTCGCTGACGTCGGGGTGGTCGTTGAGCACGCGGGACACGGTGGCCACACCGTACCCGGACAGCCGGGCTATATCTTTGATGGTCACAGGCATCCCTTCTTTCTAAATGCGGGGCGGCCCGACCGGCCGCCCCCTGTAACCTGACAGCACAATCTTAGCACATCGCCAGGGGAAACGCAAGCATTACCCCTTCACCGCGCCGGCGGCCACGCCGGCAATGATGTGCTTCTGGCAGGTGAGGTAGAACACGATCACCGGGATGATGGACAGCAGAATCAGGGCCATGGTGGCACCCAGGTCCACAGTGCCGTAGCTGCCCTTCAGGTACTGGATGTGGATGGGGATGGTGCGGTACTCGTTGATGTCCAGCACCAGCACGGGGAGCAGGTAGTCGTTCCACACCCACATGATCTCCAGGATGCCCACGGAGATCATGGTGGGCTTGAGCATGGGCAGCACCACGGAGAAGTAGGTGCGCAGGGGGCCGCAGCCGTCGATGGCGGCCGCCTCCTCAATCTCCAGAGGGATGGACTTCACAAAGCCCACAAACATGAAGATGGCCAGGCCCGCGCCGAAGCCCAGGTAGACGATGGGGATGGTCCAGGGGGTGTTCAGCTTCAGCTTGTCGGCGGTCTTGGACAGGGTGTACATCACCATCTGGAAGGGGATGACCATAGAGAACACGCACAGGAAATACAGCGCCTTGCAGAACAGGGAGTTTACCCGGGCGATGTACCAGGCGGCCATGGAGGTAAAGAGCAGAATCAGGAAGGCGGACAGCAGGGTAATCACCACGCTGTAGAGCACGCTCTTGACGAAGGGGTAGTTGCCGAAGGTCATGCCCTTGATAAAGTTGTCCAGTCCGGCGTACATCTCGCCGGTGGGCAGGGCGAAGGTATCAGTTTTAACGAAGGTGTTCAGCTTGAAGGAGTTGATAACCACCATCAGCACGGGGATCACATAGATGACGCAGACGACGGCCAGAATCACGGACAGGGTGTTTTTCCTGCGCTGTTCCGCGGAGAGCTTCTTCTTGTTCATTACTGCTGTACCTCCTTATTGCGGGTGTAAGCCAGCTGGGCCAGGCCCATGCCGGCCACCAGGATGAAGAAGATAACCGCCTTGGCCTGGGCGATGCCCTGAGAGGCGGAGCCGGTGCCGTTGAAGGTGTTGAAGATGTTCAGAGCCAGCATCTCGGTGGTCCGGATGGTGGTGCCGTCGGGCTGGATGATGAAGGGCTGGCCGGCTGTGAGGGCCAGGTTCTGGTCAAAGAGCTTGAAGCCGTTGGTGAGGGACAGGAACACGCAGATGGTGATGGAGGGCATCACATTGGGGATGGTCACCTTAAACAGGGTCTCCATGCGGGTGGCGCCGTCGATGCGGGCGGCCTCCAGCATCTCACCGGGGACGTTTTGCAGGCCGGCAATGTAAATAATCATCATGTAGCCCACCTGCTGCCAGCACATCAGGATAATCAGGCCCCAGAAGCCAAATTTGCTGTTCATCAGGATAGAGGTGGACCAGCGGCTGAGAATGCCGTCGAAGATCATGGACCAGATGTAGCCCAAGACGATGCCGCCGATGAGGTTGGGCATGAAGAACACCGTGCGGAACAGGTTGCTGCCCCGGATGGACTGGGTCAGGATGTAGGCCACAATGAAGGCCAGCACGTTGATAATCACCAGGGAGGTGACGGCGAACAGGGCGGTGTACCAGAAGGCATGGGTGAAGGAGGCGTCCTGAAAGGCCTTGATATAGTTGTCGAAGCCGATAAACTTGGCGTCGGATACCAGCTTGAACCGGCACAGGGACAGCCAGATGCCCTGGACGAAGGGCCAGACAAAGCCAATGCAGAAGGCGGCCACAACGGGCCCCAGGAACAGCGGACTCCACATCCGGGTGGCACGCTGGATGGAGTTGCTGTTGGAAATCTTTTTCGTTTTCAAATTCTCAACTCCTCTTACGATTGATGCGGGGGTGCGCCGCGCGCACCCGATTTCCGCAGCGGAAGCGATGCCCTCCCCCGCAGCGGAAAACCGGGGCGGGCGATGTGCCCGCCCCGGCTCGTGTCAAAGGGTAATGTGCAGGGATCAGTTGTTGACGTTGTTATAGCACTGGGCCCAGCCGTCCACAAAGGCGGTGCGGAACAGCTCCCAGTTGGCGTCGCTCTGGTCGGCGTTGTACTGGTTGAGGGCGGACACCATGGCGGCGCGGTAGTTGTCCACATCGGGCTGGAAGTTGGTGGCGGCGTTCATGCTGTAGCAGCCCTTGTCCATGTAGGCCTGGGCGGCGGCCAGGAAGCCGTTGGTGGAGGGAGCAGCCTGCTTATAGGGCATAATGCCGAAGGTGTCCACCAGGATGCGGCTGGCCTCGGGGTCGCTGACGCACCACATCATGAAGTCCATGGTGGCCTTCTGGTTGGCCTCGGAGGTCTTGGCGTTGATGGCCCAGTAGTTCTCGGTGCCCACGTTCAGGCCGGCCTTCTCCTCGCCGTCCACGCCGCAGTAGTAGGGGATCATGGTGGCGTTGGGCACGGCGTCAGACACGCCGCTCTCGCCGGTGTAGGCCCAGGAGCCGTTGACATAGAAGGCGGCCTTGCCGGTCTTGAACTCGTTCAGGGGGTCGTGGCCGCCCACAGACAGCTCCTTGGGGTCGGTCAGGCTGTTGTTGATGCACAGGTCATAGAGGTTCTTGAAGTTCTCCAGGTACTTGCCGGTGATGGTGGGGGGACACTCGGTCCAGACCTCGCCCTCCTGCTCGTAGTAGTACTCCAGGTTGGCCATGTGGCCCACGAAGCGCCAGGAGGAGGAGCTGTCCATGTCGGAGGAGCTGAAGGCGTCGAAGCCCAGCTCGCCGGCCCGGTTGTGGATGTCCTCCACCACGGTCTTCAGGGTCTCAAAGTTGGTGATGTCCTCCACCTTGTGGCCGGCCTTCTCCAGCAGGTCGGGGTTGACAATGATGCCGTAGCACTCGTAGCAGTAGCTGATGGACACCAGGCGGCCCTCGTCATCAAAGAGCTGGTACTCGCTGGCGGTCAGCTCCTTGGCGATGGGGGTGTCGGTCAGGTCCATGGCATAGTCCTTCCACTGCTGGACAGCGGCCTTGTTGCCGATGACAAAGAGGGTGGGGGCGTTGGACTTGTCCATCTCGGAGTTCAGGGTCTGGTTGTAAGTACCGGAGGCGGCGGTGACCACCTTGACGGGTACGCCGGTCTTGTCGGTGTACATCTTGGCCACCTGCTGCAGGGCATCGTCGGACTCGGGCTTGAAGTTCAGCCAGTAGACGGAGCCGTTGGCGGAATCGCCGCCCTTGTCGCCGCCGCCGCCGCAGCCGGCCAGCAGGGACAGGGACATGGCCGCGCTCAGGGCCAGAGCCAGGATTGTTTTCCATTTTCTCATTTCGTGATCCTCCTAAAATAAATTTTGCCAGAATTGATAACGCTACCGAAACTGTTATCAGAACTGTTATCGGAACCGTTTCCGATTGAGCTGCGTATATAATATCAACAATCCCCCCAATATGCAAGGGGAATTTTCACGTCTTTGAAAAATTCGGTAGAGTGCAAAAAACAGCCCGTTTCTTTTTGGAGGATATAACCAACTTCCCGCCTCCCTCCGCCCCCTCAGTCACGCTCCGCGTGACAGCTCCCCCACAAGGGGGGAGCCTTTTGGCGGTGATATGCCCGGGTGCGTCATGTGGGGCAGGGGTTCTACCCCTGCCTTTTTGCCACGTCCAGGTACGCGCCCAAAGCCTTCCCCCTCCCAGGGGGAAGGTGGCACGGCGAAGCCGTGACGGATGAGGGTGCGAGGCAGTTTTTTGCTTCTTACCGTAAGAACAGCTTGCCCGCCCCGTCCCCTCATCCGCCCCAGTGTGCGCACTGGGGCACCTTCCCCCCGGAGGGTGGAAGGCTTGCCCCGCGGGGGACGGTGGGATTTTATCCTCTTACGGGGTTAGATAAATGCAGGGGCGGCCAAAGGCCGCCCCTGCAAAGAGATGCTTTCTCGTTATTTTGGAGAATCGCCATAGCCGCTTCTCTCAAACACCGGCATGTAGTCGATGGGAGCGTTCACTGTTACTCTTTGCCGGCCCCGGAACACCTCTCCTGTGGAGGTAAGCGTCCAGCTCCCCTGGGGCAGGTAGACCTCCTGGCTGAACTGGTTCAGATGGAGGATGGGGGCGACCAGGTACTTCCCGCCGAACATGTACTGGTTCTGGAGCGTCCAGCACATCTCGTCCTCCGGGAACTCGTAGAACATCGCCCGCAGCAGGGGGGAACCGTTCTCGTGGGCCTCCCGGAACAGGGAACTGATATAGCCGCGCATGGCGATGCGGAGGTCGTAGTATTTGCGCATGATGGCGTAGTACTCCTCGCCGTAGCTCCACAGCTCGTTGGGGTGGCCGGTGTGGAGGTAGCCGCCGCCCCAGTCCCGGTTGTCCAGAGGCGGGATGTTGTGGGGGCCACGGTCCCCGTGCATCCGCAGCACCGGGGAGTACACCGCGAACTGATACCAGCGAATCAGCAGCTGCCTGAAATCCGGGTCTTCCGCATCGTCGGTCATGAAGCCGCCGATGTCGGTGGTCCACCAGGGGATGCCCGCCAGGCCCATGTTCAGGCCGCACTGGATTTGGTCAGAAAGGGACTCGAAGGTGCTGGGAATGTCCCCGGACCAGATCACGTTGCCGTACTTCTGGGACCCGGCCCAGCAGCACCGCAGCAGATTGACCACGGGGGCGTCCTGCAATTGACTCATCTCGTCGTAGAAAGCCCGGCTGAACAGCTGGGGGTACAGGTTGCCCACCGCCAGGGCGGGACCCTCGCAGTAGCGGTAGTGCTCAAAGTCGTAGACGCCCAGATCGGGCTCGGTGTTGTCCAGCCAGAAGGCGTCGATGCCCAGGTCGTAGTAGTTTTTCTTGCAGACCTCCCAGATATACCGCCGGGCCTCGGGGTTGAAGGCATCAATCTCCACGCAGTCCCCCTGGTAGTCGTAGGTCTGGAGGGCCCCCCGCTCGGTGCGCATGAGCAGCCCCCGCTCCAGGAGCGGGCCGAAATTCTCCGATCGGCGGTCCACCGTGGGCCACACGGACACGATTACCTTGATGCCCATGCTGTGCAGCTCGTCCACCATGGCCTTGGGGTCGGGCCAGTAGGTCTTGTCGAACTTCCAGTCCCCCTGAAGGGTCCAGTGGAAGAAATCGATGACGATCTGGTCGATTTGGATGCCCTCCTTCTGGTACTGCCGGGCCACGGACAGCACCTCGTCCTGGGTGCGGTAGCGCAGCTTGCACTGCCAAAGGCCCATCCGGTCCTCCGGGAACATCCCCGCCCGGCCGGTGACGGCGGTGTAGCTGGCCAGGATGGCTTTGGGGGTGTCGGCTGCCGTGATCCAATAGTCCATCTCCCGGGTGGAGCGGGCAATCCACTCGGTGTAGTTGTTGCCAAAAGTCACCCGGCCCACGGCGGGATTGTTCCACAGAAAGCCGTATCCCAGGGAGGACACCGCGAAGGGAACGGAAATCTGCGAATTGCGCTGGGCCAGCTCCAACACGCAGCCCTTCCGGTCCATGCAGTCATCCTGATACTGTCCCATGCCAAAGATTTTTTCGCCCTTATTGGCCTCAAATTTCACATTGAGGCTGTACTCCGTCCCGCCGACAATCCCCTTCCACTCCCGTGAAACCAGCTTCAGGCAGCGGCTCTCCCGGGAGATAGTGCCGTCGTAGGCCCGGAAATACTCCCGTAAGATCAGTGTTTCGTCCCGGTAGAAGGACAGCACCCCGGCGTGGTTCACGGTGGCCCGGATACGTCCGTTGGTGATGGAGGCCGCAGGCCGCTTGTCCATGGAGCCGTCCTCCGCCCGGTGGCCGGCCTCCCCGATGTCAATTCGGGTGGGGAGGTCGTTCACAGGTTCGGTCAGAGCCCAGGCGTTCCCGGAAAAGTCCCGCCCCATGGCGGAGCGCACCCGGAGGGAATCCTGCCCCCAGGGCTCAATTCGGAGTCGCTCCCCCTGGTGGAAGCACAGCAGCGCGGAGCCGTCTCGTTCAAATCTCATATCAATCATCCTCTCATGGATATGAAACGGTTTCTCCGATTTGTTATACTACAAGGAGCGGGTCAGGTCAAACATTTTTTGCTGGTTTCATAAAATTCGCATCGGCACTTCAGCAACAGCGGCGCCGGATTGTACCGGTCATTGAGGCAGGAAAAGCAGCAAAAAACCAGACAGGAAGGCAAAGCTTCCTGTCTGGCGCACGCTGTTCTGCTCCCGGCATTTCAACCTGTGGGGCAAACAGCGTCTCCTCTTTATTCCCTTTCCGACAGCTCCTGCATACACCCTGCCAGCATGGCCCGGTTGTACTCAATGTGCTGTTTCATGGCGTTTGCGGCCCGTTCTCCGTCTTTGTCGCAAATTGCGTCCAAAAGCTCCCGATGGCCCACCAGCGTCTCCGTCTTCAGCCGGCCTTCCGTCAGGGATACAAACAGCTCAATCGCATAGGTAATAATCGGAATCAGCTTCGGCACCACTAAATTGTGGGTACACTCCGCAATCGCCACATGAAACCGCACGTCGCTCTGAGAATGATCCCGCTGTGCCAGAATGTCCTGCTCCACCACGGAACAGGCCTCCCGCAGGACCTTCAGACTTTCGCTGTCCGCCCGTTCCGCCGCCGTTCTGGCCACCCACGGCTCCATCTGTCCGCGGATTTCCACCAGGTCCATCGCAAGGCGCAGCTGATCCGGGTAATAGGCAAAGCCCAGGGGGTCGGGGATTTCTCCCGGATTCTGTGCGATATAGGTCCCCTTGCCCCGGCGGATCTCCAGAACATTCCGCGCCACCAACAGCTTAACCCCCTCCCGAACGGTACCGCGCCCCACATGCAGCAGCTCCGCCAGCTCAAACTCGCTGGGGAGCTTGTCCTTGCTGGTCAGCCGCTGCTCCACAATCAGCTTGGATATCTGTTCTGCCGTCTGCTCGGGAAGGGAGGTATCCTTTGTGTGAATTGTCTCAAAATGTGTTTCCATACCTACCATACCAGCCAATCGATCCTTTCCATCCAATCGCTGCCCATATTATAGCGAACCACGGCGAAAAATGCAAGAGAAGGGCGTGCCATTCCCACGGCACGCCCTTCTTGTATCCAAACTTAAAGCAGGCCGGGCAGGAAGCTCTGGAACATGCTGAGCACACAGGCAAAAATCAAAATTGCCACGCCAGCCACAAAGCCGCCCAGGGTCCAGCCCCGGATGGTGTCCACCTCGTTGAGGTGGAAGAAGCGGGAGATGGCCCAGAAGCCGGAGTCGTTGGGCAGAGACAGACCGATACCGCCGGCGCACACCGCAATGGCGCACAGGATCGGGGAGACGCCGGAGGCGGCGGCCGCGGAGGAAACAATAGCGGCGGTGGTGGTGAGGGCCACGGTGGTGGAGCCGGTGGCGATGCGCAGCACCTGGGCGATGACGAAGCACATCACCAGGATGGGCATGTGGAAGCCCTGGAGCCCGTCGGTAATCACGTTGGCGATGCCGCAGGCCTTCAGGATGCCGCCATAGGCGCCGCCCGCGCCGGTGATGAGGAGGATCAGACCCACCTTGTCGGCGCCGTCTGTCATAATCTGGGTGATGGAGCGGTTCAGATGGGGGCGGGAGATAAAGGCGCCGTAGAGCACGCCAATGGTCATGGCCACGTTCTTATCGCCCAGGAAGGCCAGCACCTTCAGCAGCTGGCTGTCCGCAGGCAGCAGGAAGGCGGAGAAGGAACCCACCAGAATCAGCAGAATGGGAACCAGCAGAATGGACATAGCCATCATAGCCCCCATCTTGGGCTTGTCAGAGGCCTTGGCCGCGTTTTCCGCCAGCTCGGCATCCAGGTCGGAGAAGTCCCATTTCTTTCCCGCCTTCTGGTCCTGCCGGTTGACAAAGCCGCCATAGACAATGCCGCCCACGAACATGCCCACAAAGGCGGAGATCAGCGCGTAAAAGAAGAAGACGCCCACGTTGATGTCCATAGCCGCGGCCACCGCCAGCGGAGGCGCGGTAGGCAGGACCAGGGCAAAGGTGCAGGTGGTGGCCACCGAAATGGCGCAGCCATAGGCGGCCATGGAGTAGCCGGTTTTGCGGGAGAGCACCCGGAGCATGGGGGCGAACATGATGTACACCACGTCGCCGAAGACGGGGATGCCGGTGATGAAGCCGGCCACCGAGACGGCATACTGAGAACGCTTGGAGCCCACGGCCTTGAGCACCTTGTCCACGATGTTGTCGATGCCGCCGGACTCATACATGAACATGCCCAGCATAACGCCCAGGCCGGTGACAATGCCGATGGAGCCCAGGGTGGAGCCAAAATTGCTGGTGACGCAGGCGGTCACATCCGCAATGGATGCAAAATTTTCCGGCGCGCCCCCGCCCGCATAGGTGGCCAGGGCCAGCAGGCCGGTGCCGTAGGCACAGACCAGCAGGGCCACAAAGGCGTTGAGCTTGATTTTGATGATACAGAGCAGCAGCACTGCAATGGAGATCAGGAAAACGAAAAGCAGCATAAGATGAACCTCCCATTTTTAAATTGCGCTCGCACCGCCGCTCCCACACAGCAGATCAGCGATTTGCCCTCCCAACATAACATGTCATACGTCATATGTCAAATAGAAACTGATATCGAGAACTATTTTTGGTTATATAGACAGATTGCGCAGTTAAATTTTGTGCACAATAAACACTGTATTCCCCTATTCAGGTTCTATATATTTATATTGCACAAATAAACCATCAATTTTTTGTCTGTTTTTCCGCCTTGAAACATCCGACGTCGTATAGTAATATTTTCCCATCAACCCGCTGCTCCCACAGCGTTTCAAGCCCTATGCCGCGCCGCCGTACCGGAGAGCCGCCGGCAGCGCCTGTTCACCACATAAGGAAAGGAATGACATTTCTATGCTGACCAGTCAAAAAATGCGTCAGCTCGCCCCTGAGCTGGACCCGCTGCGCTTAGGCACCGGCTGGAAGCCGGAGGATCTGTCCAAGCCTCAAATTTTTATCGAGAGTACCTTTGGCGACAGCCACCCCGGCTCCGGCCATCTGGACAAGCTGGTGGAGGCCGCCCGGGAGGGGGCCGCCCAGGCGGGCGGCCACGGCGCCCGGTATTTCTGTACCGACATGTGCGACGGCGAGAGCCAGGGCACCGACGGCATCAATTTTTCCCTGGCCAGCCGGGAGATGATCGCCAACATGATCGAGATCCAGGCCAACGCCACCCCCTTCGACGCTGGCATCTATATGGCCAGCTGCGACAAGGGCCTGCCCGGCAACCTGATGGGCCTGGCCCGGGTGAACATCCCTTCCGTGGTGGTCACCGGCGGCACCATGGCCGCCGGCCCCGACCTGCTCACCCTGGAGCAGCTGGGGATGTACTCCGCCAAGTTTGAGCGGGGGGAGATCGACGAGGAGAAGCTGAACTGGGCCAAGTGCAACGCCTGCCCCAGCTGCGGCGCCTGCTCCTTCATCGGCACCGCCTCCACCATGCAGATCATGGCCGAGGCATTAGGCCTTGCCCTGCCCGGCTCCGCCCTGCTCCCCGCCACCAGCCCCGACCTCATTGACTATGCCCAGAACGCCGGAAAACTGGCCGTGAAGCTGGCCACCATGGAGAACATGCGCCCCAGCGACATCGTCACCATGGACAGCTTCGAGAACGCCATCCTGGTCCACGCCGCCATCTCCGGCTCCACCAACACCCTGCTCCACCTGCCCGCCATCGCCCATGAGTTCGGCATCGAGATTGACGGCGACACCTTCGACCGCCTCCACCGGGGGGCCCGCTACCTGCTGGATATCCGCCCCGCCGGCCGCTGGCCCGCCGAGTTCTTCTACTACGCCGGCGGCGTGCCCGCCATTATGGAGGAGATCAGGAGCGTCCTCCACCTGGACGTGATGACTGTTACCGGCAAGACCCTGGGGGAGAACCTGGAGGAGCTGAAGCGGAACGGCTTTTACGACCGCTGCCAGAACTGGCTGGAGGAGGCCAACGCCAAGTACGGCCTGTCCCTCACCCGTCAGGACATCATCCGGCCCTACGGCCAGGCCATCGGCACCGACGGCTCCATAGCCGTCCTCAAGGGCAACCTGGCCCCCGAGGGGGCGGTCATCAAGCACACCGCCTGTCCCAGGGAGATGTTCTCCGCCGTCCTCAACGCCCGGCCCTTCGACAGCGAGGAGGAGTGCATCGACGCCGTCCTCCACCACCGGGTAAAGCCTGGAGACGCGGTGTTTATCCGCTACGAGGGCCCCAAGGGCTCCGGCATGCCCGAGATGTTCTATACCAGCGAGGCCATCTCCTCGGATAAAGAGCTGGGCAAGTCCATCGCCCTTATTACCGACGGCCGCTTCTCCGGAGCCTCCACCGGCCCTGTGATCGGTCACTGCTCCCCCGAGGCCCAGGCCGGCGGCCCCATCGCCCTGGTAGAGGAGGGCGACCTGATCCAGCTGGACGTGAAGGAGCGCATTCTGGCTATCGTGGGCGTGAAGGGGGAGCGGAAGACCCCCCAGGAGATGGAGGCCATTCTGGCCGAACGGAAAAAGCGCTGGCAGCCCAAGCCCTCAAAATATCCCCGGGGCGTGCTGCGGCTGTTCTCCGACCTGGCCGCCTCCCCCATGAAGGGCGCCTATCTGGAGTATGACCAATAACAACAAAGCGGGCGGCCGCAGGCCGCCCCTACATACCAACAGTAAGGAGAAATTGATATGAAAGGTATTCAAGTTCAAGGCGCCGGTCAGGCGGCGGTGGTAGAGCTGCCCCAGCCGGAGCGAAAGGAAGGCTATGCCATTGTTAAGGTAATGGCGGCCAGCATCTGCGGGACGGATGTGTCCACCTATCGGGGGACCAACGTGAACGTGTCCTCCTACCCCATTGTCATCGGCCACGAGACCGCCGGCATTGTGGAGGATGTGGACGAGAACAACCAGTATGGCATCAAAAAGGGCGATCATGTGGTTCTGGACCCCTATCTCTATTGCGGGGCGTGCTACCCCTGCTCCCAGGGGAAGACCAACTGCTGCGAGACCCTCCACTGTCTGGGCGTCCACTGTGACGGCTCCATGTGTGAGTATTTCGCCCACCCGGTCCACATGCTGCGCAAGGTGCCCCAGGACATGCCCTGGGAGCGGGTGCCTCTGGCCGAGCCCCTGGTGATCAGTATGCACGGTCTGCACACCTGCCAGCTGAAGGCGGGGGAGCGCGTCGCCATCATCGGCGCGGGGGCCATCGGCCTGCTGGCTGGCATGGGCGCTCTGGCCTACGACGCCACCCCCATTCTGGTGGACGTGGTGGACGAGCGTCTGGAGCTGGCCCGGTCCTTCGGCATCCCTTACACCGTCAACCCTGCCAAAGAGGACGCGGTGGCCAGGATTATGGAGATCACCAAAAACCGGGGGGTGGAGTGCGTGATGGAGGCCTCCGGCTCCGATGCCGGGGTACGCAGCACCCTGGACTACGCCGCCTACACCGGACGCATCGCGCTCACCGGCTGGCCCAAGCACGAGATCACCCTGCCTACCAACCTGATTACCAAGAAGGAGCTGCAAATTCGCGGCTCCCGCAACGGCGCCGGGGAGTTTGAGGAGGCTATCCAGCTGATTTACACCGGCAGGGTGCCGGCGGAGAAGATTATCTCCAAGGTGGTCCCCTACGACCAGCTGCCCCACATGCTGGGTGAGCTGTCTGAGCACCCCGGCGACTATCTGAAGGTTGTGGGCCTGTTCCACAGGGAGGGTTGAGCAATGACAAATCTGTTTGATATTCAGGGCCGTAAGGCCATTGTCACCGGAGCCACCCGGGGCCTGGGCTGGGGGATGGCTGAGGGTCTGATGGAGGCCGGGGCCGAGGTGGTCATCTGGGGCTCCTCCGAGAAGGTCAACGATGTGGCCAGGGAGTTCCAGGACCGGGGCTTTGCCTGCCACGGGGTTACCGCCAACCTCACCGACCGGGCCAGCCTGCGGGCCGGCTTCGCCCGCTCCCTGGAGCTGCTGGGGGGCAAAATCGACATCCTGGTCAACTGCGCCGGCATCCAGCGCCGCCACCCCAGCGAGGAGTTCCCCATGGAGGACTGGGACCAGGTGCTGGAGGTCAACCTCACCGCCCCCTTTGAGCTGTGCCAGCTGGCCGGCCGGGAGATGCTGAAGGAGGGCTATGGCAAGATTATCAACATCGCCTCCATGCAGTCCTTCTTCGGCGGCTTCACCATCCCCGCCTACGCCTCCGCCAAGGGGGGCATCGCCCTGCTGACCAAGGCCCTGTGCAACGAGTGGGCCGGCCGGGGCATCAACGTAAACGCCATCGCTCCCGGCTACATGGCCACCGAGATGAACACCGCCCTGCTGGACCCGGCCAATCCCCGGTACAAGGAGATCACCGACCGCATCCCCGCCCACCGCTGGGGAGGCGCCAGGGGCGAGGATATGAAGGGGCCCTGCCTCTTTCTGGCCAGCCACGCCTCCGACTACCTCAACGGCGCGGTCATCCCGGTGGACGGCGGTTATGCCAGCAAATAGAAAAGCTTCAAAGGAGGCACGGATATGAACACGCTGAATCAGGCCATTTCCAACATAGGCATTGTTCCGGTGATTAAGCTGAGCCATCCGGAGCGGGACGCCGCCCCCCTGGCCAGGGCTCTGTGCGCCGGCGGCGTACCGGTGGCGGAGGTCACCTTCCGGGCCGCCGGGGCCGATACGGCTATCCGGCTGATGAAGGAGACCTGCCCGGAGATGATTGTGGGGGCGGGCACCGTTACCGCCACGGAGCACATCGACGCCACCCTCGCCGCCGGTGGACAGTTTATCGTCACCCCCGGCTTCGACCCGGAGCTGGTGGCCTACGCCCAGAAGAAAAACCTCCCCATCTTCCCCGGCTGCACCACCCCTACCGATTACCACGCCGCCCTGAAATTCGGTCTGGAGGTGCTGAAATTCTTCCCCGCAGAGCAGTCCGGCGGCCTGGCTAAAATCAAGGCCATGAGCGCCCCCTTTCCGCAGTTCAAGGTGATGCCCACCGGCGGCATCTCCCTGAAAAACCTCAGCGAGTATATCAGCGCCCCGGTCATCGCCGCCTGCGGCGGGTCCTACATGGTGACCGCCGAGCTGATTGAAAATCAGCGGTGGGACGAAATCACCAGACTGTGCAAAAAGTCCCGTGAAATTGTGGACGCGGCCCGGCTGGGCAGCGCCGTGAAGGACATCCCCATAGCCGTGCCCGCCTCGGGCGAGGGGGTCTCTCCTGGACAGTACACGGAGGCCTCCACCGACACCGCGCGGAGCATATAAGGGGGAATTGGTGCATGGTACATTCCAACCCGCTGCTCCAGGGGCAGAGCGGACAGAAATTTATTACCTTCGGGGAAATCATGCTCCGTCTCACCCCGCCCAACTACGGTAAAATCCGGGTGGCAAACAGCTTTGAGGCCAGCTACGGCGGCAGCGAGGCCAATATCGCCCTTGCGTTGGCCAATCTGGGGGTGGACAGCACCTTTTTCTCCGTTGTCCCCAACAATTCCCTGGGAAAAAGTGCGGTACGGATGCTCCGGGCCAACGACGTCCACTGTACTCCCGTTATCCTGTCCACCCCCGAGGAAACCCCCACCCACCGGCTGGGCACCTATTACCTGGAGACCGGCTACGGCATCCGCCCCAGCAAGGTGACCTACGACCGCCGGCACAGCGCCATCACCGAGTACGATTTTTCCAGGGTGGACCTGGATGCCCTGCTGGAGGGCTTCAACTGGCTGCATCTCAGCGGAATCACCCCGGCCCTGTCCCCCAGCTGTGCCCGGTTTATCCTGGACTGCCTGGTCAAGGCTAGGGAGAAGGGCCTTACCGTCAGCTTTGACGGCAATTTCCGTTCCAAGCTGTGGACCTGGGAGCAGGCCCGGGACTACTGCACCCAGTGCCTGCCCTATGTGGATGTGCTGTTGGGTATCGAGCCCTACCACCTGTGGAGGGACGAGGAGGACCACGGCCAGGGCGACTGGAAGGACGGCGTCCCCCTCCAACCCAGCTACGAACAGCAGGACGAGGTGTTCCAGCGGTTTGTAAACCGCTACCCGAATCTCAAGTGTATTGCCCGCCATGTCCGCTATGCCCACAGCGGCAGCGAAAACAGTCTGATGGCCTACATGTGGTATCAGGGCCACACCTTTGAGAGCAAGCGGTTTACCTTCCATATCCTGGACCGGGTAGGCGGGGGCGACGCCTTCGCCAGCGGCCTGATCTACGCGATGATGAATCGCTACAAGCCTATGGACATGGTAAACTTTGCCGTGGCCAGCAGCGTTATTAAGCACACCATCCACGGCGACGGCAACATCACCGACGACGTGCAGTCCATCCGAAACCTGATGGATATGAGCTATGACATTAAACGGTAATTTGTACCGTTCCGGTTGAGGACGGCTGGTTTAAGCTGCGACCGGCCCTGTGAGTGAAAAAACGCCCCCGGATTTCCGTTGAAATCCGGGGGCGCCGCTGTGTTTGATCAGGCTGCCGCTGCGACCCATTGTATCCTTAGCAGCATCTGCACTCCGAGCCGACATCGCCCCGCCTACGCCCGAACCCTGATTCTCCAGGTATTGCGGTAAATTTTTCTGCCCGGCAGGCCGATCAGGTCCGTCTGCTCCTCCAGAACCGCGATTTTCCCCTGTGCGGACGGCAAAGAGCATCACGGCTCAATACACACATAGGGCGCCAGACTATGGATTTCCATATGGTACAGCTGGCCGTCCAGATAATATTTGCCCTCCGTCAGCCGCGCCACATAGGGGAACAGGTTGGGCGCTCGGTCGGACCAATAAGCCGGGTCACCCTGCCAAAGACACTCGGTTCCGTCCGATACACGGATGGACAGCAGCTGTGCCCCCCGCGTCTCCGCCTCTACCCGCACTGCATCCTCTTTTCCATCTAAAATTGGCGGGGTACTCCGCCGGGAGCACGGCCAGGTCAGTACAGCACGCCCTCCTCATTTCGCCAGCGGGTACTCGTTGCACAGCAGACGGTAGGGCGGCTCGTCCTCCTCAATGACGGGGAAGCGGCCCACCGGGGGATTAAAGCGGTTGTCGGTGTTGTCGTCGTTGCACTGACTGACCTCCCCCAGCAGAACGGGACCGGTCCCCTCCTCCACCGAGAAGTCGTGGTACAGCCGCTGCTGGATGTGGATGCTCTCTCCGGGGGTCAGGCGAATCTGTGTGCCGGCAGGGACGGTGTAAGTCCGGCCGTCTGTGTGAACGGTGACGTCGGAGGTGTAGTCGATCTCCTCGTCGGGCAGGGAGTTGCACACCCGGATGAGCACATTTCCACCGCCCCGGTTGATGATGTCCTCCGTCTTATACCAGTGGAAGTGGTTGGGCGCGTACTGTCCCTCCTTCAGATACAGCAGCTTTTCGGCATATACCTTGGGGTATTTGCCGGCCATAGCCCGGCTGCCGTTGCGAATGGTGATAAGGGAGAAGCCGAAGCGGTTAAAGTCTCCCCTGCCGTAGTCGGTGATGTCCCAGCCCAGCATACAGTCCCGGACCTCGTCGTACTCGTGTCCCAGCCCTGCCACTGCTGGGGGTAAAGTGGCAGAAGGGGGGAAGGGCAAAGTGGTACCGGGCGCACATGGCCTCCAGTTCCTTTAAAGCCCTATTGATCTCTGAGCGTTTCATAATAATCGTCCTTTCTCCCTTGATTTGGATATTTTTCCCGATAGAGATAAAGCCACGGGGTATTAGCGGGCAGCTTTGCAAAGTCCTCCCGCCGGTAGACCTCGTGGACCGTCCCCTGCCGTAGCCGGACCAGGCGGTCCGCCAGCGCCAGCGAATCGGCCAGGTTCACCGCAAGGATTACCACCGCAATGTCCTTTTCCAGCAGCCGCTCCATCAGCTCCCACAGGTGGCTGCGAATGGACACCTCGGCCTTTTTGAAGGGGTGAATAAAAAATACCACGCGGGGCCGCTGGAGCAGCAGCCGGGTGAACACCAGGTCATATTTCTGCCGGCTGGTCAGCTCGTCAATCCGCTTGTCAAAGACCTCCGCCCCCAGGATGGGGGCATACTCCTCCTGGATGCTCCGGCGCATCCCCCTTGACAGCCATATTTTGGGAAAGCGGTGGTCCAGGTTGAAGTACAGATTATCCATATAGCTCATGCTGTAAAACAGCATGAGCTATATGGGCCGCTCCTGCACAATCGCAATGCTCCGGTCCAGACGGCCGACCAGGGGCCGCCCTCCCACCAGAAGCTGGCCGCGCTCCGGCCGTCCGTGCTCCAAAACGGCCAGGAAGTCGCTCAGGGCGCAGTCGTCCATATCCTGCACCACCACGCACTCCCCGGCGTTCACCCGCAGTCCACATTCCGGAGATTCCCGCAGTATAGGGCGTTCACCTCCAGCGCCGCCCTGTCCGCCCGCTCCCTCACCGGCTCCTCCAGCCGGGCCTGGACCCAGCGGTCATAGTCGCCCACACAGGGCAGGGAGAGGAAATCCTCGCTGCCGCTTTTCCAGTCAAAGCACTTCAGGATGCGTCCGTTTGACATCAGCGCCGTCCTGGAGCAGAAGCGCAGGGTCTCCTCAAAGTGGGCGGAGAGGTAGAGGAAGGAGGTGCCCTTTCCGGCGTAGTGCAGCAGAATCTCCTGGAGCTTGGCCAGCTCGCTCTCGCTAATAAAGGCGTCCACGTTCTCCAGCACAATCAGGCGGCTTCCCGCCACCACCGCCCTCAGCAGCTCCACCACAAAGC
Source organism: uncultured Eubacteriales bacterium (assembly GCA_949525845.1). GTDB lineage: Bacteria > Bacillota > Clostridia > Oscillospirales > Oscillospiraceae > Lawsonibacter. The sequence continues at coordinate 38,620 of CATEPI010000016.1, forward strand.
GCTGAAAGGTGGTCAGGCTGTCGATGTAGGTGTCCGCCCGGATGGGCACGCCGATCTCCTGAATAAAGGGGATCAGCTGTTCCCGGAGGATGCGGGGCCGGATGTGCCATTTTTTAAAGCCGGGCCGCAGCACGAAAATGTTGTCCGCCACCGTCAGGTCCTTGGCCAGGCAGGTCTCGTTCCGGATGACGCTGACCCGGTTGCTCCCCCGCCGGCGGTCGTGCCAGTCATTCACCAGCTTCTCGTGGTAATAGACATAGCCATACCGCAGGGGCAGATTTTGGGTCAGCAGGGAGAACAGGGCCTCCACCCCCAGTTGTTGACGGGCACCAGGCCCAAAATCTCACCCTCCCACACCGACAGGCTGAAATTATCCAGCTGGGTGACCCCCTGATGCTCATAAGTCACCTGGTCCATACGCAGAATTTCTTTTCGCATATACCCTCCTACAGGGAGCGCAGCGCCTCTTTATTGGGGACGTCCCGGTCGCTGGTGATGGCTGGCAGCAAGATCTCCACATCGGTCCCGACCCCCGGCACGGAGAATACCCGCAGCCCGTACTCCTCTCCAAACAGCAGGTGGATGCGGTTGTTCACATTGCACAGGGCAATGCCGCCCCTGGCTTTGGCGTCCTGGGCCTCCTGGGCGGCGACGGTCCGGGCGCTTTTTTGCAGCTGTCCATTCATTCGGGCCAGGGTCTGCTCGTCCATACCCACCCCGTCATCAGAGATGCGGATCAGCAGCAGCCTGGCGGTCCGCTCCAGGTGGATTTTCAGGTGGCCGGTTCCGATTTTGCACTCCGTGCCGTGGATGATGCTGTTCTCCAGAATGGGCTGCATGGTCAGCTTGGGCAGGCGGCAGTTGTAAATTTCCTCCCGCTCCCCGCTGTCACACTCAATGGTGAGCTGGAGGCGCTCGGCAAAGCGGTACTGCTGGATCTTCAAGTAGGTTTCGCAGTTTTGCAGCTCCTCCTCCACGGACACCAGGTCCTCCACCTTGCTGATGGTGTAGCGAAAAAAGCTGGCCAGAGCCTCGGTCATCTCTGCCAGGGCCGTCAGCCCGGCGACCAGGGCCTCGCTGCGGATGCTCTCCAGGTGTTGTAGAGAAAGTGGGGATTGATCTGATTTTGCAGGGCCAAATACTGGGCCTGCCGTTTGTTCAGTTTCATCAGCTCCAAGGAGTCCGGCATCCTCCGCAGATACTCCAGCGCCTGGCGGCTGGCGGGGGTCAAAAAGACCGTCTCCTCCCCCGGCAGGCCCGTATGACCCTCCAGAGAATGCCGCAGCTCCCTTTCCAGGCGGAGAAAGGGCCGGACGATCCACACCGCTGCCGCCAGCAGCAGCAGAATCAGAGCCCCCGCCCCAAACAGCTGCCGCCAATGGCCGCCCAGACTGACTGCCGCCGCCCACAGCGCCGCCAGCAGCAGGACAATCAGAGCCAGAGCCGCCACTCCCACCCCAATCAGGCGGCGGGACAGGTATTGTAAATTACTGTGCTTCATGGCCTGCCCCCGTCAGCCGTAGAGCCGGCGGAACTCCGCCGGGTTTACGCCGGTCATTTTGTGGAAGGTCTTGGTAAAGTGCTTCCGGTCACTGTATCCCACCGCCTCGCACACCTCGGACACAGACAGGCTGGTCTCCCGCAGCAGCTCCTTGGCCCGGTCAATCCGCACCTGAGTCAGGTATTTGGAAAAGCCCTCCCCGGTCTCCTTTTTGAACAGGGCGCTGAAATAGGCGGAGCTGAAGCCCACTGCGCCGCACACATCCTCCAGGGTGATGTTCTGCCCGTAGTTCTCCTGGATAAACTGTTTTGCCATGCGGATGGGGCGCGTGGTCTCGCTCTCCTGCCGCTGCTTCAGCGCCTGGAGCGTCTGGGTGTGGAGCCGCTCCAGCTCCCGGAACAGCAGCTCGATCCGCCCGCATTGGCCGCAGCGCAAAAATCTTCCCCGCGTCCAGCACCAGCTCCAAGATCTCCCGCCCGCTGATTCTGGACACGGCCGTCATCCCGGCCCCGAGCCCCTCTCGAGCCAGGCGCAGGGTCTCCTCATCTAAAATTTCGATACCATGGTCCGCCAGCTTGGTATAGCGGGTCAGAATCGCCTGCCTGGGCAGGTCAGAGTCGGGAGGCACCTCCTCCAGCATCCGGCCCCGGCCCTCGATCAGCCGCTCCGCCGCCGCCATCCGGGCGATGTCCATGGAGTCCGCCAGCTCCCCTGCCCCCTGGATGGTCCTGCCCAGGCCGATGGTAAACTCCACCGGCCCAAAGAGATTTTTGTTGGCCTCCAGCTGCTTGAGAAGCTCCCGCAGACCGCGGCGCACCCGGTCCCGCTGGTCGGGCGGGTAGCTGAGCAGGCCATATCCGGCAAAATTCCGCAGATACAGCGCCCCCTCCCTGCAGGCCGGCAGCACGGCGGTCTGGAACATCTCCTCCGCCTTCTGGCGGATGATGGCCCGGGCCGGGTCCCCCAGCTCGTCCCCGTCCATGTCCAGCTTGAGGAAAAAGGTCTGAAGCTGGCAATCCTGGACATGAAACTGGTAGCTTTGGGCCAGCTCCGCCTCGGTGAACCCCCGTTTGCCGTCCAGCAGATCGCGGATCAGGCCCTCCCGCAGGCGCTGGGGCGCGGGCCGGCCGCCCTCCCGGTCCTGTTCCGTCCGCTCTCTCCTGCCCCGCTCCTCCAGGCGGAGGACGATCTTTTCCAGGGTCTTCTTCAGCTCCGCCTGGTTAACCGGCTTGAGGATATAGCTGCCTACGCCGTAGGCGATGGCGGTTTTGGCATATTCAAAATGCGCGTAGCCGCTGATGATGACGATCTCGATCTCCGGACTGAGCGCCCGGGTCTGACGGATCAGATCCAGGCCGTCGCAGCCGGGCATCCGGATATCGGTAATCAGCAGGTGGGGCCGGAGCTCCTTCACCATTCGGAGGGCCTCCAGGTCGTTTTCCGCCTTACCCACGATCTCCATGTCCAGCGCTTTCCAGTCGATCAGCGTCTCGATCAGCCGGCAGATCAGCTTCTCGTCATCCGCAATAATAACCTTCCACATAAGCTGCCTCTCTTCCCACGGAGCTGCTTTTCAAACAAACCTTCGCCCGTCCTGCGTCAATCCGTTTATACTACTTTATCATTTTGGCCCGGTAATTTCAACAGGAACGCCGGAAAACCGGCGTTCCTGCTGCGTAAACTGCTATGAAATCACTTGGTGAGAACAGACACGCCGGTGTCGGTCACCGCGCCGTTCAGGGCGGTGCCCTCCAGCGCCTGGACGCAGGCCTCCACGCCGTTGGAGCCCATCATGTCGGGGTTCTGGGCCATAGTGGCCAGCAGGTAGCCGTCGTTAATCAGGCCCAGGATGGCGTCGGACTTGTCAAAGCCCACGCCGATGATGTCGGCCTTGCCGGTGGCCTTGATGGCGTTGCCCGCGCCGGTGGTGGAGCCCTCGTTGCAGCCGAAGATGCCCACCACGCCCTGGGTGATGTAATTCTCAGCGATGGACTGGGACTTGGCGGCGTCGCCTTCGCCGTACTGGGTCTCCAGCAGCTCGAAGCCGGTGCCCTCAAAGGCGGAGCGGAAGCCCTCCTCCCGCATGACGCAGGAGTCGGTGGCGGCGTTCACGTTGATGACGTCGATCTTGCCGGAGGTGACGCCCTTGGCCTTCAGGGCATTGAGCATCTCCTCACCGGCGGTCTTGCCGGCGGCCCTGTTGTCGGTGGAGAAGGTGGCCTCGGCTTCCACGTTGGCGGGGGAGTCTACATAGACGATCTTTACGCCCTTGGACTGGGCCTCCTTCAGGGCGGAGGAGATGGCGTCAGGGCCGTTGGCGGCCACCATGATGGCGTCGTAGTTGCCAGCTACGGCGTTGTTGACGCACTCGATCTGCTGGGCGTCGTCCTTGGTGTTGGGGGACATAAAGGTGACGGTGACCCCCAGCTCCTTGGCCTTGGCCTGGGCGCCCTCGTTCAGGGTGACCCAGTGCTGGTCGATGGAGTCCATGGTAATCAGGGCGATTTTCCACTCCTGGCTGGCGGTAGTGCCGGCAGGGGCGGAGGAGCCGCCCTCCTTGGTGAGAACGGACACGCCGGTGTCGGTGACCGCGCCGCCCAGGCTCTCGCCGTTGATGGCCTTCACCGCGGCCTTCACGCCCTCGTAGCCCATCACGTCGGGGTTCTGGGCCATGGTGGCCAGCAGGTAGCCGTCGTCGATGAGGCCCAGGATGGCGTCGGACTTGTCAAAGCCCACGCCGATGATGTCGGCCTTGCCGGTGGCCTTGATGGCGTTGCCGGCGCCGGTGGTGGAGCCCTCATTGCAGCCGAAGATGCCCACCACGCCCTGGGTGATGTAGTTCTCCGCGATGGACTGGGACTTGGCGGCGTCGCCCTCGCCGTACTGGGTCTCCAGCAGCTCATAGGCGGAGCCCTCGAAGGCGGAGCGGAAGCCCTCCTCCCGCATGACGCAGGAGTCGGTGGCGGCGTTTACGTTGATGATGCCCACCTTGCCGGAGGTGACGCCCTTGGCCTCCAGGGCCTTGAGCATCTCGTCGCCAGCGGTCTTGCCGGCAGCCTTGTTGTCAGTGGAGAAGGTGGCTTCGGCGTCCACATTGGCGGGGGAATCCACGTAGACAATCTTCACGCCCTTGTCCTTGGCCTCCTTCAGAGCGGAGGAGATGGCATCAGGGCCGTTGGCGGCCACGATGATGGCCTTGGCGCCGGCGCTGACCGCGTTGTTGACGCACTCGATCTGTTGGGCGTCGTCCTTGGTGTTGGGAGACATAAACTGGACGTTGACTCCCAGCTCGCCGGCCGCCTTCTGAGCGCCCTCGTTCAGGGTAATCCAGTGCTGGTCGATGGAGTCCATGGTAATCAGAGCGATCATGTCGCCGGAGCCTCCGCTCTGGCTGGGATTGTTCTGCTTGGTGCAGCCGGTCATGGCGGTGAGCATCAGACAGGCGGCACACAGAATTGCTGTAAGCTTTTTCATTATAAATCCTCCTATTTTTTTATAATTAGCACCTGACGGTGTCTAATTTCCGTTGGCTCAGCCGGCCTTGGCGGGCTTCTTCCGGGCGCCGTTGCGGACCACCACGTCCAGGAACACGGCCACCACAACGATGATGCCGATGACCAGCCGCTGGATGCCCACCTGGGCGCCGATCATGTTCAGGCCGTTCTCCAGGGTCTGCCACACCGCTGCGCCGGCCAGGGTGCCCAGCAGGATGCCGGTGCCGCCCAGGGGGGACACACCGCCGATGACGCCGGCGGCCACGCCGTACATCTCATACATGTTGCCGGCCTCCATGTTGCCCATGCCAGCCTGGCCGCACAGAATCAGACCCACTACGAAGGAGCAGAAGGCGCTGACCAGATAGGCCTTGGTGGTGGTGGACAGCAGGAAGAAAAATACCACAAACAGGGCAATGGCAATCCAGAAGGTGTTGTAAATGCCGAAGGTGGAGCCGTAGTAGAAGAAGTTGCCGAAGGAGTCGGCGGCCTCCTTGCCGATGCCGGAGGCGATGGCGTCGGTGTTGCGGTTGCGGTTGACAATGTAGGCCACGCCCCGGGCCACGAACATGGTGCCCAGTGTGGCGATAAAGGGGGGCAGCTTCCACTTGCCCACCAGCAGACCGTTGAGCACGCCGATGGCCAGACAGCACACCAGGGTGACCAGAATGGCGGCGATGGGGTGAATTCCCTTGGTCATCAGGGTGGCGGAGATCATGGCACTCATGCCCGCCACCGAGCCGATGGACAGGTCAATGTTGCCGGTAATCAGGATGTAGCTCTGGCCGATGCCGATGAGCAGGTATTTAGACATGGAGCGCAGCAGGTTCATGATGTTCTGCCCGGAGAATACGGTGGGGTTAATGATGCCGAAGGCGATATAGATGACAATCAAGCCGGCGAAGGCTGTCAGCGCCCCGCCCATACCCCGGGTGTTCAGGATGCGCTTCAAGGGATTCGGTTTTGTTGTATTCATTCTTTCAGCCCTCCTTAAATGGCGATTTTCTTCTCAAACTGGGTGGCCAGGGAGAGAATCTTCTCCTGAGTGGCGTCCTCCGCCATCAGCTCGCCGGTGATCCGCCCGTCGCACATGACGATGATACGGTCGGCAATGCCCATGACCTCGGGCATTTCAGAGGAGACAAACATCACGGCGATGCCCTGCTGCTTCAGCTGGTTCATCAGGTGGTAGATCTCCACCTTGGCCGCCACGTCGATGCCCCGGGTGGGCTCGTCGAAGATGACCACCCGGGAGTTTCGGGCCAGCCACTTGCCCACCACTACCTTCTGCTGGTTGCCGCCGGAGAGATTGGCCGCGTTGATCTCCACCCTGGGGGTCTTGATCTTCAGGTCCTGTACCGCCTTGTTGCAGGCTTCGGCCTCCATGCCCCACTTGATTACGCCGAACCTATCGCACAAAAAGTCCAGGTTGGGCAGAGCAATGTTGTGCCGGATGGACAGCTTGGTGCACAGGCCATCCTTCTTCCGGTCCTCCGGGGCCAGGACGATGCCCGCCTGAATGGCGTCTTTCGGGCTTTTAATGGTCACTTCCCGGCCGTCCAGGATGATCTGGCCGCTGTCCTTGGGGTCCACCCCGAAGATGGCCCGGGTGGTCTCGGTGCGTCCGGCGCCCATCAGCCCGGCAAAGCCCACAATCTCCCCCTCATACAGGGAGAAGTCGATGTCCCGCACCATGCGCCCGGCGTTGAGGCCCTTCACCTCAAAGACCTTTCTCCCCTTCTCGCAGCTCACCCGGGGGAACTTCTCCTTAATCTCCCGGCCCACCATGTAGGCGATGATCTCGTCCAGGGTGACGCCCTGAAAATCCATACTGGTGATGTACTGGCCGTCCCGCATGATGGTCACCCGGTCCACAATGTGATGCAGCTCCTCCAGGCGATGGGAGATGTACACAATGCCGCAGCCCTTGGCTTTCAGCTCCCGGATAATGCGGAACAGATCGTCTATCTCCCGGGCGGTGAGGGCGGAGGTGGGTTCGTCCATAATCAGTATTTTGGCGTTGGTGGACAGGGCCTTGGCAATCTCCACCATCTGCTGTTTGGACACCGGCAGCTCGCCCATCACCTGCCTGGGGTCCAGGTCAATTTTCAGCTCGTCCAGGATGGCCCTGGCCTCGGTCTCCATGCTGGCGTTGTCCAGCCGAATACCTTTGCGCTTCTCCCTGCCCAGGAACATGTTTTCCGCCACGGACAGGTGTTTACACATGTTTAGCTCCTGGTGGATGATGGCCACGCCCACCTCCTGGGCCAGCTTGAGGTTCAGGTCCCCGTACTGCTTCCCGAAGATTTCCAGGGAACCCTCATCCCGCTGGTACACACCGCTGAGCACCTTCATCAGCGTGCTTTTTCCCGCGCCATTCTCCCCCAGCAGGGCCATAACCTCCCCGGAACGCAGGTCAAAGTCCACATGGTCCAGGGCCTTGACGCCGGGAAAGCTTTTACAAATTCCCCGCATGGATACGATGGTCTCCCTCATTACTCGATCACCGGCTTCCTTTTGTTTTTCAAATTGATAAAGTTCGCGCTTGTATTTTGCCCTTCTTTTGTCATTAGTAACAGTATAGTAAAGGCATTTGGCAATTCCAAGGGGGGAATCTTTTGGATTGAAGGGGGTTTCTTACGCAGTTTGCCGCTATTCCCGCCACAAAAACACCCGTATCTATCAGGGAGCGATCGGGCCATAAAAACAGGGGGTGCTGCTTTCGCACGCACTCCCCTGCTGTCACAAATATCAGATACCGGATTACGCCTCCTGATACAGCTCCAAGATGGCCCCGTCCTTCCAGACAAAGGCCAGCCGGTCCCCCTTGTCGTTGGCGTCCATGGGGCCGCAGATCACGCTGTCGGCGTCGGCGATGTACTTCTTCAGGTCGTCCACCTTATAGGCCATGTGGGGATGGCGGTGGATCTCCTCGGGGAAGGGGGTGCCCTCCTCAAATTTCAGGTACTCGATCTTGTAGTCGTAGTCGTCCACCTGGCTCACCCAGAATTTGGCCCCCTCGTTGTAGACCATGTTGGGCTTGCGGTTGGTAATGGGAATCCCGATGTGCATGTACTCAGCTGACATAAATTTTCCTCCTTTGTGAGGAGGGCCTTTCGGGGCCCTCCCTTTTTTACTGCCGGTTCTTAATCTCCTGATAGACCTCGTAGGCCTGGGCAGGGGTATAGCCCTCGTGAACCACCTTGCCGATGGCTTGGGCCATGCCCGCCGGGGAATCGGACTGGAAGATGTTCCGGCCCATGTCCACCCCGTGGGCCCCCTCCTGGATGGCCTTATACGCCATCTCCAGGGCCTCCGCCTCGGGCAGCTTCTTGCCGCCGGCGATGACAATGGGCACGGGGCAGGCGGCGGCCACCTTCTCAAAGCCCTCGCAGTAGTAGCTCTTGACGATGTTGGCCCCGTTCTCCGCCAGCACCCGGGTGGCCAGCAGGAAGAACTTCTCCGTGCGCTCCATCTCCTTGCCCACGGCCACCACGCCCAGGGTGGGCACGCCGTAGCGGGCCCCGGCGTCGGCGGTACGGGAGAGCAGCTCCAGGGAGCGGCTCTCGCCGGGGGCTCCAATGAAGGTCTGCACAGCCACACAGTCGGCGTTCATCCGCAGGGCGTTTTCCATATCGCCGGAGAAGCCCCCGCCGTTGGACATGTCGTCGTAGAGGACGGTGGAGTCGTAGGTCACCCGGAGGCACCGCCCCACCCGGGCGGAGGGGGAGACGCAGGAGCGGAACATGCCCCGGGTACCCATCAGCACGTCCACATAGGGGATCAGGGGCGGAATTACCAGGTCGATGCGCTCCAGCCCGGCGGTGGGGCCCATGATGTAGCCGTGGTCAAAAGCCAGCATGACGGTGTTACCCGACCTGGCATCAAACATCCGGGCCATCCGGGCTTTCATGCCCCAGTCGCAGTGGGCGGCCCCCTTCACATAAAAGCCCTCCTGGGCGGCAGGCACGTCCAGATGGTAGTCGTGGGCCGCCTTGTTCCAATATTGTCAGCCATATCTTACTCCTTACTGTAGGCGGGGGTGTGGCAGGGGGTGTTCCACAGCCGGATAAACTCCTCGTCCCACTTGGCAATGTTCATCTGGAAGCCGCCGGCCTCCTGCACGGTGAGAATCTCGCCCACCATGCTGGCCACCACTTCCACGTCCATGGCCTTGAGATACTCCACGGTATCCTTAAACAGCACCAACATCTCCATCATGGTGGTGGCGCCGCAGCCGTTAATCATGACAAAAGCCTTGTCCCCGGCCTTCAGTTCCAGGTTCTTGCACAGAGCCTGGGCCACGGTGTCCTTGGCAGACATCATGGGCACCCGGACGCCGCCGCCCTCGCCGTGCTGGCCGGCCCCGATCTCCATCAGGTCGGTCTCCCCCAGGTCGCCGAAGGACATGCCGTTCTGGGGGTGGGTGGCGTCGGTGGATTTCACAGTGACAGATGCCATGCTGTCGGCGTACCGCTGGGCGATGGCGGCCACCTCGTCCAGGCTCTTACCCTCCCGGGCCGCCGCCGCGGCGATGTGGTACAGGGCCACCGCCCCGGCCAGGCCCCGCTTGTTATCCTCGCCGTTGGGGTCGTACTGAATCTCCTCGCCGGTGACCACCTGGCGCACGTTCAGTCCCGCCTTCTGTGCCAGCTTCATGGCCTGCTTGCCGGCCAGCTGGTCGCCGGCGTAATTCAGGGTGAGCAGCAGTACGCCGTGGCCCTTGTCAGCCAGCTTCATGGCGTCGAACACCAACTGGCCGTTGGGGGCGGCAAAGATATCGCCCACCGCCTGGACGTCCAGCATCCCCTTGCCCACAAAGCCGGCCTGGGCGGGCTCGTGGCCGGAGCCGCCGTAGGTGACGATGGTCACCCGGTCGGCATCAGCCAGGTCCTTGCTGATCACCAGGTGGCCGTCCACATCCAGAATATCGGGGTAAGCCAGACCCAGGCCCACCAGCTCCTCATCGGTGATGGTCTCGGGCGCGTTGATAAACTTCTTCATCTTCATAAAACTGCCTCCTTTAAAATAGTCGGTTCAGGCCTGTGCCAGGCCCTGGAAAAAGTAAGACATGGACATGGCCCCGGCGTCGGGGGTGCCGATGGTCTTCTCCCCGTAGCTCTTGGCCCGCCCGAATTTGGATACAAACTGTTTGCTGGCCTCGGCCCCCTCCGCCGCGGCCCGGGCGGCGGCAAAGAGTCTGGCCTCATCGCCTGTGTAGGCGGCGATGGCCTGGCTGGCGGGAATCAGGGCGTCCATCATGGTCTTGTCCCCCACCTTGGCCCCGGACATGTCGCTCAGCTCCTCCAGCGCCCTGGCAAAGATGGCCTGGAGCTGCGCCGTGTCGATCTTGTCACCGGCGGGCGCCTCCTCCTGCAGCCCGTCCAGCCAGGTGTTCCACAGAGGGACGGCGCTGCCGCCGTTCAGCGTCATAACCGCCATAGCCGCATCGTCCAGCATGGCTTGAATGCCTCCATCCGCCTGTTCCACCGCCTGGTCGATGGCTTTTGCAATTTTCGTCATGGTCAGACCGTGGTCGGCGTCGCCGAAGTGGGAGTCAATCTCGGTCAGTTCCCCCTCCGCCGCCATGACAGACGCGCAGCCGTGCTTCAGCCGGGCGGCAAATTCGGTTTTTGTCATTGCGTTCACCTCCTCTCTCATGTCAAGTCAGTTAATTTTGTTCGCTGAAGAATTTTCCAAAAGCACAAATGTTACATCTGTGCTTTTATATTACTATGTAGTGTTACATAAGTCAATTCAAAAATATTTTCCCCGTAATTGACAGAAATGCCGCCACTAAATTGGTGGAAATAGACAAAAAAATAACCCCTACAGCCGGACAAGGCCGCCTGAGGGGTTACAAATATTACTTACCGATCCAGCAATGTTTTAATCAGCTCCGCCCGCGCCGCAATGTGCGTGAAAAAGCCGGACTTCAGAGCCCCGCGCAGGGCCTTGGCGCTGGTATTGGCAGAGCAGACGCCAATAATGTTGGGACAGCGCTTCAGGATGTCAATGGGTATCTGGATGGCAAAATCCTGCTCCGACTGGATAATAAAGCCGTCTTCGTTAAAGTAGTAAATCAGCATCCGCCCGCAGGCCCGCTGCTGTTGAAGCAGATTGCCGTACCGGACCAGAGAAGCAAAGTCAGGGCTGGAGGGGTAGTCCCCGATGTTGACCAGCGCCGTGTCCAGCCTTTCCCACTGCTGCTGAATCTGGCGGTAGACCTCGGTGGAGCACAGCAGCTGCTTCTCCTCCAGGCTCTCGGGCAGGGCCGGGAGGTACAGAAAGTGGGGGGTGGCCCCCATCTGCTGGGCCATCAGGCGGACATTTTCGTTGGACTGGTAGTTGCGGGCGGGGATGCTGGCGTTGCCCACCAGAGGGCAGATGTCGGTAATTGTACTGTTGGGCTGGGGGTTCTCCTCCAGCCAGGACACCAGCTGACCGATCAAATAGCCCCAGCCCACCCCCAGCCGGCGGACCCCCAGCTGACGCAACAGCTCCACCGCCCCCTGGGAGAGCAGGCGGTTTGTCGCGTCGTCGTTGGCGCCATCCTCCACCAGAATACCGCCCCGGATGGAGCTGGATAATTGCAACCGCTCCAGCAGCCGGGCCTCCCGGGCCCCCGGCTCGTGAATCGTGATCTCCACAATGCCCAGCTCCCGCGCCTCTGACAGCATCCGGCTGATCAGCGGCCGGGACACCCCTAAATCCCGGGCAATATCACTCTGCTTTTGATCCTCGATATAGTATTTTTGAGCCACATAAGCCAACTTTTTTTGTTTTTCCAGGCTGATATCCACGAAACAGTCCCCCGTATCTACAGAGTGTTACATATGTTACCGTCTCATTTATATCATAAATCAGGCAAAGAGGCAAGCAATTCACTGCTTTTATTTGTAATTTCAAACCTTGCGTAATGTTCCTCCAGATAGCGGGCATAGCGCCCGCAAATCGGGGGCAATACCAGGCCACTGTGATGCAAGGTTTTCCCTCCGTACTTACGCTCGTGCCAGACAGAGGCAGAACGAAACCGTATAGACCATATACAGGCTCACAGCACAAACATTTTGGCCAAATTCGAGCCCCTTTAAAATCTAAAAAACCATTGGACCCCAATGGTTTCACCTGGTTTTCGCAACAAAAAACCTGTCGTAGCATTTTCTCTTAAGATATGTTACGATAATGTCGAAAGGAGTTGAAACCACAATGAAGAACATGTATGTATATTATGGCTCTCTGGCTTTAAAAGATTTGCGAAAGGCAAAAAGGATGACCATAGAGCAATTAGCTGCCTTAATTCCTTGTTCTACAAGAACAGTCAACCGTTTTGAGGCCAGCAATTGGACAAGTAACAAGCAAACGGCGGAAAAACTGGCAGAAATATTTTCTATCCCCTTTCAACAGCTTTTTCTTTCTGTTGAACAGCACTTAATCGAGGATCTTCAATCCATAGCCCCCGCTGTTACGTTTGGAAGGCCTCTGCCGGAAACAACATATTATCTTTTACATGTTCGTCGAATTTCTTGGTTTGATGCAAATATATGGGGAAAAACTATATGGATCGAAGATTATAATCGCACACACGAACTTCGTAGGCTTTGCGAATTAACCGATTCCGCCCCTATGGTGCTCTACAATGCAGGTGTAACAGTAATTACTACCGAAGAGGAGTGGAAAAGTTTCCTTCTTCGAGCAACCATCGGCTGTACATACAAGATTATCGCTTCAAAGGACTGTCTTCGAGTCTGTGCGCCACGCACCCTCTACAAATATGCCGTCCATCGCAGGGCCTTATACACAGATAAATTGTCACCGGATGTTATTCTACTTGGTGACTACAAAAATGTCCCTGATGTTTTTTCAGTTCACCGCTAACACAAATACATGCAAAGAAATATTATACTAGGCAGGAAGTTTATCCTTCCTACCTGGTACCCTTTGTTTTCTCAGTGTGTCCCCAACCACGCTTCCGCACCGGAGGCGTAAGCCGCCGCGCCGTAAATGAGCGCTTCTTCCCGGAATCGAATCTCCGGGCTGTGGAGACCGACGCCGCAGCCGTCCTCCGCAGTTCCGCCACCCATCACAAAAAAGGTGGAGGGGACATGGGCAGCCACCTCAGAAAAATCTTCCGAGCCGCTCATTTTGTCGCTCCGAAGGACCATTTTCAGCCCCTCCTTTTGCCACCCGCGGGCCACAGATTGAGCCGTGTCCTCGTCAATGACCAGGGCACAGGTGGAACAGAGGTTGGTCACCTGGGCGCTGCCCTGGAAGGCCTCCGCCGTGTGGGTGCAAACGGTCTCAATCCGCGCCAGCAGGCGGGCTCGGAGTTCCTCGTTAAAGGTGCGCAGAGTGCCCTCCATCACCACCGAGGCGGGGATAATGTTGGCGGCCTCGCCCCCCTGGAATTTTCCGAAGGTGAGCACAACCGTCTCCGCCGGGTCCACCTCCCGGCTGATCAGCTCCTGAAGGGCGAGGTGGATGTGGACGCCGATGTTGATGGGGTCCACAGCGGTGTGGGGGTGGGCGCCGTGGCCGCCCTTGCCCGCAATCCGGATGACCAGGTGGTCGCTGGAGGCCGAGACCACTCCGGTCCCGTAGCCGCCCAGGCCCACCGGAATCATGGGAATCATGTGTGCCCCCATGGCTGCGTCCACGTGGGGGTTTTCCAAAATACCGGCCTCCACCATGGATTTGGCCCCGGCCAGCACCTCCTCCCCGGGCTGGAACATAAATTTGACGGTCCCGTTCAGCTCCTTTTCCCGCTCCTTCAGCATTTGGGCCGCGCCCAGCAGCATGGCGGTGTGCATATCATGGCCGCAGGTGTGGGCGCAGCTCCGTTGGGAGGCAAAGGGCAGGCCGCTTTTCTCCTCCATAGGCAGGGCGTCCATATCGGCCCGGAGGAGGAACACCTTTCCCTGTGGATTTCCGGTCACGGTGGCGGTGACGCCTCCGCCAATCCGCTGGGGCTGATAGCCCATCTCCGTCAGCCGCTTTATCACATATTCCGTGGTCTCCGGCAGCTCCATCCCCACCTCCGGGTGCTGGTGGAGATACCGCCGGTCGCTGACCATCTGCTCATACAGCTCTTGAGCCCGCTGCAAATAACTCATTGGATTCCTTCCTTTCCGTCCGCTTCCAAATGGACCACCTTAATCTGCCCGATCCGGTACAGCACCCAGGCGCACGCCATGCACAGGGGGATGCAGGCCAGGATAGCCAGCCCCCGATTCACCGGCGTGACAAACACATGGACGACAAACACCAGGATGCCGGGTAGGACCGCCGCCTTGATTTTTCCCTGAATGACGGTGCCGCCCGCCTTGTTGGTCATCTGGCTGAGGAATAGGCACCTGTACAGGGCGGGGAGCATATAGCTGCCCGCAATCCGCACCGGCTCGCTCTCCAGCACCGGCTGGAGGGGGAGCAGCAGCAGCACCCCCAGGGCGACAATCACCGTGGTGACAATGGAGGAGACCGCCACCGCAACTGTAGCCACCGCGTCGCCGGCGTCGCTGTTCTGCTCCACGTCGGCCATCTCCAGGGCGTTGAGGGCACAGGGCAGCTTCAGATTGGAGATATTTCCGGTGATAAAGGTGATGTAGGAGGCGGAGCCCAGCATGGGCACATAAGTAATGACCTCTGAGATGGCGGTGGGCACATACATAGCCAGCAGGCCGCTGCCAAACAGCAGCAGGTCGGGAACCGAGGGGAACATGTGATACACCCCGCACATCACGGCCGGGATGCCCAGCATCCAGAGGATGGCCAGAACGCTCCCGATCCGGCCGGTGCGGTGGATGGAGCGGGTATAGCTGTCAGTCTGTTTCATACAAAGCACCTCCTATTTCAGCAGCCGTTCCAGAAAGACGGAGGCCGCCATGCTGACAATCAGCGAAATGGACATGATAAAGCTCCCCATCCAGTTCAGCTTGAAGCGCCGCATACACAGCACGCACAGGGCCACCACCCCCATGCTCACCAGGAAGGTCAGGGCATACACCGTCCCCGAGGCAAAGATCAGGGGGGTAAAGGCCGCCACGATGCCCAGGAAGAAGCAGGAGTTGAAAATGGCGCCTCAGTCGCCCCGCTTCTTTTTCAGCTTGTTCATGCTGTTTTGAATCTTCTCCACAGCGAAGATGTTGATGATAATGCCGGCCAGAATACAGATGCTCATCACAAACATCACCGCGCCAAACACGCTGTAATAGGCCTGGGTGGTCATCTCGCTCACCGAGCTGTAGCCCATGCCGTCGGCCACCATGTCCGCCGCCATCAGCTCGTAGTTTACAGAGCCCACAACCGACAGACGGTACCAGGGCCAGGGCACCCCCAGCACGGTGGACAGGGTGAACAGGCCAATCACGATGGAGATGGAGGGAACGACGGTAAACACGGCGGAGCTGCGGGCGATGGCCCGCAGCTTCTCTCTGGAGACCCCCAGCTCCAGACAGCGCTTCCAGGCCTTGCGGAGAAAGACGGCGGACAGCCCGACGATATACAAAATGCCGGCCGCCACCAGGAGATAGAGGAGCGGGGAATTTGCCACATCAAAATAACCCATATTGGTCCTCCTTCAGCGTATCGCTCATTTTTTCACAAACACAGCCGCTGTTTTTTGTGACATTATCTTACCATAGAACTTCTCATCTGAAAAATATATAATCCATTTACTTCCCATATCAAAAATGATATAATACACGGGAATATACGGGGAGGGAGAGGCTATGGAGCAGCTGGAGCTGAAATACCTGCAATACGCCCTGGCGGTGTACCGCTGCGGCTCGGTGACCCGCGCGGCCCGGGAGCTGTATCTGGCTCAGCCCAACCTGAGCCGCGCCATCGCCGAGCTGGAGCAGTCCCTGGGCTTTTCCCTGTTCATCCGCACCCGGCAGGGGATGCGTCCTACCCCCCAGGGGGAGCGGTTCCTGCGGGAGGCGGAGGGGCTGCTGGACCGGCTGTCCGCCCTGGCCCGGGCGTGCCGCCAGGCGGAGAACCGCCGGGTCCATCTGGCCTGCGTGCCCTCCTCCCTGTTCGTCAATTCCATTTGGGAGGCCGCACGCCGCCGGCCGGAGCTTGCGGTCCAGTGCGAGGAGTACTACAACTGCCTGGAGCTGTTTGACCGGGTGGCAAAGGGGGCCTCCCAGGCGGCGTTCCTCACCTTTGGGACAGAGATGAAGGGTGAACTGCTGGCCTACTTCGCCCGCCGGGAGCTGGAGTACCACACCCTGGCCCAGAGCCCCGCCTACGGGGTGGTCCACCGCTCCAGCAGACTGTATCATCCAGAGACCGCCCCGCCCTCTATTCACTACGATCAGGCTCGGCTGATGCTGAGCGTGACCTATTTCGACCCCATCGGAATCCATTTTCACCCGGAAAAAACCGCCCTGCCCCGCTCAAAAGGCATCTGCCGCGGAGTCGGGCGGGCGGGTAATTTGGATATGCTGGAATCTATGGATGATCTGGTCATGATCTCCTGCCATGTTCATTCCAAAATTCTGGCGCGCAATGAGCTGGCGGCGGTGCCGATTCAGCCGGAGCACATGGCCTATGAGTACGGCTATGTCACAAAGGCCGGCGCGGCACAGGAGGAAGGGCTTCCATTCCTCCTGACCGAAATATGCTGGGAGGTTCAAAAAGAGCTGTCACGCGGTGGATCATGATCTTTTCTCACAGCGAACAGGAACTGGCCCGCTTTGCCGCCAGCGCAAAAATATCTTGCAATCCATGTCCAAATCCTCTATCCTATGTATTGTAAAGCCTTTATAAAACATACAACGGATGGTGAGCAAATGAAAACAACTCCCGCCAGCAATATGGATGTGAAGCGCCGCAACCGCACCAACACCCTGCGCTGTATTCTATCCTGTGAACGCATTTCCCAAATGGAGCTGTCCCAGCAGCTGGCCTTGAGCTGGCCGACCATTTTGCAGAATGTCAAGGAGCTGGTCGAGCTGGGGCTGGTGCAGGAGGTTGGACAGTACGAGTCCACGGGGGGCCGCAAGGCGAAGGCCTACGCGCCGGTCCGGGACGCCAGACTGGCCATCGGGCTGGACCTGACCGGGAACCATGTGAGCGTTGTGCTGGTGGACCTGAGCGGCCAGGTGGTGCGCTACCAGCGGAAATCACGCCCCTTTTCCCTGGACGACGCCTATTTGCAGGGGCTGGGGGAGCTGGTCCAGAGCGTCATGGGGGACGAGTGCGCCGATGGGACCCTGTTAGGCGTCGGAATCTCCCTGCCCGGCATTGTGGACAGCGAGGCCGGCCTACTGCGGTACTCCCACATTTTAGACCTGCGGGATGTGCCGCTGGATATGCTGAGCCGCTACATCTCCTATCCCTGCGGCTTTATCAACGACGCCAACGCCGCAGGATTTGCCGAAATTTATGGCGCCTCCACCGCCGGAAATCTGGTCTATCTCTCGTTAAGCAACAGCGTGGGCGGCGCGATTCTGGCGGAGGGCTCCCCGTATATGGGCAACCACCTCCGGGCCGGCGAGTTCGGCCACAACACCCTGGTCCCCAGGGGACGGCGCTGCTACTGCGGCAAGGAGGGCTGTCTGGACGCCTACTGCTCCGCGCGGGTGCTGTCGGACAGGGCGGAGGGAAACCTGGCCGCCTTCTTCGACGGCCTGCGGGAGGGCAACAGGGAAAAACAGGCGGTCTGGCGGGAGTATCTGGAGTATCTGGCCATCGCCGTCAACAACCTGCACATGAGCTTTGACTGTGACGTGATTGTGGGCGGCTACGTGGGGGCGTTTCTGGAGGAATTCGGCGGGCCCTTCCGGCCGCTGCTGGAGGCGCGCAACACATTTCAGCCGGAATCCTCCTACCTCAAATACTGCCGCTACCGGCTGGAGGCCTCCGCCGTGGGGGCGGCGCTGACGCAGGTGGAACGATTTTTACAGACGCTATAACAGGACGCTGCTCCGAAAACGGGGCGGCGTCCCTTTTTGCACAAAATTTGTATCTAAAAAATGTGGGAACTGCCGAAAATCATTTGCCCTCTTGACAGGGCTGGCAGGTCTGTGCTTTAATGCAGACGCTTACATAAACGCTTTATGAAAGTTATAAAATATTAAGGAGGAAACAGCAATGAACGGAACAATGAAGGTAGCAGTGATGGAGGGCATCGGCAAGATGGAGTACACCCAGCGGCCCATTCCCGCACCCAAGGCGGACGAGGTTTTGGTAAAGCTGGAGTATGTGGGCATCTGCGGCAGTGACATGCACTACTATGAGACGGGCGCCATCGGGGACTATGTGGTGAAGCCTCCCTTTGTCCTAGGCCACGAGCCCGGCGGCACTGTGGTGGAGGTGGGCAGCAATGTGACCCACCTCAAGGTGGGGGACCGGGTGGCCCTGGAGCCGGGCAAGACCTGCGGCCACTGTGAGTTCTGCCGCCAGGGGAAATACAACCTCTGCCCCAATGTGGTGTTCTTCGCCACGCCCCCGGTGGACGGCGTGTTCCAGGAGTACGTGGCCCACGAGGCGGCGCTGTGCTTCAGCTCCCGGAGAACGTCAGTACCCTGGAGGGGGCGCTGATTGAGCCACTGGCAGTAGGGTTCCACACGGCCAACCAGGGCGGCGCTCACGCAGGCCAGACCGCCGTGGTGATGGGCGCGGGGTGCATCGGCCTGGTGTCCATGATGGCCCTGAAGGCTGAGGGGGTCAGCCGGGTGTATGTGGTGGACGTGATGCCCAAGCGCCTGGAAAAGGCGCTGGAGCCGGGGGCGGACGGGGTCATCAACGGCAAAGACGAGGACGTCGTCGAGGCCGTACGGAAGCTGACCGGCGGCGCGAGCTGCAACCTAGTCATTGAGACCGCCGGCACGGAAATCACCACCCGGCAGGCCATCCATATGGCAAAGAAGGGGGGATTGGTAAGGCCAAGCCCCAAACAGAGGATCAATCAGCACCACGAAAACTTGTGCCCAGTACATTTCAGGCTCACAAAGGTAAACGCCGCAAAGCCGGTACTGGGTGTGTCACTCAGATCAACGACCATCTGTGGGAGGGCCGCTACTCCCCCGTCTGGCCGGACGGCAAAAAGCATCCCCACAATGTCTATTCCAACACCAGCGAGGAATGTGAGCGGCTGTTGGCAGAGATGATCCTCCAGATGAAAGCGGAGATTGCCGTAGAAAAGGAGAGGATGAGATTGGCAAAGCAAGCTGGCTGACATATGCTGAGGGACTCCGGATCGCAAAATCCAGAGTCCCTCGGTTTTTCTCTGTCTGTGGGCAGATATGTGGTCAGGCCAAAAGCGGCAAATTGAAA